>NZ_SEBS01000046.1 GCF_004211145.1 Flavobacterium sp. | reverse complement strand
TCACGGCCATTGCTGTTTTTAGGTAAGTTGATCGTGCTTTTTTCTTAACTTCGCTTTCGTTCGGCAGAGAGAACGCTCTCCGAAACTCCGCAACGATCCGTGAGCCGCGAAGCGTTAGCCGCCAGTTTTGAAAAAATCGTCAAAAATCAACTATGATAAAATATTATTTCACATTTATTGTAATTCTCCAAGTTACTCTGACTGCAAATGGTCAAGAAAAAATCTTAAGTACGAAGGGTAATGAAAAACTTACAATTAGAGCAAATAAACCAGATAAAATTGAAAATGGATATTATACCAATGGAGAACTTAACTGGAGAATAAAAATTCTTGAGGGAACAACAATTGATGACGCAGACTATTGGAATAATTTAAGTGATAAAGGTTATAAAGAAATAAAGAAGACTTCTCCTTTAATCAATACGAATCGTTCGCATTTAATAGGGTTTAAGTTTAATAACCAAAATTCTTTTACAGTCAGCTTCAATCCAATGCCGGAAAATAAGATAACTTTAAAAGAGCATGAAAGATCTTTCTTGGATGTGCTGAATAAAAGCTTAAGCCAAATTAAAGGCGCACGATTTGAACAATCCCAATCCAATTTAAAACTTGGAAACTTCAATTTTTATAGAATTAAAATTGAAGGTTATAACGCGCAAAATCAGTTGGTGTTATCTCAAATATATTACAACTCAATAATTGGAGATAAATTATTTAGCTCATTAATTACATATAATGAATCGGAAAAAGGTAAAAGTATGGAAGATAATTTCATCTCTTCATGGAATTAAACCGTCGGCTAACCGCCGCTAATCGCCCCGGCGAGGTTTCAGGTAAAATCAAGTGCCTTTTCCAATTGCCACAAAACTTAGATTTTTTCTACTTTGCAAGTTAGAAAAAATCATAAGTTTCGTTACCTTTCCGTTCGGCAGAGAGTACAATCTCCGAATGTTCGCCGCCGCGGTTAGCGGCCTAGCGTTAGCGTATATTGCAGAAAAAATGAGTCATACAGAACTATTCGAATTTATAATGAAAACATTAGCAACGGCGCTTGGCTTGATGGCTGGCACAGTAGTTATATTGTTGGGAATTTTCAGATATAAGCGAAGGTTAATGGTAATTATTGGAAGTATTGCAATAGTCGGAGCGGTTTGTAATTACATATATTTTCAAAATTTTGATTTCGATGCATGGCAAAAACGAAGTTCAGAAGAAATGTCTCGAATGTTAATGGCATCGGTTATAGACGAAATTGAATCATTTAATGACAAACACGGCAAATACCCAAGTAAACTAAAGGAACTTTCAACTACAGACTATTGGGTAAATACTAATGATCCGATAAGTACTAAGAACGCGGAATTTAATTATAAAAAAAGCGGGAATGGTTACTCTCTATTTTCATCTGGTATAGACGGAATTCCAAATACCAAAGATGACATTTTTCCGGATCACAATTCGGTAACAAATACAGGGTGGAAAAAGAGCAACATAAAACTAAGGATTTTTTTGCTTTGTCAAGCTAAAAAAATCCTTTAGTTTTACTACTTTTCCGTTCGGCAGAGAGTACAATCTCCGAATCGCCGCAACAGCTGTGAAGCGGCCTAACGTTGGCAGCAAGCTTAAACGCACTATCCGTAATAAATGATCTTATGAACGACAAAATTTACGAAAATTGGAATTCGATAATGTCCATTCCCCCAATAATTATCACGCTTATCGTATGCATCGTGCAGGACGCTTGGTATCTTTTTATCATGATCCTTCCAATTACAATGGTTTGGTGTGGAATTTTAATTGTGGTTCCTGTTCTCTATCTAAAAATGAAACCAGAAATTGACAAAAATCTTGCTATAGAAATAATGCGAGATTTAAAAATTGACAAACGAAGATGGAGAAGAAGTTCACGACACGAGAAATCAATTATGCACAAGCATTGGATGTCGCAAAATAGATTTAAGCATTTATCGGTAGAAAATGAAATCCGAGAAAAACGCAATAAAATTACCAACTATAACAAGCTAATCGAATTCAATAAAAGTGAAAGCCACTTGCGAGAAACCTTGAAAGATAAAATAGAGAAGCTATGGAAAGACCTTTCATTTGAAGAAAGAATTGATTTGATTGCGCAAGAAAAAAGTAAGGAACTAAAAACTAGAGAAAAGCAAGAAGCACTCTTCGAAAAATTGCAGCGAGAAAGAAATGAACAAGCTGCAAAAAAAGCAAGCGAAAAACAATTAGAAGATGAGAAGAACAGATTTCTACTCGACGAAGAAAACCGCAAAAAAGCTGAAGAATTGGCTCTAGTGGAAAAACGGGAAAAGGAAGAACGATTAAAGATGGTTGAAGCGCGTAGACAACTGGAATTGGAAGAAAGGAAAAAAAGAAGAGATGAACAATTTAAAGAGCGAATCAAACGAGATATACTTGAAAAGGAAAGGAAAAAACAACTTGAATCTGATGCGATTCAAGAACTTATCGAAAGTGGAAAATTAAGTCATAACTTCTCAATTAAAAACGTTAGAGTTCCAATACCAAGTCATATTATGCAAGCTGTATGGAAAAGGGATATGGAATGTTGTGTAAATTGTGCAAGCTCGCAAAGTTTAGAGTTTGATCATATAATTCCAGTCGCCAAAGGAGGAAGTAATTCCATAAATAATATTCAGCTACTTTGCCAAAGTTGTAATAGAAAGAAAAGCAGTAAAATAATGTGAAAAAGCCTGCTGCCAACCGCCGCTAATCGCCCCGGCGGGATTTCAGGTCAGTTCACGTGCTTTTTCCAATGCCACAAAACCATGAATTTTTCAGCTTGAAAAAGCTAGAAAAATTCATCAGTTTTGTTACCTTTCCGTTCGACAGAGAGTACAATCTCCGGACGTCCGCCGCCGCGGTTAGCGGCCTAACGTTGGTTGCCATTGCAAAAACACAATCTATAAAATCATGTATAAATTATCAATTTCATTCCTCATATTAATTTCAATTTCTTGTCGGCAAAATGATACTGCAAAATTTGACATAAATCAAATTGAGGCCAATGAAAAAACTCTGAATACCTTAAAAGAGGCCAGTGAAAAATTTGAAGTAAAAAGAGATATTTTTCATTGGATTTATTTTAAAGATGAAAATAATTTACAAGAGTTCTTAAGAGAAGTTAAAACTAACGGATATTCAGTAGTAAAGACAAATGAGATTGATGACGAATTTCCCTTCCAACTTCAAATAAAAATCAACGATTACATAAGTAAAGAAATAATGGACCAGCAAGTTTTATACTTAGAAAATCTTGCAAAAAAATATTCTGGAGATTATGATGGATGGGAAACGAGTGTTGAATCATAAAGCAACGGCTACCAACCGCCGCTAACCGCCATTGCTGGGTTTCAGGTAAAATGTAGTGCTTTTTCCAGTGCCATAAAACTATGAATTTTTCTGCTTTTTCAAGCTAAAAAAATTCATTAGTTTTATTACCTTTCCGTTCGGCAGAGAATACAATCTCCGAAAGCCAGCAACGCTCGGTTAGCGGCCTAACGTTACCGGCAACCGTAAAAAAAATCGAGGATAAAATGTCACGAATATTTGAAAAGTTTACAGAAGTAATTGGTTGGCTCCAAATTGTGGCTTCTCCCCTTTTAATTGGCTTTATAATCGGTGCCATTATCTATTTTTCGAACGCCAATATTTTTACATTAATTATTGCAGTGATAATAATTTTGTTCTCTTTATTAGTGGGAATATATTTCGCTACTAAAATTGCACGAAAAAAAGGAACAATTAGCTTTCTATCTCAAATAAGCGCGACGCCTGATATTGATGAATGGATAAAAAATAAATCAAAGGAAGAAAAAGAATGAGTTTTGTTGAAGATCTTATCGGTGGATTTTTTCAAGAATTCATTCCAGGAATTTTTAAAATTATTGGCGCATCTGTTCGGTGGATTTTTCTGAATTCTAAATATAACTTCAAAACGATTTTAAAACAAAATTGGAATCACCGAATTGGCGTTTTTACTACTTTAATTCTAATTTCTGTTATACTTATTTTCAATTGTAGATAGAACGGCAGCCGGTAACAGCGGCTCACGGCCATGGCGGGGTTTCAGGTAAAAGGAAGTGCTTTTTCCAATGCCATAAAACTAAGAATTTTTCCGCTTTGTCAAGCTAGAAAAATTCTTTAGTTTTATTACCTTTCCGTTCGGCAGAGAGTACAATCTCCGGATGTCCGCCACGATCCGTGAGCCGCGAAGCGTTGTATGCTATTTTGAAACAATAACTCAACGGAAAACATGAAATATAAACTCATAATAATCTTCATTACGTTTCTATCAAATGGTTGTGTAAAAAAGGAAAATGTTGCCGAATTATATCCTAACCAAATTATAATTGATAGCTCAAGAATTGCAATAATCAAATACGAATCTGGCGATTTAGATTGCAGACAAATATTTAAAGATGCAAAATCTGCTGTTCTAAACAATAAAGATTTGATTAAAATTGAGTTGGCAATAAATAAAATAATAGAAAAACAAAACCCTTTAGAAATTGAACGTTTCAAAGAACTTTCTAAAGCTTATCCGGAGGAAAATTATAGAAAGGAAGATTTTGTTTTAAGAAAAGATGATTATTTAAGGCGTTACTTGGTTGTGACAAATTCCAAAGGAGAAAAAGAAATATTTGTTGCAATGGTTTGTGACGCTATCGCCAAAGATTTCAATTTTAGAAATACATTAAAACAAGGACATGGTGGCGGATCTTGCCTATTTTCTTTTAAATTGAATTTAAGTACGAATAGGAATTATGAAGTTAAATTTAATGCTGAAGCGTGATAAAAACAGCATACAACCAAAGCTAATTGCAATTTTACAGCGAGATATCACGTTTTGTCAATTTTCCGAGACATGGATAATAGCGGGGCGTTATTAAAATCACTCGTCAACCCAAAACCATCCAAGAATCTCAAAACGCTTCATAAAATCGTATAATAACTTTGTAAACCAAATACTTACGAAAATATTTACAATCAATTTTTTTGCTCTTATCATCAAGGCATTTAAAATATTAAGATTATTTATCGCCACCTTTAAAATAATTAAAACAAGAAAAAGTGTAGTATTAAAATTTTAGTCGTGTTACTGGCAGCAAGTCTTATGGGTTGTGGCGATTCTAAACAGAAACCACAAAAAAACAGTGATACAGCTATTCCGAGTCAAATTCCAGCAAAAAAAACTGTTATGAGCACACAAAAAATCACACCCTGCCTATGGGTAGATAAGGATGCAAAATCGGTGGTCGACTATTACCTTTCCATCTTCAAAGACGGAAAACTCAAAGAATATCACCAATATAAAAATCCACCACAGGAAAAAGGGCAAGAAGGTCCGGATAGCTTCGAAACAGCGATTATTGAGATCAACGGTCTTGAATTTAGCATTTTAGCAGCAGGTCCATATTTCAAGTTCAATGAATCCGTATCGTTCGTGATTAATTGCAAAGACCAGGCAGAAGTCGACTACTATTGGGATGCCCTAACCTCAAACGGAGGGCAGCAAGGATCTTGCGGTTGGTGCAAGGACAAATATGGTCTGTCGTGGCAGGTTGTTCCTGTCGAATATTTTGAACTTATCAACAGCGATGACCCGGAAATTAGAGAGAAGGCAATGAGGAACACATTCAAACAGAAAAAACTGGTACTTTCCGAACTTAAATAAGCTGGAATATCAATCATCAAAAACGCAAGTTCCAATTCGGTAAGGTAAAACATTTCCTGAATCACCGACGTCCCGCAAACACAACCACTGTTGCATACTTTCGTTCCAATCGACAGTGATAATCCAGCAACAGTACAACCGAAGCTCATGAACTCAATCAAATTTCTCCATACAATGAAGGGTATTTTTTATTTAATTTTTCTAATCTCCTGGCATTCAAACGCGCAAGAATTAAATTTGTCACGCAGGTTTGAATATTATAAAAACGGAAATTTTGAAAATGTAGATAGATTAACATTCAAGGTTGCGAATAATTCCGACACTATAAGTTGCGAAATTATCGGTGGTAAATTAATCTTACCGAAATTATCGTCAACATATTCAATTATTGTTACCGATGGCGAAAAACGGTTCATCATCGAAGATGTCGACTTTACGAAAGTAGAAGGCAATCTTGACATTATTTTCGGAGTCGAAAAGAACTTCAAAAACTTAAACCTGATCGAATCCGCTGCAGGAACATTCTATTCTTTGAAAAATCGATTGGCTTTCGTTCAATTGGAAAACCTAAACGACGCAAAAGAGGATTGTTTTATAATTTTTCAATCTCCGACAGGCGACGAACAAATGAAGAAAACATCGAAAAGTTACAGCCGTTTTGCTATCACGAAACGCAAATAACTTACGCTTTAAAACGCAGACTATTTATTGATGAAGTGTAATTGTGTTTCAAGAAATAAAAAAACTTTAAGAATATCACGCGCGAGTCATGACAATCCCTAAAACCATTCACATCGATTTCAATTTTTCTTAATTTTATCGGACACAGAACAACAGATTTCGACAATGGCAATTACAAAAGAGCTTTCCGACGACCAAAAAACGCTACTTCTGACGACATTAAAAACGCGTTTCGAAAAGAATGTGAACCGACATAAGAGCATAGTTTGGACCGACGTACAATCGAAACTCGAAGACAATCCGCAAAAACTCTGGTCGCTCAACGAAATGGAGCGAACCGGTGGCGAACCTGATGTCGTTGCTCAAGATCGAACCTCAGGCGAATATATTTTCTTTGATTGCAGCGCCGAAAGTCCGAGCGGCCGACGAAGTCTCTGCTATGACCGCGAAGGCCTTGAATCGCGAAAGGAACATCGGCCCGTAAAAAGTGCCGTGGATTTGGCCGCCGAAATGGGCGTCGATATATTATCTGAAACACAATACCGCCAACTCCAACAATTGGGTACGTTCGACGCAAAAACATCAAGCTGGCTCGAAACGCCGCCCGAAGTCCGCAAGCACGGTGGTTCCCTATTCGGCGATTTCCGATACGGGCAAGTATTCGTCTACCACAATGGTGCACAATCGTATTACGCAGCGCGAGCTTTTCGTGGCGTGTTATACGTGTGAAGTCGGCGAAACCGTAAATAAAAAAAGCTCGTTCACAATGTAAACGAGCCTTTTGCATATATTTTATTGATTACTTTTTCTCTTCGAAAATTTTCATCATCGCCTTTGCCTTCTCTTTTTGGTTGACCGCTTCCAACGATTTTGCGAAACGATAGTAAAACGTCGGCTCCAAATCTTTGGTCATCGCATAAAGATCAGTATACCATCTCGCCGCTTTAACCAGGTCGCCTTCATAAAAACGGCTGTTTCCTACTCTCAAAAGCATTTCAACCGACTTGTATCCTTTTTCCAGAGTATGCTCATACGTATCGATAATGTTGATGTTCACGTACATTGACTTTTTCTCTTTCGCTACTGTCTCAGTTGCAACAGGCGCGGCTTCGATTACTGCAGGAACCGCGATTTTAATAGGTGTCGGAACCTTGAATGAAGCGGATGCTTTAGGAAGTTCCGTCTTAATGACGGCGGCGACCTCACTCAGCGAAACCGCTTGCTGTGGTTTTGGTTTCGCTTTCCCGTAAACTGGTGTGATTACGCGTGTGTTTCCGGGACCAAGATCATACTTACGAACATAATCCATACTCGAAACCGTATAAAGCGTGACGTGAACGCCGACCCTCGTATAAATCTTTTCCTCTACATGATATCCAACAATTACGTTGTCGCTGTTTTCAACGCCTTCAAATACCAATTTTGCATTTCCCATTTGGGCAGTCGCGGCGACACTGTTATTTGTCTGTGCGAAACAGCCGAAGGAAAAAGCACTTACGATTGCTACAAAAAGAGAGACGAAATTTTTCATAATGTTTAAATAAGGCGGTCGTTACTTTCTAAAACCGTTGTAAAATTAATTACACTTACTTTTTTTTGAAGTATTTTGCCTACAACTAACCCCGAAAAACGTTGAAATGCAATTTCCGACGCAACTCGCGAAGATAGTCGTTCAAGATATGTAGTTTGTCGATTATTTATTTATAAACAATTGATTATAAGATATTTGACTTAAAGAAAAAATTAACAAAAACTAACGTCAGATTTAAAAATGTCGACAAAAAGCGTTTTTTTATCCACGAAATGAAAAACTCGAGATGTGAAGCACTTTTTCGCTATTTTCGTTTCATCGGTAAAATGAGCCTCCAAAAGCCATGAAAAAAGCGGTTCTTCTTTTGTTTTTACCTATATCAGTACTCGCACAGTACGCAAACAGCTATTTGGACGGTAAGCCGAAAATCCAATTCGATACGTTGCACGGAACAATCAATGGGAAATTCACTTTTTCGTATCCGAGTGGAAAACCAAAAGCAAGCGGTCAAATAAAAGACAATCAAAAAGTCGGACTCTGGAAATTCTATGCCCAGAACGGAGCCGTAATAACTACGCGTAAGTATGAGCACAACTTAAATTTCTCGACAGGTGACGTTAAACCAAGTTCGAATTCTACCAAGAACTTTCAAAGGCCTAAAGTCAACGACAACGATCTCATGTACTACAATTCGTTGTTGACGCTCGTGAAAGACGATTCAAACGCGAACGCTGTTTTCTTCGACAATAACTTGCTGCTCGATGAAATAAGGAAATATGTCAACGAAACACCCGATTTCGAAGTCTACGAAAATTTACAGTTCAATAAAAAGTTAACCTCGGCCCAAATTACGGCAATCCTAAAGGACGAATCCATCCACATCTACCTGTTTAGGGAAGTCGTTTATTTCGATTCGAAAAGCCAAACCATGAACCGACGCATTTCGGCGATTTGTCCCATCAGTCAAGAGAACAACGAAATAAAACCGCTACTCACCGTTTACGCCGACGATTTCATAAAAAAGTCAACGAACAAAAAACTGCTCGAAACCTTGTTTTTCAATCGCTATTACGCCGACTTGGTCGAAATTGAAGAAGCGCGTCTCAGCGACAAAAAATTGAAAAGCGAATTTGGAGAAAAACTCAACGACTACGCAAGTCATTACAAGAAAGATATCTCGTTTTATGACATCCAAAAACCATTCGACCTCGAAGCCTATTTTCTCGAAAACGAAGTCAACAACATATTGAGGATGAGCCTCGAGCCAGAACTGTTCGTCTCAACCCAGGACAGCGTAATAATTCGCGCCGCCAACAAGAAACCGTTGAAGTATAAAATCATCGAATAATCATGGACAACGATCAAAAAATCAAACAATGCTATCAGGAAGCCGCGAACTATCCTGATCTCGCAAAACGCCTGAACCAGATCGGTGTCGAATCGTACAAGGTCGATACCGCGAGCAATGCGATCCTATACAGGTTTTCGGGCGGACAAAACATTCTCCACCAAGGCGAAATTTCGGCCAGGAAGATTGCCGAAAACTTCAACAACGACGAGACGATCCAAGCCGTCCGCAACAACCAGCAAGGCAAAACCGATTACGCGGGTTTCATGGACGAGATCGCAAACGCCGGTGTCCGATTTTACGAAGCCACTTTAATCGGAGAAAACAAACGCGTCACATACATTGGAATCGGCGGATCCTACGAAGAAAAAATCCCGCAATAAAAGTAAAAATGGAACACAAATTCTTATCCTTACGCCCGTTCATCGGCTCAAAAGATTTCAGTGTCTCTAGAAATTTCTATAAAGATCTCGGGTTTTTTGAGGTCGTCCTCTCGCCCGGCCTATCACTTTTCCAATCCGGAAAGTTCGCATTCTATCTCCAGGACGCCTACGTCAAGGATTGGATAGACAACACGATGATTTTCATGGAAGTCGAGGACACGGCAGCATTTTACGAACAACTCGCCCAACTCGATCTACCGTCAAAATACGAAGGCGTCCGAATCGTCCCTATCCGCCAAGAAGAATGGGGACGCGAATGTTTCGTCCACGATCCGTCGGGAATACTGTGGCATTTCGGGAAATTTTTAAGCAAGTGATCATCGTTCGGGCGCGAAATCCGGCCGCGTCTTATTGACCTGATACACGAATTCGAGCATGCAGAAAGCCGCGACGGCCCCGAACGTATGCCACAAAAAGTGCGTACCGAACGGCAGCCAATAAAAACCGTCGGCAATCCTGAACGTCAACGCCGCCATGAACGCGAACCACGCATAAGCAACCCATTTCCCGTTTGCGAACTTGTTCTTCCATAAAAAAGCAAGTACGGGAAACAGCACCAACATACCCAAAACCGCATAATTCACATTGATGAAAAGCTGCACGTTATCACCTTTTCGCATCTGTTGTCGCACGAAAAACTGAAACAAACCGTACAATAGAACCACGCCCGCAGCAACATACCAGCGCGTGAGTTTCGCCACGAAATACACACCCGTGAACACACAGATCAGCATGATCGGCAGCCAGTCCATCATGATGAAGATCCGCCATTGCCGCAATCCGTGGTAAATGCTGCCGCCAATCGCGCCCACGAGCAACAGGAAAACGCACAACGTCAAATACGAATGTTCGCGGTATTCGCCCCTGAGTTTCCACAGCCAATATGCGGCGATTACTAGAAAAAACAGCGACGTGATCGCATTCAAAGGTTCGGGAAAAAGTCGGTCGAGATTGGTTTCGGTGTACAACATACCACCGTCGGCGGGCATTCGGGTCGATTGCATAACAGGCGTTTCCCGTAAATTTACCCAATCCGTTTTTAATAAAATGTTATTTTTTTGGGCGTGCCGGCGGCGACTCGAAATTTTGCGCTGCCGCTGAAAACATCGATACGCCGCCGTCGGGCTTCCGCTTCAATCTTTTTGGTTCGGTCGCCGCGTTGCGTCGCCCAAACCAAAAAGGATTTCCGCTAAAATCCCTCACGCGAAACCGCCTCCGATTCACGTGTCGAACAAAATCCTTAAATTCGGTCACCAAACCAATTCCATGAAACGCAATCTCGTCCTGCTCGCCTTCATCGTTCTCAAATTCATATTGAGCTACGCGTTGGTCAATCCCGTTTTTGAATTGCACCGCGATGAATTCCTGCATCTGGACCAGGCGAATCATTTGGCATTCGGCTATTTGTCGGTTCCGCCGCTCACATCATGGGTCGCGCTACTCATAAAATTGCTCGGAAACGGCGTATTTTGGGTGAAGTTCTTCCCGTGTCTTTTCGGTGCGTTGACCATGGCGATCGTATGGAAAGCCATCGAATCCTTGGGCGGAAGTTGGTTCGCGCTTATCACGGGCGCAACAGCGATCTTGTTGTCGGTGCTGCTTCGGCTCAATATCCTGTTCCAACCCAATTCGTTCGAGGTCTTGGCGTGGACGTTCATTTATTTTTCGCTGCTGCGTTACATCCAATCCGGGAATGTCAAATGGCTATATTTTGCGGCAACCGGCGTCGCACTCGGATTCTTGAACAAATACAACATCGCATTCATGGTTTTGGGATTGCTTCCGGCTTTGCTACTCTCGCCTCAACGTTCGATTTTTGTAAAAAAAAAATTTTGGTTGGCGGCTTCATTGGGCGCGATCCTCATTCTTCCAAATCTCATTTGGCAGTTCACGAACGGTTTTCCCGTAATTCATCACATGAAAGAACTAAAGGAAACCCAACTTGTAAACGTAGATCGCGGTGATTTCCTGAAAGAACAGCTACTGTTTTTCTTCGGATCGATCCACATATTGATCGCGGCGTTCATCGGGCTGCTGACGTACAAACCGTTGCGCCCGTATCGCCTATTTCTTTGGGCATTTTTACTTTCGCTTGGCCTGTTTGTCGTCTTTCAGGCGAAAGGATATTATGCGATTGGCTTATATCCGATCCTTTTCGCGTTCGGCGCCGTCTATCTTGAAAAACGTCTTAAAGGAAAACCCGGTATGGTCCTGCAGGCCGCATCGGTCGCATTGACAGTCGGATTTTTCATCGCGACCTATCCGTTGGCTTTTCCCGTCGACGAGCCGGCCGTAATCAAAGAGCGCGTCAAGAACAATCCTGATTTGCATCTTTCGCGTTGGGAAGATGGCAAAGACCACGAACTTCCGCAGGATTTCGCCGACATGTTGGGCTGGAAGGAACTCGCGTCCAAAACCGACGCGGCACTCGCAACGCTGCCCTCGAACGAACACACGATTATACTGTGCGACAATTACGGGCAAACGGGCGCGATCAACTTCTATAAGAAAGACAAGCGCGCCAATGCCGTTTCCTTCAACGCCGATTACCTAAACTGGTTCGACCTCGAAAAACCGATCCAAAATATTATCCTCGTCCAGGAAGCTTCTGATGACGATACCAACCGAAAACGCGTGCGCGCCCTCTTTGAATCGATGCAAAAAATCGGCGAAATCACGAATCCATTCGCACGCGAAAAAGGAACTTCGGTTTACGTTCTAAAAAGCGCGAAAGTCGATGTAAATGCCATACTAAGGTCTAAAATCGAAAGCGAAAAAAGAAGCTGGAAATAGCGTTTACTAAAATTATACAACGTTTTCGCACAATGAAAATTCGCTATCTTTAGCAACAACCTTTACCAACCAAAAACATGCGACTACTGTTATTTGCTTTGCTGGCCTCGGCCGCGCTGCATTCCCAAACCTATAAGGACGTCAAAGCCACGACCGAGGAACGCGTCGAGGATTTGCTCTCAAAAATGACGCTCGAGGAAAAAATCGATTACATCGGCGGGCACAAGGATTTTTATATCCGGGGCATCGAACGATTGGGTTTACCTGAAATAAAAATGACCGACGGTCCGGTCGGAGCGCGCAATTACGGGAATACGACGGCATATCCGGCCTCAATATTGACGGCCGCGACCTGGGACACCGATTTGTCGTTCAAATTGGGTGAAGCGCTCGGCAAAGATGCGCGCGAACGTGGTGTCCATATTTTGTTGGCTCCGGGCGTAAACATTTATCGCGCGCCCATGAACGGACGGAATTTCGAATACTTGGGGGAAGATCCATATCTCGCCGGAAAAATAGCCGTGCCGTACATCAAAGGCGTGCAAAGCCAAGGCGTCGTGGCAACCGTAAAACACTTCGCGGCGAACAATCAGGAATGGGATCGCAACAATGTAAGTTCCGATGTCGATGAACGTACGCTTCAAGAAATCTACTTGCCCGCATTCAAAATGGCCGTCAAAGAAGGAAACGTCGGCGCCGTGATGAACAGTTATAACTTGATAAATGGCGAACATGCCACACAAAACAAACACCTGAACCTCGATATTCTCAAAGGCGATTGGAAATTCGACGGTATTTTAATGAGCGACTGGGACGCGACGTATGATGGCGTCGCGGCGGTTAACGGAGGTTTGGATCTCGAAATGCCATCGGGCAAATTCATGAACCGCGAAATCCTGTTGCCGGCCATCAAAAAAGGTTTGGTGTCTGAAGAAACGATTGACGATCACGTGAGGCGGATCCTGCGCATCATTTTCAGGTTCGGGTTCTACGATACCAAATACACGGCGGCAACCGAATCGAAACCTAACAAGGAAAACGAAAAAGTCGCGCTAGATCTAGCGCGCGGCGGAATGGTTTTGCTCAAGAACGACAACATATTGCCGTTGCAGAAAACAGTGAAAAGCATCGCCGTAATCGGTCCGAATGCCGACAGTTACGTGGCCGGCGGCGGAAGTTCGCTCACGCATCCGTTCCATTCGGTCTCGCTTCTCGATGGCATCAAGAAAATGGCACCCGGTGCGAAAGTGGTTTACGTGAAAAATGCGATTCCGACGTTGGAAACGTATGTCGAAAAAACGCCGTTCTTTACCGCGAAAGGTTCGTCAGAAAGAGGTCTGAAAGCCGAATATTTCGCGAATAAATCGCTCGAAGGAAAACCTATCGCTTCATTGGTCGACAAAAATCCGAACCACAAATGGAATGGAAAACCCGATGTCGCGAATGTTCCGGCCGATAATTTTTCGATCCGATTTACGGGTGTCGTACGTCCTACCGAAGATGGTTTGTACAAATTCGGAGTGCGCGGAGACGACGGTTTCAGGCTATTTGTAAACGGCAAAAAAGTAATCGATGAATGGAACGATCACGCCGCAGTCTTGCGCGTTTACGAAATGCCGCTCGACGCCGGGAAAGACTACGACGTAAAACTCGAATTTTACGAGCATGGAGCCGACGCGAGCATTGCATTTGGCGTTTTTATAGAGAACGTCGACTTCAACGAAGCGCAAAAAGCCGCCAAGGAAGCCGATGTCGTAATCCTATCGATCGGTTTCGATTCGTCAAATGAAGGCGAAGGTTTCGACAGGACTTTCGAATTGCCCGAACATCAGGAGATGTTGATCCAAACGGTAGCGATGGCAAATCCAAACGTCGTCGCTGTCTTGAACGCGGGCGGAAATGTGCGCATGCAAGGTTGGCTACCCAAGGTAAAAGGATTGCTGCACGCGTGGTTTCCGGGACAGGAAGGCGGAACGGCAGCGGCTGAAATCCTGTTCGGAAAAACGAATCCAAGTGGAAAACTGCCCGCAAGTTTCGAAAAAAACTGGAGCGATAACCCAACTGCCAACAACTATTACGACGCCGATAAAGACAAACGGGTATCCTATCAGGAAGAGTTGTATGTCGGGTATCGCTATTATGACTCAAGTGGCGTAAAACCTGAATTCCCGTTCGGTTTTGGATTGTCGTACACGACTTTCGAATATTCGAAACTCAAGATCGACAGCAGTTCGAAGGGATTGGTGTTGGTTTCCTACACGATCAAAAACACCGGAAATCGCGACGGAGCCGAAGTTTCCCAAGTATACGTCTCACAACCCGACGCGAAAGCGAAACGTCCCGTAAAAGAACTCAAAGGATTCTGTAAAAACTTCCTCAAGAAAGGCGAAAGCAAAACCGTTACCGTAAAACTCGATACGGACGCGTTCTCTTACTACAAAACCGATAAAAAAACATTCGGCTACGATGCGGGAACCTTCGAAATCAATGTCGGCGCGTCCTCGCAAGATTTACGACTAAAAGGAAATACCGAATTGAGATAAATATGCACACGACGAATTACTTCAACACATTCATAGAAACGGCCGAAGATTCAAAAGCTGTTCAGGCCGAAGTCCCGCCAAAAAAAGATGAAAAGACAATTGCGCAGCTGCAATTCGAAATGATCTACGACAATCCGTATACGTTTACGTCGGACGACGTGATCTTCGCGGCCTACGCATACAAGAATCATATCCCGAAAAGCGAACAACCTGAAGCTAGAGAACATTTTTTTTCAAAAGGACAAGCTTGCCTTCGGTCATCGCCACTGGGAAAACGATACGGCTGGGGAATCCACGCGAATGAGGATGGAAAAATTGCGTTGGTTGAAATGGAATCCGACGATTACAAAAAAATGGCTGCCAACGTTGACTTGAAGCATACAAAGGCAATGCGCTCGAGTCGAAAATAACCGATTACAAACGTTTACAAACGGATATAAACGGAAACAAATGTTTACTGCGCACAATTTCATTTTAGAACTCCATACATTGCGATCCGATGACGAACTGCGCAAGATCCGGCGCTATTTCAAATCGGGAGAAGGCGACTACGGACAGGGCGATATATTCATGGGCGTGCGAATGGGTTCGGTATTCGACCTGGCCAAACGATATGTCGAAATGTCTTTGGATGAGATTGAAAAATTACTTGAAAGCGATTGGCATGAAGCGAGAACGGGAGCGGTTTCAATCATGGATTTTCAAGCGAGAAACAAAAAGACAAGCGATTCCAGGCGCAAGGAATTGTATGATTTATATATAAGGCGACACGATCGCATCAACAATTGGGATTTGGTCGATCGATCGGCGATTTGGGTTGTCGGCGGCTATTTGTACGACAAACCGACAGACAGATTGTATGAACTCGCACGTTCAAAAAACATGTGGGAACGACGCACGGCAATCGTTGCGACCGCATACTTTTTGAAACACAAAAACGTCGAGCATACGTTCAGGATTGCCGAACTATTAGTGGACGACAGCCAAGACTTGATCCACAAAGCCGTCGGCGGTTGGATCAGGATGGCCGGAGCGGGAACGCATCGGCAGACGCTCATTGACTTCCTGGATAAACACGCCGCAACGATGCCTCGCGTGATGCTTCGATATGCGATAGAAAAACTCGACAAAAACCAGCGAGAACATTATTTAAAACTAAAGACGAAATGACGCGTGAATTTTCGATACGATGGAAAGGACCCGAACGCGATTCAAAAGAAAACTGTCGCGTTTGCCGATATGAATTCGGGTTTCAGGTTTTTTCGCAGATACAGATCGGGGCGCGAACATTTCAGTATATGATCGAGTGCGAGGAGAATTGGAACACCGAGAATTTCGCGTTCCGGTTTGCCGATGCCGATCTCGCGTCACAAAAATACACGCGCCATTCCGACGGAACCTGGACGTCAGATGGAAAACGAATATACGAGCTCGATGGCTGTATCGACATCGATATCTCGCTCACGCCGCTTACGAACTCATTACCGATAAAAAGATTGCAACTCAAAGTTGGTGAAAGCGTCGAAATCAACGTCGTGTACATCGATCCCGAGAACAACAAAATATTTCCCGCGGCCCAACGTTACACGCGTCTCGATGATCTCAAATACCGATTCGAAACGATCCCGAACGATTTCGAAGCTGTGATCCTTGTCGACGAAAACGGTTTTGTGGAAGAGTATCCGAACTTGTTCGAACGCTTTTAGTCGGCCGAAATCATTGCAACCTTAACGAAAGGTTTCGTACGGACTTTGGAACATGTGCGCCGTTGCGAACTGAAAATTTATACGATGTTCGGATTTACTCGTTTCCAAAACCGTAAAACGTAGTCGACGACATTTACGCCTAGCCCAGATCGCAGCGGATAGCCCGCAGATGACATGGCGTAATTTTTAGGACTTGGCGCAGCGACCAAAGGAAGCTCGCGCCAAGTCCATAAAAATTTGCCGTGCAGCGAGGACTATGAGCGCAGAGCTGGAATAGCTCCAAAAAAACTTAACATTACATCCGTTTCAATTTTGCTAACTTTGTTAAAATTTCCAACCATGCAAAATATCATTGACCGGTTTGTAAGTTACGTCACGATCGATACGGAATCGGACGCGAAATCCACAACCGTTCCCAGTACTCCAAAACAGCTCGTCTTGGCTAGCCTGATCGCAAAAGAACTTAAAGCGATCGGCATGACCGAAGTGACAAAGGACCGCAAAGGCTATATCATGGCGACACTTCCGTCAAATGTCGATCACGATGTTCCCGTGATAGGTTTCGTGTCGCATTACGATACGTCCCCTGACTTTTCAGGCGCGAACGTGAAACCGCAGATCGTCGAAAACTACGACGGACGCGATATCGTTTTGAACGCCGACCAAAACATCGTATTGTCGCCAAGTTATTTCAAAGATTTGTTGCAATACAAAGGACAGACATTGATCACGACCGACGGAACTACGCTTTTAGGCGCCGACGATAAAGCGGGCTGCACTGAAATCGTGACGGCGATGGAATACCTGATCAACAATCCCGACATCAAACACGGAAAAATACGCGTCGGGTTTACTCCCGATGAGGAAATCGGACGCGGTGCGGATTTCTTCGACGTAAAGAAATTCGGCGCCGAATGGGCGTACACGATGGACGGAAGCCAGATAGGCGAACTCGAATACGAGAATTTCAACGCGGCCGGAGCGAAGATCACGTTCAAAGGAAAAAGCGTGCATCCGGGATATGCGAAAGGAAAAATGATCAATTCCATGCTGATCGCGAACGAATTCATCAACGAACTGCCCAAAGGCGAAGTTCCTCAGGAAACGAAAGGATATGAGGGATTTTTCCACGTCGTCGGACTGTCGGGAAGCATCGAGGAAAGCGTTGTCGAGATGATCATCCGCGATCACGACATGAAGAAATTCGAGAAACGCAAAAAGCTCGTTTCGAAAATCGTAAAGCAAATCAATAAAAAATACGCGAAACAGTTCGGCGAGGATATCTGCGTTGCCGAAGTAACCGATTCGTACTACAACATGCGCGAAAAGGTCGAACCCGTAATGCATATCGTGGATTTGGCGGAACGCGCGATGAAAGACCTCGGCATAAAACCCCTGATCAAACCGATTCGCGGCGGAACCGATGGAAGCCGATTGTCATACATGGGATTGCCGTGTCCGAACATCTTCGCGGGCGGGCACAATTTCCACGGCAAGTACGAATACGTTCCCGTTCAAAGTATGGACAAGGCGATAAAAGTAATCGTCCGAATTGCCGAGCTCACGGCCACGACTGACTTCACCCACAAACCGAAAGACACTAAAAAGCCAAAAGGAAAGAAAAAGAAGAAATAAATATTTTTTTGAACCATTAAGGACATTAAGTTCATTAAGAGCCTAATTTCTTAATGAACTTAATGCTCTTAATGGTAGTAATTTAGATTTTTATTTCGAGGCTTATCTGTTACGCAAATGGAACGACCTAAAAAAAATCCGTGGGACAAATCGGGCCAATGGCCTGAGGAAATGGATCTTCTCAAAAGCATCATCGCCAAGACCGAACTCGAGGAAATGACGAAATGGGGCGGACCGGTTTACACGCTCAACAAAAAAAACGTGCTTGGAATCGGCGGTTTCAAATCATACGTCGCGCTTTGGTTTTGGAATGGTGTTTTCCTCAAAGACGAGGCGAAGAAACTCGTCAACGCGAATGAAGGCGTGACCAAAGGTTTGCGTCAGTGGCGTTTCGCTTCAAAACGAGAAATACTCGACGACGAGAAATTGATCCTCGAATACATGAACGAAGCGATTGCAAATGAAAAAGCCGGATTGGCGATAAAGCCCGAAAAAAAGGAAACGATAGTCTCGGAATTCTTTCAAACCGCGTTAGACGCCGACAGTGATTTGAAGTCCGGATTCGAAAACCTCAGCCCGTTCAAACAGCGCGAATATCTCGAATATGTCGACACCGCAAAACAGGAGAAAACCAAAGTCACGCGCATGGAAAAAATCACGCCCATGATCAAAGAAGGCAAAGGCTTGAACGACAAATACCGATAAAAAAAGCCTTCACGTAACGTAAAGGCTTCTTGATTCTTGGCTCTTAGCGCTATTATTTCTTCTCGACAACGGGCGCGTTCAAAGCGGCGCTCATTTCCATGGAAATTGCTGAACGCTCCATCTTCAATTTGCCCGACATCGTTTCGATCACGACAGTTTTCTCAGCAAGTTCCGAAACGCGTCCATGAAGCCCGCTTTTTGTGATGATCTTATCACCTACTTTCAAGGTGCTTTCGAACTCTCTTTCTTTTTTCGCTTTTCGTTGTTGCGGCATGATCATAAAAAAATAGACCACGACGAACATTAAAAGTAACGGTAATAATTGTTGGATTCCCATTTTAGCTTGCTTTTTCTTCGACCGAGGCGTGGATTTCCAACTTCTCGGTTCCGTTTTTAGTATTGGCCGTTATCGTAACGGATTTTGTTTGTTTCCCGTGTTTCCCGGTTGAGTTGAACGATACTTTCATTTCGCCTGAAGCGCCCGGTTTAATTGGTTCTTTCGGGAACTCAGGAACCGTGCAACCACATGAACCTACGGCTTTTGAGATGATCAAATCGGCTTCACCGGCGTTCTTGAATTTGAAAACGTATTGTACTTTATCGCCTTGCTTGATCGTTCCGAAATCATGCTCCGATGTTTCGAACGACATCACAGGATATTTTCCGTCAACGGGAGCCGGCGCTGGAGTTTGCGTTACTTCAGGACCTCCGATGTTGGCTTCAGGATTCGGTTCGGTCGTTGAAACCGGAACATCGGTCGCGTTAGGATCGATCTTCGAAGTCGCATCTTCTTTTTTGCAAGACGTTGCCGCAATAACAGCGCAGGCGGCAAACGCGAAAACAAATTTTTTAATCATGGTGAAAATTATTAAGATTATAGCAGGCCACGTCCGGCCTTGTTGAGTTTCTTGGCCGCATCGAATTCCTTCACGAGGTTGTCGAGGATGCCGTTTATGAAAATACTGCTTTTCGGGGTTGAATATTCCTTCGCCAATTCGAGATATTCGTTGATCGTCACCTTCACTGGAATCGACGGGAATTTCAAGAATTCACAAATCGCCATTTTTAGGATGATGGTGTCTATTTCGGCGATGCGTTCCGTGTCCCAATTCGGCGTCTTGTCGATGTATTCTTTCGCGAGCTCAGTCTCGTTCAGGACCGTTTTCCTAAAAAGCTGCGTCACGAATTCGCGGTCTTCTTCGTCCTTGTAAAGTTTCGGAACCCTGAATTCATCGGTCGCCGACTCGAGTGATTTGAGCTGTTTTTGGATTTGCGTGTTCACGACCGGAATGTCATCGACCCAAGTGAGTTTGAAATCTTCGAGATAATCGTACAACTTCTCATTGGGCACGATGATTTCGGCAAAAATATCAAGCACGAACTGTTTGTCTTCCTCAAAATTATTCTTGCGGGTCGACATGTATTTCCCGTACAGTTCACTGTCCTTGATTTCCTTGCGCAGGATCAGGATGTAATCGTCGTTGAGTTTCCAGTTGTTGATTTTGCGGGATTCGAGCGCGATGCTCAGCGAATTGTTTTCAGATAACAATTGCAACACGGCATTGTTCACGAATTTGAGGTTCGGGTTGCGCTCCTCGGACGTGCTCAGGTGTTTCTTTTTGGATTTCTCGAGAAAATCTTCTTCACTTTGACGGATTTCGGTAAGCGACGACAGCATGATCAAATATAAATCGAGCAAACTGTCAATGCTGTGCAGCAAAAATTTCTCTTGCTTTTCCAGGCTGTCGGAACCGTTTTGATGCATCGCATAAATGGATTGCATTACCTTGATCCTGATATGTCTTCTATTTAACACCTCGTAAGAACTTTTTTTACAAATTAAAAGGGCGGAAACAACTCGCTTCCGCCCTGCAAAAATACTATTATTTTCGTGATGCGAGATTTATTTCGCGTTTTCTTTTTTACGGTCGGCGATGCGTTTTTCAGCGATTGCCATTGCCGATTCGGTCGTCGTGATTCCTTTCGAATCCGCAAGGTCGAAGATTTCAAGCGTCGTGTTGTAGATGTTCTCGGTACGGCGAAGCGCTTCGTCCTTTCCGTATTTCACGATTTCTCCGTACACGTTGATGATTCCGCCCGCATTGATCAAGAAATCAGGCGCATAAGCGATTCCTCGTTCACGCAGGATCGCTCCGTGGACTTTCTCGTTTGCAAGCTGGTTGTTCGCTGCTCCGGCAACAACTTTCGCGTTGATTCGGTAAACCGTATCGTCGTTGATCGTCGCTCCAAGTGCGCAAGGCGCGTAAATATCCATTTCGGCCGAGTAAATATCGTCGCTCGAATAGATTTTCGCTCCATATTTTTTAGCGACTTCTTCCATGCGGCTTTGGCTGATGTCCGAAACCGAAACGATCGCACCTTCTTCTGAAATATGTTTCACCAAAGTTTCCCCGACGTGACCCGTTCCTTGAACGAAAACGTGTTTTCCTGAAAGGTTATCGGTTCCGAATTTGTACTTCGCAGCCGCCTTCATTCCCATGTAGACACCGTAAGCCGTTACCGGTGATGGATTTCCAGAACCTCCGTTGGCTTCAGAAATTCCGGTTACATGCGGCGTTACCGTGCGGATCAGATCCATATCGGGAGTCGTGGTTCCGACGTCTTCGGCCGTAATATATTTTCCGCTGAGTGAATCGATGTAGCGCCCGAAAGCGAGCATCATCTCAGGAGTTTTATCGGTTTTGGCATCGCCGATGATGACCGCTTTTCCGCCTCCCAAATCCAAACCTGAGATAGCCGATTTATATGTCATACCGCGGGAAAGGCGCAAAACGTCGTTCAATGCTTCCCATTCGTTGGTGTATTTCCACATGCGTGTCCCGCCCAACGCAGGTCCTAAAACTGTGTTATGAATTCCGATAATTGCTTTTAAACCGGTATCTTTGTCATGGCAAAAAACAATCTGTTCGTGGTTGTCGAAAGATGCCTGGCCAAATACCGGATCAATTTTGTGCAGTTCTTTTGCAGTAGTGAATTCAGTAATCATAATTTCTAATTTTACGTTGCGACTTTATCAAAAAGACTATGCAAAAATATCACTTTAATTAAGAAAACTCACTTTAAACGCCTTTAATTGGGATATTGTTAATAAAATTGAATAATGACGTCGTATAGTAAAATTTCATTTTAATCCTTTTTTTAACAAATTTCGATTCATTTAAGCCCCGATTTCAAAATTTATCATGAAGGAATTACAGTATTTAAATAAATATTTCGTCAAATACAAATACCACTTTTTGTCAGGTATTTTCATCACGATCGTGGCGCAGGTGTTCTCATTATTCACTCCGAAGCTCGTGAGCGACTCGTTCAAGGTAATCCAGGAACACGTCGACAGCGGTGCGATCGACCGCGCGTTTATAGATGCGAGACTTTGGCGCAACATCATGTTGATCATGGTCACGACGCTTATTTCAGGTTTCCTGTTGTTCATCACGCGCCAGACGCTGATCGTAATGTCCCGCCACGTCGAGTTCGACCTCAAGAACGAAGTGTTCCGTCAATATGAAAAGCTCTCTCAAAACTTTTACAAGCAAAACCGCACGGGAGATTTGATGAACCGAATCAGCGAAGACGTCGGGAAAACCCGCATGTATGTCGGGCCCGCCGTCATGTACTCCATTCAAACGCTTATCCGGTTTATCGTCGTGATCGCGTTCATGATAAGTGTTTCCCCGCGACTTACATTATATACTTTGCTACCTTTGCCGCTTTTGTCGTACGCGATTTTCAAGTTAAGCACCGAAATCAACAAGCGAAGCACGACCTTCCAGCAATATCTTTCCAAAGTCTCAAGTTTCACCCAGGAAGTTTTCTCGGGAATCCGAGTCATCAAAGCGTATTCACTCGAACCTCAGCAACAAAAGGAAATGGTCGCGTTGTCGCTTGAAAGCAAGACCAAAAGCATGAGTTTGGCCAAAGTGCAATCGTTGTTCGGGCCGCTGATGATTGCGCTTATCGGGGCGAGTAACCTCGTCGTGATTTATTTCGGCGGACTTATGTACATCAACAACGATCCGCACATTCCGCACATCGGAATCATCGCCGAATTCATACTTTACGTAAACATGCTCACCTGGCCGGTTGCGTCGTTAGGTTGGGTTTCGTCGATGATACAGGAGGCCGAAGCGTCACAGAAACGCATCAACGAATTCCTAAAGATCGAACCCGAAATCCAAAACAAGAACCCGAAACATTCCGATATAAATGGAAGCATCGCTTTCAACAACGTAAATTTCACGTATGACGACACGAACATAAACGCGCTAAAAGACGTTTCGTTTACGATAAACAAAGGCGAAACGCTCGCGATCCTTGGGAAAACCGGTTCCGGAAAATCAACGATCTTGTCCTTGGTTTCACGTCTCTACGACATAAAATCGGGACACATAACGATCGATGGCGTTGAAATCGACGAGCTCAATCTGAACGATTTGCGCGACTGCATCGGAATCGTGCCTCAGGATGCGTTCTTATTTTCAGACTCGATCAAGAACAACATCCGCTTCGGGAAAGAAGATGCGACCGAGGAAGAAGTCATCGCATCGGCCAAAATCGCTGCCGTACACGACAACATCGCCGCATTCAACCTGCAATACGAAACCATTTTGGGCGAGCGCGGCATCACGCTTTCGGGCGGCCAAAAACAACGCGTTTCGATTGCGAGAGCAGTCATTCGCGATCCGAGAATACTCTTGCTTGACGATTGTCTGTCGGCCGTCGATACCGAAACCGAGGAAACCATCCTAAACAATTTACTCGCATTTTGCAAGGACAAGACGACAATCATCGTGAGCCATCGCGTGTCGTCGGCCAAAAACGCCGACCGAATCCTGATCCTCGAAGACGGAAAAATCATCCAGCAAGGCACTCACAATCAATTATTAAATCAGGAAGGCTATTATCGCGAACTGTATTTGAAGCAACTTTCCGAAAAAGAATTGATGTGATAATTTGGTTAGTTTGCGATTTTTTTCCATTTTTGAGATTGAAAAAAACTTAAACAACTTATTGGAAACGTTATGAGAGAAAATGATATGCTGGAAAAAGAAGAGATCTTCTCCAAGGTGTTGCGAGCCGGGAGACGAACGTATTTCTTCGACGTTCGTGCCACGCGCGCTGACGATTACTACATTACGATAACCGAGAGCAAGAAATTTACCGAGGAAGACGGTTCGTTCCACTTCAAGAAACACAAAATTTACCTGTACAAAGAAGACTTCGCTGCATTCAACGAGATCTTGAACGACATGACGTCGTATGTTTTGAACCACAAAGGCGAAGAAGTTATCTCAGAACGCCATCAAAAAGACTTCAAGCGCGAATATACGACCGAGCGCATTGAAGAAGCGGCGAAAGCTGCTAGTTTCACCGATGTTGATTTTGATGATATTTAGACGAAAGTCAAAAGTCGAAAGTCATCGATAAGTACGACAGAACCTTTATTACAATAAACACACACAAGTTAGAATCCGGTTTTTGCCGGATTTTTTTGTTTAGGGTTTAGGGTTTAGGGTTTAGGGTTTAGGGTTTAGGGTTTAAAATTAAAAATTCTCCGGAAGACAAGTATTCAAATAAACAAAAAACGTATCAACGCATAAACATCCTACCCAATTCGCAACCCGTTCGCGACCTTAAAATCGGGAGCCAAAAGTACTATGTCGTTCTCCTCGCCTACCGCTCCCAAAACCAAACATTCGCTCATGAACTTCCCAATTTGCTTCTTCGGGAAATTCACGACCGCGACGATTTGCCTTCCGATCAAATCCTGCTTTTCGTAGCGTTTCGTGATTTGAGCCGATGATTTCCTGATCCCGATTTCGTTCCCGAAATCAATCGTCAATTGATACGCCGGCTTTCGCGCTTCGGGAAAATCCTTCGCTTCGATTATAGTTCCCACGCGCATTTCGACACGTTCGAATTCATTCCAGGTCAAGTCCATTTTTTCTTTTTAGGCAAAATAAAGAAATCGTCGCTTCAATTAACAAATGCTTATTAGAAATCAAACGTTTTCTTACGCGATTTTGTGTAAATTAGTAGAGACCTTAAACGGTTCCTATCAGTAATACATTCATGGAGATTTATCATATCAGTGCCGAGTGCTTTCCCGCTGCCAAAGTGGGCGGACTGGCCGATGTCGTGGGCGCTTTGCCCAAATATCTGAACAGGCTGAATCATTCGGCCAAAGTCGTGATTCCCGGTTACGACACGAAATTCGCGCAAAACCACGAATACGAGACCGTCTTTGAAGGGGAACTCAAGTTAGGCGTGTTTCATTTTCATTACCAAATCGCTAAGGAAAAAACCAACGAATTGGGTTTCGAACTTTACCAGATCCGAATCCTACAGCTTTTCGACCGACCCGAAGTCTACGGCTACGAAGACGACACCGAGCGTTTCGCCGCATTCCAAATCGCATTCCTCGACTGGATCACCGCGACGGGCGCGATACCTGACATCGTGCATTGCCACGACCATCATACGGGCTTGATTCCGTTCATGATGCAACATTGTTACAAATATGGCCAGCTGAATCGCACGCCGACATTACTTACGATCCACAACGCACAATATCAAGGTTGGTTCCCGTTCGACAAAATTCATTATTTGCCCGACTTCGATCGCGCGAACGCAGGCTATCTCGAATGGAACGGCACGATCAATCCGCTGGCTTCGGCCATAAAATGCGTGTGGAAAGTCACGACGGTTTCTCCGACATATCTCGACGAAATGGCAAATAACGCGAATGGGCTTGAGAACCTGTTGCGATACGAACGCGTGAAATCGGTCGGAATATTGAATGGCATCGACACCGAAGTCTGGAACCCGAAGACCGATGCGCTTCTCGAAGCCAATTACGACGTCAAAACGTTCAAGTCGGGAAAAGCAAAAAACAAAAAAGCGTTGTGCGAGAAATTCGAACTCGATGAAAACCTGCCGATATTCTCATTCATCGGGCGTTTGGTCCACGAAAAAGGCGCCGAATTGCTACCTGAAATCACACGCCGACTCCTAACCGATTTCGAAGGAAAAGCAAACGTGCTGATCCTGGGTTCGGGCGATCCCGACGTCGAGGATAAACTGCGCGCGCTCCAACATTTCAACCGATCGCATTACAATTGCTACATCGGATACAACGAACAACTCGCCCATCTGGTTTACGGCGGCTCCGACTTTTTGCTGATGCCGTCGCGCGTGGAACCTTGCGGGCTTAATCAAATGTATTCGCTGCGTTACGGAACGGTTCCGATCGTAAGGCGAACGGGCGGTTTGAAAGATACGGTGATCGACATGGGCGACGGAGGTTTCGGCATCTGCCACCAACAGACAAGCGTCGAAGATGTGCTGCATGCGGCCGATCGCGCCTTAGGTTTATTTGCCGACGCAAAGAAATTCGATGCCATCAGGAAAATGGGCATGCAACTCGACCATTCATGGGATTCGGTCGCCCAACAATATATTGAACAATATCAAACACTTGCAAAATGACACATATGAACAGTAAAACATTGGCCATTATCCTGGGAGGCGGCCAAGGCTCAAGGCTCGCGCCGTTAACGCAAAGCCGCTCGAAACCGGCGGTCCCGATCGCGGGCAAATATCGTTTGGTCGACATTCCGATCTCGAATTGCATCAACAGCGATATCAAAAGGATTTTCGTGCTCACGCAGTTCAACTCGGCTTCGTTGAACAAACACATCAAGAATACGTATCATTTCAGTACGTTTTCGACCGCGTTCGTGGACATTCTCGCCGCCGAGCAAACGCCCGACAACGCGACCTGGTTTCAAGGAACCGCCGACGCCGTGCGCCAATGCATGCAGTATTTCCTGAATCACGAATTCAAATATGCGCTGATTTTGTCGGGTGATCAGCTGTATCAGATGGATTTCAACGACATGATCACGAAACACGAGGAAAGCGGTGCCGAGATTTCGATCGCGACGTTGCCTGTGAATGCGAAAGACGCGCCCGGTTTCGGAATTCTCAAAACCGACTCCGACGACATGATCACGGCATTCATCGAAAAACCAAAGGCCGATGTGCTGCCCGAATGGACGTCGCCCGTAAGCGAGGAAATGCAATCGCAGGACAAACATTATCTGGCGTCAATGGGAATTTACGTGTTCAACCGCGATTTGCTCGTGAAGTTAATGTCTGACCAAACGACGACCGACTTCGGGAAGGAAATTATGCCGCAATCGGTCGGGAAACATAAAATCAGGAGTTATCAATACGAAGGTTATTGGACCGACATCGGAAACATCGATTCGTTTTTCGAAGCCAATCTCGAACTTACCGATGAAATTCCGAAGTTCAACCTGTTCGACAATGAAAACCGCGTCTACACAAGACCGCGCGTGCTGCCGCCGTCGAAAATCATCGGGACGTCGAGCATCAGCCGTTCCGTGATCGCCGAAGGCTGCATCTTGAACCATTGCACGGTCGACCATTCCGTAATCGGCATCAGGACCAGAATCGGAAAGGATTCTGAAGTACACAATTCGTACATCATGGGAAGCGATTATTACCAAAATCTCGGTGAGATCTACGCGAATATGGAACATCACCTGATCAACATCGGAATCGGTGAACGCTGCTATCTCAACAATTGCATTGTCGACAAGAACTGCCGCATCGGAAGCGATGTGAAATTAAACGGCGGCAAACATCTTGAAGACACCGATCACGATTTATACACCGTTAAGGATGGAATCATCGTGGTGAAGAAGAATGCGGTAGTTCCGGATGGGTTTGTGGTGGAATGAGTGCCTGAGTGCCTGAGGCCTGAGTGCCTGAGTGCCTGAGTGCCTGAGTGCCTGAGTGCCTGAGTGCCTGAGTGACTGAGTGCCTGAGTGGCTGAGTGC
>NZ_SEBS01000009.1 GCF_004211145.1 Flavobacterium sp. | reverse complement strand
GTTCTACCGATTCTACAGCCAGCAAGGAACCAAGTATTTTGCGGGCAAGAACCGGCACGATGCGTCCGATGAATTTTACACGAGTAATTACGATTTGTCGACGTTCGACAGTAATTTCGTAGGTTTGGGACTTCGTTTTGCGCCGGCCAACGGCATATTCGGGTTGAAACATTTCAATATGCTCGAGTTGCGATACGGTCATTATGGAAGGTCGGACGGATTGTCGTCTAACATCATCAGCCTGAACATAAAATACAAATAATAGACACGCCACACTCCCGAGTCTCGGGTTGACATAAATGGATCATATATTAGTAGTAGAGGACGAACAAGGAATTTCTAAATTCCTGCGGCAAGGCCTGGAAGAAGAAGGTTTCCAGGTTACGGTCGCGATCGATGGTCAAAGCGGTCTTTATGCGGCGCGCAACCAAAAATTCGATCTTTTGCTGCTCGATTGGATGATGCCCAGAATGTCGGGACTGGAAGTATGCATGCGTTTACGGGAAAATGACAAGTCGACACCGATCATCTTTTTGACGGCGAAAGACACGCTGGCCGAAACCATTGCCGGGCTCAAGGCAGGCGCGAACGATTACATAAAAAAACCGTTCAGTTTCGAGGAATTGCTTGAGCGGATACGCGTGCAACTGCGAAAGCCCGACCAGCCGCTCGACGACTTGCGTCTGGGGCCAATCCTCATCCGACGCGGCTCTCATCAAGTGTTCAACAACGGAGACGAAGTCGTGCTTACCCAGAAAGAATTTGCCCTGCTCGAATATCTCATATCCAATAAAGGCGCGGTCTGTACGCGAACACGGATTATCGAGGACGTCTGGAATATTCACTTCGCTTACGATACAGGCGTAATCGATGTTTTCATGAACTCGCTTCGAAAAAAACTGAGCTTCAAAAAAGACGAGGATTTTATAAAGACGATTAGGGGAATTGGCTACATTGCAAATGATTTCGCTTGATATGCCGACACTTTCGTTCAAAAATCGTATTGCGTTAAACTTTCTGATCGGCACGAGCTTCATCGTGTTGCTTGTTTTCGTCGTGATCTATCGGATTACGGTTGCTAATGCCATCGCCGACATAAACAGCGACCTCGAGCTGGAAGTGCAAAAACACCAACATGATGTGAGTATGCTCAAGGATACGAGCAGGTTGGTTTTGCCGAACGAATGGAGGGAAACGGAACACAACGACGAACTTGTAAATCCCGTATTCGTTGAGATTTATGATCGCAATGGCAAGTTTCGTGAAAAGTCGCCGAACCTTCACGGCAGGCTGAAACTCTATGAAGCCGAGAATGTCGAATTCAGGGATACCATCCTTAAAGGACAACGGCTGCGCCAAACCCAATCGCCTTTGTATTTCAAGGGAAGCAAAATCGGTTATGTGGTAATCGCGATGTCGGTAGAAGCACCGTACCATCTGATAAGCGACCTCCGTCTGACGTTGCTTGTCGCGTTTCCGTTGGTATTGCTGTGTCTCTACAGCCTTACGCGTTTTATGGCGGGACGAAGTATCCGGCCGGTTCAGGAAATCACTGCGACGGCTAGCATAATCACCGACAACAACTTGGAAAAGCGCATCAAGTTGCCCGAATACAAGGATGAACTTTACGTGCTGTCAAACACGATCAATAATCTATTGGGTCGGATTCAGAGCGCGATAGAACGCGAAAAACAATTTACGTCGAGCGCATCCCATGAACTGCGTACTCCGTTGGCCGTAATCAAGGGAACTCTTGAGGTGCTGATGCGCAAGCCGCGCGACGTGGCCGAATACCGCGAAAAAATAGAATTCTGCATGCGCGAGGTCGACCGGCTGAACAATCTTGTCGATCAATTGTTGCTCTTGGCCCGCTTTGAAGACCAGAAGGTATCGGTCAAGAAACTCGAGTTGAATCTCGATGAAATCATCCTTGAATCACTTCAACGTTTCTCGCCGAAAATCACGGGCAAAAACCTTACGATCGACTTTAAGTTCGACAAACATTTCCCTATAACTTCCGACGCTTATCTCGTTTCGATAATACTCGACAATTTGCTGTCGAACGCGATGAAATATTCTCCCGACAACGGAACCGTTCGCATCTGTTTGTCGTCGGACGGACAAACTACGAATTGTATCATATCCGACGACGGTTTTGGAATATCCAAGCAAGAACAACAATTGATTTACGAACAATTTTACAGATCGAATACACAACAAAACCCCGATATAAAAGGGTTCGGCCTTGGCTTGTCTATCGTGAAACGTTTGTGCGTACTTCTCGATATTGACGTTTTGCTCGAAAGTGATTTGGGTCAGGGCACGACTGTACAACTTATTTTTTAACCTTATTTACAGAATGAAGAAAATAGCTTTCCTGAAACCGGCTTTCAATTTTTTATGGCTTTTTCTGCTGATTACCAACTTGAGCCGTTTCGTGCTGTTTTTAATATTCTTCGACCGCGTTTCAGAAACTCCTGATTTCTGGTATATTTTTCCATTGGGCTTAAGGTCTGACTTCATCCTCGCGAGTTACTTGCTCATTCTTCCCGTGTTGCTTTTGCTCGCGCTTCCGGAACGCCCGTTGCTCAAGATGCAGCGTTTCTTCAACATTTATTTCATCACATTTCTGGTGCTGTTGCTGCTCATGGAGCTGTCGACGTCCGACTTCATAAAGCAGTACGACACTCGCCCGAACCGGCTTTTCCTCGATTATCTGATTTATCCCAAGGAGGTCATGGGCACGCTCATCAAGAGTTATTGGCCGACGTTGATCATCGCCGTGGTCCTGCTCACGGGTTTTACGTGGTTGCTCGTTAAAAAACGGAACCAGCTATTTTGCGTCGGGCATTCGCCTTATCGCACGAAACTTATACTTTTTCCACTGATCGTTTTCCTGCTTATTTTGGGCGCGCGTGGAAGTTTGACCTCAAAGCGTCCAATCAATGTGAGCAACGCGGTTTTTTCAGTCGATCAACTCACGAATTGCCTTGGATTGAATTCACTGTATACCGTTGCGTTCGCCGTGTATTCGATCAAGAACGAAGACAATGCCGAGAAAATGTACGGGAAGATCGATCCGGTCGAAGCCATCGAACGCCTCAAGAAATATATGGATGTCGGTCCCGATGGATTTACATCCGACAGCATCCCGACATTACATTCTCAGAAACCCGATACGCTTTTGACGCGCCCATACAATTTGGTAATCATTCTCGAGGAAAGTCTCGGAGCCGAATACGTAGGTTGTCTCGGCGGAAAACCGCTCACGCCCGAATTTGATAAACTCTCGACCGAAGGCACGTTGTTCACCGATTTGTATGCGACCGGAACCCGCAGCGTCCGCGGAATCGAAGCCGTCGTAACGGGGTTTTTGCCTTCGCCGTCCGAAAGTGTCGTGAAACTTGGCGATTCCCAATCGGGATTCTACACGGTTGCGGCCTTGCTCGAACAGAAAGGCTACGACACGAGTTTCATTTACGGCGGAATGGCGAATTTCGACAACATGGCGTCGTTCTTTAACGGAAATGGATTTAACCGAATCATCGACGAGGACGATTTCGACGCGAAGAAAAGCGCGTTCCACGGCACTTGGGGCTGGAGCGACGAAGACGTCATGGTAAAGGCCAACGAGTATTTCAGGTCGCAGAAGAAGCCATTCGTCTCGTTGGTTTTTTCGTCGTCGAACCACGAACCTTTCGAATATCCTGACGGACGCATCAAGCAATACGACAAGAAGAAAAATACGGTGAACAATGCGATGAAATACGCCGATTATTCGATCGGGAAATTTTTTGCATTGGCAAAGAAAGAAGCGTATTACAAGAACACGGTTTTCCTCGTGATTGCCGACCACAACACGCGCACCTTCGGGAAACACTTGGTTCCGGTGCATAAGTTCCATATTCCGGCGCTGTTGATCGGGCCGAATGTGCCGAAAGGAAAACGCTACGAAAAATTGTGCAGCCAGATCGACATCCAGCCAACCACACTTTCAAAACTTGGGATTGAATTCGAAACACCGATGCCCGGACGTGATTTGTTCGATTTGCCCGAATTGGTAACAGGCCGCGCGATGATGCAGTTTCACGACATCAATGCGTTTCGCGTTGGGAACAGGGTAGTGGTGATGCAACCGTTGAAGAAACCGCTGCAGTTCAATATGGAAAACGACACGACTTTCGTAGCGACGGCTCTCGATCCCGAACTCGTGAAAGACGCACTCGCACACGTCGCGGCAGCTTCCTGGCTGTATCGCGAGAACAAGTTCAGGCTTCGGACGATAAAGCGTTAATCGGGCTGCAGCTCAAAAAGCAACACCTGGCTCTTTAATCGCTCGATGACCATATTCATCATGCGTTTGTTGAGTTGCGATGAATTCTTGATGTACTGGTCGTATTCAGGCACGGTAAACAATCCGATCACCATTCCTTTAAGCGAATTCCGGAACTTGATGTCCTTTTGGATGGAATTCTCGATGTACTGCAATTTCTTCTCGACGCCGTACGAATAGAAGTCGTTCTTATATTTGGTGACGTAATTCTTGAAGACGTCGATGAGCAGGTCGTTCTGGAGTTTTAGTATCGGACGCAATACTTGATTCTGGAAAATCTCGTCGCTTGTCGACTGATCGCTTACGGTTCCTATGGCTTCACCGCGAATGGCACTGATGGATTCGTCTCTGGTCTGCATCGTTTTTTCTTAAAGATAAAAAAAACCGCTGTGGGATGCAGCGGTTGTTTTTTAAAGTTGTCAACTTCTTATTTGATATGGAAGATCGCTTTTCTTACGAGTCTGCGCGCCATATCGGAATTTTTATCAACAGATGTGTCTTCTCCGGCAGGAACGATATTGAGTCGTGCTCCATCGATTCCGGCCCTGATCAAAGTAGTTCTGATATACTCCGCACGACGTCCTGAAAGTGCGTTGTTGAAGTCGCTGCTTCCAATTTCGTCAGCATAACCTGTAATGTCTGCGGTCGCCGATGGGTTGTTTCTCAAATAGTTGAGGATGAACGCCACGTTTTGTGTCGAAGCCGGAGTCGGTTTCACGCTTCCGAAGTCGAAGAACACCGCCACGTAACCGTCGTTGATCAATTGTTTCAACACTTCAGAGCTGCTTTGCTCCACACTTTGGGCAACGCCTTGGTTGACGCCTTCCTTAACCGTTTGGTTCACATATTTCTCAAGTTCGTCAGGAACACCGTTCTGGTTCATGTCGACCATGCGGCCTTTCGTGTCTACCGCTACACCTGGGATCGAGTTGTTTTCGATATCGAGATAATCCGGCACACCGTCTTTGTCGGCATCGTTCATCATCGTCTCAAGTTCGCCGATACGCTTGTCGAGGTCTTCAAGTTCTTCCTGACGTTTGTCTTCGATTACGCCCCAGTCGCCGTGAAGTTCGCTTCTATTTCCGAGTGAATATGAAAGTCCAACCGTTCCCGTGATCATTTGGCCTTGGAGGTTGTTGTCGTCAGACGAATAGTGTCCATCCCAAGCAAAATGCTGGCGGACATTGTAAACGGTGCTCACGTCAACATAAAGAGCAAGTCGCTTAAGAATGCGAAATTGTGGCGTGATACCGAACACGAATCCTATATTGTTCTCGTTTATATCGGCATTTGACGTTCCCGCAATCGGATCGATTCCTGTGTCAAGTTTCGGCGTGATGCGTGAGTATGAAAAACCTCCGTGCGCCAACAATCCGAATCTCCCGATGTGTTCTTCAAGATTCAACAAGCGCGAAGCGTTCACGACACCTTGAATTTGAAAACGCAATTGTTGTACTTCGAAAGGCTTACTTTCGGTATCCTTGTTATTTTCGAATTTATCGTAGCTCGCGTCGAACTTGAACCCGAATTTCGGACTGATCATGTAACGTACGCCAAGGTTGTAACTGTTGAAATCAATGGATCCAAGAACTGAATTTGGATTGCTGGAATAGTAACCCTCAGTGTAAGGCCGCATTCCCTTAGCGGGTCCGATACCGGCTTCGATGGTCCATTTGTTATACGTGTCGTCAAGGGAAACCTCTTTCACGTCGGCTTCTTCAGTTTGAGCCGAAAGCTGGCCAAAAGCCAGAAGTCCGAAAGACAATAACAGTAAATTTTTCTTCATAAGTTTCAGGCGTTATTAGGCTGGATGTAGCAACTTTTTAACGGTTGCCTATTGCAAATATAGGAGTTTAGATTTAATAACTGTCAACCTTGGGGCGATAAATAAAGCGATGTTGTTGCGTTTTTATAATTAATTTAACAGGACTGCCTCACAATTTCAAATGAGATAGGTATTTCATGGATTTACATGCGCAATTATTGAATAAAGTGGCCCGAATACGTAGATTTGCAATAAAAAACGATGCTTTTCAATACGAGGAAATGGGTGAAACCCGAGGATTTGAATCCGAACGGAACTTTGTTCGGCGGAAAATTGCTCGCTTGGATAGATGAAGAATTGGCACTTTACTCAATAATCCAGCTCGAAAACAAGAAAATAGTCACCAAACACATGTCCGAAATCAATTTCAGGAGTTCGGCGCGCCAGGGAGACATTGTCGAAATCGGGATAGATGTGGTAAAATTCGGCCACACGTCAATAACGCTGGCCTGCGAGGTTCGAAACATCATGACGCGCGACACGATCATCACGATCGATTCGATCACGATGGTGAGCCTCGACGAAGACGGGAAACCGAAAGCTCACGGCAAAACGCACGTCGAACGCATAGAAGATCGCCTGAAAGCCCCGAAGTGATTACGCTTTCGCGCCCCTGAGGTATTTCCAGTCGATGTAGAACGTCCCGAATGGAAGCACCGACGCCAAACAAACGACGGTAAGTTTTTTGGCCGACCAGTTTTCTTCCATTTTAAGCATGATGGCCAGAATGATATAGGCGATGAAAAGTACGCCGTGCGCCATCCCGATATGTTTCACGTAAGCGGGTTCGCCGAACGCATATTTCATCGGCATGGCGAAAAAGAAAAGGGCGAGAAGTGAAATTCCCTCCAAAAGGGCGATGATCTTGAAAAATTTAAGCATGGTCTTGATAAGATAAAACGGCCTTGGCCAGTGCAAAAATAGGCAATACCACGATAACAACACATTATTAGAAAAGAATTCAATGGGAAAACGCGATCTGAAAAAATATTTGGCCGAGCTCGACAAAGAGCAGATATCGGATCAACTGCTCGACCTTTATGACAAATTTCCTGAGGTCAAGACATATTACGATTTCGTGTTTAAGCCGAATGAGGAAAAACTCATCGGCGAGGCGAAGGCTAAAATCTCGAACGAGTATTTCCCCATAAAAAGCAAGCGCCCCAAACTCAGGCGTTCGACCGCTCAAAAATACATCAAGCACTTTCTTTCGTTAGGTGTCGATTCATTTGCCGTAGCCGACCTGATGCTGTACAACATAGAGGTCGCCCAACGTTATACCGCAAAACGTGAAATGCGCTACTCGTCGTTCTACAAAAGCATGTTCAATTCTTACGAGCAAGCGGTAAACTTCATAATTGCGAATTCACTGCTGTCCGATTTTCGAAAAAGGCTTCAATCCATCGACGCAGTCGTGCAGTCGCAAAATTGGGATAATCGCTATGATTTTGAGGTAGTTACAGAAAATATCGAAGAGATGTAACTTCTAAAATGTGAGAATTATGAAAGATTCGAAGAAAATTCTGTAAGCAAACATATTCGCATTTTGAGACATTTGTAATACAGCGTTTCCAACTCGCTTATCAAAGCCGCCCCATTTCTTTAATTTGATAATGCAATTATGTCGTCTCAGCCAGCAATACATGAGCGGATATCAACAGTTTTGTTTCGTATTCCGCATATATCCAACTTCTTGATTTTTAAGGATATCTTAAAGAATAAAGAGTCGCTGGTATCTGTGATGATCGAGTTTCTCAAGCTTGGTGCCCCGAAATATTGTACCACGGCTACGACCACGCACATTCGCTACGCAAGGATGTCATCGGGAAAAAAGGCAATGCGGCCGTCGTAAGGATTTGCATCCCCGGCAAAGAAGTGATCAGGCGCGATAAGAAAAGAACCATCAATCTTTTGATCAAGGAACTCCAGAAACCTCGCAATATTGTCACGTTGGCATCTCAAACCATTTGTTGGGAGCAGGACATCATCGCGATAGCGATTACGATCGAATCGATCACGCACTATAACAAACACGCCGTCGGATGCACGCCTGTTGTCCTTAACGAAATTGCGTAAACAGTTCATTATTCTCATCCTGCAATCCTTCCTCGAGTTGCGACGCCCTAAAAAGATTAACGAGTTCGTGCGCAATCCTGGTTGGCTCAGGGATGCGATATTTTCCGACGCAATTCTGAACGATGGCAAGGCTTTCATCGGCAGTGATAAGATTTCCGGGTGAAATATAAATGGGTTTCACGGCGTTTTTTGTCCGAAGCGCATAACCGAGCAACTGATCTTTTTTCACGATAGGGCAGGTGCTGCCTTTTTCAAGCCCCAATTCTTCAAATTCACCATGCAACATGCTCTTGGCGCATCCGATGGTTACTTGGTCCTCGAGTATTCCAAAATGGGTCGCGATGCCCATTTTTCGCGGATGCGTGATTCCCTGACCGTCCAATATGAGCAGATCCGGTTTTTCGGGAAGCATTTCCCAGGCTTTTAGAAGCGCCGGAATTTCGCGGAACGCCAGAAATCCGGAAACGTATGGGAAGGTCGCCTCGGCCTGTGCAAGTGCGATGTGTTTGATCGTCAGTTCGGGATAATTGAAAACGACGATTCCAGCGTGAACCGTCGTGCTGAATTTATTGAACGAAATATCGGCGCCCGCAATGGTCTTAATGGCTTTTTGAAGTGGTTTGATTGCGATCCTTTGACGCATTTCCTTTTGGATCTGCGTGGCTTCGGCAATGCTCAGGTTGTCGTAGGTTAACATTAAAATAGGCTTAATTGATTGTTGTTTTGTTTTTGGGGTGGTTTTTCAGGGCCCGAAACCGTGCGTCCTCCGTAGCGCCACGATTCTTCGCGTTCCTTTTGGATGACGGCATCGAAGTTGGCGTTGGGCGTGAAATCCTTCTCGGCATCGCGCGCCATTTCCGACAGTTTTTTGATCGCCTGAAGCTTGTCTCCGTTTCCGATCCTGGATTTCCGGACGGCGGTCTGCAACGTCGAAATCGTCTCGTCGTACACTATCGTCGGCACCGGAAACGGATGTCCGTCTTTGCCGCCATGTGCGAATGAAAACCGCGCCGGATCGTCGAATCGCGATGGAGTTCCATAAATCACTTCGCTCACCAAGGCCAGCGATTGCAGCGTTCTGGGCCCCATTCCTTTCAAAAGTAAAAGCGATTCGAAATCCTCGGGTTGTTTCTCATGCGTGAGCCAGAGCATCGCGCCGAGTCGTTTCAAATCGACATCTTTGGCGCGCACGTCGTGATGTTTGGGTAAGATCAGATGTCGGGCCTCGCGGATTATCCTGTCGGGATTCTCACGACTGATTTCAAGCGACCGCGATCTTGTTTCGGAGGCGTCCTTATCGGTAAAATTCAAGATCGCGCCCTGATTTTGGCCGTAGATGAACGTGTGCGGCTCGTTCACGAACGATTCGATATTCTCTGAATGCCAATGATAGCGGCGCGCCGTCGACGTTTGCCCGTTCATTCCCCGTTGGATCACCGCCCATTTCCCGGTATTGCTGACCATGAAATTGTGCAGGTACAATTGGAAACCGTCCTGTATCGCCGTGTTGTCGACTTTTGCGGTGAGTTTGCTGTTCTGGGCGAGAAGGTTTCCATTGAGTCCCGTGCGTTCGCCGATTCTCAGGAGTTCGTTGGGCGTTTGGAGTGAATGTTTGCCTTTTCCGCCGCAGATGTAGATGCCAAGTTCTTTTGAATGTGGGTTGATCGCACGTTTCAAGGCGCCCATGACCGAAGTCGTAATGCCCGACGAATGCCAGTCCATTCCCATGACCGCGCCAAGGCTTTGGAACCAAAACGGGTCACTCATTCGTTTGATCACTTCGTCCGATGAAAACTCTGAAACCATCGTTTCCACGATCGCGAGCCCAAGTTTGGACATACGCTCATGCAGCCACGCGGGAACATGGCCGTTGTGCAACGGTAAATCGGCGGAACCCGAGCGCTTCATAGGCGAGATTCTAAGTTGTACGATAGTTTGGGAAACCCAAATTTACGTATTAGAAACGTGAAATGCCCGCGAAATATTAGGATTTTCGAATTATTCGATGAACTGCATGTCGCAAAAATCAAGAGGTTTCGTCAGGTGTAAAACTTCACTATAATGTTGCGTCTTCATCAATTTTTACATACGCACGTCGCGTTTAAAGTGTTCACTTGGGGCATGCGCGCGTTGCTGTTTCTGGCATTTTTGCCGTCGGGATATAAGAAGCTGGCGGGTTTGCGTTTTACGCAGATCGGAATCGACAATCCGGTCGGTTTCTTCTTCGAAGCCTTGTACCGATGCGGGATTTACTGGAATTTCCTGGGGTTCATGCAACTGCTCGCCGGAATCCTGCTATTGATCCCGCGAACCTCGACTTTGGGCGCGTTGCTTTATCTGCCCATCGTCCTAAACATTTTGATCATCGTTTGCGGAATGCATTTTACGGGAACGCCGATTGTAGTCGGCTTGATGCTGTTGGCAAATCTGTACCTACTATTTTGGGAATACCCGAAAATGAAGCGGATCGTCCAAATCCTGTTTGCGAAATCCTGACTAGATTCCGGTCTTTTTGCCGTGAAGCTCACACAAAGGTTTCCATTTTCCACCGCGGTTCACTTCCCATTTTTCATCGAAACTTTCTCCATCACGGCTGAATGTCCTGATCGCGCGCTCAGTTTCTCCCGTGAATTTCCAAGAAAGTCCGTCGGTATCCAATTCGTACCGACGCGAGAAACCGAGATTGTCGAAATTGTGCGAAACGAGCGTCTCAGAATCGACATCGAACCCGATAATCGACGTTCCAGAATGCGTTGCCTTCCCGAAGTCGTGGTTCCAATTGCCCTGTAAAAAGAAATCGCCGGCGAGCCATTGGAAGGTTTCGGTGCCCACGACTTCGACCTCGGAATCTTTTCCTGCGCCTTCAAGGTTGCGCCCGACGATGCCCCAATGACCAGTAAAAGCGCGCAATGTTTCGGGTTTCATGTGAATTTCAGTGGTTTTCATATCCGATAGTATTTAAGGAACATAAAAATAAAAACGGGTGCTATTTTGCGCGTTATAGGATTTCGCGAATTTTTGCACGTTCACATTTAAGGTTGTTTGAGTTGCATCACTTCTTCGAGTAAAGGCGGAAGACCGCTCGCGTTAATTTGGTCCTTGTCCCAATAACTGAGCACACAGGCCACATAATTGCCGCGAACCGGTGCGACGACATAGTAGGCGGTAAGTGTCTTTACGCCCGACATCGCAGTCAATAAACCCGTCACGCCCGTAAAATCGAGCACACGTTTTCTGGCCTTTACGGGAACCGATTCGAAGATGATGTCGACTTCATCGTCTTGAAGGATTTTCACGTTTTTCCTGTTCTTCGTAACCGCAAACTGGGCGGCGACCGCCTTCGAAGCCGTATTTTCCTTTTCGTGCACCGACCAGCTTATCTCGCCATAATAAGGGCATTGCAGCGTATTCAAGAACGTCCAGTAACAGCTCGAACTTCGCTTGAATTTTCGGCCCGCGAAATTGATGCTGTCGGGTTCCATCGTCGTGTAGGTGCTTTTTGGGATCGCGTTGTCGAGAAGCATTTTCGTAAATCGCCGTTCGAACGCCGGATTCGGGTCATCCATTGTTGAAAGCCCGACGACGAGAACATTCTTTTCCTTGTTTTCTACAAAATAATACGTGTCCGATTGGACGATTCCATCGGCTATGATCTTTGAACTTTTAACGACGTAGTTTTTATGTCCGAGGCTGTCGTCGGAGACTTTCAATTCATCGACATTTAATTCGTATTTACGTGCCGGTTTCTTCAAGCCTTTCGCGTCAAACTTATTTTCAAATAGTTGACTTGTAATGATATATCCGTCGATGGTGTGAAAAGCGGCATCGGTATTTTGAAGCGACTGGAGACGCGTTTCAAAGCCTCTGTCCTGAGAAAAACCGACGATCGGACACAGCACAAATAAAACAAAAAAGTGACGCATAACTTTGCTTTTTACAACAAGATACGCAAATGATCGGCAATCGCGAAACATAGCCGTTCGATAAATTTAACGATAACGTCGTAGGAAAACTTTTTTTTCACCGTACTTTTGCAAAATTGGACAAACCAGACATGCAAACAGGGGATTTAGCGGCAGAAACGAGCGGACGGAAGGAACTTTACGGCTATCAAAAAGGCGATATCGACGCAATTTTTGAGCGCCTCGACAACGCTGCGCCCAATTATCACCTGCTTTACCAATTGCCGACGGGCGGCGGGAAAACGGTCATTTTCTCAGAAATCGTGCGCCGATATCTCGAAAAGCACGACAAGAAAGTAGTCGTCCTCACGCATCGCATCGAATTGTGCCGTCAGACGTCGAAGATGCTCACGGGTTTCGATGTCAAGAACAAGATCATCAACAGCAACGTCAAGGATTTGCCCGACCAGAACGAGTATTCGTGCTTCGTGGCGATGGTCGAAACATTGAAAAACCGTATCAACGACGCGAAATTGCATCTCGACAACATCGGTTTGGTGATCATCGATGAGGCGCATTACAACTCGTTCCGAAAATTGCTGGCTTCGTTCAAGAATTCATTCATCTTGGGCGTGACCGCGACGCCTTTGAGCTCGAACATCCGATTGCCGATGTACCAGAACTATAACGAGTTGATCACGGGCGACACGATCAAATCGCTCATCGATAACGGTTACCTCGCAAAGGCTTCGACATATACGTACGACGTCGGGTTGACCTCGCTCAAAGTCGGGATCAACGGCGATTACACGGTAAAATCTTCAGAGGAATTGTATTCGACGATGCTCATGCAGGAGAAACTGCTGCACGCTTATACTGAGAAATCTCTCGGAAAAAAGACACTCATCTTCAACAACGGAATCAATACGTCGCTTTATGTGTACGACACTTTCAAGGAGGCCGGTTATCCGATCCGCCATCTCGACAATACCACGGGAGCCGAGGAAAGACGCGACATCCTGACGTGGTTTCGCAAAACGCCCGATGCGATTTTGACGTCGGTTGGGATCCTTACGACAGGTTTTGATGAACCGACCGTGGAAAGCATCATCCTGAACCGCGCCACGAAATCGCTCACGCTGTATTTCCAGATGATCGGCCGCGGCTCGAGGAAACTTCCCGGGAAAAGCGATTTCCTCGTGATCGATTTGGGAAATAACGCCGCCCGATTCGGAATGTGGGACGAACCCGTGGACTGGCAGCTGATTTTTAGGTCGCCCGAATGGTATCTCGAAAACCTGCGCGACGACGCCGAAATCGAATTGTATTTCCGTTATCAGATGCCGCCTGAATTGCGCGCCAAATTCGCGAAGACCGAGAACGTCGATTTCGATGTCGATGAAGAGCATCGCCTGGCTTTGGCCGCGAACCAGCGTTCGAAGGTCGTATTCGAGAAATCACTCGAACAGCACGCCAACATGTGCGTCGACAACAGCGAAACTTTGCCAGAAGCGCGTCAACTTACGAGAGATCTCGACGAGGACATCCGTTCGCGCATGAAGCGCTACGCGTCCTGTTTGAGCCACACGAGCAAGAACTATCGCGAATGGCTCGTGGACGACTACAAAAGCAAGCTCGCGCTCTTGGTCGGAAAGAAATTCCGAGAGGCGATGGTCGACTGAAAACTGTAAGTTATTTACGATTTTTATAAGTTATTTCTTGTTGTTTATCGTTAACAATCAGTCCGTTCGTTCGATAATCGGCAAAAAAAACAGGCACATCTGCATAGTATATTAACAATTGTGCATTTCATCGACTTTATTTTAAGTTCAACAGAACTTTTTTTGCAGGCAATTCCATTGGCCTACCTTTGCTTCATCCTAAACAACTAACGGGAAAGAAATGCAATACGTCGTAGTCAATTTGTTTTCTCTCCCGAATGCCACCAACCTAAGATTAGAAAACTGATTTTGCGGGCGCTCAACAAAAATTTGGGCGTCGGCGACAAGGAAACTAATAGCCTCTAATTATGAGTGAAAAGTACAATGTGTTATTGATTCTCGAAGGAACTTACCCGTACAATGGTGGCGGGGTATCGACCTGGGCGCATATGTTGTGTAACGACGTGAGTAATTCGAACTACACGCTTTACAGCATCAACGCCGATTTTGAAACAAAGTCAAAATACGAACTCAGCGAAAACGTAGCCGGAGTAGTGCAAGTGCCGCTTTGGTCGCCGCTTGAGCCTCAGGAGATGATCAGCTACGGAAAGAAATTCTACAAGTTCGTCGAGCGTAAGGAAAACACGCTGGACAACGACATCGACACCATTTTCCTGCCGATTTTCGAACGCCTCATCAATGCGATATACGCACAGGTTCCCGACAGCGAGGACATGGACGACGTCGTTTTCGACATGTGGCGTTATTTCCAAAAACACGATTACAAGAAAACCATGCGCAGCAAGCAGGTTTGGGATATGTTCTGCTACATGATGAGCGACATCATCTCGGCCGACGGCGATATCGAAGCCACGCTTTACGACCTTACCGTTGCCATGCGTTGGATCTATAGATTCTTGATTCCGCTTTCCATCGATGTCCCGAAAGCCGACCTTTCGCATTTGACGTTGTCAGGTTTTCCGGTAATTCCGGCACTTGTCCTCAAGTACAAATACGGGACGCCGATGATCGTTACCGAGCACGGAGTTTTCATCCGTGAGCGTTTGATCGCGATCAATTCGTCGGAATACTCGTTTTTCCTTAAGCAGATGTTGATCAAATTCTCGGAAGCGATCACAAGTCTGGTGTATTACAAAGCCGACAGGATACTTTCGGTGAACAAATTCAATATGACCTGGGAGAAAATGTACGGAGCCGACCCGAAGAAAATCGATGTGATCTACAACGGAATCGACCATAAATTATTCGTTCCGAAAAAGAAACCCGAACACTTGACGATGACGCCGACGGTTGTTGCCGCAGCGCGTATCTTCGAATTGAAAGACATCATCACGATGATCAAGTCGTGCTCAGTCGTAAAAGGAGCGATCCCGAACGTAAAGTATTTAGTATATGGCGACAACAACGCCGTACCTGAATATACGGCCGAATGTAACAAACTCATCAAGGAACTTGGATTGGAAGAGAACTTCATCCTCGCGGGCTACCATGCAAAACCGCATGAATTGTTCTGCGAAGGCGATATTTCGATCCTGACTTCGATCTCTGAAGGTTTCCCATACACGGTTCTTGAATCGATGAGTTGCGGAATACCTGTCGTAGCTACCGATGTCGGTGGTGTGACCGAGGCTCTCGACAATTCTTGCGGATTCATCTGCAAACCGAAAGATTACGTCGAAATCGGAAACGCTGTCGTAACTTTGCTCCAGAATGAGGAAATGCGTCGCGGCATGGGAATCAACGCCCGTAAAAAAGTAATTGAGAATTTTACCATCGGTAAATTCATTTCAGAATACGAGCAAGTGTATGACCGCATGCTCACCAAACGTACCAAGCAAATTGTTGAACCAATCTTTATCGAGCTGGAAAGACAGGAAGCGTCTTAACATCCTGATTGCATTTGATTCCATTTCCCCCCAAATCTATGGAAATTCAAAATGAAAATATAAAATCCCTGATCGTTGACATCAGAGACAAGGTCGGCAAGCCCGTAAGCAACCGTGTTGTTGTGGCTGCGATCGAATCTTTGGGTATTCGCGACATCGACACGAAATCTGATTTCGGGATGCCGTCGATTTACGATCTGGCTGATTTGGTTTACTACGAGCTCACGACTTCTGAAGAGCACAAAGGCGCCAAGAACATCAAGGAACGCGAAGCAGAGCTCAACAATCCGCAGACGATTCCCGTTTCGGATTACATGGCTGTGAAGGCCAAAATTTTCGCCCAGTATTATTCCCAGGGTATTTTCCATTTGTTTCCCGTGTTGTTGCAGATCATCGCGATCATTTATTTCGGGTATTCGCTCTGGACGTTCGTCGGATTCAACAACCTGCAGTCGACCGCCGTGGTTTTGGGCGTCATCGTAGGTCTCGTCTCGACGGGCGGATTCGTCCAGGTCATTGGCCGACAAGCCTCTTTCTATTGGAACCACGCCGATTATGTGATGACCAAGCGCACCGTGAATTATCTTTTGAAGATCGGGTCTTTGTCGATTTTCGCGGTTTTGGGTGCGATTTTCATCTGCAATTTATTTTTCCATATTTATCCGTATTCCTTCCTTTTCGTCGTGTTCACGTATGCGCTGCTCATCGGGTTGCTCGTACTCTTGCTCGCGCCTTTGCACACGCTCGACCAGCGTTGGGTAATTACCGTGGCGATCACTTTGGGAACTACGGTTGCGATCTTGCTCAAGCAACTCACGCCGATCATGACGTATTTCACGCACTGGATCGGCATCGCGACGGCGGTTTTGACGGCCTGGATTTTCCTTCGCGTGTACTTCAAACGATTGCTCGCCCAAAAGAATGCGAAATCGAACCTCGAAGTAAAACCGAACTTGTTTTTCTACCACAATTACAAATTCTTCCTTTACGGACTTGCGATCTACATCTTCATTTTCATCGACCGATTGCTCGCGTGGTCAGCCGATCATAACGGTCCGCTTCCATTTGTAGTGTATTTCGAAAAGAACTACGAATTGGGAATGGATTTCGCGATTTTGGTTTTCCTGTTGCTTGCGGGCGTGCTGGAATTTGCGATCGCGTCGTTTTCGAAGTTCATGGACATCGGGCAAAAAACCGTGTCGGCCCAGAACGTTTCCAAGTTCGGAAAAGATTTATACCGCATGTATTGGCAACATGTGACGATGCTTGTGGCTACTGGAATTGGCGTTTTCATCCTTGTTTACTTTATGATGTTCGCCAAATGGGGTTATGCCGGGCAGTTTCATGAAACGCTCGATCCGGTCAGCATTCGCGTGTGCTTCATCGGAGGTTTGGGTTATCTGTTCCTGGGTTGGGGAATGCTCAACACGCTTTGCCTTTTTACTTTAGGTCAGCCTGATAAACCATTGAGAGCCATAGTTATTTCGTGCATCGTAAACTTTTCAGTAGGTTTTATCCTAAGCCGATTCGTAGCGTACGAATACAGCGTCGTCGGTTTGCTTTCGGGCGGAATCGTCTTCATGATCATGACATCGATATCGGTCAAAAAATTCTATAAAAATCTCGATTATTACTATTATGCGGCTTACTAGACTTTTCCTTTTCCTGTTGCCGTCGTTAGTTTCGGCAAATACCATCGCGCCGCCGGTTGCAAAAAGCAGCGTGCTGGTTTGTTATGGCAGGCTCGACCCTGAGGAAATCAAAGGCTACAGCTATGTGATTCTCGAATCCCAGTTCTACAATATTTACGAGATCCGAAAAATCAAGTCGCAGAACGAAAAAGTCGTCGCGTATATCAGCATAGGCGAGGTGAACGCGAACGCGCCCCATTACAAGGATTTGAAAGATCATACGGCCGGAAAAAACGAAATCTGGGACAGTTACTATCTCGACTTGAAGTCCGAGAAAACGGTTTCGACATTGTTGCGCATCATGGATGGCATCATGGAAAAAGGATACGACGGGCTATTCCTTGATAACGTCGACAATTATACGACATTCGGCGCGCAACCGAACCAAAAAGCCGATTTGGTGAACCTGCTCAAGAAGATGTCGGAAACTTATCCCGACAAGATTTTCATCCAAAACGCCGGCCTCGAACTCGCCGCTGAAACCGCGCCGTACGTGGACGCGCTTCTCATGGAATCAATCGCGACGAATTACACGTTCGACGACAAGACATACAAACTCCGTAACGAAGCCGATTTCAAGGCATATGTCGCAAAACTTGACGCCATCAATAAAAACCAGAATCTGCCAATCCTTTTGATCGAATACGCCGACACTGAAAAGTTGTACAAACAAGTCGTGCACCGCATCAAATCACTGGGTTACGATTACTTCATCGGGAGTATCGAATTGCAGACCATGCCAAAATTCAACTAAGAAATGCCATTAACCAGTTCCATATTGTGGGGATTCATCCGGCTGTGCTTCATGCTGCTGTTCATCTATTATCTGAACAGGAAGTTCGTGAACACGTCGGGGTCGAACAATTTCCTGGAATTCCTGGTGTGGCAATGGTTCCGATACGGCACGATAATGGGCGTCGTCATTTTCGCGACCGTCCAGCTAAACATCTACAGTCTCGTGAATTGCGTGATTATCTTGATCATGATCATTGCGATCGACTACATCGGGCTGAAAAACCTGCGACATCCGATAACATATTACAACAATGTCGTGCGCAACAACGTGAGTCTCGTGTTGCAACGCATCGAGATCAGCTATCCGAAAACGGCCTGGTTCAAATTCAAGAAGAAAAAGAAAAGCAAGGAAAGCGGCCTGTATGTATTGCTGCTGGTCATCGTGCTGTCTATCATCACATTCGCGAGCCGCGTTTATTTCTTCAAATACGATTCGTATTCGCTTTCTCCGGTTTGGATCGCCGACCTTGAAACCGTGATCGGGTTCGACCTGCAGAATTGGTTTGCGGGCGAATCGACCGTAGTAGGGGATTTGGCCTACGTGAATTTTTACGGAAAGATCGCGAACGTCACGCCTGAAATCGCGTTGCAGTCCATCGGGATCCTCGAATCGATCCTAATCGGCGTGCTCATGTTCTGGGTCGTACGCAAAGTCACCCAATCCAAGAACATCGCGCCCGTGATCGCAGCGTTGACATTCACGGTCGTTTACACGTTATCGCCCGTAAATATTTACTACGTTTTGCAGAACCGTCCGGTATTCCTCGCGCTCACGTTCGGGCTTCCCGTCATGGTGTATTACCTGAAACCCGGCGTGCTCAAAATGAGCAAATGGCAATTTTTCTTCAGTTTCCTCGTCGCATTTTTCGTGATCGGCCTTATCGATCTGTTCACGCTTACGATCTTGTTTCCGCCATTCATGCTCGTCGGAATCTTCTTCGCAAAGAAAAAATCGGGCAATTTCAAATGGGTCGGATTGCTTTCGTATTTGATGTCGGTGGTTTGTATCATTGGAATGTACACGCTTTTCGGTATGTATTTCCAAACCGATCTCAAGATGTTCCTGCATTCGAATTTGCTCGCGGTAAGTTCCTATACGTATATTCCGCAGCTCGTCGTGGAACTCGATACGTTGCTATTGTATTACAGGATAGCATCGGCAGGCGCATTGCTGTTACTGCTGGCGTTTGCGATTTTCAAGAAGGAAGATTGTCGCGCGGCATTGGCGTTCCTGATTTATTTCAATCTTTTGCTCGTGCTCCGATCGATGAACAACTCATGGATCGACGACGATTTGCTTACCCAGGGCCTCGCGGTCTTCATGCCGATCGTGGCCGGAATCTGCCTCGCGTCGGTAATCAGGGTTTTCATGCCTTTGTATGCTCGCTTAGGCAAAATCAGGATTGCGTTCGTGGCCGTCGTGTTGGTTTGCGGCGTTTCGGCTGCGGCTTTTTATCAACAGACGAATTTCGACAAATTGACCGAATCCGATCCCGCGCAGCGCGAAGTCCTCGAAGCTTACGACAACATCACGCGCAATTATTTCCCGTATTCGTATGCCGTCGTCAACAACAACATGACGCAAACGCTGAGTACGAACAAGCACTTTTTCATGAACTACTCTGACTTTATTTACGATTATCCGCAGCAGGATTCGGTGTATTTCAAGAACATAAACAATCCCAAATTTGTCAAACAGCATCCTGATGAGATCATTCCCAAAAGTGTGCTCGTATTCGTTTTCGATGAGGAAAAGGCCGCCGATTCTGAGGTCTATGCTGAAAACGGAGAACTCAAACCTATATTAATGGATCAGCTGGCTTTGCTCAAGAAAAGAGGAAGAAAAGTTGAACTGTTTTACGACAACGACCATGTCAAAGTCTATGAAATAGTCAACGAGCCCAAGTCAAGCCGAACATCCGACCTGATATTCTAAAAATGAACCAACAAACACAAATACAAAAGAAAATACGGTTGCGCTTTCTCGCGATGCTGTCGCTGTTCGTAGCGGCGAGTTGCGGGTCGCTCGATAATTTCGATGCGGACGACTTCAGTTTCTTTAACGACGACAACAAAGGCAGCAAAGCCGAACTGCGCCATTACACGCTTCCGGGTGAAAGCCAGACGCCATTGATCATGTACATTCGGGATAACGCGAGCAACACCAGCGTAGCGAATGACCGAAACATCAGGAAAGTCTGCGATTACACGAAATTGCCGTTCCGTTCGCAGGACATTGAAGGTTTCAATGCGAAGCCCGCGTTTCCGGCATCGACGCGCGTGGTCTGTGTGACCGACATCAAAAAAATGAATCAGGCGGCATTGAACCGACTCACCGATTTTGTCGCGTCGGGCGGAACATTGCTGTTGCCATTGGCAAGTGAAGATCGTCGTATGGGATTCTTCGTCGGATTGAAACCTGAGAACGATTTCGACACCGATATTACGTCCAAAGGTTTCTTTTTCAGCACGGCGCTTTTGCCAAACCTCAAAGGGAAAGTGTATGGAGAACAACAGCTCCACTACGGATACGCGCGCAAGAATTTCAAGAAAGACGTAAAAATCCTTGCGACTTCCATAAACAATCGGGAATATCCTGCAGTCGTTGAAAATCCGATAGGCAAGGGGAAGGTTATTTTTTACAATACGACGTTGGAATACGAAAAAATTCACCGAGGCCTTTTGTTCTCGGGACTGTTGCGCGGCCTTGAAGGAATTCCATACCCGATCGCGAATACGAGTACGATTTTCCTCGACGATTTTCCGTCGCCCGTTTACGACATCAAGTCGGAACCGATCAAATCCGAGATGAACCTCACGATCACTGATTTCGTCAAGGACGTTTGGTGGCCTGACATGAAGGAACTCGCGGTGAAACACAAGATCAGCTATTCGGCCATGATCGCGTTTGACTACAAGAACAATGTCGAGCCTCCATTTTTGTTCGATCAATGGGATTCGCACAAGATCAAGGCGAACAAGAAAACCGAAGTACTTTCAGATTGGCTCATTTTCGACTCGAAGAAAAACGGACATGAACTCGCGTTTCACGGTTACAATCACGTCGAATTCAAGAAAGGCCATTGGAAAAACCCCGAATTCATTGGGATGGCGCTCAAAGCCGTGCAAAAGAAATGGGGAATCGCGAATTACGGACCGTTGCCGGTTACCTATGTTCCGCCATCGAACATCATCGATAAGGACGGCGTGCAATATCTCAGGAAAGGAATGCCGTCGATCCAATACTTGTGCAGTTTGTACCTTGGCGACCAGGCTGAAGGCGGCGGACGCGAATTCGATTTTGACCCGTACAACAAGGATTTCTTCGATTATCCAAGGATTTCCGATGGATTCTATCTGGAAACCGATAAGTCATTTTCGCTCGAATCCATGTATCTATACACGGGAATCTGGACGCATTTCGTCCACCCGGACGACATTTACCAGATCCCAAGCCCGTTCAACAAATCGGCTGGAGATTTCGATCTCCGCAATAGCCGCGAACTGGGTTGGCGCAAGACCAAAGGAAAACCGACATCTATGTTTGGCGAATTCAGCAATCTTTTGGATGCGATGGCCAAGACCTATCCGCAGTTGCGTTACGTGAATGCCGGAGAAGGAGGGAAGATCGTCAACGACTGGCGTGCCTCGCATTTTATCCACAAAAAAGCTGACGGTCTTTACACTGTCGTAGAATCCGAACCTGAAAAGAGCCTCGGAAATACCCAATATTGGTTCATGTACAGCGGTTATCAGGCGGCACCGAAAATGGACGCCTCGTTGCAACGCGAGGAAGCCTTATATTCGAAAACGCCTTTCCTCGATGGATTTTTGTATTCGATCTATACGCACAAATCATCGCTTACCGTTTCGGATTTGAACGACAAGACGCCGTCCCAACTCAAGGAGAGCGCGAAAGTCGTGAAATCGGTCGCCCAACAATACAAGGCGTATCAGGCGAAATTCAAGAAGTATATGCTCGGCACGCCAGACAGCAAATATGTGGAAGAAGATTCGGAAGCATTGCTCGACAAGGAAATGTTCCAGTTGAGCCAACAACTCCTGAAAAAACCTACGATCGATTCCACCCAATGGAACAAATATGCGAAGTTCATGGCTTGGGACAGGGAGAAGCCCGTCGATCCGTGGAAATTGCTCGAGGAATATTGCGTAAAATATCCGACGCCTGAAAACATCATGTATTCCAAGGAACTCGATCGCGTGATCGGATACCCGAACGACCTTACAAGGGAAAAATGGATGTCGGCCCAACTCATCGTAACCCCGAACGACGTGCATTTGCTGAACAGTTATGTCGCTTCTTTCTATTCGGACGAGAATCAGGAAAAAATCAAAAAAGCGTTGCAGGCATTGCTTAAAGTGGAGACGAATTTCGATACGTACCTTCAATACCTGCAGCATTTGCTCACGTATGAACCCGAGACGGCGAAGCAGGAAATCGACAAAATAAAACCGGAGGAAAAATACAGTCCGATCGCGAGCGATGCCGCATGGATGTACGCCGACCATAATGATTATGAGAAAGCGTACGCTTGGTCGGTACTCAGCGACGACATCGATTTTGGCTCGAAAATGTCATGGTTGATGGAACTTAAAGCCTACAAACCGCTTGAAGCCGAATACAAAAAATATATCGCGATCAACCCCGAGGATTACCAGACAAAAGCCGTCATGGCGACTGTTTACCACGAACAAGGCCGTTTCCTCGAGGCTTGGGTCCTCGCCAAATCACTGCCCGACAGCCCTGAAAAAGACGAATTGCGTGCGATGCTCAACAAAGACGTCGTCTACGTCGAGGAAGAGTTGCAACAACTGCTTATCGTAAAACATCCGGAGTTGTTCTATCCGGAGGTCTTGGCCGCGTTGACGAAGGATTATCGCAAACAGTTCGGGGATTTCGTAGCATTGAAGAGCGCGATGGAAACCAACAAGGATCTGCCGCAGTTCTTCAAGAACAGCTTGACTTACGGGCATTTCGACAAGAAAAAAAGAATGCATAGTTTTAGTTTTACGTATGCGAAGATGTACGACATCGACATCGATCTGTTCGACCCGAAAGACAACGTGACGGCGAGTGCCTATGGATTGCAGTACCAATTCAACAATGCCGTAGATGCTGAAAAACTTCAGTATTGGGGAAGCGGACGCGTGGAGTATACTGATTACGGGAACTTTTACGTTCACGCCGGTTTGGGCGCGAGTAAAAATTATGGAAAGAATTTCCTCTCGGTTGAAGCAAGGCTTTTCCCTGCCGAAACCGGTCCGGCGTACCGAAAAGAAATCTACAGGACGCAAGCGGTCGCCTATGGAGAGTTTTACTTTTTCAAGCATCTGAACCAAAATATAACAGTCGAAGGAAATTATTACACGCCAAGCAAGTCAAAAACGCCTGTAAAAATCGATGCGTCGTATGAAGTAATTCTCACAAGCAAGACGATCTGGGACAACGGCGCCGACGTAAGGATGAAGTTTCTTCCATTCGCCGAAGTGTCGTTCTCGCAAGGTTCGATCGGTACTACGGCAAACGCGAATACCGAATTCGGATACCCATATTGGATGCTCGATGAGCGTTTGTATTATGGTGGCGGACTTGGCTGGAGATACGGAAAACTCGAAAGCGATCTGACGGCAAGGCTCGAAGCCGCTTATTTTCTCGACGATTATTCAGGGAACTTCATGCGCTACACGGGCGAAGCGAATTGGCAGATCTGGGATTACACATCGATCTCCGCAACCATGGAAATGTACACCCAGGACAAATTCTACTCGAACGCGTTCCTGTTGGGCGTGAAACACAATCTCAAGAAAAAGCAAAAAAAATAGTTGACGGGAGTAGGTGCCCGCCAACTATTGGAATAATGAACTCAAAAACCGATAGGTTAGTGGCTCACTATGAATTTTCTTGTGGTTTTGCTGCTTCCGTTGTCAAGCTGAACGAAGTAGATTCCGTTGCTCAACTCTGAAGTATTGAACGTCAGTTTGTTTCCTGAAACTTCTGATGAAACACCGACGCGCTGTCCAAGTGAATTGAAAACCGTCGCCCTGAAATCTTCGATACCGTCGTATTGAACCACGAGTTCGTTGTTCGTCGGGACCGGATAGACACGAAGCTCGGTGGCCAACGCCACATCTTCCACGCCAAGCGCAGTTCCGACAGTGATCGTGTGTTTCAAATCGTTATAACCTGTAGCGTTTTCCCAAGTGGCATCGTTCGCCAAACGGATCGAATATTCGGGACGAGTGCTCAAAGCAGCCGCTGGATCGGGTAAATTCAAGTACATTTTATAAGCTCCCGCCGGAATGTTTGCCGGCAAAGTTAATGTCTGAGCCACGGTTTGAGTAGCGTTTGAAGCCCATAAACGCACATTCGTGGTCAACGGCAAGCTGAAAATCTGTCCTGAAACGGTATTCTTTAAAACAACGTAAGCCGTTCTCGGATTGTAAGGTGATGCGAATCCTGTATTCTTGACTTGGAACGAAAAGGCGAGATTGCCTCCGATGTTCGCAGCATTCGGATACGTTCCGTTCAACAATTCGAAGCGGTAACCCAATCTTCGTTCCATGTCGTCCAAACATGAATTCGCTTCGAAACCATCGATAACATCAGGATGATAATCGACATTCAGGTACGACCAGTGGAATTTCGCCATTTCTTCAAGCGCCTTTGCACAACCCGAACGAGGCTCGTTTACTTTGCAGGTTTCGCCTCCCATCGGAGTAAATTTCGTTTCCTGTTCAAGGTATGGATATTCGGTAGTGATATTCTCATACGTTCCGTAATCATCGGCGCTCGCGAGGAAACAATCGTTGTGGTGTCCGATTCTCGCAACCGGCAACGAAGCGTTGAAAGCTTGTGCTGCGGTAAGTGCGGCAGTCGTATTATAGGTGTTTCTCTTCAAAGACGGCGTCCTGATCTGTACCATTCGGCTCGTTGGGAGCGCTGCCAGAATCGCATCGACAACTTGTTTGCGGTTCGCATAATCGGCGGCGGTCGGTTCCATCCCGAAGTGATCGGTGTAATACCATTCGCCCCAAGCTCCGATGAACCCGGCTTGTACGACCGCGATGACGTCGGCATTCGTCTGCAACATCGATTGCAATTGGCTGATGTGCGAAAGGATTTGGGCTTTGCTCGCGTCTTGGGCGTTTCCATTGTCGTTGTCGTCAGAGTAGGCGAAACGCAAAATACATTTCATCCCGGCATTTCTGATCTTCGTGAAATCTGCCTGCATTGCCGTTAAATACGTAGAAGAAATCTGTCCGTCTACGAAATTCTCGAGGTAACAAACGCGCAAAATCAAAGTGTAGTAACTGCTCACGCGGTAATTCGTTAGCGTAGTCTGGTTAAGACTGCTGTAGGAATCGGAATGCGTTTCAGTGTGACGGTAAAATCCTCTTTCCGGATTCGAAAAGTTAGCGGTCGTCGGGCTGTACGATACAGTGGTGTTCTGTGCATTCCCGTAGATGGAAAGAAATGCACCCAAAAGAGCCAATAATTTCTTCATAATAGTAGGTTAAGATTTTTTTCTAAAAGCACTACGAATGCTTTGTGGATTAATATTATGTTTTGGGTATTAGGGCGTTTTGATTGACATTTTGATAAAAACGGGGCATCATTCTGTCATTGGTAAAGCTAAATTGCTAGCGGGATAAAAGTAGAAAAACGAATGTTAAAAAAACTAATTTAATCGATAAAGTGTAAAATTTAAGAATTTATGAAATTTAATTCTTACAAAAATACATAGTACTGTAAGAAATTATCCGACAAAACATGGTTTTGAGTTTTTAACAATTCCATACACAATTGTTCATAACTCAAAATTTTTGACAGAAAAGTAATAAATGTACTTAGTCGATAATAGAATGTAGTTCGTCGATTAATTAAAAACGGAATAAATAACCGTAAAAAATATGTTACAGTTAGACCGACGTAAATCCGCAGACGTATTTGATTTTTTTCTAATAGGTACAAAAAAACCGGAACAAGTCCGGTCTTTAAAAAACGATTTATATGTCAGCCCTTTAATTTTGATTTAGCTTCGCCGTTCACCGAATAAACCAAATATTTATGGTCGTTCGTCATTTGGACGACGAACATTGCGACATTGGTTCCGACGAGATAAATTTCAACCGACGTATCGCCGGAATTGAACTTCAGCACATCATTCTCATATAAGTAATACAAGTCGCCTTGATCTGTAGTCAATAAGTAACATGCGATTCCCGCGGCATCGTACGATTTGTAACCGTCTTTAAGTATCGGGACATCCTTATAATATTTGTGTACGAGCTGCAAAAAATCCTGGGACGAAAACGGAATCGTTTCTTTTTTTTGCGAAAACGCCAAAACTGGCAACGCTAAAAGCATTAAAAAAATGGTTTTCATAATTGTCGGGTTTGCTTGGATAAATGTATTCATTTAAACAGGTCTGATTTACAGTACTTAATAAAGTTATTTACCATGGGTTGTTGAAAACTGTAACGTATCGGATTGCAGATACAAACATGCAAGTTTACGAACTATAATTTATATTATGTAAAATAGAAAATTTGTAAGTTGGATTGTAATATCCTGTATTTTCAACCGCTACATTGACCGCTAACGCTGGCTTTCCCGAATCTACTAATCCTGTTTTCAGTTCTTCTTGGCATGTCGAATTCAAACAAAAATCCCATTAGAAACTTCTGATCCAAATCGTCCTAGAATCGTCTGTATAAAAATAATAATCCCATAGTCCAGAATATCGCCAAAAAAACGCATTTGGATTCTATGCGAATTTTACTCACAAAATCCTCAAAAATCGTCATTCTTACCATAATTATCTGTGCGACAATCCGATTCCAACTTGCACGAAATGCGTTTCGACTTGACCCGGCTTTACCTCAAACTTCCGTTAATTTCAGGCCTCAGCGCATTTGATTCCCGGCTTTAAATTCGTATTTTTAGGCTTTGATCCAAATCATGAGAAACAGTATAGCCGAACGTATCGCCGATTTCCTCAAAGACTTTCCGCCGTTCAACAAGCTTTCGTACGACGACCTGCTTAAAATCGCCACCGACATCCGCGTGGTCAGTCTTGAAAAGAATCAAACCTTATTTACCATAAACGATTCGTTGCATGACAGTTTTTATGTCGTGGCTTCGGGCGTGGTAAATTTGTCGGTGATCGCCGATGCCGAAGAATCGTTATTAAACAAATGTCTTCCCGGAGATATCTTCGGGTTGCGACCGTTCTTCGCCCGAAACAATTACATGATGACCGCGAAAGCCCGCGAAGAAAGCCTTGTCTATGCGATTCCGATTGCGACGTTCAGGCCTTTCGTCGCGCAGAATTCTGAAGTGCTGAACTTCCTGTTGGAAAGTTTCGCGACCAACAGCCGCAATCCCGCCGACCAGGAAACACGTGGCAAATTGTTGTCGGACGATGTAACGTACAGTTCGAAACAGCCTGAAATTCAGTTCTTCCAGTCGCTGAACTACAACAAGACGCCATTGAAAATCTCGACGGCTTCGCTCGTAAAAGATGTGGCGCAATTGATGACCGACAACCTGACCACGAGCGCAATCGTCGCACAGGGAAACCTGCCGATCGGAATCATTACCGACGGCGACATGCGAACCAAAATCGCAACCGGCCGTTTTCCCGTGACGATCGCCGCCGACCGAATCATGTCGTCGCCCGTGATCACTGTTCCCGAGAATGTTTCATTGGCCGAAGCCCAACTCCTTTTATTAAGGAATAACGTCACGCACCTTTGTGTCACGGTCGACGGTTCCGATAAGTCTGAAATTCGAGGCGTGATTTCCCAACACGACCTTATCGTCGCCCAGGCAAGTAATCCCGGCGTGCTAATCAAGGAAATCAAACGCGCACAAAATACGCGCGATCTGCGTCAGGTGCGCGACAAACTTACCGATTTGATCAGGACGTCGATCGCGAAGAACATTCCGCTCTCGCACGTGAACAACATCGCTTCTGAAATCAATATGGCGCTTATAAGACGATCGGTCGAGGTGTCGATTCTCGATTTGGGCTCGCCTCCTGCCCGTTTCGCTTGGTTCGCGATCGGAAGCCAAGGTCGGAAAGAACAACTATTGCTGACCGACCAGGACAACATGCTCGTATTTGAAGATGTAGCGCCCGAAAAATACAAGGACGTACGCGATTACTTCCTTAAACTCGCCAAGCGAACGGTCGCGATCCTCGAGAAAACGGGTTATCCGCCATGCCCGAACGGCCACAACGCCAGCAATATGCTGTGGTGTAAATCGCTGACAGATTGGGTGAAGCAATTCGAAAGCTGGATGAACACGCCCGGAGAAAAAAGCAACGAGATCAGCCCGATTTTCTTTGATTTCGACCTGGCTTTCGGCGAACCCAAACTCGAAGAAGCGCTGCTCGATACCATATATACGAACACGAAACGCAACTCCTTCTTCGATTATCTGGGCAACGATGCGCTGCGAAAGCCGCCGTCACTGAGTTTCTTCAAGAAATTCAACGTCGAGGAAGAAGGCGAAAACCGCAATAAATTCGACATAAAACTGCGTGGAATCATGCCGTTTACCGACGCTGCCCGATTGATCGCGCTCGGCCAGAACCTGCGCGGCGTAACAAATACGCACATGCGTTTCAAGCAGTTGGCGATGCTCGAACCAAAAAATTCCGAAGTATATCTCAATTGCGCCGAAGCCTGGCTCGTGCTTGAAAAATACCGGACGCTCGAAGGTTTGAAATACGACAATTCGGGCCGATACGTGAATCTCGATGATCTAACCAAGATCGATCGCGAGAAGATCAAGGCGGCACTCGAGAATTTCGAGGATCTAACAGAAATAATAAAAGGTAAATTCAGACTCACACAATTTTCGTAATGTTTGATTGGATTAAAAATATAAGTAAGGACTATCCTGAATTCTGGCGAAAATATCTCGCGAAATTCGAACACCGTTCAAAGCGTTTCGTCGCGATAAGCCTTGAAAGTTCGGGCACGAATCCCGAGCGTGACGTGATTTTCTCGTTCGGCGCTATCGGCGTTTTCAATGATAATGTCGTGATCGGCGACCAATTCGAAATCCTGATTCCGCAGTACAAATACCTGCATGACAACGAAATGTCAAATGAATTCATCATTGAAAGTAAACAGGATAAACTCACTGAACCCGAGGCGATTGAGGCGTTCGTGAATTTTATAGGGAACGCCGTTCTGGTCGGACATCGGATCCATCTCGAGGTCGACCTCATAAACGAAGCGCTCGAAAAAATGGGTTGCGGCCGATTGCGAAATGAAGCGCTTGACATCGAGATCATGCATAGAAAACTCAACGATATCACCGACAAGCAATTCTCGCTCGACGACCTCGCACGCCATTACAAAATCCCGGTTTCCGAAAGATTGTCGGCGATCGAGGACGCGTACATGATGGCCTTGCTTTTCGTAAAACTAAAACTGCGCCTCGGCATAAACTAAGACCATGTCAAACATCCAACTCATCATTGAGGAACGTCCCGCCGATATCGGGAATTTCCTCGTAGGCAGGCTCCTTCCATTTCGCGAAAAACGCATGGTCGGGCCGTTTGCATTCATCGACCACATGGGGCCGGCGAAACTCAGCGACCATCAGAATATGGACGTTCCGCCGCATCCGCATATCGGTTTGTCGACGTTGACCTATCTTTTCGAAGGTTCGATCATGCACAAAGACAGTTTGGGTAGCGAAGTTGAAATCCAGCCCGGGCAAGTGAATTGGATGACCGCCGGAAAAGGAATCGTGCATTCGGAACGCACGCCCGAGCATTTGCGCCATTCCGAAAAATTCCTGCACGGGCTGCAAATCTGGGTCGCGTTGCCCAAACATCTCGAACAAGGCGAAGCGTCTTTCCATCACGTCGAAGCCCAGGATATTCCGCATTGGGAAAATGATGGCGTACACTTCAGGCTCATCGCGGGTGAAGCGTTCGGAAAGAAGTCGGCGGTTCCCGTTTACAGCCCGTTGTATTTGCTCGAAATCAAATCGACATTCCCGAAAATTGTCAGCATCGGTAAAGATATGTTCGGCGAAAGCGGCATGTATATTCTCGAAGGAAATGTTTCATCGGACGGACACATCTTCGGTCCGAAACAACTTCTCGTAGCCAAAGACGCCCAATTGTGCGAATTCGAAATGGGCGAAGACACGACGGTTTACATTTTTGGAGGCGAACCGTTTCCTGAAGAACGGTTCATTTACTGGAATTTCGTCGCGTCTTCGAAAGAATTGATCGAGGAAGCCAAAATCCGCTGGACCAATCAGGAATTCGACAGAGTTCCCGGAGAAACTGAATTTGTTCCACTTCCACAACCACGATTTTAATGGCAGATACTACAACGATTATCGGACGCGAAAAATACAAGATGACGATCACATCATCACACGGAAACACCTTAATTTCTGACGAACCGCGCCATTTGGGCGGACAGGATTTGGGCTTCTCCCCTTTCGAATTGCTGGCTTCGGCATTGGGCGCATGCACGTCGGCCACGATGCGCATGTACGCCGATCGGAAAGGCTGGGATTTACAGGAAGTTTCGACACGCGTCAGTTTCGAACGGGACGACAAGGCCGACAAATCTTCGTTTATCCGATACATTGAAATGAAAGGAAATCTCGATCCCGACCAATGCGCGCGACTTCTTGAAATCGCCGAGAAATGTCCGGTTCATCGCACACTAACCGGGAAAATCGAAATTGAGACGATCGCCGATTAGTGCAAGACAAAACTCGAATCGCCCGTGATTACTAACCGTTGCAGGTATTTTTTTTTCGCCCGACATAAAAAACGGAAGGCCGTCGATTTTTTGGATCGCCGTTTTTTCGACCGACAAGATCCTTGAAAAATAACATTTGTCTGAAACCGCTATCGTATGTATTGAATCGTTTTGAATTTCCGTACGACTGAAAATCGCGGCATTCTCATAACGAACCGTACTTTCAGACTCAAGATTTTCACATACAAAATGCTGCGGATTGAACGCGCGGATCCCCGTCTGTCGGTTGAAGATTTTATAAGCCGCCTCTTTCCTGCTCCACAAATCCCAAACGGAAACGTCGGCATTCTGAGATGTTTTGATCAGATGAATTTCGGATTTCGAAAACAATTTTTCAAGAAAACCCTTGCGACGCCAATCGCTCTGAACCGCTGCGAGTTCCAAATCGATGACGTCGTTGCCTATCATTTTTCAGCGAGTTTGGCTTCGATGATTTCGAGGGACGCTTTCACGTTCAGCATTTTTTCCATCGACGCATTGTCGATAGTGATGTCGAACGCTTCTTCCACGTCGAGCGCAACGTCGACCAAATTGGCCGAATTGATCTGTAAATCTTTGATAAAATCAGTGTCTTCGTTGAGATTGTCGAAGGCTTCAATATTCTTGACGTAAGGTTTTACGATGGTTTTTAGTGTGGCGATGGTTTCGTCTCTGTTCATGGTTTGGGTTTTATTCACGCAAATAACGCCTAAATATAACACATCCGCTCACATCTCCAAAACCGAAACTCGCCTTGGCCACGACGTCAATCTGTTTCTCAACGAGTTGCGTCGGAATCTTTTTTCGTGCGACCAGATTTTCGATTTCAGGATGCAAATCCTCGCAGTTGATGTTCGGGAAGACGAAGTTGTGCTCGATCTGCAGGACCGCGGCGACGCTTTCCACGCTTCCGGCACCCGAAAGACAATGTCCGACGCTTGATTTAAGTGAATTTATGTATGGGAAATCGGCTCCGCTCCTGCCCAATGCTTTGGTCCAATTCTCGATTTCAAGCCCGTCTTTTGAAGTTGCGGTCAAATGCCCGTTTACGGTGTCGATGTCATTGGCCGAAATTCCCGAATTCCTGATCGCGTCCGAAATGCATTTCTGGACCGCGACCGGATTCGGAGCCGTCATCGTTCCTTCACCGCGTTGCCCGCCCGAATTTACGTTTCCGCCCAGAACTTCGGCGTATATTTTCGCACCTCGCTCGAGCGCCGATTCCAAATCCTCGAGCAACAACGCGCCCGCTCCCGCTCCGGGAACAAAACCCGAAGCCGTTTCGCTCATAGGTCTCGAACCTTTTTCAGGATCGTTGTTGTGTTTGAACGTACACACGCGCATCGCGTCGAAACCGCCCCAAATGTATGGTCCGGAATCGCTCGTGCTGCCTGCGATGATGCGTTTGGCCTGACCTGAGACGATTCGGTCGTAAGCGAGCATAATTGCTTCGGCTCCTGTCGTACACGCCGACGAATTCGTAGTGACGATATTTCCGAGCCCGAGTTTCCCGCCGATATAAGCGCTCACGCCACTCGCCATCGTTTGGGCGACCGACGTACTTCCGAGGCGGCGCGTCTGCAGATCGTCAATTTTGTAAATGCTTTCACGGAATTTTTCTATGCCCGACGTTCCGCTGCCGAAAATAGTTCCGCTGTCGAAATCAGGCTCGGTCGAATCCATCGGTAAGCCCGCGTCTTTCCAGGCGTCGATCGCCGAAATTACGCCATAGATGATTCCGTCGGCATTGAAATTTCGAAGTTCAAGTTCCGAAAAATAGTTGCGTTTGAGTTCTTCGGAAATTTGCGGTTTGGCCGAAATCTGACAAGAGAATTGCAGATCGGCCAATTGCTGATCGAATCGCACCCCTGATTTTCCCGATTTTAAAGCATCGAGGAATTCAGAAATTCCGACACCGTTCGGCGCGGCGACGCCCAATCCTGTTATGACGACTCTTTTTTTCATCTTTTGTTGGTGATCATTCCTGCGATCGTGCCTGAACAGACGGTTTCGCCTTTTTCATTTTTCATATCGACTTCACATTTGAGTTTCCCGAAACGGAAGTATTTCTTGGTTGAAGTTACGGTTACTTTCTCGTTCGGAAAAACGGGTTTCAAAAATTCGATTTCGGTTGACGTCAAGCCGATTGCGATTCGTGAATTGAATTCGTCATCCAATAGAAAAATCCCGAGGCAAACCAACCCGATCTGCGCCATGCATTCGGTAAGGATTACGCCCGGCGTTATCGGATTGTCTTTGAAATGCCCTTTATAGAAATCGAGATTGTCATCAAAACGAAATGTTCCTTTCGCGCCATTTTCGTCCACTTCGAGAAGTTCATCCACGAAAAGGAACGGCTTCGAATACGGCAATCTCGTTAGTATTTGGTCCGATGTCATCATTGTAAATGCTCGCCTCCGTTCACTGGAATTATCGCTCCGTTGATCCACGCGGCCTCGTCCTTGCAGAGCAAATACACGACATTTGCGACATCTTCAGGCGTGGTCAATCGCCTGAACGGATTGCGCGAGATCGAACCGTCTTTCAATTGTTCGTGTTTCGGGATCATGCGTAAGGCCGCTGTGTCGGTCACGCCGGCCTGGATGCAGTTCGATCGGATGCCGAAGGGTGCGAATTCGAGCGCAATACTTCTCGAGATCGCTTCAAGGGCCGCTTTCGCCGCTGAAACCGCCGCGTAGTTTTTCCACGCCTTTGAACTTCCCTCGCTTGTGAACGCAAGGATACGCGCATCGTCGGCAAACAGCGACGTGTTGAAAAGCAGTTTCGTCCAATCGTATAAGCTCACGGCCATCGCGTCCAGTGTCGTCCGGAAATCATCATTGGAAAGACTTTCGTTTTCGGCCATCGGTTTTAAATTTCCTTTAGCGATGCTGTGTAAAAGGCAGCGGATTTTTCCGTTTCCGATCGTCGACCTCAATTTCGAAAGCACTTCGATCTGCTTGTCGGTGTTCATCGCATCGCAATTGAACTCAACGAATTCGACGCCTGTTTTTCGGATTTCATAAAAATGTGATTCGACGGTTTGGCTTTCAGAACGCGGGCTGCGATAAATCACGCAGATGTTCATGCCGTGAGCCGCGAGTTTCTTCGCCGACGCCAATCCCAATCCGCTGCTGCCGCCCAAAATGACCGCCCAGTACTTTTTGTTATCGAAATCGCCCATTAGAATCGAAGTAAAACACGTTGGGCCGAGAATCCGGGGCCGAAACTCAGCATCAAGCCTGTCTCTCCGGGTTTTGGTTTTTCGTCCATGATTTCCTCGAGTACATACAAAACCGTCGCGCTCGACATATTGCCGTAATTGCGCAGGATCGCTTTGGTCATGTCGATATTCTTGCCCAATCCCGCGAACAAATCTTCGACGGTCTGGATGATCTTCCGTCCGCCGGGATGGAAAATCAAATGGTCGATATCATCGATCTTGAGTCCTTGTTTTTCGAGGAACGGATGCACGATTTTCGGGAAATGGGCCGCGATCGTATCGGGAACTTCCACATCGAGGATCATCTGCAGTCCTGAATTGGTGAGCTTGAAACCCATCATGTGTTCGTTGTCATAGAAGTGGTACATTTCTTCGGCGACCACTTCCGGACCTTCGGCATCTTCCTCGGACGACAATAAAACGCAGGCCGCGCCATCGCCGAAAATCGCGGCGCTCACGATGTTGGGCATCGAATAATCTTCGAGTTGGAACGTCGCCGTCGGGCTTTCGACCGCTAGCACCGCGCAACGTTTTCCCGGATTCGCTTTCAGAAAATTCTTTGCGTAGATGATGCCCGAAATTCCGGCCGCACAACCCATTTCGGTCACAGGCAGACGCACGATATCCTGTCGCAACCCGATCAAGTTTACCAGGTACGCATCTAGCGACGGGATCATGATTCCCGTACAACTTACGGTGATTATGAAATCGAGCGACAACGGATCCCAAGCGGCTTTGTGCAACGCCTTGCGCAATACTTTCTCACCGAGATCGATGACTTCACGGGTGTAGATGTCGTTTTTTTCCTCGAACGAAGTAGCCGTGAAAACTTCCACGGGTTCCATGATCGAATAGCGTTTGTCGACCGCCGCGCCTTCAAAGATTTTCTTGACTTTCCGAACGAAACGCTCGTCCTGGCCGTTAAGCCAATTATCCAGGAAGTCAATGATTTCAGGGGTTTCTTTGCTGTAATTGGGTAATTCTTTGGCTACTGTCTTGATTCGTACACTCATAGAGTCGATATGATCCATTGGTAGCGGAATGCCCATTTCCAACGGATGCTGTATTTATTGAAGTTTAGTTTTTTTGAGAATTTGCGCAGTTCGCTTTTCTTGAAACCGCGTAGGATGGAAATCAATCCATCGTTTTTTGGCATCGCGCCGAGTCCGAAAACGAAACAGACCAGTTGGAACAGACGATACGCGATCGCACTGCGGTGCAAGTCATTTATCACGATCCCAATCGACGACTGTCTATTGAATTTACGCAGCAAATCCTCGATTTCCTCATCTGAAAAATGATGCAAGGTCAACGTGCAGACGATAACATCACATTCAATTTGTTCGAATTCGTCGTCGAAAATATTTTCGCAAGCGTAGGCGATATCGGGATAATGTTTGGAAAGACCTTCGGCGTGTTTGATGGTGTCGAAATTCGCATCGATTCCGACGAGCGAGAAATTCCGTCCCGATTTGTCGCCATAATCGGCGATGTCGCGCAACATGTCTCCATTTCCACAACCGACATCCATGATCCGGACGCGTTTGTCAAGCGGAACATTCTTGATTAATTTTTTGATTCCTTCGAGCGTGAGTCGGTTGCCGCCCAACGTTCGGTTTAGGCCCGCAATCTTGTCGAGCGTGTCGCGCAATTGTTTTCCTTGCATCGACAAATCGTCCATGATTTCAGGCATTTCGCTGCGGTATGTGGTATCTACTGTCAGGTTCATGCTGCTATTTTCAAAGGTTTGCCATGTGTCATTTTTATGATTTCAGGGAGCAGCGACGGGAAGAACAAAAGCGTCCGAAGCAAAATGTGCGACAGGGTTTGTTGTTGCAACGCCGAAGCCAGTAATCGTCCGGTTTTCAATCGTCGGCTGAAATTATCATTCCAAATTCTAGTGTAATTTTCTTCTAATTTTTCTCTCGTGATCTCATCCGACAGGAAATCGGATAAACATTCCGACGCCAACTTCGCGCTGTGGATCGCCATCGCCATTCCATTTCCGCACAACGGATGTATCAAACCCGCCGTATCGCCGATCATCAGGACGTGTTTCTCGATCGGCTCTTTTTTCTCGAACGAGATCTGGCTGATCGTGAGCGGCTGATCGAACAACGGCACGCAATTGTCGAAAATTTCGTTGAGTCGCGGATTCTCACAGACAACGGCCGCCTGATATTCTTCGATATTCCTATATTTTTTGAACGACTCGAAATCGGCGAGATAACATACGTTTATGTTGCCGTTCTCGACTTTTGAAACGCCGCAATAACCGCCGTTGAAATTGTGCAGCCCGACGAGATTATCCGGAAAATCTCCCGAATAATGGGCTTTCACGGCAAGCCAAGGCGATTTTTTCGCGATGAATTCCCGATCGAGCTTCTGGTCGATGTTCGATCGTTTTCCGTGCGCTCCGATCACGACCCTGGCTTTGAGTTTCGTATCGTTTGAAAGTGTCACGGTAAATTGGTCGTTGTCGAACGAAATGTCTGAAACTGTCTCGCGAATCACGGCGCAACCGTTGTTCACGGCGTGTTTATAAAGGAAATTGTCAAGCGCGTATCGGCTGATCCCGAAACCTCCGAGCGGCAAATCGCAATGGATTTCCTTGCCGTCGACGGTTGAGAACGACGCCTTTGTGATTTGCGCGGGATCGAGTTCCATCGGGTTCACGCCCAACCATTTTAGATATGGCAACACTTCGTTCGAAATGTATTCGCCGCAGACCTTGTGTTTCGGGTATTCCTGCTTTTCAACGAGCGTCACATCGGTTCCAATTTTGGAAAGATGAATGGCGGCCGTGAGTCCGGCGAGCCCGCCTCCGATGATGATAACGCGATTGTTCAGCATAGGGGCTAATTTAACAATTTCGGTCGACGTCGGTTTATAAATGCGGGGTAAATATTTACAGGATTTACAGGAAAGTGTTGTAACAAAATTATTGGATCACGGTCGCTACGTTTGGTTTTGAACGAAAAAAAATAGCCACAGACTCACGGATTTTTTATAGCGGTTATCGGAATGATCGGTTTAAAAATCTGTAAATCTGTGGCTAAAAATATCTTCATTCAAGAAAGAGATGTTGGCAATTGACTATTCGACCCGCCCGGCCTGGATTTCCTCAACGATCTCAGGATTCAGCAAGGTCGAAGTATCTCCGAAGTTACTAAAATCTCCCTCGGCGATCTTCCTCAAAATACGTCTCATGATCTTACCCGAACGCGTCTTTGGCAAGCCCGAAACGAACTGGATCTTATCGAGTTTCGCGATCGGGCCGACCTGATCTGAAATCAATTTGTTGATCTCGTTCCTAAGGTTTTTCTGGTCGCGTGTCTCGCCGTGTTCTTTCAAGATGATAAAACCGTACAATGCATTTCCTTTGATGTCATGCGGGAACCCGACGATCGCGCTCTCGGCGACCGCTTGGTGTTCGTTGATCGCATCTTCGATCGGAGCGGTTCCGAGGTTATGTCCCGAAACGATGATCACGTCATCGACGCGGCCCGTAATCCTGTAATAGCCGACTTCGTCACGCAGCGCGCCGTCGCCCGAGAAATATTTACCCGGGAACGTCGAGAAATAGGTGTCCTTGTAACGTTGGTGATCGCCCCAGATCGTGCGTGCGATTCCAGGCCACGGAAACTTGATGCACAAGCTTCCGACGACTTGATTGCCTTCGATCTCGTTGCGTTTCTCGTCCATCAAAACGGGTTGGATTCCCGGTAACGGCAAAGTTGCGTAGGTTGGTTTCGTCGGAGTTACGAAAGGAACGGGCGAAATCATGATGCCGCCCGTTTCAGTTTGCCACCACGTATCCACGAGCGGGCATCGCTTCCCTCCTACGTGGTCGTTATACCAATTCCAGGCTTCCTCGTTGATGGGTTCGCCCACCGATCCGATGACTTTCAACGACGTAAGCGGATGTCCTTGCACGAAATCGATGCTTTCTTTTGCGAGGGATCGGATCGCAGTCGGAGCCGTGTAAAATTGATTGACCTTGTGTTTTTCGATGACTTCCCAGAATCGGCTGAAATCGGGATACGACGGAACGCCTTCGAAAATCACAGTTGTTGCGCCATTCAAAAGCGGCCCGTATAAAATGTAGGAATGTCCCGTGATCCAACCGATGTCGGCCGTACACCAATACACGTCGTTTTCCTCGTATGCGAAAACATTTTTGAACGTGTACGCCGAATACACCATGTAACCCGCGGTCGTGTGCAACATTCCCTTTGGTTTTCCGGTCGAACCCGACGTATATAAGATGAACAACGGATCCTCGGCGTCCATGATTTCAGCGACGTTGTTGTCTGACGCTTCGTCGAGCAACGGTTGCAGCCACATATCGCGGCCGTATGTCATTTCAATTTTCTCGTTCGTGCGTTTCGCGACAAGCACTTTGTGAACGCCCGGACAGGTTTGCAGCGCTTCGTCGATGATTCCTTTGAGGTCGATGGTTTTGTTGCCGCGGAAACCACCGTCGGATGTGATCACCATTTTCGCGTCGCAATCGTTGATACGGGTCGCAACCGCAGCGGCTGAAAATCCCGCGAATACGACCGAATGTATCGCCCCGATTCGCGCGCACGCCAAAACCGAAACCGCCAATTCAGGAATCATCGGCAAGTAGATGCAAACGCGATCGCCTTTTTCTACGCCTTGTTCGCGCAACACGTTCGCCATTTTACAGACGCGTTGGTGCAGATCGTTATACGTTATATGTTGTGCTTCTTCTTTCGGGTCGTTCGGTTCAAAGATGATCGCGGTCTTGTTGCCTCGGCGCGCCAGATGACGGTCGACGCAATTCTTGACGATGTTTACTTTTGCGCCCGTGAACCATTTGATGTCGGCTTCGGCCATGTCGAATTCCATGACTTTGTCCCACATTTGGTACCATGTGAAGTTCTCTTCGGCAATCTTTCCCCAGAATTTGCGCGGTTCACGGATCGATTTGTTATAGTGCTTGAAATATTGTTCGAGATTGCTGATTTTGTAATAACTCATGCGTTTAATTTTTGATAACCAATTTTAATTTGGAAATGTTTTTTGTAAAGATAATTATACGAACCTTTTTTTGCGATATAGTTTTGCTAAAAAGATATACATTATAATCCGATGCGGTTTTTTCCGACGCTTTGCTTCTTGAATTCGATGCGGATTTCGGTTATGATTGACGCGTCGTCGATCGTGGACGGAATTTGAAAGTCGTTCCCGTCGGCGATATCGCGAATCAATTTGCGCAGGATTTTTCCAGATCTTGTTTTGGGCAGACGCTGCACGATCACGACATCCTTCAACGCCGCAAACGCACCGATTCTTGTTCGGACCAATTGGATGATTTCCTGCTCCAGTCGGAACGTTTCCATGTCTTTGCCCGACTTCATCACGACGAGCGCGAGCGGGATTTGTCCCTTCATTTCATCGTGAACACCCACGACGGCACATTCCGCGACGACTTCGTGCGAGGCAACGACTTCTTCCATATCGGCAGTCGAAAGCCTGTGACCCGCGACATTTATGAGATCGTCGATTCGTCCGGTGATGTAAAAGTAGCCGTCAGAATCCTTGTAACCGCCATCGCCGGCCAGATAATATCCCGGGAATTTTTTGAAGTAACTGTTCCGGAAGCGTTCCTCGTTTTCCCAAAGTCCAAGCATATTTCCGGGCGGAAGCGGCAGTTTAATAACGACCAGACCTTCTTCGCCATCAGGAACTTCCTTGCCATTTTCGTCGAAGATCCTAATATCGTAACCGCAAACAGGTTTCGCCGCCGATCCGGGTTTTATCGGGAACATTTCGATTCCCGTCGGATTTGCGATCATCGGCCAGCCCGATTCGGTTTGCCACCAATGATCGATCACGGGAATCGGGATGTGTTTTTGATACCATTCCAACGTCGCGACATCGCAGCGTTCCCCGGCAACGAACTGGGCGCGCAAACTGCTTAAGTCGTATTGTTTTATAAATTCGCCTTCGGGATCGTCTTTCTTGATCGCGCGGATCGCCGTCGGAGCCGTGAACATCGTCACGACCTTGTGTTCTGAGATCACGCGCCAAAACGTACTCGCGTCAGGCGTTCTCACGGGTTTTCCTTCGAAGATCACCGACGTGTTCCGATTCAAGAGCGGCCCGTACAAAATATAACTGTGTCCGACGGCCCAGCCCATATCGGACGCGGCCCAGAAAACGTCGCCGGGTTCGACATTGTAAATGTTCTTCATCGTGAATTTGAGCGCCGTGCAATAGCCGCCCGTGTCGCGCACGATTCCTTTTGGTTTTCCGGTCGTGCCCGACGTATATAATATGTACAGCGGATGATTGGAATTCACGTTAACACAAGGCGTTTCCTCAGATCCATAAACGAGCGCATCGTAATCGACGTCGTATTTCTTGAACGGAATTCTCGCGCCAAGTTTCCGATTTAAAACGATGACTTTCTTTGGTTTATGCGTCGCAATCTCAATCGCTTCATCAACCAAGGGTTTGTATGCGATCAGTCGGTCAAACTCGATGCCCGACGAAGCCGTGATGATGCCGCGCGGTTTGCAATCGTCGATGCGGATCGCGAGTTCGTTCGGAGCAAATCCACCGAATACGACCGAATGGATCACGCCTATTCTCGCGCACGCCAACATTGCAAACGCGGTCTGCGGAATCATCGGCATGTAAATGATCGCCGTGTCGCCTTTTTTGTAACCGAGTGAAAGCATGCCGCAAGCCAATCGCGCGACTTCGGATTTTACTTCGTCGAATGTATATTTCCGAACCGTTTGCGTTACCGGAGAATCGTAGATGAACGCAATCTGGTCGCCGAATCCATCCTCGACGTGTTTGTCGACGCACAAATAGCACGCGTTGAGCTCGCCGTCGGCAAACCAAAGCGGATAATCGGTGTCACTTTTTGAGAGTATGGTTTGAGGCTTCTTGAACCAGTCGAGCGCTTCGGATTGTCGTTTCCAGAATGTTTCGGGATTCGAAATGCTCTCGTCGTAAATTTCTTCGTACTTCATGATGGCTGCGTTAGCTCGGCGGCTTTTTCAATGAGTTTTTTGACCGAGAACGGTTTGGTCATGTACGCATCGGCGCCCAAAGCCAGTCCTTTCTCGATGTCAGATTCTTTGTTCTTGGCCGATAGGATCAGGATTTTACAGCCCGCCAAATCCAAGTTTTTCTTGATATTTTCGATCACCGAATAACCGTCGAGATTCGGCATCATGATATCGAGGATAATGATTTCGGGCGTTTCGGTCTTCAAAATGTCGAGCGCTTCCACGCCGTCGCGCGCGATGAAAACCTGGTATTGTTGTTTGCGGAACGTGTATTCGAGCGACATGATGATGTTGGGTTCGTCGTCGGCGATCAGTATCTTTTTCATTTAATATTTTTTTTCATGCGGAATCGTAAACGTAAAGGTAACGCCTTTGGGTGAATGGTTCGTCGCCCAAATTCGTCCTTTGTGCTGTTCGACGATCTCTCGAGAAATCGCGAGTCCGAGCCCCGTTCCTATTGGTTTTTTCGTGGTTTGGTCACTCGATTGGTAGAACTTGTCAAAGATCGCGTCCTCGTCTTCGGGATTTACGTTCCGGCCGTTGTTGAACACCGAAATCCGCGTTTCTTCTTTCATTTTCTCGATGGAAACCGTGATGCGTCCGTTCTGGTCGTCGGCGAATTTAATCGCGTTCGACAGCAGATTGTTGATGACCTGGATGACACGCTCATCGTCGTAAAGCGAAATGATCGAGCGTTCTTTTTTATAGATTTCGAAATCGATGTTTTTCGACGAGATCAACTGTAACAAAGGTTCAGCGGTCTTTCGGACGGTTTCGATCAGATCGCCTTCAAGCGGTCGGACCGTTTGTTTTCCAGATTCGAATCGCTCGAGATCGAGGATTTTATCGATCAATCGGTTTAAACGATCGCTTTCGGAAATGATGTTCTGCAGAAAGTGTTGACGCATTTCCTGGGGAATTTCATCGTCGTCGTGCAAGATCTCGCTAGCGGCACGGATTGCGGTGATCGGCGTCCTGAGCTCGTGCGTCACCGTGTCGAGGAATTCGTTCTTTTGCTGGTCTTTTTTCAGCAGCGAGCGGTTGGCGTTTTCGAGTTCCGACGAGAGTTTTCGAAGTTCGTCCGAGGTTTCCGTAAGCCGTTTGTTCGTAATCAGATTCTGCTTCGATTCCTCGAGTATCTTCAACACTTCGGGCAAACTGATTTTGTCTTCCTGCGTAACCCCTGAAATCAATATTTTCGCCGACGCCGTACCTATATGTCCCGTCAAAAGATTCTCAGCGAACTTGATCAGTCGCGAATCGGCCATCGTCGTATCGCTGTCGATGTTGTATTTGAGACGGAAAATCCGCATCGCCCGCGTCGTCCTGTCGGCGCCCAAAAAACGAGTGAGCACTTTCTCTATGTCGCGAATGTAAGCCGTTCCTCTCCAGACGAACGAATTCTCGTGGTTGTTGATGTGTCGGTCGATGTCGACATACATTTCGGCATAATTTCGCTCTCGGTAATCGCCTTTGAAACTCACCGAAACGACGAAAAATGTGACGAAATTGAAGAAAAGACTCCAGAAAAGCGCATGCGGAATCGGTTCCAGATAATCGAGTCCGAACAACGCATACGGTTTCAAAAGCGCGATTCCCAAAGGTCCGTTCGCGACGAAACCATTCCCGAAATCGGTCGAGTTCAGGATAAACGGAAACATCAGCGTGTAAAAGCAAATGACCATGCCGATGATCAAGCCCGAAACGGCGCCTTTCAAGGAACCGCGTTTCCAAAAAATCGACCCGAAGAACGACGGAGCGAGCTGAGCGATGATCGTAAATGAAATCATCCCGACCGAAACCAGCGAATAATTGAGCATCAAATATCGGTAGCAGACGAACGCGACGATGATCAACAGGAAAATCCCGATACGGCGGCTGCGGATAATGCGGCGGCTGTTCGTGGTTTCCTTGTCGGCCTGGATGCCGATGAAGCCGTACGGAATCAATAGATTGTTGCTGAGCATCGTGGAGAGCGTGACCGACGAGACGACGATCATCGAGATTGCGGCCGAAAAACCTCCGAGGAAAACCAAAACGGCGATAAATTGTTGGTCGAACGCCTTCGGGATCAATAACGCGTACATGTCGGCGTTGAGGATTTGCTTGCCGTCGAAAAGGATGTTTCCGCCCCAGGCGATCGGGAAAACGAAAACCGTGAAAAGCAACATATACAACGGCAGCAACCAGATCGCGGTTCGGATATGGCGTTCGCGGTTGTTTTCGACGACGGCCATGTGGAATTGTCTCGGCAACAAGAAAATCGCGAAAAACGACAGCATGATGTACCAAAACCAGTTGAGCGCGCCTTGCAATCCGTGGATGGTATTTTTCTCGTGAAAACCTTGCAGTTGCGAAGCTTTGGCATAAATGTCATCGAATCCGTCGAACACGAAAAAGGTTACGTAAAATCCCAGCAACAAATAAAAACACAACTTCAACGCCGACTCGAGCGCGACGACGGCGACGATTCCCTTGCGTTTCTCGGTCGCATCCACGTAACGCGTTCCGTAATAGGTCGAGAAAAGTGCGAGCGCCAACGCGACGTAGGTTGACGTATCGAAGAAGATGTTTTCGGCCCGCGCGTTTCCGGTCATCACGTGGAAGGTTTCGGAAATCGCCTTTAGCTGTAGTCCGACGTACGGCAAAATCGCCAATATCGAGATCAACGTGACCAATGCGCCTAAGAATCTACTGTTTCCGTAACGAAGCGAAATGAAGTCGGCGATGCTCGAAATCTTATTGACGCGCGAAATCCGGATGATTTTCTTGAGGATGTAAATCCACGCGGGGAATGCGATTACGGGTCCGAGATATGTCGGGATGTAATTCAATCCGCTGTTGGCCGCGGTTCCGATGCTTCCGTAATATGTCCAGGCCGTGCAATAGACCGCGAGCGACAACGTGTACACGTATGGATTGTTCACCCATTTGGAATTCGCTTTTTTTTCGGCCCATTGCGCCGCGATGAAAAGCATTCCCAAATATCCGACGAGGATCAAAAGTAAAACCGCGCTATTCATCGAATCGTTTGAAAATAGCGAAACTCATTATGGCCGAAAACAGCCAGACCGAGAAGAAATACACGTAAATCACAGGGAATCCAAGAACCGCTTCGGACGAATTGAACAGTAAAACCAATGGCAAGTTGAACGCCAACAGTAGGAAAGCGCTGATTAATAGGAGTTTTTGGATGTGGCGTTTTTTCATTTACGATTGGTTTTTGCCACGAAGGCACGAAGGCACGAAGTTTTTTATCGGGAATTTAGTTTTTTTGCCACGAAGACACGAAGTCTCAAAGATTTTCTTGGATTAATTTCAGCTTCAAAAAAAACTAAAAAATCCTTTTCTTCGTGTCTTCGTGCCTTCGTGGCAATATTCCTGTTTGTAAGAAGCAACCGAAAGCTAAATTCGCAAAAGAAATTAAATTTAAAACTTTGTGCCTTAGCGCTTTCGTGCCTTCGTGGCAAAAAAAGTCATTCCTTGTATTCGTCCGTCAAAGCATAATACCCAAAAGTAGCCAAACCCAAACAAACCAAAGGCAACAGAATAAAGAAAATAATAATCCCGAAAACAAGGTCATCCTGTTTTCCCGACGAGAGTTTCCCTCCGAAAATGTCAATGCAATAATAAGCCGTCGCCGCAGCGAGCAAGATCCAAACGATCCCGAATATTTTTTTGATAGCGTTCATGATAGCTGTTTTAGTCGTGAGTTGTATTGTTTTTCCTGTTTAAATAAATGAGTCCGATGACAAGCGAAACGCCCGCGATGATAATCGGATACCACAAACCTTCGAGATAGAATTCCGGATCGCCGTTGTCTTTAGCGTTGGTCACGAAATATGTGGAAATCGCCGGAAGCAATCCCCCGAAGATACCGTTTCCGATGTGATACGGCAACGACATCGACGTATATCGAATCTTGACCGGGAACATTTCAACAAGGAAAGCCGCGATCGGTCCGTACACCATCGTCACGAAAACAACCTGTATGAACACGAGGAAAACGAGCATCCATTTGTCTCCGCTTGGAATCGTCTTGGTGACTTTCGTGTCGATTTTCTCTTTGCCTTTGTCGTCGGTGATGCGTTTTCCGCCGTCCATGTGTACGGTTCTGGTTTCTTCGAACGCGGTTCCGTCGGTAAACATTTTGGTCGTCACATAAATCGAGTCGGTTTTGGCGGCTTCAATTTCTTTTGAGGTTCCGACAATTTTCACGCTGCCTGCGACTTCAGTTTTGGTCGACACGTCGGTGAGTTCGTACATCGATTTGTATATCGGTCGGTACAGGAATATCGCGAGCAACATACCGCCGAGGATGATGACTTTACGCCCGATTTTGTCTGACAACCATCCGAAGAATACGAAAAACGGCGTCGCGAGCAACAATGAAATCCCGAGCAACGAATCGACCTGCGTGGAATCGACACCCATAACGGTTTTCATGAAACTCATAGAATAGAATTGTCCCGTGTACCAAACCACGCCTTGTCCCATCGTGGCGCCGAACAACGCGAGCAACACGAATTTCAAGTTGTATTTGTTTCCGAAACTGTCTTTCAGAGGATTCGTCGACGTTTTCCCTTCGGCTTTGGCTTTCGCGAAAACCGGCGATTCGTGCATGTTCTTGCGGATGATGTACGACACGAAAACCATAAGGATCGAAATCCAAAACGGAACTCTCCAACCCCATTCGTCGAACGCTTCTTTGGAAATCAACGCCTTCGTACTCAAGATCACGACGAGCGAAACGAACAATCCGACGGTAGCTGTCGTTTGTATCCACGATGTCCAATATCCTTTTTCGCCTTTGGGAGCGTGCTCGGCCACATAGGTCGCCGCGCCACCGTATTCGCCTCCGAGCGCCAAACCTTGCAGTAAACGCAAGACCAGGACGAGCAATGGCGCCATGAATCCGATGGTTTCATAACTCGGGATACATCCGATAGCGAACGTCGCGCCGCCCATGAGCAAAAGCGTGACCATGAACGTGTATTTGCGTCCGATCAAATCGCCGAGTCGCCCGAAGAACAGCGCTCCGAATGGTCGGACCACGAAACCTGCCGCGAACGTCGCAAGCGTTGAAAGGAATGCCGCCGTCGGGTTATCCGATGGGAAAAACTTTGTCGAAAGCACTACCGCGAGGCTGCCGAACAGATAGAAATCATACCATTCGATAAGCGTCCCGACCGACGAAGCCGAAATTACTTTCCAAATGCCTTTTGTTGAAGTTGCACTCATTTTTGGTTATTTAAGATTTATGGTTTTATTTTTTATATTTTGATTTTTAGATTTTTGACGAATGACGAAAGACTAATGATGAAGGACTTTTCGATTTCGGAAATTAGGAACATCGCGTTCAATTGTTTCTTGTGCGAGTCCTTTGTCATTTGTCATTTGTCTTTCGTCTTTCGTCTTTCGTCTTTCGTCATTTGTCTTTCGTCTTTCGTCATCACAGATAAATTTGAAGTTGCACCACGAAATCGCCCTTCAACTCACTGTCGCTCAACGTCGAATACACAGGTCGCATCGAATACTGCGTCGTGATTTTGGCGTGATGTCCGTCGATGAAGAAGTTCGCGCCTATATCAAACTGGCTGCTGGCTTTGTCGAGCGCTTCGAAATTCTTATACGTGTACGCGCCGAAGGGTTGGATGCGCACCTTTGGTTTTTCGTTCGCATTCGGAAGCAGAAAGCCCGCTTGCGTGTACCAGATATTTCCGGTTCCGATCATCGGTTGCGTGTTTCCGGGACCGGTAATGTTGGTTCCGGTAAACGTCGGATCGAGCGAACCGACATTCATGATGCCGATGTTGCGCAGATAATTCGGTCCGAAATCATAGCTGAAAAATCCGCTGTAAGCCGTGATCGCCATCTTTTTTTCCTTGTTTCCGACGGGCAGATCGAGAAAAACGTCGCCTGCAAATAATTTGATGTCGTGCTTTTCGACGTTTGCATTTACTGACGTGCGCGTTCCATCGGGAGCCGCGTAAAATCCGGCGCCGAGGTTGAACACTTTCTTTGTGCCCAAATACGACCCGACTTTGTATGGCAACAGATTCGATTCGATGTCAAAGAATTGGTATTCGAAATATCCGGCTTTGGACCATTTCGTGTTGCCGTTGTTGTCGACCGCGATCGCCGCGCCTTCAGTTGCGACATCGGTCGGTGCGAGATTCGTCGCATACGGTTTGTTGTAGCTCACGCGGTATTCGAAGCGTCCGTATTTTCCTTTGGCGAAGATTCCCATCTGACGCGCGAACTGATCGGAATTGTCGATCAAAGGCCAGCTGAAAATCGGTGAATCGATCGTCAGGAAATTGAGCGTCGAAGCCATCGTCATACGCGACAATCCCATGTAATAATGCAATCCGCCGCCTAGCGTCAAGCTGAATTTCCCCGATTCTCCGGGCAGGACGACCGCGTATTCGTTCCACGCATCGTGAAAGAACAATCCCGGTTTTTTACCTTGCCCATAGCCTCCGGTGCCCGACGTTCCTGCCGATCCTCCGTTGGTAAATGTCTGGTTGTTGATTCCGATGTGCGTCACGATCATATAACGTTTTGAAAGTTGTGCGTGAAGCAACAGGCGCAAACGGCGGTTCCCGATGTCTTCACTTGAGCTCGCGCCTTCCCCGTTTATGTTCGTTCCGGGATTCATTTCGGTCGAGCGCAACCAAATCTGGTTCCATGCCAAAACGCGGAGGTATTTCGAACCGTCTTCGTTAAGGTTGAACTTAAGTCCGCTTCCGTAATCGGGCGAACCCTGACTGTAACTTGCCATCCCGATAAAGGACAGCAACAGCGTGGCAACTGTTTTTTTCATACTCAGAATTTTAGGAGGTTGGTTGGTTTTTAACTACCGCCAAATTCTGTTTTTATGAAAGGGAAAAAAATTATGGTATATCTTTTTGTAAAAAACTATAGTTAATCCTTGAAACGCTCCCATTTAATGAGCATGAACTTGTCGCCGAGTTCAGTGATAATCATGCCTGCGCCCGATAAATGGCTCTTGTCCTTCAAGAATTCCACGAGCTCGGCATGGTTGTAAATCTTGTACGTCGGATGATAATCCGTATGCGACGGTTTCTTCACCTTGAATTCCTTGACCCAATTGCTCACCGTTACGTGCGAAACCCCGATGATGCGCTCTATCTCGCGATAACTGATTCCTTCGAGATACAACTGCAAAGCCTTCGTAACGTAATAATTGTCAATCTTTTTACCGAGTTTGTTTACCGTGAAATAATACTTGCATTTTTTACATAAATACCTTTGTCTATCGTTGATTACGCCGCTTTTTACGACTTGGTCGTTCTGACATTTCGGACACGCGAAAACTTCCATGTATAATTATTTTGCATAAATATAGCAATTTAGCAAATATGTAAAAACGATTTGAACAAAAAATGTCTGGTATTTTAATGTGATGTAAAATTTTACACCGAATTTTTTGCCACATATTCAAATGTAATGGAAATTCATCCAAATCCTACTTTCAGATTTTCATCGCCCCAACTATACATGCTATGCGAAAAATTCGCTTAATTTGTAGAAACACGACAAGCATGCAATTTGATCCCGAAACGCTCGATCGATCGGCCGTTTACAAACTGTTGACCGGAGCGGTGATTCCACGCCCGATCGGATGGATTTCTACCGTCAGTGAAGATGGAATCAACAATTTGGCTCCTTTTTCGTTCTTCAATGCGATTGGCGAAGATCCGCCTCACGTGATGTTTTCGACAGTCCGCGGTGGCGACAAAAACAAGGATACGCTCAACAACGTATTGGCAACGAAGCAGTTCGTCGTGAATATGGTGACCGAGGATGTCGTCGAGAAAATGAACCTTACCGCTACCATTGTTCCCCAGGATATCGACGAATTCACGCTCGCCGACCTCACGCCTATTCCATCGGTCAGGATAAAACCGCCTCGCGTCGCCGAAAGCCCGATCCATTTCGAATGTGAGCTCGTGCATCATTTCGCGCTTGAAAATCATAGCCATGGCGGCGCGGTGATGCTCGTCGGGAAAATCGTGATGATGCATTTCGACGACAAAGTCCTGCTCGAAAACCACAAGATCAATCTTGAAACATATCGCCCGGTCGCTCGTTTGGCCGGGGCGAATTATTCGAAGCTCGGAGAAATTTTTGCCGTGAAACGGATCGTGGAATAGCGTTGAAAAAGTGTAGGGTTTCGAGTTTAAGGTTTGACGTTGTGCAACGCTAAACACTAAACCCTAAACTAAAAAAAACAAAATAAAAAATGAGAATAACTGTTATCGGCGGCGGTCCCGGCGGATTGTATTTTTCGATTCTTTTAAAGAAAACAATCCCAGACGCGCAAATCGACATATACGAGCGCAATAAATCTGACGACGCTTTCGGCTTTGGCGTCGTATTTTCAGACGAGACGTTAAGCGAATTCCTGTCGCGCGACCCGAAATCGTACGAATTGATCCGAAGTAAATTCGCGTATTGGGACGACCTCGATGTGGCCCGAGACGGCGAAATCGTGCGCATCACGGGAAATGGATTCTGCGGCTGCTCTCGAAAAACATTATTGCAATTACTGCAACAACGATGCGCCGAGGAAGGCGTGAATCTTCATTTTGAAGCCAACGTCGACGATATTTTGCAATTCAAGGATTCCGACTACATCATCGCCGCCGACGGCATCAACAGCCAAGTCCGCGAACGATTCTCGGCCGAATTTGGAACCAAAATCGAATTACAGCGCAACAAATTCGTGTGGCTCGGTTCGACGAAACCGCTCGATGCGTTCACGTATTTCTTTCGTTCGACCGATTTCGGAAGTTTCGTCGCGCATACGTATCAGTACGAACAAGGCAAAAGCACCTGGATTTTCGAATGTACGCCCGAAACATGGAAGAAAGCCGGTTTCACTACCGAAAACGAATCCGATACCATAGAAAAACTCTGTAAAATTTTCGCCGAAGAACTCGACGGCCACGGCCTGATCTCGAACCGTTCGCACTGGCGTCAATTCCCGACGATCACCAACGAACGCTGGCACTACGAGAACATCGCGCTCTTGGGCGACGCGAAGGCAACGGCACACTACTCTATCGGTTCGGGCACGAAACTCGCGATGGAATGTGCGATAGGGCTCGCCGATTCCATAATCGAATTCAGAACTGAAAAGGAAAAAGCATTCGCCAAATACGAGCAACTGCGCCGCAACCGTGTCGAGCAAATCCAATACGCGGCCGCGGTCTCACTCGATTGGTTCGAACACATGGACCGACACATGCAGCACGATTTCTACCAATTCGCATTCGGTGTGATGACGCGCACCAAGAAAGTCACGTTCGAGAACCTGCAGTTGCGCGATCCGAATTTCACCCAGAAAGTATTGACCGAATTCAATTGCGCGATCGGAAATTTCAAAGTTAGCGTCCCGGCTGCATTCACGGGTTTCGATTTGCGCGGCATGCACTTGAAAAACCGGATCGCGATGTCGGCGATGAGTCAATATTCGGCCGAAAACGGTCTTGTCTCCGATTGGCATTTGGTTCATTACGGCGCGCGTGCGACCGGTGGCGTCGGGCTCATCATCTGCGAAATCACGGCGGTTTCCAAGGAAGGCCGAATCACTTTAGGTGACGCCGGATTGTATTCTGAAGAACAGGTGATTGCATGGAAAAAGATTGTCGATTTCGTACATCGCAACAGCAAGACGAAAATCGGAATCCAACTCGGACATTGCGGTCGCAAAGGTTCGACGAAACTTCCGAATCATGGCTTCAACATTCCGCTCGACGAGAACAACTGGGAATTGATGTCGGCATCGGCAATCCCGTTCAACGACCAAATGCCGACGCCTCGCGAGATGACCGAATCGGACATGCACAAAGTCACGGCAGAATTCGTAAACGCGACCGTCAACGCTGACGAGGCCGGTTTCGATATGATCGAACTCCAGGCGCATCACGGTTTTTTGATCGCGTCGTTCCTGTCGCCGCTTACGAACCAACGCAAAGACGAATACGGAGGCAGCATCCAAAACCGTCTGCGTTTCCCGTTGCAGGTTTTCTCAAGCATGCGCGAAGTTTTCAATCCCGACAAGCCGATGTCGGTGCGCATCACGGCATCCGATTGGGCTGAAAACGGAATCACCGACGACGAAGTCATTACGATCGCAAGAGCGTTCAAGGAAGCCGGAGCCGACATCATCGACGTTTCGTCGGGGAACACGGTCGCGCACCAGAAGCCTGAAATTGGGCGAATGTGGATGACGCCGTTCTCGGACGCGATCAGGAATACGGTTCACATTCCTACGATCACCGCGGGCTCCATTCAGGATATCGATCAGATAAATACGATTTTATTGAACGGACGCGCCGATTTGGTCGCGCTCGGAAAGCCGTTGTTGCTCGACCCGAATTTCGTGCGTCACGCCCAGGCTTATGAACAGTTTCAACCCGACGACATTCCAAACCAATACCATTTGGCGACGACATCGGTTTTCGCGCAAAAGAAATCGGAACGGAAGGAAAAAGAAGGAATGAAAAAAGCATTAAAACCTGAATCGCATAAGACGAAATGATTTCTTCTGCGGCAGATTCGGTATTTAAGTGAGGTTGTCGCTACACTTCATATTTAATTTTTTTTGCCACGGATTCACGGATTTCCACGCATCATACCGATGAGATCTTTATAATCTTAAAAAAAACAATAATCTGATTATGATTGTGAAACAGTTTAATATTTCTAAGCAACAATCCGCGACCCGAGCGAAGCGAACTGGCGAAGCAAAATCCGTGAATCCGTGGCAAAAAAAATGCGAACCATCCGTCAAAAATAAAATTCCCACAACTTAAAATCCGTCGCTAAAAAAATATCAAAATGTCCTACGCCGACAATTTCGCCAAAGAAAACCTCCCGCCGACCGAACTCCAGGCGGATTACATTTTAAACGAACCCGATTTTCAATTTTCAGATGACCTGAACTGCGTCGACTACCTACTCGACCGCCATATTCGCGAAGGAAACGGGAACAGGATTGCCGTCAGCACATTCGAACGCGATTGGACGTTCCGGCAACTCTACGAAAAGGCCAACCAGATCGCGCACGTCCTAACCGATGACCTCGGTTTTGAAACCGGCAACCGCGTCATGATCCGTTCGGCAAACAACCCGATGTTCGTCGCTTGCTGGTTCGGGATCCTGAAGGCCGGAGGAATCGTTGTGGCGACCATGCCGTTGCTGCGAGAAAAAGAACTCACGGTCATGTGCGACAGCGCCGAAATTTCACACATCCTTTGCGACAAGCGATTACTCGATGAAATGAAAAACGTGAAATCGGCGTTCCCGAAATTCATTTGTCATTTCGACGGAAGCGAGACGAACCAATCGCAACTCGAGCGCTTCATGGAAACGAAGCCGAAGGAATTCGTGAATTTCAATACGAAATCCACTGACATAAGCTTGATCGGATTCACGTCAGGAACGACCGGAAAACCAAAAATGACGGCGCATTTCCATCGCGATGTGTTGCTCATCTGCGAAGCGTTTCCGAAATATTCGCTGCAACCGACGCCCGATGATATCTTCACGGGAAGTCCGCCGCTTGGCTTTACGTTCGGGCTTGGCGGAATGGTGTTGTTTCCGTTTTACTTCGGCGCATCGACTTTTCTGATCGAGAAACCATCGCCCGAATCGTTGCTTAAAGCGATCTCGGAACACAAGGTTTCTATCTGTTTCACCGCTCCGACGGCGTATCGCGTTTTGACTCCAATGGTCAAAAACTTCGATATTTCCTCTTTACGTAAATGCGTGTCGGCCGGAGAAACCTTGCCGCTCAAAGTCTGGCAGGATTGGTTCGACGCGACGGGATTGAAGATCATCGACGGCATCGGCTCGACCGAAATCCTGCACATCTTTATTTCATCGACCCAGGAAAACATGAAACCCGGTGCCACAGGATTGGCCGTCCGCGGTTACGAAGCGAAGATCGTCGACAACGAAGGAAACGAAATGCCAGCGAACGAACCCGGACGTCTCGCTGTTCGAGGCATGACAGGCTGCAAATATCTGAACGCGCCTGAAAAACAAATGGAATACGTGGAACGCGGCTGGAACATCACGGGAGATATTTTCAGGCGCGATGAAGACGGTTATTTTTGGTTCGTGGCGAGAGGCGACGACATGATTATTTCGTCTGGTTACAACATCTCGGCGATCGAGGTCGAAAGCGTGCTCATCGCGCATCCCGACATAGCCGAATGTGCTGTCACGTCTTGTCCCGACGAGGAACGCGGCATGTTGGTTTGCGCGTACATCGTGCTCAAGAATCCAAGCCAGGCTTCAGGCGAAAAAGCGAAAGAGATACAAGATTGGTTCAAACAGGCCGCGGCGCCATATAAATACCCCAGAATTGTTAACTTTATAGACCAATTGCCCAAGACCGAAACCGGAAAAATCCAACGCTTCCGCCTAAAAACCTAATATGAGAAAAATATTCTTCGTCGCCAGCGCCACAGCACTTGCTCTCACGGCCATCCTGACTTTCGTCAATTGGAAGTTCGTGTTTCTGCTCGTGTTTTTCGTACCGCTGATCGCAATGGGACTGTATGATATGTACCAATCGCGGCATACGATAAGGAGAAATTTTCCACTCGTCGGGCGATTGCGTTATGTACTGGAATCCATCGGGCCTGAAATCAGGCAATATTTCGTGGAAACTGATATCGAAGGCCGTCCGTTCGACCGATTGCAGCGCGGTCTCGTGTATGCCCGAAGCAAAAAAGAGCTCGACACGAAACCGTTCGGAACCCAACTCAACGTGTACGACGAAGGCTACCAATGGATCAACCACAGTATAAAGGCGATCGCATTTTCAGACATCAATGAAAACCCCAAGGTGCGAATCGGTTCGATCCAATGCGAGAAACCCTATATGGCGAGTTTGTTCAACATCAGCGCGATGAGTTACGGTTCGTTGAGCCAAAATGCGATCCTGGCGTTGAATTCGGGGGCGAAACAAGGCGGATTTTTCCATAATACGGGCGAAGGCGGGCTTTCACCGTATCATCTTGAACCCGGAGGCGACGTGGTTTGGAACATCGGAACGGGCTATTTCAGCTGTCGCGACGAATACGGACATTTCTCGGCCGAGAATTTCGCCAAACGCGCCACGCTCAACAATGTAAAAATGATCGAAATCAAGTTCTCACAAGGCGCGAAACCAGGACACGGCGGAATTTTGCCCAAGGAGAAAGTCACCGACGAAATCGCGGCGATCCGATTGGTGAATAAAAATGGCGGCGACATCATTTCGCCTCCGAAACACTCAGCATTCAAAACGCCTTTGGAACTCATGGATTTCCTAAAGCAATTGCGCGAACTGTCGGGTGGAAAACCGGTCGGCATGAAGATATGCATCGGAAACAAATCCGAATTCATTGCGATCTGCAAAGCGATGGTCGAGACCCAAACCTATTTCGATTTCATTACGGTCGACGGCGGCGAAGGTGGAACGGGCGCGGCTCCGATCGAATATTCGGACCACGTTGGAATGCCGTTGCGCGATGCGTTGGCGTTCGTGTACGATTGTTTGAACGGCTTCGGAATAAAAGATCAGATCAAAATCATCGCAAGCGGAAAAATAGTTAGTGGTTTCGATATCATACGCGCGCTTTCGATGGGCGCCGATCTGTGCAATTCGGCTCGCGGGATGATGTTCGCTTTGGGTTGCATCCAGGCGCTCGAATGTCATGCGAATACGTGTCCGACAGGCGTCGCGACCCAGGATCCGAAATTGACGAAAGGTTTGGTTCCCGAACAAAAAAGCATTCGTGTTGCGCGCTATCAGCACGAAACGGTAAAGTCGGCGATGGAACTGATGGCGTCGGCGGGAATCGATCATCCGGATAATGTCGGACGCGATTTGGTGAGCATGCGCATCGACAAGATAAATATCAAGACGTTTGCCGAATTGTTCCCCGAATTAAAACCCGGAAGTTTATTGACGCCCGAAACCGTTCCCGATCGATTTTTTTATGATTGGAAGAAAGCTTCCGCCCAGACGTTCTAAAGAAATGAGATTTTAAAATGACCTGAAACCGCAGCCCGGATCGCAGCGAAAATCCTTTTGATCGCTTCTTTAGCGAGCGAAAGGTTATAGCGCAGAGCCGGAAATGTCTGCCCAAAAAAATAAAAATGAAATTTACAAAACAGGAAACCATCCGTTTCAAACACGTCGACTTCGCAGGCATCGTATTTTATCCGAGATTCCTCGAAATGCTCAACGATCTTGTCGAGGATTGGTTCGGAGAGGAATTGGACCGACCGTTCTCGAAAATTCACGAGACGAACGGAATTCCGACCGTCGATTTGAAGGTACAATTTAGGAAACCGGCAAGGATCGGCGATGAATTGAAAAAATCGCTTTGGGTCAAAAATTTGGGTGGCGCGTCGGTTACGTGCGGTTTCGATTTCAGACATCTGGATGACAGCGTTTGTCTTGAAGGCGAAGTCACGCTCGTCAACGTCGGGTTGGACAAGGTTTCGAACCAGATAAAAGCCGTTCCATTTGCCGACGAAACCAAAACCCGAATTCAAAAATTCATAATTCATAACTCATAATCAAAATGGAGTTTCCAAAATTCAAAGCCGCAACCGTACAGACTTCGCCGGTTTTCCTGGATGTCGAAAAGACGGTCGATAAAGCCGTTTCGATCATCACGGAAGCGGCGTCAAATGGTGCGAAATTAATTGCATTCCCCGAGGTTTTCGTCGCGGGTTATCCGTATTGGAACTGGATCATGACGCCGGTCCAGGGCAGTAAATGGTACGAGGAATTATACCGGAATTCGGTGGACGTTTCGGGTCCCGACATGCAGAAAATTTACGATGCCGCAAAGGAATTTGATATTCATATCGTCATCGGGATCAATGAACGCGGCGAAAGTTATGGGGAGATTTACAATACGAATTTGATTATCGATAACCTTGGGAATTTGATTGGAAAACATCGAAAACTTGTACCGACTTGGGCCGAAAAATTAACCTGGACATCAGGCGATGGCTCGTCTTTGAAAGTCTATAAGACCGACATCGGACCGATCGGAACTTTGGCCTGCGGTGAGAATACGAATACATTGGCGCGATTTACGTTGTTGTCCTTGGGCGAGTTGATCCATGTCGCGAATTACATTTCGCTACCCGTCGCTCCTCCCGATTACGATATGGCTGAGGCGATTAAGATCCGTGCGGCTGCACATTCGTTCGAAGGAAAATTGTTCACGGTAGTTTCGTGTTCGACGATTTCCAAGGAAATTATGCAGCGATTGAAACCCGATGTTCCGAATGTGGAAGAATTGTTGACGCGGAAAAATTCGGCATTTTCGGGTTTTATCGGGCCCAATGGAACGACGATCGGGACGCCGTTGATCGATGATGAGGGAATCGTTTACGCTGAGATTGATCTGGCGAAATGTATTCAGCCGAAGCAGATGCATGATATTTTGGGACATTATAATCGGTTTGATATATTTGATTTGCGGGTGAATGTGGCGCCGACGTCGAAAATTAGGTTTGTGGATGGATTTAACAATTTAGGTGGATAATGTGGAATTTTGGGTGGTTTTGAGTTTTTAACTTGGAACCCTTTAAGAGTTTTAAACTCTTAAAGGGTTAACCAAAAAATCAAAAATCAAAAAACATGAGCCACAAACCCGAAAAACTCCAACCGGAAAAATGCTACCACATCTTCAACCAAGGAAACAATGGAATTGAGATTTTTATGCAAGCTGAAAACTATTCGTATTTTTTAAAATTGTACCGCAAATACATCGATCCGATCGCTGATACATTGGCGTGGTCGTTACTGCCCAATCATTTTCACGTTCTGATTCGTGTAAAGGAATTGGATTCTGTAAATCTAACCGATTTTCATTTTACCACTACGAAATCACCAAAAACGATAGATGCCTCAAAACAGTTTGCCCACCTTTTGAATGCGTACACCCAAGCCGTAAATAAAAGATTTCAACGAACCGGAAGTTTATTCGAGAACCCGTTTAGAAGAACAGAAGTCGTGGGACTCGATATTGTACGTGATTTGATTGTTTCGATCCAACAAGTGCCAAAGACGCAAGGTATATGTGATTCCATAGCGGCCTATAAATGGACATCGTATTGGGAAAATAAAAAAAATCCAAAGTTGATTTTGAAATATTTTAACGATTTGCAAACGTATGACCGACTTCACACTGAATCTGGTGAATCCACATTTTAACTAACCAACCCTTTAAGAGTTTCAAACTCTTAAAGGGTTTCAAAATAAATAAAATGCAAGCAAAACACTCCGACGACATCCTCGGCCGCGCCCGAGTCCAAACCACTCCCGAACTCGAAGCCTACTACAAAGAGCTCGAAACCCTGGGAGCCGGCGCACTCTGGACGGTCGCCAACGACATCGAACCCTGGGAGCCGCGCACATCGTCAATCCCAATGCTTTGGAAATACGATGACTTGCGCGAACTCGTCCTGAAATCATCCGAACTTGTAACGCCTGAAAAAGCCGGCCGTCGCGTGGTATATTTAGTCAATGACAAACGCAAAGACGTATCGGCCGCAGTCGGTTGGTTGTACACGGGAATCCAGGTCACGCGTCCCGGAGAAAGCACATCAGCTCACCGGCACAAAGCATCCGCGCTCAGGTTTATAATGGAAGGCGAAGGCGGTTATACCGTCGTAGATGGAAATAAAGTGACATTCGAAGTCAATGATTTCGTGATCACTCCGAATTCGGCGTGGCACGAGCACGGCGTCGTCGAAGGCGGAAAAACCTGCGTCTGGCAAGACGGGCTCGACATTCCATTGGTCAACGCGCTCGAAGCCAACGATTACGCCGTTTACGACGGAAAGCAACCACTCGTCGCCCCAAACAATTTCCTGCCACTTTCCTACTCCGGCGCCGGATTGTTGCCATCGGGACACAACTGGGACAAACCCTATTCGCCCCTGTTCAAATACGCTTGGAAGGACGTGTATCCCGCTATCGTCGAAGCTTCGAAAGTCAATGAAGATTCGCCTTACGACGGAATAATCATGCAATATTCAAACCCGTTGACGGGCGGCCACGTGATGCAAACCATGGGCGCGTCGATGCAACACCTGCGTCCGGGATTCAAAGGGAAAGCCCATAAACACACAGGTTCGTTCGTATACCAATGCGCCAAGGGAAAAGGTTATTCGATCATCGGAGGCAAGAGATTCGACTGGAAAGAGCGCGATATTTTTTGCGTGCCGAGTTGGGTAAACCACGAACACGTAAATTTGTCCGAATTAGAGGACGCTTGCCTTTTCTCGTTCAACGACCTGCCCGTCATCGAAAAATTAGGATTGTACCAACAACAGGATTTTCAGGAAAACAACGGCTATCAATTTATAGAAGCATGATCCCGCTGCCCGCTTTTAGCTTTCTCGAAACCGCCGGCTTTTGTAAGTCTTGGCAAGAGCTTCCGTTGGTCGCTTCGCCAAGCCAACAAAAGCAAGGCGTTTTCCGCGAAAGGCTAACCGCTTGCATCGGGGCTAAAGGTTCCGTAAACCACGACGAAACGTCATGAATCACGCAAAAACCACAACCGAACGTATCGAGTCCATCGAACGCGAATTGCTCGAAGCCATGAAAACAAGCGATGTAGAAATCCTCGACAAGTTGTTGCACGACGACCTGATTTTCCTGCTCTCGAACGGCCAAACCATCGACAAGAAATCCGATCTCGACGCCCACAAAAACAAAGTCATGATCCTTGAAACCGCCGAATTCGAGCAAGGCGAAATTTCAATCATCGACGATTGCGCCGTCTCAAAAGTAAAATTGACAGCCTCCGGAAAAATGCTCGGACAACCGCTCTCAGGCGAATTTCACTATATCAGGGTCTGGAAAGAGTTTGACGGCCAACTCAAAGTCATCGCCGGAAGCTGCATCCAAACAAAATGAATCTCCCAAAAATTGTCAAAACTTAACTAATCTTAACTACCTTAATTGTTCAAAAAAAGAAATGAATACCGAACTCCGCAACTTAGTGTCTTAAACAAAAAGACAAAAAAACTTACTGCCTTCGTGTCATCGTGCCTTCGTGGCAAAAAAGTAACGAATAACGAATAACGAATAACGAACAACGAACAACGAATAACGAATAACGAATAACGAATAACGAATAACGAATAACGAATTTGAAACTAGCAACTTATACAACGAAAGGCTCCGAACCAAAAATCGGGATCGTACACGGCGATGTCATCATCGACCTTGAAACCCTCGGGTTCAAGCACAACACGGAATTTCCTAGAACGATGCTTGAACTCATTGACGCTGGATTGGACGAAGTAAAGAAAATCGAGAATTCCATCAAGGCCTCAAGCGAAAATGTGATCGCATCGAGTTCTATCCCGATGAGCGAAGCCACATTGCTCGCCCCGATTCCACGCCCGCGCAAGAACATAATCGGCATCGGATTGAATTACACCGAACACGTGGCCGAAAGCGCGCGCACGCTCGACACCGACAACGCACTTCCCCAGAAGCCCGTCATTTTCTCGAAACCGCCCACGACCGTAACGGCCACAAACACGAACATACTTCATAACGAAGACCTCACGAAACAGCTCGATTGGGAAGTCGAACTTGCCGTCATCATCTCGAAAAAAGGGAAATACGTTTCGAAAGCAAACGCCATGGATTACGTGTTCGGTTACACGGTAATCAACGACATTTCGGCTCGTGATTGCCGACGCTCGGGCCAATGGATCGTCTCGAAAGGTCAGGATACGTTCGCGCCGATGGGGCCGGTTCTGGTCACCGCCGACGAAATCGACGATCCGCACAACCTGAACCTTTCTTTAACCGTAAACGGAGTCGAAAAACAGAACTCGAACACCAAATTCATGCTGTTCAAGATCGAGGATCTAATCGAGGATTTGAGCACGGTATTCACGCTTGAACCCGGCGACATCATCGCAACGGGAACGCCAGCCGGAGTTGGAGCCGGACGCGATCCGCAGGAATGGATGTGGGACGGCGATGTCGTCGAAGCCACCGTCGAAAACATCGGAACATTGACAAACACCGTAAAGAAAATAAACCGTGAAAAATAAATCCGTATTACTCGTCTTGATCGTGCTTAACGCATTGGTACTTTTGGGACAGTTGTGGCCTGAAGGCGCGCCACCGTTCGCACGCGTGATCAACATCATATTTCTGATTTGCAGTTTTTTGTTTTTCGCGGCCGCACTTTCAAAGGCAAAAAACGGTAATTAAGACTATATCGCGCTCGCTGCGCCAGTTCGCCCCAAACTTGATAAACACGATTACGTCATTCGGCGCAACGCCCAAATAAAAATAAAAAATAACAATGAAGAAATATAGAATAGGCCAAATCGTCCCATCATCGAATGTGACGATGGAAACCGAAATCCCTGCGATTTTCCGTTCACGCGAAACCATATTGCCTGAAAGATTCACGTTCCATTCGTCCCGCATGCGCATGAAAAAAGTGACCAAGGAAGAACTCGAAGCCATGGATGCGATGAGTTTGAAATGCGCCCAGGAATTGTCGGACGCGCACGTCGACGTCATGGGTTACGCCTGCCTGGTCGCGATCATGAGCATGGGCCGAGGCTATCATTGCGTGAGCGAAGTCAACCTGCATCAGGAAACGGTCGCGAACGACTTCCCTACTCCGATCGTCACGAGTGCCGGAGCGTTGATCAACGGATTGAAGGTTTTAGGTGCGAAAAAGGTGGCCATCATCACGCCTTACATGCGCCCGCTGACCGATTTGGTCGTCGACTACATCGAGCATCAGGGTTTCGAAGTCGTCGATTCTATCGCGCTTGAAATTCCCGATAATCTCGAAGTAGCCGCTCAGGATCCGATGAATTTGCTCGACATCTACAAACGGTTGAACCTTGAAGGCGTCGACGTTTTGGTCGCTTCGGCGTGCGTGCAAATGCCGTCTCTCGAAGCGATCGATTTGATCGAAAAGGAAATCGGAATTCCGGTCACTTCGGCTGCGGTGTGTACGACTTACGAGATGATGAAAAAACTCGGAATCGAAGCAAAATCAACGATTGGCGGAGCTTTGCTAAGCGGAAAATACTAGAATATAAGAATTGTATAACTCAATATGAAAATCCTGTAAGAGTTTCCTAAATCGTTTTCGGCAATTTTGTAACACATCAAAAGCTACTACACTATGGAAACGAACTACTCAAATTACGACTACAACGCCGATAGCGATATGGACAACATCATCCGAATCAATAATTCCGAAGATGAATCTGACGATCTTCAGGATTTCGACTTCGATTATGATCCGAATGAGATGTACTTCGCACTGCTGAATGACAACAACTAAGAAAACAACAACCACAACTAAGCTGACTTCCAGGAGTCGGCTTTTTTTTTATGGTTAATGCTACAAGTTTTCGTCAGAACTGCGTAACGCCAAATCACGAATCAGGCCCTAATTTTATTGAACTATAAAAACACAACTATCATGGCAACAGTAAACAAAGGCGGCCAAGCCCGTCACGACGGTCAAAAAAACTACGACCATTCGAATCAGACGAATCCTGACAACGTAAGGAACGCGACTCGCAAGCATGAATACAAAGAACATGACGAGACGCTGACCAATGATCAGAATTATAATCTGTACAACAAGAAAGTCGAAGGCGATCCCGAATTCGATGACAAACGCCAAAACGTCGACAAGCACAGCAACGACCACGGCATGGAATAATTCCCTAACCCTGACCAATAACTAAAAACAAACACCATGAACGGATTTTTCAAAACCATCATTGCCGGCTTCACGGCCAAAAAACTCGGCGGCGGCTGCCTGAGCATGATCATTATTTTCGTAATCGTATATTGGCTGCTGGGCAAATTCTAAATATGACATTTGACATTGTAGGCCGTTTCTAACGAAGCGGCTTTTTTTATGCACCGAAATCGTACAATTCTTGCTTCGGAATTTGTAAGGTAATCCTAAATTCAAAATCCGACATTTGAGTAACAACTAAAACCGACGATTATGAATACGAACGACAAAGACAGGAAAAATGACAGCGAACTCGATTCGAAAGTCAACACCGATTCCAATTCGAAAGGGAAAGACGACGAATCGCTGACCAATGACGAATCGGCTGATACCGATCCAAATGAAGTGCCCGATAAACCCAGCTTCGACCGAAGCGATGTCTAACTTAAAAACCAAAAATCATGAACACTCCAGATAAAGACCGCAAAGTAGACGACCCGAAACTGAACCAGGACGCGTCAACCTACGACAAAGACGAAACTTTCGAGGATTCCGACGACTTCCATAAATACGACGATACTGACCACAGCAACGTCACACAGGAAGATCCGATCGCCAAGAGCAATGAATCCACGAACGACAACAGCAAAACCGCGACGCCGACGTTCACGCGCACGTACGATAAGAATGCGTCGGATGTTGAGAATTCGGGGAAAGACGATGGAAATATTGGAATTTGACGCGCTGCTGTAGACGCGTTGCACTTTAGACACGCTGCGCTTTGGACACGCTGCGCTTTAGACACGCTGCGCTTTAGACTGCAGGAAGGATCGCGTAAATGCGTAAACTAAGAAATCCCATTCCTTTTGGAACGGGATTTTTCTTTTAGCAAAATCGAATCCAAAGCGAAGCGTGTCTAAAGCGAAGCGTGTCTAAAGCAAAGCGTGTCTAAAGCAAAGCGTGTCTAAAGCGAAGCGCGTCTAAAGCAAAGCGGTCTAAAGCGCAGCGTGTCAAACACTCTAAACCACATCGCGTCCCAAAATCATTCTCCTTTAACCAATCTGTCCAACAAGATGTTTAAATTGACCGTCGCAAATCCCGAACTGTGATCGCTCAAACCATACGGAATGATCAAATCGCCGTTATGCACGATCGACCCGCACGAATACACGACATTCGGCACATAACCTTCGCGTTCGTCCGGATTCGGCATGATCAAAGGTTCTTTCAATCGGCCGATCTCCTTTTCGGGATTGTTGATGTCGAGCAACGAAGCTCCGATGCAATAACGTCGCATCGGCCCGACCGCATGCGTGATCACGAGCCAGCCGTGAGGCGTTTCGATCGGAGAACCGCAATTCCCGATCTGCACCAGTTCCCACGGAAATTCCGGACATTGGATCTTGATAGGATTTTCCCAGACGTTTATGTTGTCAGAATACATCAAGTAATTGTTCCAACCGTCTATGCGTGAAAGCATTGCGAATTTTCCGTTGACTTTTCTCGGGAACAAGGCGAGGTTCTTGTTCTTCGCACCATCGCCGTTGAGCGGAGAGGTTTTGAAATCGTAAAAATCTGTCGTCTGCAATAACTTCGGCATGATGTGCGCGCCGTCGTAAGCCGTATATGTCGCATAATAAACGACCTGGCCGTTTTCCTTTATGAACCGCACGAAACGCGCATCTTCGATTCCTTTGCTTTCGAAATCCGAAATCGGGAAAATCACACGGTCGCTGATGTCGGTGTCTCGCGAAAAACTGATCTTGCGGTAACTGTCACTCAGCGCCAAAATCTGCTTGTATTGGGACAAAGTCGTCTCGTCGGTCGTATTCTGACGCGCTTCGATGATGATTTTCTTCAAACTTTCATAGTCGAAACGTTCCTCGAGTTCCTTGTCGACGACTTGCAGAAACTGCGGATCGATATCGGCTTCCTCTCCTTTTTTAAGGAAAAGTTTTTTCTGGTAAACCGTATTGTGCATTTTTTCGGCCTCATCGATGTAGTTTCCGGCCGGGATAATCGTGATGTTGTTATGTCGGTCGATCATCGCCCTTCTAAAAACCACCGACGAAATATGGCCTTCACCTACCGCCCTGAAACTTATCAAAAGACGCTGCTGGCCTTCTTCCAAATGGCTTTGATCAGGATCGATGATAATAGACGGATTGAAAAATGCCGCTGATTCTATCGAATATTCGTGCGTGAAGTACGATCCGATAAGGTATTTCTGGTAATCGGAAAGCTGTGAATAATCGCTTCCGGCGAGCTCAACATACGGTTTTACCTTCTCGCAATGCTTGAGCAATTTCTTCGTGATGTTCCGGTGCCGTTTCGAAAAATCCTGCAGCAACGGCAGCACGATCGAAATCACGGTCTCGTTATTCAAAGCGAGAATTTTCTTGATGAGTGAAACGGCCCGTTCTTCGCCGTTGAAGAAATAGCGCGCGATCACGCGTCTCGGGTCAGGGTAAACTTTAACGTCCTTGCGTTCTACGGATAATCTCATGTATTGAATTTAGAGGTTTTGGAGCCAATTGTCTTTTCTAAATTACAATTTATATGAAGAGGAAATGTGAAAATAAACCTAAAACGAGGAAGATATTAGTGTTTAGGATTTAGAGTTGCACGCTTACGCCGAACTCGAAACCCTAAATTTCTACCAGCCTGCGTCCCGCTTCCAACAAGGTTTCGTCTTTCTTTGCAAAACACAACCGAATCAATTTATCGTCGTGAGAATCCGAATACAAATGCGAAACGGGAATCGCGGTCACGCCATGATCTTTTATGAGGCGCACGCAGAAATCAAAATCGCTTTCGCGTGAAACGTCCGAGAAATCGAAGAGTTGAAAATACGCGCCGTCGCACTTCAATGGTTTCAATTTGGTTCCTGCCGAAGCTTCGAGCAGCAAATCGCGTTTTCTCTCAAAAAAACCGACGGGATCAGGCTGGGCGAAGTTTTCCATATATAATCCGATGGCTTTCTGCAACGGATGCGAAGCGCAATACGTCGCGGTCTGATGGACTTTCCGAAGCTCTTTCGTCAGCATTTCAGGAGCGACACAATACCCGACTTTCCAACCCGTGACGTGAAATGTCTTGCCGAATGAGAAACACGAGAAAGTTCGTTTTCGCAATTCAGGATATTGCAACGGGCTTATGGGTTTTCGGCCGTCAAAAACCATGTGGCCGTAGACTTCGTCGCTCATGATCAGGATGTCGGTTCCTTCGACGATGCTGCAAAGTGCTTTCATATCCGAATCGTCCAGGACAGTTCCCGTCGGATTGTTCGGCGTGCAGATACAGATCATGCGCGTCTTGTGCGATACAAGTTTTTTGAATTCGGCCCAATCGACCTTGAATTCAGGAGCGCGCATTTTATATACGACAGTCTTCGCTCCCGCCAAATCGATTGCAGGTCGGTAACAATCGTAGCACGGTTCGATGATGATAACTTCATCGGCTGGCCAGACGGTTGCCATGATGGCCGAGAAAATCATTTCGGTCGCTCCGGTTCCGATGGTAATTTCCGATTCGAAATCGACACCGACGCCGTAGTCTGAAGAAATCTTGCGTGCGATCTGCTGGCGAAGTAACGGTAATCCGGGCATGGGCGCGTATTGGTTCGCACCTTCTTTTATGCAGATGTCGACAAGATTCAACAACCTCGGGTCGGGATCGAAATCGGGAAAACCTTGAGAAAGATTTACGGCACCGAATTCGTTTGACAGCGCGGACATATGTGAGAAAATGTGACGCTGTATGTAGGGAAGTTTGGACTTGAGTTGCATGTGAAACGTTTGCCACGAATTTCACAATTTTTCTTTAATGTTTTAGAAGAAATGTTGGCGGCGGATTATTTTCATTGTGAGCCACGGATACACGGATTTGCACGGATTTTTTAAATGGTTTTAGTCGAAGGAAAATGATAGCGAGAATGAGTTGGATTTTTTGATGGTTTTTGAGGAAGGAAATGATAGAGGCTAAGGAATTGGATATTTAACCACGGATATACGAATTTCACGATTTTTATTTAATATTTTAGAAAGAAATGTTGGCGGCGGTTAAATTCGATTTTAGCCACGGATTTATGGATTTGCAGGGATTGTTTCAGGAGTTTTAATTCAAATAAATAGCGACAAATGAATTTGACTTAGCCACGAATGCACGAATCTTTAGGGTTTTTAGCCGAAGGAAATTTCAGTAAAGAATACACGGATTTGGGGAAACTTTCAATGGCTTTTCAGTAAAAATTAGTCAGGGCGATTTTATTTTTAGCCACAGATTCACAGATTTCATAATAGATTTTAAAATCTGTGAATCTGTGGCTAATGTTACTTTACAATCCGAATTGTCGTCGTCTTTCCTGTTGGACACGAGAATCTTCAAGACGTTCGATTTTCTAAAATTCGGAAAATATATAGCCGAGTAAATTCGTGTATTCGTGGCAAAAAAATAAAAAAGCCACAGAAATACTCCGTAGCAAATCAATAGATTTCAAAATCTGTGAATCTGTGGCTATTGTTTAATACTCGCATTACCAAAAGAAAATATTTATAAACTTTGTAATCCGAGTAAATTCGTGTATTCGTGGCAAAAAAATAAAAAACCACAGAAATACTCCGTGGCTAAACCAATACATTTCAACATCTGTGAATCTGTGGCTAATGTTACTTTATTCCGAATTGTCGTCATCTTTCCTGTTGGACATGAGAATCTTCAAGACGTTCGATTTTCTAAAATTCGGAAAAATAGATAATCCCTAAATTTGTGTATTCGTGGCAAAAGTTGCAAAAGCCACAGAAAAATTATGTGGATAAACCGTGATGACATTAATTAAAAATTAACTAACTCGTGCAAAGTCTCCTCAAACTTGCTTGGGCAAATGCTGATCCTCAAGCGCTTTTGTAATTCGATTTTAGCCACCAATATATGGATTTGCGTGGATTTTTTCAGGAGTTTTATTTTAATAAATAGCGACAAATGAATTTGATTTAGCCACGAATGCACGAATCTTTAGGGGTTTTAGCCGAAGGAAATTTCAGTCAAGGATACACGGATTGGGCGAACTTTTAATCATTTTGCAGTTTAAATTAGCTGTTGCGATTTTTATTTTTAGCCACAGATTCACAGATTTCATAATAGATTTCAAAATCTGTAAACGTGTGGCTAATGTTTAAAACTCGCATTACCAAAAGAGAATATTTTATAAGCTTTGTAATTCGTGCATTCGTGGCAAAAAAATAAAAAAGCCACAGAAATACTCCGTGGCAAACCAATAGATTTCAAAATCTGTGAATCTGTGGCTAATGTTACTTTACAATCCGAATTGTCGTCGTCTTTCCTGTTGGACATGAGAATCTTCAAGACGTTCGATTTTCCAAAATTCGGAAAATATATAACCGAGTAAATTCGTGTATTCGTGGCAAAAAAAATAAAAAAGCCACAGAAATACTCGGTAGCTAAACCAATAGATTTCAAAATCTGTGAATCTGTGGCTAATGTTTAATATTTTACCTTACCAACAGAGAATATTTTATAAACTTTATAATCCGTGTAGATCCGTGTATCCGTGGCAAAAAATCAAAAAGCCACAGAAAAAATCCCTGGCTAAACCTATAATGACCTTAACTAAAAATCAACCAACTCACGCAAAGCTTTCTCAAACCTACTCTTCGGCAAATATTGATCCTCAAGCGCCTTCGTAAACGGAATCGGCGTATCCAAACTCGCCACGCGTTTCACCGGCCCGTCGAGCCATTGGAAACATTCCTCGGTAATCATCGCCGACAAATCGCTCGCGATCCCGCCAAACAAACTGTCTTCCTGAAGAATGATCACTTTGCTCGTCTTTTTGAGCGACGCGTAAACCGTTTCCTTATCCAAAGGTTGCAACGTTCTCAAATCGATAAGATCGGCTGAAATGTCCGGATTCTTGTCGAGCGTGTCCAAAGCCCAGTGAACCGCGGCTCCGAACGCCAATATCGTCACGTCTTTCCCTTCGCGCAAAACGGCCGCTTTTCCCAAAGGCAATGTGTAATATCCCGTCGGAACATCTTGATAGATGCTTCTGTATAGTTGTTTGTGTTCGAAAAACATCACCGGATTCGGGTCGTTGATCGACGCGTTCAAAAGTCCTTTCGCGTCGTATGGAAACGCAGGATATACGACTTTCAATCCCGGGGTTTTCGTAAACCAGGCTTCGTTGGTCTGTGAATGGAACGGCCCGGCTTGAGTTCCGCCGCCGCACGGCATTCGCACCACGACGTCGGCTTTTTCGTTCCATCGGTAATGCACTTTTGCGAGGTAATTCACGATCGGATTGAAACCCGTCGACACGAAATCGGCGAACTGCATTTCCACGATCGCTTTGTATCCATTGATCGAAAGCCCCATTCCGGCCGAAACCACGGCGCTTTCGCAAATCGGCGTATTGATGATCCTGTCTTTCCCGAAAAGATCCACGAAACCATCGGTAATCTTGAACGCGCCTCCGTATTCGGCGATGTCCTGACCCATGATGACCAAGTTGTCGTGACGTTCGAACGATTGCTTCAAGCCCTGCGAAATCGCATCGACGAAACGGATATTTTCCACTTCACCATTCGGTTTAAAGTCTTCGAAATCATACGGTTTGTAAACGTCGTCCAGTTCCTGCTCGAGGCTCGCGACGATTTCGGCTTCGGTGTTCGCCAACAGCAAATTGTCGTCGATTTCCTTGCGGATTTCCTCTCGCCATTTTTCGTCCTTATCGGCGCGCAGGATATTCTGTTTCATGAGGTAGCGTCTGAAATTGTCGACCGGATCTTTTTCGGCCCACAAATCCATCATTTCCTGGGGAACGTATTTGGTTCCGCTGGCTTCCTCATGGCCGCGCATACGGAATGTCTTGAATTCGAGCAGGACCGGACGCGGGTTGACGCGCATCGATTCGACGATTTCCGACAATTCGTTATAGATTTCAAGGATGTTGTTCCCGTCGAGAATGTGCGCCTCCATTCCATATCCGATTCCTTTGTCGGCAAGATTTTCACAGCGGTATTGCTCGTTGGTCGGCGTCGATAATCCGTAGCCATTGTTTTCGATGATGAACAGAACAGGCAAATCCCAAACCGACGCGATGTTGAGCGCTTCGTGGAAATCACCTTCCGACGTCGCGCCTTCACCCGTGAAAACCGCCGTTACTTTCCTGTTCTTCTTTAGTTTATTTGCGAGTGCGATTCCGTCGGCGACGCCCAATTGCGGGCCCAAATGCGAGATCATCCCGATTATTTTGTGTTCCTGCGTCCCGAAGTGGAACGACCTGTCACGACCTTTCGTAAAGCCGCTCGCCTTCCCTTGCCATTGCGAGAAAAGTCTATACAACGGAATGTCACGACCCGTGAAAACACCAAGATTTCGGTGCATCGGAAGTATGTATTCATCTTTCTCAAGCACAGCCGTCACGCCGCACGCTATCGCTTCCTGCCCGATTCCCGAGAACCATTTCGATACTTTCCCCTGACGGATCAGGATAAGCATCTTTTCTTCGATGAGGCGTGGTTTGAGCAGGCGTTTGTATAGGTCAAGCAATTGGTCGTCTGACAGGTTCCGGCGTTCGAAATTCATTAGGACTGGGCTGGTTTTAATTGAAAACATGCCCAAAAGTATAAAAAATTGTTTAGAGTTTCGGGTTAAAGGTTTCGTGTTTAGGGTTTAGGGTTTCAAGCCACGCCAGAGCAACTCCAAATGCGAAATCCTAAACACTAAACAATATTTCTATACATTTGTATAATCAGGCCTACAAGGGTTTTGAGATATAAATATAATTGTAAACCTATGCAGAACATTCCAAGTGTGGATTTACGTGATTTCCTTTCGGGCGACCCGGAACGTAAACAAAAGTTTGTAAATGAAATCGGAAAAGCCTACGAAGACATCGGATTCGTAGCATTAAAAGGTCATTTTCTGGATGACAAACTCGTCGATGAATTGTATGGAGAAGTACGCAACTTCTTCAACCTTCCCGTCGAGACGAAAAAAAAGTATGAAATCCCGGGAATCGGCGGGCAACGCGGTTATGTTTCGTTCGGGAAAGAACATGCGAAGGGCCGTTCGGCGGGCGACTTGAAGGAGTTTTGGCATTTCGGGCAGTACGTCGAGAACAATCCGGCGCTTGAGGCCGAATATCCGGACAATGTCTCAGTCGACGAACTTCCGAAGTTCAACGAGGTCGGCAAGGAAGCCTACAAAATGCTTGAAAAAACGGGCATTTACGTACTTCGCGCATTGGCTTTATATTTAGGATTGGACGAATTTTATTTCGACAATTACATCAAGAACGGAAACAGTATTTTGCGTCCGATCCATTATCCGCCGATCACCGACGAACCTGCTGACGGGGCCGTACGAGCCGCAGCACACGGCGATATCAACCTGATCACGCTTTTGATGGGCGCGCAAGGAAAAGGATTGCAAGTGCAAAACCACGACGGGGAATGGATCGATGCGATCGCCGAGCCGGACGAATTGGTCATAAACGTGGGCGATATGTTGTCGCGCCACACGAACAATAAATTGAAGTCGACGATTCACCAGGTCGTGAATCCGCCGAGGGAATTATGGGGAACATCGCGTTTCTCGATCCCGTTTTTCATGCATCCGATAAGCGAGATGAAACTGGACGTGTTGCCCAATACGATTGATGAGAACCATCCGAAGCAATTTGACGACATTACTGCGGGAGATTTCTTGTACGAGCGTTTGGTTGAATTGGGGTTGATTAAAAAATAAATTCATATTTTTATAATTGAAAAGCATTAGGTTTTCCTGATGCTTTTCGTTTTTTTTTATGAACGCGGATTTTGCGGATTTACGCAGATGGTCGCGGATTTATATACGCCACGAAAAAATTGTATTAATGATAGCAGATAAATTATTATTAAAGGATACTACGGATGTAATCCTCAAATGTTTCTACGATGTTTACAACGAATTAGGATATGGTTTTTTGGAAAAAATCTATGAAAATGCTATCTGTTATGAGCTTCGTAAACTCGGCTTCACTGTTGATGTTCAGAAAAGAATCGATGTATTCTATAAAGAAATTTCCGTTGGTCATTATTTTGCGGACCTATTAGTAAACGAAAAAATAATTCTCGAAATAAAGGCCTGCGAAAATTTGATTCCTGAACATCAATATCAGCTGATAAACTATCTTAAAGCTACTGATTGTGAAGTTGGTTTATTGCTTAATTTTGGCAGAAAGCCGCAATTCACCAGAAAAGTATTTGAAAATTACAGAAAATAATCCGCGACTATCTGCGTAAATCCGCAACAATCAGCGTTCCCAAATGGCAAAAAAACTAACATCCCTAAACGACCTCGGCGGTTTCGTATTCTCCACGAACGAAGACTTCGAATTCGATAACGACGAAACGTCGGGCGAAACGATCGATCCCAATAAACAACGCCTCGAAGCCCATCTCGACAAGAAAAACCGAGGCGGAAAAGTCGCCACGATCATCAAAGGTTTCGAAGGAAGCGAAGACGATTTGAAATCGCTCGGCAAAATGCTAAAAACAAAATGCGGCGTCGGCGGCGCTGTCAAGGATGGCGAAATCATCATCCAGGGAAATTTCCGGGACAAGATCATGGAGATTTTAAAAACCGAAGGTTATAACGTGAAACGCGTCGGCGGATAAGGTTAAACGCAAACGTAAACAAAGCCACGAACGATTAGTTTGTGGCTTTTTTGCATTATACATGAATCGTAAGTCGTTCATTAAGAGAAATTTGCTATGTTTGTTCGCCCCATCTTTCCGGCGTTAAAAACAAACATTTATTTAGTTTCGATTGTTAGTGACTGTCGTTGACTTCGGATAATCCAAATTCACCGCATGCGACCGAACCGCAAAAACGCAATCCCATGAAAAAAACTGCTACTTTTTTTATTTCTATTTGAGCCGATTTTTTGTCGGCCAAAATGTGTCCGAGGCGACACTTAATAAAATCATGGCGATCAAAGACCTCAAAAGACGATTGAAAAATTAGAACCGCAACAATCATGAAGAACATCGTGTATTTACTGTGTACGTTTTTGCTGAGTGCGATGGCTTTTGCCCAACTGTCGGATGGCGCGATGGCAAAATATACCAAAGTGCAGAGCCCGAAAGAAAAAAGCATGGTAATCTATGCAGAGTTCGTTTCGGCAAGTTCGGCTGACAGTTTGACGATCGTCAAGGCGATCCGGCTTGGAGAATGGTTCAAACGCGAGGATGACATTGAAGGCAGCGATTATATCGATCTGTATCTGGCGAACGTTTTCGGTTTCAAAGGCGATTACAATTCCGCGTTGAATCTGGCCTTGCCAATCCTGGAACGTTTCCGCCGGCGCAAGGACGATTATGGCATAATGCTTTCGAATCACGCGATCGCATTGTCTTACGCCCAATCGAAAAACTGGGCGCTTTCTTTTGATTATGCTAAAAAAGCGATCGCCTTGGCCGAGAGGATATCGCCCAAACAATTCCTGTCTACGGCCTACAATGACCTTGCCGTTGACTATTCCATAGCGAAGATGCCCGATTCGGGACTCGTATACGCCCAAAAAGCCATCAACATCGACATGTCGAATAAGGACAACCGAAGGCTTTGCGCATCGTTGAGTACGATGGGGGAAAATTACATGGCGGCCGGCGAATACGAAATCGCGTTGCCTTTCCTGAGAAAATCGATGGGTTTTTTCAAGACATTCGGAAATCGCGCCGACAAATATTCGCTCGTCTATGCGCTTAATGATTTCGGGCAGGCGTTCCTTGCGCTCAAGCAACACGACAGCGCGCGTTTTTACACTCGGAAATCAATAGCGATTTCAGAGAACTCAGGGTTTAACGACCAACTTCTGCGGTCTTACGAATACATGTATGCGAGTTTCGAGCAGACGAATTCACAAGACAGCGTCAATGCCTATTTCAGGAAAGCCATGGCGGCCAAGGACGAACTGTTCAGTCTCGAGAAAATGCAAAATCTCGAAACGATGAAATTCCGGGAACAAATCAGGCAGCAGGAACTCGAGGTTAAAATTGTAGAAGCTGAAAACCAAAGACATCAAAACATTCAGTTTATTTTGATCGGTACGTTCATCATTTCTTTTTTTATCGTGTTCCTGATGTTGAGCCGAACGGTCATCGTCAACGAAAAATGGATTTCTTTTCTCGCGATCCTCGCGTTATTGTTGGTTTTCGAATTCGTTAATCTATTGATCCATCCATTCCTGGAAAAAATCACGCACCACTCGCCTGTCTTGATGCTGTTGGGATTGGTGATCCTGGCATCGATGCTGATTCCGATGCATCACAGACTCGAGCATTTCATCAGCCACAAACTGACGGGGAAGAACAAAGCAATCCGTCTCGCCGCCGCCAAAAAAACAATTGCGCAATTCGAGAACGAAACCCGTGCGGAATAACCGGCCAAATCCCTAAATTTACGCTTCAATAATTTTCCAGTGATCCAACCATCTGAACTCATATTAAATCCCGACGGCAGCGTCTATCACCTGAACCTGCGTCCGGAACACATCGCGAACGACATCATTTTCGTGGGCGACCAAAATCGCGTAGAGAAAATCACGCAATTCTTCGATACCATAGAATTTTCGGCCCAAAAGCGCGAATTCAAGACGCAAACGGGAATGTACAAAGGCAAGCGCATGACGGTTTTGTCAACGGGAATCGGCCCTGACAACATCGATATCGTGATCAATGAACTCGACGCGCTCGTCAACATCGACCTCGAAACGCGTGAGTTGAAGGAAGAATTGACGAGTTTGAACATCATTCGTATCGGAACTTCAGGATCGTTGCAAGAGCAGATTCCGGTCGACAGTTTCGTGATGAGCACGTTCGGGCTTGGACTGGACAACATGCTTCGCTCCTACCGGATCGACGACGTTTCGAACGCGGCGATTGAGGACGCATTCATAAAACACACGAATTGGGATGCCAAAAAGGGCCGACCGTACGCGATCGCATGTTCTGAAAAACTCCAACAATTGATGGACGGCGAACGCATGTTCAAAGGAATCACCGCGACAGCCGGAGGTTTTTACGGGCCGCAAGGACGCGTTTTGCGACTCGACATACAGGATTCGGAATTGAATTCAAAGATGGACGATTTCGAATTCGAAGGCAACAATATCACGAACCTCGAAATGGAAACCGCCGCGATCTACGGGCTGAGCGCATTGCTCGGCCACAACGCCCTGTCGTTGAACGCGATCATTGCGAACCGTGCGAGCGGAACGTTCAGCGACGATCCGTACAAGGCTGTCGACGAATTGATTGCGTACGCGCTCAACAAAATCGCAGCTTCGACATAATGGAAAAAGTAGTTTCAAGAATCGAGGAGCTGCTCAAGAAAGGCACGCAGGTTTTCATGAATTTATCCGACGAGCAACTCGAGGTAAAGCCGAGTCCTGAAAAATGGTCGAAAAAGGAAATCCTCGGGCATTTGGTCGATTCGGCCATCCATAATCTCGTTCGGTTCACTGAGGCGCAATATTCGGCCCAACCTTACAAACACCGGACGTACGACCAAAACGAATTGGTTCTCATAAACGATTACCAACACAAGGAAAGCGAGGATTTATTGGTGTTGTGGCTCGCGATCAACCGACAAATCGTCTCGATCATCTCGAGTGCAAGCGAACGAATCCTGCGAATCCCGATCCAATTCACCGACGGAACGACTGCCGATATGCGTTTTCTAATGACCGATTACGCCGACCATCTCGAACATCACCTGCGTCAATTGGACCGAAATCATATGACGCGTTAATATTTGGTGAAAACCGACCGCTGATTTTACCGAAAAACGTACTTTCAACAACGGGTTCGCGTTAGGGATTGAGGCATTTGTCTAAGCTCGTTTATGTAGCTCGCGGAATAAACAGCGAGTGCCGAAAGCCCGGCGCCGCTTGATTGCGAATGGAACAAAGGTCGCGAATCGGCGCAACGCCCAAATCTAAATCTAAAATCTACCCATGAAAATATCCGGAGTTCCCGAACATTTCAACCTTCCCTGGCGCGTCGCGATCGAGGCCGGCGATTTCGAAAAACTCGGCATCGATGCCCAATGGATCGACGTTCCAGAAGGCACGGGCAAACTTTGCCAGATGTTGCGTTCGGGCGAAACCGACATCGCCGTGATCCTGACCGAAGGAATCATCAAGGACATCAATGCGGGAAATCCGTCGCGCATCGTTCAGGTTTACGTGCAATCGCCTTTGATTTGGGGAATTCACGTTTCGGCAAATTCAGGGTATCAAAATTTGTCGGATATTGAAGGAACGGTCGCCGCGATCAGCCGCAAAGGTTCGGGGTCGGAATTGATGACGTATGTGAACGCCCAAAACCAAGGCTGGAACAAGGACGAGCTAAAATTCGAGATTGTAAACACCATTGACGGCGCCGTCGAAGCGCTTACGAATGGTTCGGCCGATTACTTCATGTGGGAACGATTCATGACAAAACCGCTCGTCGACAAAGGTATTTTCAGGCGCATCGCCGATTGCCCGACGCCTTGGCCGTGCTTCGTGATCGCGGTAAGAAGTGATATTTTGGAAACCCAGTCGGAAACCATCGAGGCCATTTTGTCGGTGATCAACAAATGGACGCAACAGTTCAAGAAACTTCCTGAAATCGATATGGATTTCGCGAACCGTTACCATCTGAAGATCGATGACGTGCGCGATTGGCTCGAACTTACCGAATGGTCGCAGCGCAATCTCAACGAGCCAATGTTAAACAATATTCAAAATCAACTCTTTGATTTAGGCATTATAACGAAAAAAGGTACTTTTGCCGATATAGTCCACGGTTAGCGCGGCTTTTGTCCCATGATAAAATTGAGTGAGATTCCTTTCCGCAAAATTCGTGACAGGCTTCGGGTTAAGAAACCGTGGGACAGTGTCATCATTTTCGTGCTCAATTTGCTCATCGCGATCCCGATCTTCATCATTCTGCACCAAAATCTGATCGATCCGCAGTGGCCGTTCCAGATTGACCGTATCCTGCTATTCATAGGAATTATCGTTTTGATCCAGCTCATCCTGCGTTTGCTCCGAACGATCATCATCGTGTGCATGGCGCTTTACGTGATCGTGCTGATTTGGGGAAGTTTGTTCGGTGATTATGGATTCAACAGCGTCTACGAAGATTATCGCTACATGATTTATGCGATGAACGACAGCCCGAATCCTCAGGACCTGATCATTTCGAAGTTGCTCCCGTTCCCGAATAAGTCGCGCATCTTGAAAGCCGTCCAGTACGATAATCCCAAAGTCCGGAATTTCTCGGTCATGGCGACGACCGAATATTTCAAGGACGTCAAAGGTTATGGTGATTACCGCACGATCATCCAATGTTTCGCGGTGTTCAAGGAAATCAACAGCCGATGGAATTACGTGAGCGATCCCAAAGGCCGCGAATATATCGCATCGGCTTCAGAATCGATCCGATATTTGTCAGGCGATTGCGACGACCATTCGATCTTGATGTCGGCTTGCGTGAAATCGATCGGCGGCACTCCGAGGCTGATCCATACGGGCGGACACATTTATCCGGAAATTCTCATCGGTACCAAAGCCGACCTCGAAAAAATCAATTACCTGATCAAAAAAGTGTTGTTCGTCAAGGAAAGCAAGGGCAAGACGATCCATTATCACATAGACGAACGCGGACAAGTCTGGCTCAACCTCGATTATACGGCGACATATCCGGGCGGGCCGTTTATGCATGAGGAGATCTTGGGAGCTTTGACGTTGAATTAGTTTATTCGTTGATGCGTTGATTTGTTTATTTGAGTCATTGCCTAGCGTTGAAGTATCTGCGTTGAATCGACAATTGAATATTGAGAATTGTGTAAGTGATTTTGAATCTGTTTTTTTTTAATTTAGTATGGGCGTTATTTTTGTTCCAATGCCATCAAATCAACGCATCAACTTAAACCCTATCTTAGCCAAAAATTACCAATGAAAAAACTCCTCATAACCTGCCTGCTTTCCACGGCATTCGGGTTCGCCCAGGACAAAGAACCCGAGACGAAGCCTGAAAATCCGATGCTTGCCAAGAAAAACGAAGTCCGCGTCGATCTGCTCTCGCCTTTCGCTTTCGGTAAAGGCGTCGTTTCCTACGAACGCTTTTTGGGCGAAGATTGGTCCGTCGGGCTTAGCGGATCGTTCGCGTTCGGCAAAAAACTCGAAGAAGATTTTGACGAAGGTTACAGCAGCACGCTTTCAGACGTTGAAATCATACCGTATGTGCGTTACCGTTTATCGAAAAGTCCCGCGAATTTTTATTTTATCGAGGCGTTCGCGTCGGCTAACAGCGGGAAATTCCGTGAAATATTGCGCGAGGACAATGGAACGTCAGGTTATTATTCGATCGCCGAAGACGACTATTTCGATGTTGCGCTGGGCGGAAGCGTCGGCTATAAAATGTATTTCAAGGAACGCGTCGCGCTTGAATTCCTCGTCGGCGCGGGATATAACTTGTTCAACACCGATAAAAGTCCTGATGTGATCACGAGAGTCGGCATCAACCTGGGTTATCGCTTCTAAAAAAACGGCCATGAAAAAAATAAAATATTTTGCTTTTGCCCTGTCGGCTCTATTGTTGACAGGCTGTGACGATGAAGATGGTTTCTACAACGAGAAGTATGTCGATGTAGCCAACCTCGTTTCAATAAGTACGCAACCAAGTTATTCGGTTGGCGAGTACATATACGTTCAGGCGGACTTTTCGCGCTATCTCGAAGAACCCGGCCAAACCACCGACCTCGATATTTTCACGACGACGAGCGGCGCACCCGGATTCGTCTTCTCGTACATTATCGAGAAGGAAAATGGTGGCGTCTGGACGGCGGTCGAATCAACGACGAATACGCTCAACATCATAGACGGAACGGCCCAAACGGGAGGTTTCATCTTGGCGACCGCGGTTTACGACGCTACCGACGAGAGTTACGAATACAACATCGGATTTCAATTGGCGACGGCCGGGAATTACCGAATCAGTTTCGGCGTGAACAGCTCGTCCACGAATGAAATTGAATTGAGGTCGAAATCGCCCGCAAACAAGTTGTTCCTGAACCTTATCTCAGACACGACCCAGTTGAATGGCGGTTACTACACGTTTACGGTGAACTGATTACCAGTCGATTTCAGGTAATCCTTTCGATTTCAAGTACTCGTTGGCCTTGCTGAAGTGTTTGTTTCCGAACCATTTTCCTTGATTAGCGCTCATTGGCGACGGATGTCCTGACGTGAGAACGCAATGTTTCGATTTGTCGATATTCTTTCCTTTTTGTTGTGCGAAGGCGCCCCAAAGCAGGAACACGACGTTTTGCCTGTCGTCTGAAATATGCTGTATGACGGCATCGGTAAACGTTTCCCAACCTTGTTTTTGATGGCTTCCCGCCTCGCCTTGCCGGACGGTTAGCGTCGCGTTTAAAAGCAGTACGCCTTGGTTCGCCCAGCGTTCGAGATTTCCGGTTGCTGGGATCGGTTTACCCAAATCGTTTTTTATTTCGACGAAGATATTGCGCAGCGAAGGCCGAATAGGAATGCCGTCGGCGACTGAAAAACACAATCCGTTCGCCTGTCCGGGACCGTGATAAGGATCCTGGCCGATGATGACGACTTTCACTTCATCGAAAGGACAATGGTCAAATGCCGAAAATATTTGAGACTCGGGCGGATAGCATGTTTTTCCATTTTCAGCATCGAATTCGCGCGAAATGAATTCCCGGAGTTCCTTGAAATAAGGTTTTTCAAATTCCGATTGCAATTCTTTTTTCCAGCTTTCCTCGATCTTCATTTTTTTATTTCAAATATACAATCGGCCATGATTTTGCCGACCTATACAACCGCTAATTTTTGACTAAATTTGCACAAAGCCCTTTACAACTAAATGATCAGTATTACCGATAAAACCCTGCAGGATTTACAGTTTCCGACGATTTTGGAAACCATCGCCGAATCGTGCATCACCGACCTCGGAAAAGAAAAAGCCAACGCGATAAAGCCGCTAAGAAACGAAGAACAGTTGATGGCCGCGTTGTTGCAGACGTCCGAATACGTTTCCTCGTTCCAGAACAACAACGCCTTGCCAAACCACGGCTTTGAGTCGGTCGCCCACGAGATAAAATTCCTTGCGATCGAGGACAGTTTTCTGGATGCGGCGAGTTTCCGGAAGATTTCAGTGCTGTCTGAAACCGCGAACGTGCTCATCCAATTCCTTAGGAAATTCGACGATTACTATCCGAAGCTCAACCTGCGCGCCTCCGAAGTTACGTTCACCAAGGAAATCGTCACGAAAATCGATGCCATAGTCGACAAATATGGAGAAATAAAAGATACCGCATCGCCCGAACTCAGGGAAATTCGACAGCAGATGAACTTGGTTCGCGTGAAGGTCAACCAAAGTTTCGGCCAGTCGTTGAGCCAATACAACGGGCTCGGATATCTCGATGACATCAAGGAAAGCATAGTCGAGAATCGACGCGTGCTTGCGGTTTTGGCGATGTACCGACGCAAGGTCAAAGGATCGATCCTCGGAAGTTCAAAGACCGGAAGCATCACATATATCGAGCCTGAGGCGACTTTGAAATTCTCGCGTGAACTCGCCAATCTAGAATATGAGGAAAAGGAAGAAATCAACAAGATTTTGCGAAAACTTTCGAACGATGTCAGGCCGTTCAATGACGTTTTGATCCAATATCAGGATTTCCTGAGCGACGTCGATGTCGTGAGCGCGAAGGCGAAGTATGCCCAGCGTATCAACGGTTTGTTGCCGAATATTACGAAGGAGCGCCGTTTGTATTTCCGCGAAGCGTTCCACCCGATCCTGTATCTGACGAACAAACGCAAGCAGGAAAAAACATTTCCGCAGACTTTCGAACTCGACCAGGAAAGTCGCATTATCGTGATTTCTGGACCGAATGCGGGTGGAAAAACCATCTCGTTAAAAACCGTCGGATTGCTGCAATTGATGTTGCAAAGCGGGATGTTAATTCCCGTGCACGAACGCAGTGAAACGTTTTTGTTTGACAGGATTCTTACCGACATAGGAGATAATCAATCGATTGAAAATCATTTGAGTACGTACAGTTACCGATTAAAGAACATGAACTACTTCCTCAAGAAGTGTAACGACAAGACGTTGTTCCTGATCGACGAATTCGGGACGGGTTCGGATCCAGAACTGGGCGGCGCGCTTGCCGAGGTTTTCCTCGAGGAATTCTATCATCGCGAAGCCTTCGGAATCATTACGACACACTACTCCAATTTAAAAATGCTCGCGAACGAATTGCCGTATGCGACGAACGCGAACATGCTCTTCGACGAGAAATCGCTCGAACCGATGTACAAGCTCGTATTGGGTCAAGCCGGAAGTTCGTTCACGTTCGAGGTCGCACAGAAAAACGGAATCCCGTACGGATTGATCAATCGCGCCAAGAAGAAGATCGAAGGCGGTAAAGTGCGTTTCGACAAGACGATCGCGACCTTGCAAAAGGAACGCTCGAAACTCGAAAAAACATCGGCGAACCTCAAGGAAGAAGAAACCAAGGCTCGTGAGGAAAGTCGCAAGCTCGAAGATATCAATTCACGCGTGCGATCAAAGCTCGAAAGCTACCAGGAATTATACGACAGCAACCAAAAGACGATTTATCTCGGGCAAAAAGTCGAAGATATGGCCGACAAGTATTTCAGCAACAAGGACAAGAAATTGTTGATCGGCGAATTCCTAAAAATGGTTGAGATCGAAAATTCCAAACGCAAGAAAGTCGCGCCGAAGGAGAAAAAAGTCGAGGAACAAAAGAAAAAGGAAATTATCCAGGAAGTAAAAGTCGTCGTCGAGGAAATCCGACAGGAAAAGAAGGAAAAGAAGAAAAAGGAAGCCGCGGCTCCAAAACCGAAAGCCATCCTGAAAGTCGGCGATCGCGTGCGAATGCTTGACGGGAAAGCGGTCGGCAGCATCGACAACATCGAGAAAAACAAGGCGACCGTGAATTATGGTTTGTTCACGTCGAAGGTTAGTATTGATGAACTTGAACTTGTCGAGGCGAAGAGAAAGTAGTCGAAGGTTGGATAAAGAAAGCGGTTTAAAACAACCCTGACAGGGTCATGTTTAAAATTATGAATATCAATAACTTATAACGATTTTTAATACATATTGCATCCAAAGCCAACAATAAAAAACGACCTTTTCAAAAGGTCTCAAATTAAACTATAGACCGTTCACAACGCTGACTGATTCATTACGCCGTACGCTCGACTATCGACTTTGACTAAAATTTCGCCAACGTATCACGTTCTTAAGAACACAATCGCTAATTTTACCCATTCGGGAATTTTTCCACTTTTGACCTCTGACTTTCGAATAAATGACCGCCTCCGAACTCCCAAAAAACAAAAAAATCATCCTCTTCGACGGCGTCTGCAATCTTTGCAATTCGTTCGTGCAGTTCGTGATCAAGCGCGACAAGAACGATGTTTTCAGGTTCGTGCCGTTACAGTCGGAACTCGGCGAAAGTATTTTGAAACACATCGGCATTGATCCGAAGCAAATCGACAGCATTATCTTATATGAACCCGGCGTCGCGTATTATTACAAGTCGACGGCGGCGATCGAGATTGCGAAAGGCTTGGGCGGATTTTTTAGCCTGAGTACGATTTTCAAGATCATCCCGAATTTCCTGCGAAACCCGATTTACGATTACGTTGCCAAAAACCGCTACAAATGGTACGGCAGGAAAGAGAGCTGCATGATCCCGACACCTGAATTAAAGGCAAAATTTTTAGAATAAAAAAAGCCGGACGATATTGCCCGGCTTTATTTTTTGACGCTTTTTTATTGCTTCATTATTTTCTTGGTGACCGAAGCGTTGTCGCCGTTTACCGTCATCAGGTAAAGTCCTGACGACAGATCGGAAAAACTGACCTGCGCCTCTGAAACCGAGTCGAATTCCTGTTGTTTTACCGTTCTTCCGTTCAAATCGGCAATTGTCACCGAACGGATTGCGCCGACTGTCGAAACGTTTACGAAATCGTTCGTCGGATTCGGATAGACATCAAAGTCGGCAGCGGTAATCGGGTTTCTGACATTGAGCAAAGGTCCGTCGGTGGCCAAAGCCCTGAAATTCAAGTTGTCGAATTGATTTGTTGCGGCCACTGTGTTTGTCGTTTGCGTGCTGAACGAGACCGCGGTTGCCACGAAGTTGAGTGATCCGATGGCATCGTTCGCCGCAGCACCTGCGCGGGTTCCGAGTGTAATCGGCAAGGCCTCAAGTGACTTGAACTTGAGTTCACCCGTCGTGCGATTGTAGCTGAATCCAAATGTATACCAAGTGTTTTCGGCCAGGATGACAGCCGCGGGAGCAGTTTCGGTTCCGCCAAGCGTAAACGAGAAATTGCCTGTCGTCGTTCCGTTATTGTAATAGCCGAGCCCACGCAATTCACGTGTCGGCATCGCGATCATGATTCCCGCCAAAAATTTCGTAACGCCCGCGTCGTATAACGCGACCCGCATCGAGTTCGTACTCGTCGTTGCCGGCCCGGTAAAATAACTGAATTGTACCTGCGCGACCTCATTGCCGGTATCGCGCGTCGCCCAAATTCCGCTTACGTCCTTGAACATACGGCGCGTATTTGCGGCAGCCGCGTTCGAACCTGTGAGTTGGATCGTATTTCCGTACGTAGATCCGACGTTTACGACTTGAAAGTCAGTGACAGCTCCCGTTGGGACAGGAACGGTCGTCAGCCAGCCGCCTTGTCCTGGTGTCGTACCCGTTAGATCGGTTCCGACATTGCCGACGGTAAGCGATGTTCCGTCTTCAGTTAGCAATGTTTGTGCTCCGGCAATCGAAGAAACAAGGATTGCAGAGAAAATGAGTAGTTTTCTTTTCATAAATACTTTGTGTTAAGTTCTGTATTGCAGTAAAAATATGCAATTAAAACTTTAAAAAACAAAGTATTACTCAGAGTTATTCATAAAATTTAGAAAATCAATTTTCGATTTGCAGATCCGTATCTTTCTCCCATTTTCCGACGACCGACGTAGCCAGCGCGTTTCCGAGCACGTTCGTCGCGCTTCGGAACATATCGCAAAAGTGATCGATCGGCAGAATCAACGCGATGCCTTCGACGGGAATCTTGAACATGCCGCAGGTCGCCGCGACAACGACCAAGCTAGCGCGTGGCACGCCGGCGATTCCTTTACTCGTAAGCATCAGGACGAGCAACATCGTGAATTGGGTCGGGAGACTTAATTCGATATTGTAGAATTGTGCGATGAAGATACTCGCGAACGTCATGTACATCATGCTTCCGTCGAGATTGAATGAATAACCCAGCGGCAACATGAACGACACGACCTTGTCGCGGATTCCGAAACGTTCGAGTTCTTCAGTCAATTTAGGGAAAACGGCTTCGCTGCTTGTCGTACTGAACGCGATGATAAGCGGCCCGACGATTCGCTTGAGCAAAATTGACATCGCCTTTCCCAGAAACAAATAGCCGACCAAGAGCAAAATCACCCAAAGTGAACCGATTCCGACCAAAAACGAGCCGAAAAACCGCAAATACGTAATCGCCAGTTCGTCAACGTCGCGGATCGCAAAGACGCCTGCAATCGCGCCAAAAACGCCTATCGGTGCAAAATTCATCACGTAATTCACCATTTTCAAAACGATGTGCGACGCTTTATCCAAGGCGTTCACGACGGGTTTCGAATGGCTTCCGATTGACGCCGCGGCCAGTCCGAAAAAGATTGAAAACACCACAATCTGTAAGATTTCATTCGTCGCCATCGCTTCGAACACACTTTTAGGGACGATGTGCGTCACGAAATTCTCGGCCGAAAAATCTTCGGTCTTCGCCGTAACTTCTTTCGCTCCGGCCAGATCGAGGTCGTCTACTTTAAGCCCGACGCCGGGTTCAAGAATGTTCACGTAAAACATCCCGATGAGCAACGAAATGAACGAAGCGGTGAAAAACCAGCCCAACGCCTTTCCTCCTATTCGCCCGACGGTTTTTAAATCGCCGAGTTTCGCGATCCCGACAACCAATGTCGTGAATACCAAAGGCGCGATGATCATCTGCACCAATCGGATGAAAACGGTCGCGAGCAATTTGATGTAACCGCTGAATTCCTTGGCGCTTTCTTTCGGGTAATTCTCGTGGACGTATACGCCAAGCGCGATACCAAGGACCATCGCGATTAAAATTTGTCCCGTAAGGCTTTTGAAAAATGGTGTTTTTTTGGTTTGGTCAGTCATGCGTAAGTTGGCGAAAAGCCTATTTGTAGGTTTTGTTGATCAGGTAAAAATCGGCGAGCACGATGGCCGCCATGGCTTCGACGATAGGAACGGCGCGCGGAACGACACAAGGATCATGACGGCCTTTGCCTTGCATCGCGACGATATTGCCCTGGTTGTCGAGTGCGTCCTGTTTTTGGAGCAACGTCGCGACCGGCTTGAACGCGACCCGGAAATAAATATCCATTCCGTTTGAAATGCCGCCCTGGATTCCGCCCGACAGATTTGTCTTCGTCGTGCCGTCCTCGTTATATAAATCGTTGTGTTCGCTGCCTTTCATGCGTGCGCCGCAGAAACCGCTGCCGTATTCGAAACCTTTTACCGCGTTTATCGAGAGCATGGCTTTGCCTAGTTCGGCGTGCAATTTATCGAAAACAGGTTCGCCCAGTCCGAGCGGAACATTTTGGAGCACGCAGGTCACGGTTCCTCCGATCGAATCGCCTTCCTTGCGGATTTCGCGGATTCTCGCTTCCATTTTTTCAGCGGTCGCTTGGTCGGGACAGCGGACATCATTCGATTCGATCTTGGAAAAATCGAGCGCCTGATACGGTTTGTCGATGAAAATATCTCCGACCGACGACGTGAACGCGTTGATCTTAATGTCTTTCAAAATTTGTTTCGCGATCGCCCCGGCAACGACTCGGCACGCGGTTTCCCTTGCCGATGAACGTCCGCCGCCACGATAATCGCGGATTCCGTATTTCTTTTCGTAGACGTAATCGGCGTGGCTCGGACGATAACTGTCCTTGATATGCGAATAATCGTGGGATTTTTGGTCGGTGTTCGGAATGATGAAACCAATCGGAGTTCCCGTAGTCTTGCCTTCGAAAATCCCCGACAGGAATTGCACTTCATCAGCTTCCTTGCGCTGGGTCACGATTGCCGATTGTCCGGGTTTGCGTCGGCCCATTTCAAATTGGATCGCGTTCAGGTCGAGTTCGATTCCCGCAGGACAACCGTCGATCACGCCGCCCAAAGCGGTTCCGTGCGATTCTCCGAATGTGGTTAGTTTGAATAGGTTTCCGTATGAGTTTCCTGCCATTTTACAAAAATAGCATTATTAGCGAGAAACCAGCCAATACTCGCGCAAACTCAATTGTCGGAGACAACAGAAAAACGTTTATATTTGGATCAAATGCCGCGTAATGAGCACATTCATTCCTCTTTTGTTGTCGATACTTTTCGTGGGTTATCTCGCGTATTTGGGATTCGTGAAAAAACAGCTTAGGCAGAACGTCGCGGGTTTCGTCATGCCGGGCGTTTTCTTTCTGTGCGTCTGGGCGGTATTTTATTATTTGCTGATGCATTGATTTCTTAACTGTCGGAAAAGTTTCAATTAACATTGGCGAAGTTTATTTGCGAAACTTCAGTCCATGAAAAAGCGCAAAGTCGAACTCCTGGTATTATCGGACGTGCATCTCGGAACCTACGGATGCCACGCCAAAGAACTGCTCCACTATCTGAATTCGATAAAACCGAAGACGCTCGTGCTCAACGGCGACATCATCGATATCTGGCAGTTCCGAAAGTCCTATTTCCCGAAATCGCACCTAAAAGTGATAAGTAAGATCATCGACTTCGCCTCAAAAGGCACGAAGGTTTTTTACATCACAGGCAACCACGACGAGATGTTGCGCAAGTTCAGCGATACGAAGATGGGAAATTTCAGCATCCTCGATAAATTGGTGCTCGATCTCGACGGTTCCAAGGCGTGGATCTTTCACGGAGATGTGTTCGATGCGTCGGTGCAACACTCTAAATGGATCGCTAAATTGGGCGGAATCGGTTATGATTACTTGATCTTGGTAAACCGGTTCGTGAATTGGTGTTTGCATAAAATCGGGAAAGAACCGTACTCGTTTTCCAAGAAAATCAAGGGAAGCGTGAAAAAAGCCGTAAAATTCATCTCGGATTTCGAAAAGACAGCCACAGAACTCGCAATCGAAAAAGGTTACGATTATGTCGTCTGCGGACACATACACGAACCCAAGATTACCGACGTGGAAAACCGTCACGGCAAAACGACCTACCTGAATTCGGGCGACTGGATAGAAAACCTTACGGCCCTGGAATACAATAAGAAACGCTGGAAACTGTACCGTTACGCCGACAACAAACCCGAAGTCGACGAGGAACTTTTCGAAATGGAAAATATGCTCAGCCAAGCCGATTTGACGGGAATGTTGTTTTCACGGAAGCGACTCGCCCATCGTCAAAACTAATGTTAAAAATTTGGTAAGCGGCTTTTCACCGCGGTTATGTTGGGGTACATTTATATCAAATAACCCAAAATAACACAACATGAAGAAATTGATCTTTTGCGGCGCATTCCTTATTGCTGCTGCATTTTCAGCTCATTCACAGTCGATTCCCGACAATGCGATCGGAGTCCGATTGAGCGCCGGAGACGGAATCGGAGCCGACGTTTCCTACCAGAGACGCGTATTTACAAACAATAGGTTGGAATTCGACCTCGGAATCCGCGAACAGGATTGGTACGACACCGCCAAATTCGTAGCCGCTTTCCATTGGGTTTTCCCGATTGAGCAAGGTTTCGCATTCTATGCCGGACCGGGAATCGGAGCCGGACGTTGGGAATTCGACCGATACAACGATCCTGACAACGATTGGGATGACGACGGAACGTTCGGTCTGATCACCGGGGTTGCGGGAATCGAATACAAATTCGCGAAGATTCCATTGCAGCTTTCGTTCGACATCAGGCCTGAAGTCCACTTTGGCGACGACCGCGACGATTTCGATGACGATCATCACAACTTGGTTCCGGACGTTGGTTTAGCTGTCCGATATACATTCTAAAAAAAAGCCCGGCAAATTATCGTCGGGCTTTTTCTTTTTATTTTATTTCGATCGTTTTTTTCGAATTGATCTTCACGATCGCATACGGATACGTAATCGCCTGCGTGGTCATCGAATCTTCGTCGGGTTTGGTTTCCTTAACGGTGACCACGATCTTGTCAGCCGTTTCCTCGACCTTCTCGACATCTATGGAATAGCCGCCGGATCGCTTCTCGCCCATGTTCAGGATGATGAAGTTTGCCGAATTGATATCGTCTGGCTTGATTTTTCGCTTGAGGTTCTCGTCGCCCAAAAGCATCCTGAATTCGTCGGAAGTTGATACGACTTCATAGAAACGGATGTTTCCGCCCCCATCTGATTTACTCGTCAATACTTCGTATAAAGGTAACGTCCCGGCCGTTTTTTTGGTTGACGAACAGGCTGCGAGGAACAGGATCAAAAATGCGGTTGCGATTTTTCTCATACTTTTATTTGTAAGGCTTCTTCGTATAACGCTTCGTACAGCGGTAATATTTTCCTGATGTCGAATTGTTTGGCCACACCGAGTGCATTGTTGCGGAATTGTTGCAGCACCGAATCGTCTTTTAAGATCCGAATAGCGTTCGTTCCCATTTCCTCGACATTCCCGACATCACTGAGATACCCTGAAATTCCGTTGAAGTTGACTTCAGGTAAACCACCTGAATTCGTGGAGATTACAGGAATTCCCCAAACCATCGCTTCAAGTGCGGCAAGCCCGAAACTTTCGGTTTCCGACGGCAGCAAAAACAAGTCGGTGTAACTCAAAATCTGGTCGATCTCGTTGCTGTTCCCGAAGAAAATCACCTTATCTGAAATGCCTAATTTTTGACACAATTTCTCGGCCTTTTCGCGTTCGGGCCCGTCGCCGACCATCATCAGTCTCGATGGAATGTCCCGTTGGATGCGCTCGAAAATCTTTATGACATCGGGAATTCTCTTGATCTTCCTGAAGTTACTGATGTGCGTCACTATGCGCTCGTTTTCGCCCGCCATGACCGAACGGCGGCAACGAATGCTTGGGTCCGATGTGTTTTTGTCGAGTTCGATGAAGTTCGGTATTACGTGGATTTCCTTGCGGATATCGAAATGTCGGTACGTATCGTCTTTCAAACTTTGGGAAACCGAGGTCACGATATCCGATTTATTGATGCTGAACGCGACCGCGGGTTTGTAGAACGGATGGCTGCCCACGAGCGTGATGTCGGTTCCGTGCAATGTCGTCACGATCGGCACGTAAATGCCTTCGTCCTTGAGCATCTGTTTGGCCATGTAGGCGGCGTAAGCGTGCGGAATCGCGTAATGTACGTGAAGCAGTTCGATGCCGTACAGTTTCACCATATCGACGAGTTTGCTCGACAGCGCCAATTCATACGGCTGGTAATGGAACAACGGATATTCGGGAACATTTACCTCATGATAATGCACATTCGGGCTCAATTGCGCCAAACGCACGGGCTGGCTGTAGGTGATGAAGTGTATTTCGTGTCCGCGGCGTGCGAGTTCGAGGCCCAATTCGGTAGCGACGACACCACTTCCGCCAAATGTCGGATAACAAACTATAGCTATTTTCATTGTAGTCGTATTGTTTTGCGAAGGTACGAATAGCGGGTCAAACGGCGCATAAAAAACCGGCGGAATGGCCGGTTCGGGTACAGTTTTAATTTTGTTTGAAGCTTCCTTCGAAGGAACCTTGAACCGTAATGTCAGGAGATGGGCTTGTGCTATGTGAGTCGGTTATGAGATCAGTGAACACGATTTTGTAAATGTCATTGCCCAGCTCGGTGATCGAGACCGTTCCTGAAACGAATTGCACGCCGTAATCGCCCATGAGGTAATAGCCGTAATTGTCAAATTCATCGATGGTATAAATGCCCGTGGCGCTCGTTTGTCCTGCCGCATAGTGAATTGAAAACGAAATCGCGCTACCCGACCAAGAATCGTTCATCTTTCCGTTAGAAATGAAAAATACACGCGATTGGAATTCGTTATAGAATTTTGTAGTGACGTTATCGGCTGATCGGCCAATCTCAAAAGGAATGTTATTCACCGTTAGCGTCGACACACCGTTAACGGCGGAATTATCGTCGTCGCTGTTGCAGCTTACCAACATGGAAACCGCCAAAATGCAAAAGAATAGTTTTTTCATGATTTTGTGTTTTGTTTCAGACAATAATTTTCCCGGAAGGTCGCGTCAACAAGATTTAATTCCATTGGCCGTTCGCCGTCCTGTAATCGAACGGAATAATTTGGAAATTTCCCTTGACTTTTCCCGTGAGTCCATGGTTTTGGGACAACATCGTATTTTCCAGAAATGTGAGTTCGTATTGTCCATTTTCGAATGCTATTTGAATACCGCCTGAAATGGATTGCGCACTGTTTTTATAATCGTACACAAAGGCGTAAGGCGATTCCTGAGTTCCGAACGAATACGTTCCCACAAGCAATGCCTGGTTCATCGGTGTGACGACTTTGACATACATTCCGATAGGGCGCGAACAAGGCGCACTGTCGCATGGAATTTCTTGGGTAAGATAAAAATAATGCGTTTTCATTTCAGGGTCCGACAACGGAAACGCACTCGCGTCACTCATCAAAAGCCTGTCGAACGTGTATTTTTGTCCTGAGATTTTTAGTGTGGAATTGTTATCGCCTTCGTTGCCGTCGTCAGTCGAACAAGCGAACGTCACGCAAAACATCGTAAAAATCAAAACCTTTCTCATCAGGATAAATTTCCCGAAATATAGAAAAATTAGTTGTTGATGATCGCTTCCTGAATCACTTTTTGGATGTCTTCGCGAATGTTCTCCTTTGAAAGCGTGTTCACGGTCGAATCAGGGAACGTCCTGTTCGAAAGGAAAATATATACGATTTCAGTTTCGGGATCGGCCCAAGCCATCGTTCCCGTAAATCCGGTGTGGCCGAAACTCTTCATCGAAACGCAGTTGCACGTCGGCCCGGCCTGACCCGGAAGTTGCGGTTTGTCGAATCCGACGCCGCGGCGATTGCCTTCTTTTATGAACCATGCCGTGTTGAAATCGTCGAATGTCTTGTCTGAGAAAAATTGTTTGCCGCCGTAGTTTCCTTTCTGGAGATACATCTGCATGATCTTGGCGACGTCCATCGAATTCGAGAAAATTCCCGCGTGTCCGGCAACTCCGCCTTCCATCGCGGCTTCCATGTCGTGTACGTAACCCTGCACGATCTGGTAGCGGAAATACTTGTCGTCCTCGGTCGGTGGAATCATGCTCATGTCGAATTTGCGCAACGGATTATACATCGTATTGCTCATGCCGATCGGCCTGTAAAAATGCATGTTGCTCAAGCTGTCGAGCGTTTTCGCGGTCGATTTCTCAAGATATTCCTTCATGATGATGAACGCGAAATCGCTGTATTTGTACTCCTTTTTGGGAAGCAGCTTGCTCTTTGCGATTTCCTTCATGATCGTGTCGTGGTAATCGTTTCGGATGTACAGATTCTCGGCGACTTGTTTCGAGAACATCTGGTCGTACATCTTGCGGTAATATTTGTCGGCGGGATGCAACGTGCTGTCGAGCGTCGCCTTGTAGAACGGAATCCACGCCTGGAGCCTTGCGTAGTGTGAAAGCAATTCCTTGACGTTTATGTTCTTCTTGTCGGTGCGTTTGAAAACCGGCAACATTTGGCCCAGACGGCTATCGAAGGTTATCTTCTTCTGGTCGAATTGTTGCATCACGTTGGGCAACGTCGACACGATTTTAGTGAGCGAGGCGATGTCGTAAATATCGGTGTTCTTCACTTTCTGAATCTGCTCGTATGTATGGAATCCGAACGACTTCTGGTAAATTACCTTTCCTTTCCGCGCAACCAGAACCTGAATTCCAGGCGCCATTTTGCCGCTGATCGCCTTGTTCGCGAGCATGTCGATCTTGGTCAGGATTTGAGAGCTCATGCCGACATTTTCGGGAGCGGTGAAACCAAGACGATTTAGTTTTTTGGTCGACAATCCGTCGCCGACCTTAAAGTTCGAATTCAATGAAACCGGAAGTTTTCCTTTGGCTTCAACCGCGCCGAAAAGCAATTCGCCCGAAACGACCTGCGCGACATCGCTGTTTTGGTAGGAAACCACGAGCGCCTTGATGTTCGAATAATCGGTGATCGGCAAAAGCGAGTACGGTTTGGCGAAAATATCGAGGATGACTTTGTTGTGCTTACTGATCGAATCGAGTTTTGCGAGTTCTTCGGGCTTGAAATTGTGGTTTTTCCACGCGCCGTCGCTCTTATGATATCCGACGATAACGGTCGAATAGGGTTTCAGTTTTTCGAGAAGCAGATGGATACTGTCATCGGCTACTTCAGTTACCTCGGTGTATTTCTGGATTGTCGACACGAACGGCGAATTGCTGTCCTCGCCGAGTTTCACGTAAGCGATTTTCTCGTTTTCAAGATTTTGGATCGGAAGCGTTTCGTTGTCATTTTTCAACACCGTAACCGCATTCTCGTACAACGTGTACTGCAAGGCCGCGTTTTCGATCGTATTTACATCCCGGCTTAAATTGTCGAGGTTGATCGGCGTATACATGTCAAGCCCGACGCGGTATTTGTAGCGCAAAATCTTCTTGACCGATTGGGCCAGGCGTTGTTCTGAAATCAAACTGTCCTGATAAGCGACGCAAATCTTGTCGATCGCGAGCGGTACGTTCTCAGGGAAAAGCAACACGTCGTTCCCGGCCATGAATGCCTCAAGATCTATTTCTCCCGCCGATTTGAAATTGCTCGCGCCTTTCATGTTCAAGGCATCGGTAAAAATAAGTCCGTTGAAACCGAGTTCGTTCTGCAGCAGATTCGTCACGACATTATACGAGATCGACGACGGATAACCCTGTCGCGTCTCAAGCGCCGGAACGTTCAGGTGCGCGACCATGACCGAGGCCAGGCCTTCAGAAAACAATTTCTTATAGGGATAAAGTTCGACTTCGTCCAATCGCAGTTTCGAAAAATCCACGAGCGGCAACACATCGTGCGAATCGACGGCCGTGTCGCCATGGCCCGGAAAGTGTTTACCCGTCGCCAGGACGCCTTCGCGTTGGATGCCTTTCATAAGTGCGAGCGCGCGTTCGGTGACTTTGAGTTTGTCTTCGCCGAACGATCTGTTTCCGATGATCGGATTTTTTGGATTCGTATTGATGTCGAGAACGGGCGCGAAGTTGAAATGGATGCCCATTCGCTTGCTTTGCTTGCCGTATTCTTCCCCGACTTTTTCGATAAGGCTCAAATCCTGAATCGCGCCCAACGTCATATTCCATGGAAAACGCGCGACGGAATCGAGTCGCATCGCCAATCCCCATTCGGCGTCGATGCCTATGAACAAAGGAACTTTCGATTGGGATTGATAAAGGTTTGTGAGTTTTGCCTCGCGATACGGTCCGCCTTGAAGGAAAAGCAATCCGCCGATTTTGTTGTTTTTGACGAGTCGGCTGATCGAATTCACGTGGGCCGTATCCTTGTTCGAATATGCCGCGACCATGAACAATTGCCCGACGCGTTCGTCGAACGTCAAATTATTGTAGATACTGTCGACCCAAACATCTTCCTTTTGGCGATGCACGGGCTTTACGTGCCTGAACTGGGCAAGCGCGAATTGGGAAATAAGAAGCAGGGCAACGGTGAGTCGTCTCATCATGGTTTTTTAAAAGAAGCGGCTGTGCCAGCTTTCGGTTGCGGGCACTTCCCAAAAGTCGTTCCACTCTCCGAGCGTATTCACGAGATTGTTGAAAACGACCGTATTTCCGGTTACGGCTTTTTCCTTGGCCATTCGCTTGAAATCAATAAGGCTTTTGTGGGCGATGTGTTCACCGTTTCGGAACGTCACGTTCATTTTATCAAGCAGGTCGATCCCGTATTTTTGTTCGAGGTCTTGTATGAATCGCACCGAATCATCGATCGAACAACCCGTCGCGGCCTGCGTTTCCTGATTGACCGCGATGATGATGAAGCGATTGTACTTCAGTTGGTAAGAAGCTTCGAGCCCTGTGCCGTGAGCCGCCCATTTTTCCAGGAATGCTTCGAGCGATTGTTGGATTTCGGCTGTTTCTTCGTCCGATAATTTACGGTTGGATTGGTAGATCCAGATGCGTGATTCTTCGGGTAAGGTATCAAAGGGTACGTACATGTTTAGTTCTTAGTTTTGAGTAGTGAGTTTTGAGACTTTGCACCTTGCACTCTGTACTTTGCGCTTCACTACAAATCCTGTGCGTTGGCAATCAATTCGGCTATGTCCATAACCTTTACGTCGCCTTCGCGCTCTTTTACTTTAACGCCGTCGGTAAGCATCGTATTGCAGAACGGACAAGCGGCCGCGATGATTTGTGGTTCGGTCGACAACGCTTCTTCTGACCGTTCGACGTTTATTTCCTTGTTTCCGGGTTCGGCGTCCTTGAACATCTGGGCGCCACCGGCTCCACAACACAAACCGTTCGAGCGCGAGCGTTTCATTTCGACTAGTTCGGCATCGAGCTTTTGGATGAGATCACGCGGCGCTTCGTAAATATTGTTCGCCCGACCCAAATAACACGGATCGTGGAACGTGATTTTCTTTCCTTTGAACGTACCGCCTTCAATCGTAAGTCGGCCGTCGTCGAGTAAAGATTTGAGGAAACTCGTATGGTGTACGACTTCGTAGCTTCCGCCCAGTCCCGGATATTCGTTCTTGATCGTATTGAAACAATGCGGGCAAGCGGTCACGATTTTCTTGACTTCGTAGGCGTTGAGCAACTCGATGTTCATCATCGCCTGCATCTGGAACAGGAACTCATTCCCTGCCCTTTTCGCGGGATCGCCCGTGCAACCTTCCTCAGTTCCCAACACGGCAAACGAAACGCCGGCGCGGTTGAGCAACTTCACGAACGCCTTGGTGATTTTCTTGGCGCGGTCATCGAAACTACCCGAACAGCCGACCCAGAACAAGACTTCGGGTTGCTTTCCTTCGGCCATGAATTCGGCCATTGTTGGGACTTTTAAATCTTCAATCATAATTTTTAGATTTACAGATTTACAGATGTCAGATTTACAGAGTCAGAATCCATCTGACAATACGTAAATCTGCAATCTGTCAATCTATTCGTGGATTTACAGATATCAGATTTATAGAACCAGAATCCATCTGACAATCCGTAAATCTGTAATCTGTCAATCTATTCGTGGATTTGCAGATATCAGATTTACAGAGTCAGAATCCATCTGACAATACGTAAATCTGTAATCTGTCAATCTATTCGTGGATTTACAGACATCAGATTTACTGAACCAGAATCCATCTGACAATCTGTAAATCTGCAATCTGTCAATCTATTCGTGGATTTAAAGATATCAGATTTACTGAACCAGAATCCATCTGACAATCTGTAAATCTGCAATCTGTCAATCTATTCGTGGATTTAAAGATGTCAGATTTACAGAATCAGAATCCATCTGACAACCTGTTAATCTGCAATCTGTCAATCTATTCGTGGATTTGCAGACATCAGATTTACAGAATCAGAATCCATCTGACAATTTGTAAATCTGCAATCTGTCAATCTATTCGTGGATTTAAAGATATCAGATTTACAGAACCAAAATCCATCTGACAATCTGTAAATCTGCAATCTGTCAATCTATTCGTGGATTTGCAGATGTCAGATTTACAGAGCCAGAATCCATCTGACAATCTGTAAATCTGCAATCTGTCAATCTATTCGTGGATTTACAGATATCAGATTTACAGAGCCAGAATCCATCTGACAATCTGTAAATCTGCAATCTGTCAATCTATTTGTCAATCTATTCGTGATTTCCGTCATCGAACACCTGAATCGTCACTTCCTTATCAATCAAGTCGGTAAACTTCCCGCGGTAGCGCGTCGCTTTAACCAAATGATTGTCGATCCAGTGGTAGTTTCCGCCGCGTGGTTTCCCGAAAAGGATGCCGTGATATTTGAAACCGTGCTGTTTGAGCCATTGCTCGGTTACTTCGCGGTGTGCTTCGGTTCTCGAGGTAAAGAAAAAGATCACATGGCCTTCGTCGTACCATTTATTCAGTGTGACCAACGCATCGGGATATAATTCGGCCGTAAGCATGCGTTCCGGTTCCTCGTTGGGAATGTCGTCGCAGATCGTTCCGTCGATGTCGATCAGGTAATTCTTGATGTCGGCCGGCAACACAGGGCTGATGTGCTTTCCGTTCTCAGTTGCGGGCTGGAGGTTGTCCTCGATTTCTTCCGTTTTCATTTTTTTTTAATTGATAATTGACAAATGATAATTGACAATTAAAGGTTCTGTTTTAAGCTGGCGAATCATCGGTCGCCTTATCCTATTCTAATATGAATGTTTTTGTTTAAGTTCTGATTAATTGTCAACTGTCAATTGTCCATTATCCATTGTCAATTGTCCATTGTCAATTCTCATTCTTCCAATTCAACCGATCCTGCTGATTATACGGCCAAGGCGCAGCGTTGTTCTCCACGTTGCTCATCATCGCGTTCAATGACATCGGCGCGGCGCTTTGCTCCATCACAAGGAATCTCCTCATATCCATGATGATCGAGAGCGGGCTGATATTCACAGGACATTCCTCGACGCACGCATTACACGTCGTGCACGCCCACAATTCCTCGGGCGTGATGTAATCGTTGAGCAATGTTTTATTGTCGGGCACGAAAGTACCTTTATTCGCGTCTATGTTTTTTCCGACTTCTTCCAATCGGTCGCGCGTGTCCATCATGATCTTGCGCGGTGACAATTTCTTGCCCGTGATGTTTGCGGGACAGGCCGACGTACAGCGTCCGCATTCGGTACACGTATATGCGTTGAGCAATTGTACCCAGTTCAGATCCTGCACGTCCTGGGCGCCGAATTTTTGCGGCACGGCGTCGGGATTCGCAGGCGCCGCGAAAGGATCGGCGGTCGGATCCATCATCAACTTCACTTCGGCCGTAACCGAATCGAGGTTGTCGAATTTCCCCTTCGGATTCAAATCGGCGTAATACGTATTCGGGAACGCCAGCAAGATGTGCAGGTGTTTCGAGAAATATAGATAATTCAGGAAAATCAATATCCCGACGATATGCAACCACCAGAACGCTCTTTCGAATACCCAAAGGTTTCCGCTCGAAATCCCTTCGAACATCGGCGACAAAAAACTACTGATTGGAAACGCGCCATGTCCGAGTTCATAATCGCCGAAACTGCGCAATTGCAACTGATAGTCGGCGGCGTTCATCAATAGGAAAAGCGACATCAGCACGACCTCGAAATATAAAATGTAATTCGCATCGCTTTTCGGCCAGCCTTTCAGGTCGGAATGGATGAAACGTTTAAGTTTGATGATGTTACGCCTGACGAGAAATGCAATCACGGCAACCAAAACCAACAACGCCAAAATCTCGAACGAACCGATCAGGAAACTATAGAATCCGCCCATGAATGAAAGGATCCTGTGTGTTCCGAACAAGCCGTCGATGACGATCTCGAGCACTTCGATGTTGATGATGATAAAGCCCGCGTATACGATAATGTGCAGAAAACCCGAAACCGGTCGGCGTACCATTTTCTTTTGTCCGAGCGCGATCATGGCCATATTCGTCCAGCGCGCCGCGGGATTGTCGGAGCGATCCACGTCTTGCCCGAGTTTGATATTGCGCATGATCTTGCGGATGCTTACGGTAAAGAATCCGACGCCCAATGCCAAAACGATGGCAAAGAATATGTTGTCAAGGTAACTCATGAAAGGCTATTGCTTTGGAATCGTATCTTTTGGCGCGACATACGGCTTGTTCTTTTTGCCGAAAAGCGAAACGTTTACATAACGCGTCGGATTGAGTCGGACGTCCTGCAACAAAAGTTCAAGTTCGCGCGATGTTTTGGCAAGATTGTCATACAGCGCGTCGTCCTTGACGAGTTTGCCCATGGTTCCTTGTCCCGAATCTATCGTCGCCATCAAATTGTCGACTTTTTTCAGCGTCGCTTTTAGGCTTTCGACGGCTTTGTCGAGCTCGGCTTTTTCAAGATCGGTCGAAATCTTGTTGAAATCTGACGATACTTTCTCGAAGTTCGTCACGACATTATCGATCTTCCCTTTATTATTGTCGAGTATCGAATTCAAAGAACCCGACGCCTTGTGGAATTGCTGCATGGTTCCGTTGAGTTCTGCGATCGTATTCTTCAAGTTTGCCTGGCTCGTCTTGTCGAGGATGTTGTTCACGCTCGTGATCGTCGTGGTCAATTCGAGCAACACGCGATCAAGTTTTTCCTGCAATGGCGCGAGTTTATCGCCTACCAAGGCCGTCAGTCCCGGAACGTTTTGTCCGCGAAGGGTGTCGCCCGATTCGGCAAGTTGCTTGTCGGCGAGGTTCGGAACGATCTGGATCTGTTTACCGCCGATGAGTCCGGGCTCGTAAATATTGGCCGTACTCGACTTTGAAATCGGAAAATCCTTGTTCGTGATCTCGATTTCAACAAGCAGTTTCGCAGTCGTGTTATTGAGTGTTATCTTCTTGATTTTGCCTACGACGAGACCGTTGATCGTAACCGGAGCCGCGACAACGAGTCCTTCAACGTTATCATATTCTATGTAAAAAGTCTTGTCGGTGGTAAGGATATCACTGCCTTTAAGAAAGCTGTATCCCCAAATGAACAATAAAATCGAAGCTATGACCAGGATGGCCGTTTTAATTTCCCTTGTAATTTTCAAAGCGCTGTTGTTTTAAACAAAGTTAAGACAATTATATTAAAAAGCCCGCGCTTATTTCTTGTTCAATGCTTCGTCCAGACTGATGCGTTGGCCATTGCGAAACGCCACGACATAAGCCGATGGAAATCCTTTTGCCTTCGCCTCGGACAAACTTTGGCGCGCCTGGCTGTAATCAGATGTTTCGCCGTAGAAATACTTGAAAAGTTTTCCGTCCGATGAAACCGAAACGCCGCTCAAGCCTTTAAAATTGCTTGGTTTCGTCTCAAGCCTATTGCCGCTGGCCGATATTTGGACCTTAAATACGACACCGGCCGAAGATGATGACGACGCTACCGGAGCAGCCGTTTCCACGGGATTCGAAATCGGGATCGTGCGCGCGGGAGTCGAATCGGGCGTCGGAGTTTCGACGATGCGTTGTGACGGACGTTCGTCGGCAAGATCATTGCCCGCGCCTCCGCTGCCGAAGTATTCTTTTTTGTATCCGATGATGGCGTTCGCGATCGCACGTGCGATTTCGTCCTGTCCGTCTTCGGAATCAAGGAACGACCCGTCCTTAGAATTTGAAATAAATCCCATTTCTATAAGGACGCGCGGCATGTACGCCTTGTGCAATACCATATATGGCGCCTGTTTCACGCCCCGGCTTTTCTTCCCGAGCGATTTCACGAACAAATCCTGGATCTTGCTCGCAAGTGAAATAGAGTTGTCGAGGAATTCTTCCTGCATGAGTTCCACGCCTATCATGGTTTCCGGGTTGTGCGGATCGTAGCCTTCGTATTTTTGTTTGTAGTCTTTCTCGAGTGTGATCACCGAGTTCTCGCGTTTCGCCGCTTCAAGGTTGGAGGCGTTCTTGGTCATACCCATTACGTAGGTTTCGGTTCCCTCGGCCGCGCTGTTCTTGTTGGCGTTGCAGTGGATCGAAACGAAAATGTGCGAATCGGCGCGGTTGGCGATGTTGGCGCGCTCCACGAGTTCGATGAAAACATCGGATTTACGCGTGTACATGACCTCAAAACTAGGCGTTCCCTCAAGAATGCGCCCGACTTTCTGCACGACGGCAAGTGAAATGTTTTTCTCGATGTGCCCGTTGTAGACCGCGCCGAAATCCTTGCCTCCGTGACCTGCGTCGAGCGTGACTTTGAATTTCGGGTTCTGTGAGAAAGCTCCTATCGAAAATGTTAGGAAAACGAGTAGAAACGACGCTTTAAGCTTGTCGGAAATTCCCATAAATATAAAAGTTAATTTTAATGAAAACCGAGAGGCTAAACTCATTATTTGATTATTTTTGACCGAAAATTATACGTAAGTTTGGCGCTTAATTCCATAGTCATATTTTTACAAAATTAGCATTAATAGCGTTGCGGACAAACTTATTCCATATCGTTTTATCAGCAATCTTGCTAACAGTCGGAGCCTCAAAATCCTACTCACAAGAAACCAAAACCGATACTACCAAAACGAGCGTGTCAACTCGTATTGACTCTACGTTAGTAAACGCGGCCGACAGCACAAAAATTGCTCCAGTTCCACTCAACGATTCCCTAAAACAGAAAAAACCGATGCTTTTGAGCCAGGTTCGCCGTAAATCCAAGGATTACGAGCGCATCGACCAGAAGAACAAGAAGCTTACCTTATATAATGAGGCCGAACTTTATTACGAAGACATCGAACTCAAATCGGGAATTATCGTAATGGATTACGAAAAGAGTGAAATCTACGCGGGTCGCATTAAAGATTCGGCCGGAGTCTTGTCGCAACGACCGATGTTCAAGCAAGGTTCGAACGTCGTGGAACCCGATTCCATCCGATTCAACACCAAAACCAAGAAGGCGCTCATCTGGAATTCCCGAACCGAACAGAGCGAATTCCGAATAAAGGCCGACATCGTAAAGCGCGAGAACGATTCGGTTTATTACATGAAGAAGGCGCGATTCACGACATCGAAAGACATTGACGATCCCGAATACTATTTCGTGACCTCGAAGGCGAAGTTCGTTCCGGGTGAAAAAGTCGTGGTCGGTGGAACCAATATGGTAATTGCCGATGTTCCGACGCCGATCTATTTGCCGTTCGCGTTTTTCCCGATGACCGACGAAGCCCAATCGGGAATTTTGTTGCCGTCGTACGGAGAGAATAACACGCGCGGTTTCTTCCTCCAGAACCTGGGTTATTATTTTGCGCTGAGTGATAATTACGATCTCGCCGTCATGGGCGATTACTACACCAACGGAAGTTACGCGATGCGTTTCGAGTCGCGGTATGCGTGGCGTTACAACTTCAGCGGAAACATAAACGTGCGTTTCGAGAACCTGATCGCGGGCGAACGCGGATATCCCGATTACGCGAAAACGAAGATATACAACATCCAATGGTCGCATACGCAAGATCCGAAATCGAATGTGAATTCGCGCTTCTCGGCGTCGGTAAACCTTGGTAGTAGCCGCTATTTCCAGCAATCGATCAATCAGATCAACGTCGGATCGACACTTAACAACACGCTGAGCTCGTCGATTTCCTATTCGAGGACGTTCAACACGGTTCCGCAGGTCAATCTTTCCCTGACGGCGTCGCATCAGCAGAACACACAGACGCAGGCGATCAACATGACGTTGCCGACGCTTCAGGTGAACGTAGATCGTATTTTCCCGTTCGCTCCCGCCGACGGCCCGAAGAAAGGGTTCATCAAAAATTTGAACCTACAATATACGTTGCGAGGTGAAAACAGGATCGCGACGACCGATTCGTTGTTTTTCAAACCCGAGATGTTCCGCGACGCAAAAGTCGGGTTCCAACATTCGATTCCGATTTCGACGAACTTCAAGCTCTTCAAATATTTCAGTGCTTCAACCAGTGCGAACTACAATGAGGTTTGGTACTTGAAAACCATCCGAAAAGAATATGATCCCGTGAATATCCGCGACACGACGATCAACGTCAACGGTTTCGACCGATTTGGGACGTACAATTTCGGTGCGAGTCTGGGGACGACGATCTACGGTACGTTCAACTTCGGTGAAGACAAGAAAATCCAGGCCATCCGTCACGTGATGCGCCCGAACGTGTCGTATAGCTATACGCCGAGTTTCGAACAATATTACGACACGTACGTTACCCAGGTTACGGCCGAGACGATCGTCAGGGAATACACGAGATTCGAAGACGGAATTTTCGGGGCGCCGGGCAAGAACTATTCGAACAGTATCGGTTTCAGCTTGAGTAATACCTTCGAAGCCAAAGTGCGCGAGCGCGATTCGACAAAAACGGAACCCCGAAAGGTAATGTTGCTCAACAACTTCAATTTCTCTACAGGTTACAATCTTGCCGCCGACTCGCTGAAATGGTCGCCTTTGCGCATCACTGGAGGAACGACGTTGTTCAAGGATAAGATGAACGTGAACTTCGGAGCCTCATTGAACCCGTATGCACTCGACAATGCGGGCCGAACGATCGACATGTACAACATTGAAAACGGCGGAAGTCTTTTCAGGTTGACAGCCGCTAACCTTACGATCGGGTACTCACTCGCAAGCACCGATGGAGACGAAGCCGCCAAAAAGAAAAGTCCCGGTTCCCAAGGCGTGCGAAATGGAGGACGCGATGATGATTTGTTCGGTGTCAACACTGACCAAAGCGACCCGCGACAGGACGACGATGAAGACGAAGAGGAAGAAGCGATTACCGAATTCTTCAAACTCAACATTCCGTGGGACATGACGCTCGCCTATTCGCTCACCTATTCGAACACGCGACGCGAAAGTGACGTAACGGGAAACTCGATAATGGTCTCCGGAAATACCGACATAACACCGCGTTGGAAAGTCGGGGTTTCTACGGGTTATGATTTCGTGCAGAAAGGATTCACGTTCACGCAACTGCGTTTCGAGCGCGATTTGTTGAGCTGGAGAATGAATTTGAGCTGGGTTCCGTTCGGGACGAATACGTACTGGAGTTTCTTCATCGGAATCAAATCGAGCATCTTGCAGGATGTTAAGTACGACAAACGCAGCGTTCCGGATAGGACGATTGGGAATTGATTTTTGTTGATTCGTAAATTGTTGATTTGAAGAGAGATTTGACTTCGTCTGAGTGTTTTCGTTTTTTTGGATGCCGCTTCATCAATTTAATTTCGAGTATTAAAATTACAGTCCGATACCGCAAAATTTTAGGGATTTTACGTCAAATTTGAATTGCGTGGAAAAAAGTGCTTTCCGCGAAGCAACTCAACTCAAATAAACAAATCAACAAATCAACGAATCAACGCATACGACATGAAAACAATCATCAATACCAAAAACGCCCCCTCTCCAATCGGTCCATATAGCCAGGCAGTTCAATTCGGCGATACGCTGTACACGTCGGGACAAATCGCGATAAATCCGGAAACCGGAGAACTCGTGTTGGGCGATGTCGAAGCCGAAACGAAGCAAGTCATGGAAAATCTCAAGGCCGTACTCGAGGCCGCCGACATGACGTTTGAAGATGTAATCAAGACCTCAATTTTCATCATGGATATGAACGACTTCGCGAAGATCAACGCCGTTTATGGAAGTTATCTGAATGAGGAAACCGCTCCTGCGAGGGAAACGGTTCAGGTTGCGGGTTTGCCGAAGGGCGTGACCGTTGAGATTTCTATGATAGCGAGGAAGTAATTTAAGAAGATAGTGCCTGAGTGCCAGGTGCCTTAGTGCCTGAGTTTCGTGTGCGTAAATTGAACAATCCGATTTCAAATACTCGAATGTCGCAAAGCGGTGTACCCGCCCGAATATTCCGGATGAATCCAGAAAAACAAAACTGAAAAAAAAAGTATAAAAAAAGTCGGTCCAATCAGAACCGACTTTTTTCATTTTGTAATTTCACTCAGGCACTCAGGCACTCAGGCACTCAGGCACTCAGGCACTCAGGCACTAATTCAACGAATGATACGCAATCAATCCATCAATCGGACGACGCAACACATTCCCTAAATTGATCTTGTGCTTTTCAAGAACTTCTCTCAATTCCTCACGCAAGTAAAACGCGATCGATCCGATGAAGTGAACCGGATACGTTTTGTGTTCATCGTATTGTTTGATATACAACTCCACGAAATCTTCCATGGCCGAAAAAATCAACTTTTTGCAAAACGGATGATCTTTGTGCTGGATCAAAAACTTCGCGAACGTTGCCAAATAGGCGTTCGGGTTGGGTTCTTTGTACAGGTTGTGTTTGATGACATCGGGATCGAGGTTGTGCGCTTTTTCAAACTCCACGACAAGATCCTTGGGCATTTTATTGAAGTAATACGAACGGATCAATTCGCGGCCGAAACGATTTCCGCTGCAATCGTCCATCGCGATATAACCAAGCGACTGCACTTTCTGATGCAATTCCTTCCCGTCGAAATAACTGCAGTTCGAGCCCGTTCCAAGAATGCAGACGATCGCCTTCTCGTTCTTGGGCGTAGTCGCGTAAACAGCGGCGTACGTATCTTCATTTACTGAAATGTTCGCGTTCGGGAAATAATCCTTGAAGATTGATGCGAGAAAACTGCGCATGCGTTCCGTTCCGCAGCCCGCTCCATAAAAATAAAGGTGCGTGACGCTTTTCTTGTTGTGCGAAATATCAAAGCGGTCGTCCAATCGCGCGAGCACCTCGTCTTTTCCAAGCACCTCGGGGTTTACGCCGAGTGATTGCGTGGTGAAAAGCACTTTACCGTTATCGTCGATGGCGATCCAGTCGGCTTTGGTCGAACCACTGTCTACTAGTAATTTCATTGGGAAATGGTATTTCTTGTTGGTTTGTGTGTTATAATGTGTGGCGCTTGCATGATTTCGCAGATCATATGGTTTACTCGCGCCGATGGTTTTGCAATATAAAAAGAAAAATCCCGCCTGTATCTCAAACGGGATTTTTCGGGGTAATTATTACTTCAAACCTGCAGTGTGAACCGCCAGGTCAATAAGTTTGCTTGAATAGCCGTACTCGTTGTCATACCAAGAAACGATCTTGAAGAACGTAGCGTTCAAACCGATTCCGGCTTTGGCGTCGATGATTGACGTGCGAGAATCTCCGACGAAATCCTGTGAAACCACATCTTCGTCAGTATATCCGATAACGCCTTTGTAATCAGTTTCCGAAGCATTCTTCAAAACGCTCATGATTTCCTCATATGTCGTTTCTTTTTCCAATCGCACGGTCAAATCCACTGCTGAAACGTCGATCGTCGGAACACGGAAAGACATTCCCGTCAATTTTCCATTCAACGCAGGAATTACTTTTCCAACCGCTTTCGCAGCCCCGGTCGATGATGGAATGATGTTAACGCTGGCCGCGCGTCCGCCTCTCCAGTCTTTTCTCGAAGGTCCGTCGGCAACCATTTGTGTCGATGTAGATGCGTGAACTGTCGTCATCAAGCCTTCAACGATACCAAAGTTGTCATTGAGTACTTTGGCCAATGGAGCAAGACAGTTTGTCGTACATGAAGCGTTAGAGATCACGGTATCCGTAGCTTTTACTTCAGTGTGGTTCACGCCCATGACGAACATCGGTGCATCAGCTGACGGCGCTGAGATGATAACTTTTTTCGCTCCGCCTTTGATGTGCGCCTGAGCCGTTTCGATCGTCGTGAAAATTCCGGTACATTCGGCAACGACGTCCACTCCTACTTCGTCCCATTTCAAGGTTGAAGGGTCTTTCTCGGCAGTCGTGCGGATGTGTTTATCGTTTACGAACAATTTCCCGTCCTTCACTTCTACCTTACCGGCAAAACGTCCGTGAACTGAATCGTATTTAAGCAAATAGGCCAAATGGTCTACATCCAAAAGATCGTTGATGGCAACAACTTCAACGTTGTCGCGGTTGTAAGATTCGCGGAACACGATGCGTCCGATGCGTCCGAAACCGTTTATTCCTAATTTAACTTGTGACATTTTTCTTGTTTTTTATTTGATTTTTATATAGTTCAAAAGTGCAAAGTGCAACGTACAAAGTGCAAGGTACGAAGTGCGGTTCTTTGCACTTTGTACCTTGCACTTTGCACTATGTCGACATGATATCCGAAACCCGCAACAACTCGCGGTCAATCTCCGAATGTCCCTTGATCGCCTGGTCGATCGGCGTCAACGTGATTTTATCTCCAAGGATCCCGACCATGTAGTTCGATTTCCCGTCGAGCAATGATTCCACGGCCCTAACTCCGAGTCGGCTTGCGAGAACGCGGTCGAAACAAGTCGGTGCGCCTCCGCGTTGCATGTGTCCGAGGACCGAAACGCGAACATCGTATTCAGGTAAATTCGCTTCCACGTAATCTTTCAATTCGAAAACGCTTTTTCCGATTTTATCGCCCTCGGCAATCACGACGATACTCGACGATTTGCCCGATGCCTTACTTTTCTTGAGTGAATCGAGCAGACGTTCCAGACCGAGATCTTCTTCAGGAATGAGGATTTCCTCGGCTCCGGCTCCGATTCCCGCATTAAGCGCGATATGTCCTGCGTCGCGGCCCATTACTTCCACAAAAAAAAGACGGTTGTGGGATGAAGCCGTATCTCGAATCTTGTCGATGACTTCCACAACCGTGTTCAGTGCCGTATCGTAGCCAAGCGTAAAGCTCGTGCCGTAAATGTCGTTGTCGATGGTTCCCGGAATGCCCATGATCGGCACGCCGTATTCGGAATTGAAGATTTCAGCTCCGGTAAAACTTCCGTCGCCCCCGATGATCACAAGCGAATCCACGCCTGCTTTCACGATGTTGTCATATGCTTTTTTGCGGCCTTCGGGCGTCATGAATTCTTTTGAACGCGCCGATTTCAGGATAGTTCCGCCTTTGTTGACGATGTTATTCACGCTGCGCGGTCCCATTTCCTTGAAGTCGCCCTCAATCATTCCCTGGTAACCCCTGTAAATACCCATGCATTCGATGTTGTGATACGCACAGGTACGCACTACGGCGCGGATGGCGGCATTCATACCGGGAGCATCTCCGCCCGATGTAAGCACGCCAATCTTTTTTATTGGTTTTGACATTAATTATGGTATTAAAATGTAAACTTAGCAAAGATGAACCATTTCCAGCCTACGATTATTACTACTTTAGCATTTTTCGGTATTTTCAAACGTTTTCGTTGATAAGTTTTCGAAAAGCGCCTATTTATTAAATGCGCGGTTCAAGTATAAGTAGTAACTTAATCGTCGGTCGACGGGATTGCGGGTTGGTTCACGGGCGTTTTTTGGGCCGCTTTCCTCTTTTTCTTGTCCTCTGGCGAATAGAAATTCATGCCTTCGGGAACGACCGAATCCGGAACTTCACTATCGGCCTTATCCACGTCGATTTTCGTATTGAACAACCTGTCGATCAATTCTTTGAACGTATCGAAATCAACTTCGTACGTTACACCGACGCCTTGCGTATACCCGATTCCCTGACCTATATAGTTGATGTCGTTCTCGCGGTTGAACACGCGCAGGTTCATCGTCCCGTCATCGTTGACGCGATATTGCACTTCGAGGTTTCCGACGATGGCCGATTCGTTCACGCCCCCGATCGGAACCCCGACTTTTCCATTTATCGAAATTCTGTCGTTGATCTGTGTCGTGATATTTACACCGACGCGACCATCGCTTTCCACGCCGGGACGTCGGTCGGCGGCTACATAATCAAGACCGACCTTGATCGTACTGTCGGGATCCTGCAGGATATCGCCGAGCAAACCACTCGCCGTCTCGAACAAGTTTCCTGCAAAATCTGATTCGTTCACGCCTTCCGGACTCAGGAAAGTTCCCGATGAAAGCAAATACAACGCCTGCGTCTGACGCGTATCCTTATCGTCCAGTTTATATTGTATCTCCGATTTAAGGACCGATGAAACCGTCGGAAAATTAATATTGAAATCCGGCTCAGGGCTCGCCAAACTTCCGCGAACGCCGATTACGACCTCGACCGGAACTTTCCTGTTCACCGACGGATTGTCGAGCAAGATCGCCGGATTCGCCGTAGTCGTATATACCGCTTCCATATTCAAAACGGCTCGCATCGGGTCGCCTTCCCAAGTGATGGAGCCGCCTTTCTTGAGCTTGAATTTCTTGTCGATGATACCGCCGTACTTGAAGTTATACGTTCCTTCGCTCGCCATGAAATCGCCCCACATGTTGAACTTCCCGAGCGTGTTGATCTTGAACAGAAGCGCTCCGTTTCCGCGACCTTTGATCCCGTGGCCGTTGCTGCGGTCGAGAATCACTTCGACTTCGGCTTCGGGCGTGATGTCGAAGTCGAACTCGAGTTCCAAACCGTTGTAATCCTTGGTTTTGGCGATGATGCCTTTGTCGAGATCGTATTTTTCTTTCGGGCTCAGGAATCGGATATAGCTGCGCGTTCCCGTAGCTTCGGTGTTGTTGATCGGGATCTTGATCGACGTGCCGCTCTCGGATTTCGCATCGACCTTGATGAACAAGCCGTTCGTCGGCCCTGAAATCGACGCGCTTCCATCGATGAACGCCGTTCCGTAATACGCCGCGTCATCGCTGTCTTGAGTGTCGAGCGCGAGCAAGCGTTTCGAATTCACGTTGATGTCGAGTTCCCAATTGCTGAATTTCTCGTGTTCGATCCGGCCTTCGAGATAACCGACGGTTTTGTATTTGGTGTCGGTGATCGACGTATTCCGAACCAAAAATTGCGTCTCGGTCACGTCGACGACCGAACGTTTCTCCATTTCATATTCGACGTTCAGGTACGGAATCGTAATCGCCGCGTCGTCGACATACAAACGCCCGTTCACGTCAGGTTCGGCTACGGTTCCGTCTATATTGATGTTGCCCGAAGCGAAACCCTTGATGTCCGATATCGCGTCGCCGCTAAGCAACGGATTGAGCATGCCGAGGTTGAATTTATTAAAGCGCAAATCCACGTCCATTTGGGTTTGGCCGCCTGAAACGGTGAATTCCCCGTCGGCGCGGAACGATTCGAAGTTCTTGTTCTCAAGCACCGAATTCACATAGAATTTCCTGAAGCTTTCGTCCCCGTCGATGTCGAGCATCAAGTTGCCCATCTCGATCTCGTTGACCAAAAGATTGTCGACGCGAATGGACGACATCGGTTGGTATACTTCCCCATCCTGCTTGAGGCTCACGGTTCCGTCGAGATTCCCCGAGAGCTTGAATCCTTTCGTCTCGGGCGTGACTTTTTGTAAATCGACATTGTCGAACGTGAGTTTCAAATCTTTGTAGTTCTTACCTTTGACAAGCCCGACGAGTTGCATTTTCTGGTTCTCGTGCGACAAAATCAGGTTGTCGATGTTAAAGTTCGTAAACTTGCGATCGACCACGATCTTGTTGTTGTTTTCGTCCTTCTCATTCAAAAACCAAACATTGTCCTTGAACGTGAGCTCCGATTTGTTGAATCCGACGACAACGTTTTTCTGTTTGTCGAGCGTGTGATATAAATTCAGGTTGAAATTGTCCTGTCCGGTCTGTCCGCCTTTGAATTCGGTGCGCACGAATAATGTATCGCGAGACGTCACGTTGATCGCGCTGAAATCGGACACCTTATAATATTTTGTACGGATGCTGTCGATCTCTACGAATGCGTTGTACAGCGGATTTTTGTTATCGATGCTGATCCTGATATTGTCGAAATAATTCTCGAAAGCCCCGATTTGAGGCGAATCGAAATTGAACTTGAATTCGTTGTTGCTCGAATTTATGCTGCCGCGCACCGACGTGTTCGCGCCGACCGAAATTCCGGGCAGGAACAACTCGACGATCTTGTTGTAGATCGTGAAGTCGAAACGCAGGAATTGGCCTTTGTCGATCTTGTTCGGAGAATAATTCGCGTACAGGCTTCCGAGCGAATTCTCGACCATTTTCTGCACCTGCCCGAACTTGTATTTTCCGACGATCTCACCCTCGATAATGTCGGGCGAATTGATTGCGATCGTGCGCACGCGATTGGCGTCGAACGTCGAACTCACCGTAAAGTTGTCGAAATAATACGTGTCCCGTTTGTTTTGGTACGATGTCTCGTTGATGTACACGTTTCCTTGGATGTCGTCGATCGAATTACCCGAGATCGCCATTCGGATGTCGCCCTTGAACACTGCGATCGAATCGTTCTTGACCCAATTCATCTTGCCTAAATTGGCGTAATCGATCTTCGTGTGGAAGTCGTAGGCCATGACTTTTTTGCCCAGGTTGACCGAACCCGCAAAATCCATGAACAAATTCGGATCGTTCACGAAAACCTGGCCTTCGAAAACGGGATTCGTGAATTTCCCATTGACGAGAATATTGCTGTACGTGTAATCGCGGTATCGGATCTTATAGATATCGCCCGTAAAAGACGTGTTGAGGAATTCCTGTTTGAAACCTTCCCCGTCGACGTCCAAATCCAGGCTGACCCTGCCCAAATCCTTCTTGTCGAGGAAATTTCCGATGTCGAAATCGTCGAGCACGACATGGCCTGTGTAAACTGCCTTGTCGATGTTGTCGATGTCGGTCATGACCATTTCGGTCGTGATATTTCCGAGCGACGTCGTCATGTAAAAGTCGGTCTGGATCGAAGTCGTCGTGATTTCGGCCGAACCGTTCAGGTTGAAATTTCCGATCTTCTTGAGCGACGTCGGCAGTTTCTTCCCAAGCACGTTCGGAAGCAAATCCACGAGATTCTGGTAATTCGAATACACTTTCTGGAACGTGCCATTCATGTAAAAACCTTGCCCGCTTTTACCGAAAAGGTTTTTGAACGTCACATCGCCGATAATCTGCGAATTCTTATCATCGATCAAACGCAGATTCCGGGCACGCAGATTATTCAGCGTTCCCGTCACGTGCGATTTGAGGTTGAAAAACTTGTCGCGCCCCATTTCCTTGTAGAAATAGTAGATGTCGTTTGTGGAAAGTGTGGCTTCTTTTACGTTGATGTCGAACTTTACCTTGTTGTTGAAATCGGTGAAATCGGATTTTATATAGGTTAGCAGCACATCGCCTTTCATAGTCGATTGCGTCGTCGCCAAGTCCAAATCCTTAAGTTCGATATTGGTCTTGTTGTATTTGAAAAGCGCCGACAATTTCTTCACGTAAAGCCCGCGATGATCCAAAAACGCGAGTTCTTTGATGTCCATCGTGACTTCGGGTCCGTGAACCTTGAAGTTCTTCAAACGGCCGTCGAGTCGTCTGAAATCGGCGTCTTTAGGGTTCGCACGATTTTCGTCGATCAAAATAAATCGGCTGTTGCTCACGTAGACATTGTTCGCCTTTAAAAGGAATTTTCGCGTGGAAGGCTTCTTTTCGGGCGAATCGAAAAGCGAAATGAATCTGTCGAGGTTGGTGTTCTTCTCGCCCTTGTAGGTTTTCATGTTGAAGGTCAAACCGTCGGCGCGGATGTCTCCGAAAAGCAGGTCGCCGTTGTAGAGTTGGCGGAAACTTAAAATGTTGGTCTGAAGTCGGTTCGCATAGACCAGCGTGTCTTTTTTATGGTCGCGGATCATCACTTTCTTGAGCTTCACGCCACCAAAAACACTGATTGCGATTTGGTCGATGTTGATGTCGGTTCCGTAATCTTCGTTGATTTTCTCGGTCGCGAATTGGGCGATTTTAGTCTGGACAGGCGGGAGAGAAAGAAGTATGCCGAGTAGCAGCAAAAACAGCAGCAGTCCGATGACCGAACGAATTACTATTTTTTTAAATTTTTTGATACCCGCGAATGTTTTAATTTTGTCCCAAATATAATCCAAAAAACCGCCTGTTTATGCATCCGAGCGACACATTTATCCTTGCAATCGAAAGTTCGTGCGATGACACGGCGGCGGCCGTACTCCATAACGACAAGGTGCTTTCCAATGTTGTGGCCAACCAAAGCATCCACAACGAATATGGAGGCGTCGTTCCCGAGCTTGCCTCGCGGGCGCATCAGGCAAACATCGTGCCTGTAATCGACACGGCTTTGAAAAGAGCGAACATCGATAAAAAACAACTGTCGGGCATCGCATTTACGCAAGGTCCGGGACTCATGGGATCGTTGCTCGTGGGCGGTTCGTTCGCGAAATCTTTGTCTCTCGCGCTCGGCGTTCCGTTGGTCGCGGTGAACCACATGCAGGCGCATATCTTGGCGCATTTCATCAGCGAGGACGGTTTCGATAAACCCGAGTTTCCGTTTCTGGCGCTCACGATTTCAGGCGGACACACGCAGATCGTGAAAGTGAATTCGTATTTCGACATGGAAATCATAGGCGAAACAACTGATGACGCCGTCGGGGAAGCCTTCGATAAGAGCGCGAAAATACTAGGCCTTCCCTATCCCGGCGGGCCTTTGGTCGATAAATATGCGCAAGTCGGAAACCCCAAGGCATTCACTTTTACGAAGCCGAAAGTTCCGGGATTGGATTTCAGTTTTTCAGGATTGAAAACGGCGATATTGTATTTCGTACAGAAAAACGTGGCGGCGAATCCGAACTTCATCGACGAGAACCGCGACGACATTTGCGCTTCGATCCAACATACGATCGTTGAAATCCTGATGGACAAGATCAAACTTGCGGTCGAGCAAACGGGAATAAAACAAGTCGCTATCGGCGGTGGCGTTTCGGCCAATTCGGGAATCCGCAAAGCCATGAAGGACGCCGAATCGCTGTACGGTTGGAAAACGTTTATCCCAAAATTCGAATACACGACCGACAACGCCGCGATGATTGGAATTGCGGGTTATTATAAGTATCTTGACGGAAGTTTTGAGGACGCTTCGGTCGTCTCTAAAGCACGAATCGAATTCTGATGCAATTATTTTACAATCCCGACATTTCAACCGCTACGCAAACCCTGTCATTCGACAAGGAAGAAAGCCGTCATATCGTTAAAGTACTTCGGAAAACCGTTGGCGATAAATTATTCGTTACCAATGGATTTGGGTTTCTTTTTAAAACGGAAATCACTTTAGCTTCCGACAATAAATGCGTCGTTAGAATCGTCTCGTCGGAACAACAGGAACGAGGCGTTCAAAAATTGCATTTGGCCGTCGCTCCGACCAAGATGAATGACCGGTACGAATGGTTTTTGGAGAAGGCGACCGAGATTGGTATCTCCGAGATCACGCCTTTGATCTGCGACCGATCAGAACGGAAAATCGTAAAGAACGAACGGTTCGATAAGATTTTGGTGTCGGCGATGAAACAATCGGGACAATATTATTTGCCGAAGTTAAACGAATCGACGACGTTCAAGGAGTTCATGAAACAAAACCCGAACGGGCAAAAGTTCATTGCACACTGTCTCGAAACCGACAAAAAATCGCTCAGGAACGAGTTGCAAAAAGCCTCTGATGCCACGATTCTGATCGGACCCGAAGGCGATTTCTCAGAAAAAGAAATCCAACTCGCGCTCGACAACAGCTATATTCCCGTATCTTTAGGCAACACGAGACTTAGGACAGAAACCGCGGCCGTCGTGGCGTGTCATTCATTTGTATTTGTTAATGAGGATTTAAAAATTGAAAGATTAAAAGATTGAAAGATTACGAATCGTTAAATATCAACTTATATCGCCATCAACCAATAACCAAAAACCTAGACTTCACCGGAAGACAATGACTCAAATCAACAAATCAACGAATCAACAAACTTCACCCGATTAACCAAAACCTACATTCCACCGGAAGACAATGACTCAAATCAACGCATCAACAAATCAACAAATCAACAAACTCCACACAATCGTGCACCGATTCGTCTTCATTTGCACAATCATGTTCGCGACGCACGCCACATCCCAAGAAATCGCCTTATTAAAATACAACGGCGGCGGCGACTGGTATTCCAACCCAACCGCGCTTCCGAACCTCATAAAATACTGCAACCGCACGATCAACACGAAAATCAGCGCAAAACCTGCGACCGTCGAACCCGGTAGCCCGGATCTGCTTTCGTATCCTTTCGTGCACATGACCGGACACGGAAACGTCGTGTTTAGTGACAACGACATCCAAAACCTGCGCAATTATCTCGAAGGCGGCGGATTTCTGCATATCGACGACAATTACGGAATGGATCAATACATCCGACGCGAGATAAAACGCATTTTCCCCGCAAGCGAACTGGTCGAACTTCCCGCGAGCCACGTGATTTTCCAGAAACCGAACCCGTTTCCATCGGGAATCCCGAAAATACACGAGCACGACGGCAAGCGCCCGCAGGCATTCGGCGTTTTCCTCAACGGACGATTGGCGGTGCTTTACACGTTCGAAACCGATCTCGGCGACGGATGGGAAGACACCGAAGTACATAACGATCCGGCTGAAGTGCGTGAAAAAGCACTCAAAATGGGCGCGAACATCATGAGTTACATCTTTAATAATTGAGTATGACTTCAACTACGATTGCAAAAGGAATTTTAAAAGCCATTGGCGTGATCGTGGCGGTTTTGCTGCTGTTTTACTTTCTTTACCTCGTGCAGTCGGTGATCATTTATCTTGTCGTGTCGCTGATTCTCACGATGATGGGCATGCCGATCGTGCGCTTCCTCAAGAACAAATGCAAGTTCAAGAACATATTTGCGGTGATTACGACACTCGTGATTTTCGTGGGTTTCATCTTTGGGTTCATCATGTTGATCGTGCCGCTCGTCGCATCCCAGGGCGAAAACCTGTCGTTGCTCAATACGGCCGCGATCGAACAGAGCGTCATCCAGCTTATCGACCAGATCGGGACGTTTTTGGAAGGCCACAACATCGATTCGGGAAAATTGCTCAAGGAATCGAATCTTACGTCGAAAGTCAATTTCAATTTTATCCCGAATTTCCTCAACATCGTGCTCGGGACGATCAGCAGTTTCGGCGTGGGGCTCGCCTCTTGCCTGTTCATTACTTTCTTCTTTCTCAAGGACAGGGCGATTTTCGCGCAGGGAACCAAAAAACTTCTTGCCGGTCCTCATGAGGAAAAAATCTTGAATTCGCTTGATAAGATCGATCATCTGCTTTCCCGATATTTCATCGGATTGCTGATGCAGCTCACCGTAATATTCGTTTTATATTTGATCGTATTGCTGATTTTCGGTGTTCAAAATGCGCTGATCATCGCATTGCTGTGTGCGATCCTGAACATCATTCCGTACGTCGGGCCGCTCATCGGATCCATTTTGGCGGCGCTTCTCACGATGATGAGCAACCTCGGAAGCGACTTTCAAAGCGAGATTTTGCCGACCACGATTTATGTCCTGATCGGATTCTCAATCGTCCAAATGATCGACAACAACCTGACCGGACCGCTGATTTTCTCCAAAAGCGTCGATTCGCACCCGCTTGAAATTTTCCTTGTAATCTTGGTCGCGGGCTTCCTTTTCGGGATATTGGGAATGGTAATCGCCGTTCCGCTTTACACGATCTTAAAAGTAATCGCGAAGGAATTTTTCCCCGACAATAAGATCGTACAAATGCTTACGCGAAATATCTGACCGTGGACAAGGAGTTGCTTTCAGATGAAATCCAGGCGTTTATAGACGAATCGGTTGGAACCGACGTGTCCAAATTGGCATTGCTGAAAAATCCGTTTCCCGATTCCGACTATAAGGAAATCCTGAACCAGATCGCGGCGAAGACCAAGGCGAAGGACAAGCTGCCGACTTGGTTCTCCGCATCGGAAATCTATTATCCCGCGAAGGTTTCGGTCGAACAAACGTCTTCTGAGAAAACGGCTGACTACAAAGCGAACTTGATTTCAGGTCACGATCTTATTGATTTGACGGGCGGTTTCGGTGTCGACGATTATTACTTCTCGAAGCGATTTGAAAAAGTCGTGCATTGCGAACTGGATTTGGAGCTGTCAGGAATCGCGGCGCATAATTTTGATCGTCTGAAAGCTTTTAACGTCCGATGCGAAACCGGCGACAGCACTGAAATACTCAAACACGAACGTGGCAAATTCGATTGGATCTACATCGATCCGTCGAGGCGGAATGAAACCAAAGGCAAGGTGTTCATGCTCAGGGATTGCTTGCCGAACGTACCCGATCTTTTGGATTTCTACTTCGGACATTCTGATAATATTTTGATTAAAACGGCGCCTATCCTCGATATTTCGGCTGCGTTGTCGGAACTTAAGAACGTTCGCGAAATCCACATCGTCGCACTCGAAAATGAAGTAAAGGAATTGCTTTTCGTAATCCAAAAAAACTTCGTCGGAAGTCCGAATTTGGTTTCGGTCAATATCACCAAAGATGGAATGCAGCGTTTTGAAAGCAGTTTCTCCCAATCGGCCGACGCGAATTACGGTAATCCGAAAACGTATTTGTATGAACCGAATGCCGCGATCATGAAGTCGGGTGCGTTCGACGCGATCGGATTGGCGTTCGATCTCGACAAGCTGCATAAACATTCACATTTGTATACATCGGACGAAAAAATTATGGATTTCCCGGGACGGATTTTTGAAGTGAAACGAGAATTTGCATACGACAAAGCGAACATGAAAAACTACATGCTGCAATCAAAAGCAAACGTCTCGACGCGTAATTTCCCCGAGACCGTCGAAGCGCTTCGCAAGAAATGGAAGATTCGCGACGGAGGCGATCACTATTGTTTTTTCACGACTGTCGCGTCCAATGACAAAATTGTGTTATTTTGCGCCAAAATTTAAAAATGAAACGCTTTTTACTGATCTTGTTTTTCGTCGCACAGGCTGCGATCGCCCAAAAACCTTGCGAATACGCGACAGATGTCGTGGACAGCATCGGTACGTATAAGGCTACGAAGGATTTTATTTTTTACGAGAAAAATTTCGGAGGCACGAGTTCGCGCCTGTTCTTCTCATTGGTTCTTACCGACGAACTTCCTACGTTGAACACCCAATTCATCACGCGAAGCAAGGAATTCATCAAAGCGTATTGTTTCGATAAAAATTCAAAAATGTACTTGCAGTTGGCGAACGGAAAAGTTGTGACACTCGTACATATCGACAGTGAAAATTGCGGTACGTCGTTACGCGATCCCAAAGGCGGCGCGACAAATCGCGTACATTCGGGGATTTTCATGTTCATGAAAGATTCGTTCGAGGAGCTTAAGAAATCACCGGTTATCCTGATGCGGATCCGATATGGAGGCGAAACCGTGGATTATATCGTGAAAAGCGAATTCGTTTCGGAATCCGACGGGAAGACTTACAAGCCCGAAACGTATTTCATGGACAATCTTCGCTGCATAGTCGATTAATTGCAATCCCATTTAAAATTCGAGACTTTTTCAGTCGACGCTCCTTTGTAATTAAAGTGCCACCACTCTGATTTCAATACCGAAAAATCGTGTTTCGACATGACTTCCTGCAATAATTTACGATTCGATTTCACCGACTCGGAAAGTTTCGCGTACTCGACTGCGGCTTCAGGCCCGAAATGATCGAAAGCCGTTCCCATGTCGAGTTGTTTTCCGTTCGAATCTATGAGCGTAATATCGACCGCGCCACCGCGATTGTGGATCGAGCCTTTTGCGGGATCGGCGACGTAACTTGGGTTCGACACGATTTTCCACATGCGTTTTTGGATGTCGAGCGGCCTGTAGCAGTCGAAAATCTTGATGCGGTAGCCTTTGCCGATAAATTCTTTGTTTGCTTCGATTAACGCTTCGGCGGTCTTTAGCCGAAGGAAACACTCGGCGCAGTCGTATACTTGGCTTTTGAGGAAATTGTCTGACGTTGCGTATTTCATGTCATAGACGAAATCGGTGCTGTAATTTTTGAGGTCGACAAACACGCTGTCCGGAGTTGCAGGCATTAATTTCGTCTGTTTTACCGGGACTTGACGGGATTTCGTGTCGATTTTTGGGAAATTTGCTGTGGCGATGACGTCATTTTTGGGTTGTATCCCTTCGAAATTCTGAGGATTGCTTTTGCATCCGACGGTCATCATTCCAAACAAAACGGCTGATAAAATAAAGGCTGATCGCATTTGGCAGTATATTTTGCTCAAGGTACGAAAAATACGAAGCTTAAAAAACCACTCTATTCTCGTTATATAATTGAATATTAACACATTTAAAAAACAACCTCAAAAAGTTTTAAAAAAAGAACGCATTATTTTGTAAAATATGGATTGAACGTTTACATTTGCAACCGCAAAAAGATGAGAATTCTTTTGCATTGGAGAGGTGCCGGAGTGGTAACGGAGCAGATTGCTAATCTGTCGGCGTGCAAACGTCGCCAGGGTTCGAGTCCCTGTCTCTCCGCTTTTTAGAGTATAATTTAGTATTCCACGTACTAAATTCTCGGGGTGTAGCGTAGCCCGGTCATCGCGCCTGGTTTGGGACCAGGAGGTCGCAGGTTCGAATCCTGCCACCCCGACAACAAAATCCTTCCGCACGTAGTGCGGAGGGATTTTTTGTTTTGTGTAAAAAGTGCCGAGCTCGCTCGAGCACTTTTTACACAAAACAAAAAAGACCCCGCGGCCGCAGGCCGCGGAAAGGATTTTACTGAACGACTCCCCAACTCAGGATCACGCGCCAGCGTAATCCCATCAAATAACTAATCATCCGCCATCGCAGGCCGCGGAAGGATTTTATTGAACGACTCCCAAACTCAGGATCACGCGCCAGCGTAATCCCATCAAATAACTAATCATCCGCCATCGCAGGCCGCGGAAAGGGATTTCATTGAACGACTCCCCAACCCAGGATCACGCGCCAGCGTAATCCTGCCAATCGGATTCAAACCTTCTAAACACCCGGAACCTTTTGATAAATTAACCCACCCAGAATCAAGCACCAGCGTAATTCTTCCACGAGAATCAAAACCCGCGATTACTTAAGATCAACCCAAATCACAAGCGCGTGCCAGCTTAATTCCGAACAACCTACTTCTCCATAACAATATACGCCGGATAAGATTCCTTCTGCGGCAAATCAAATTCCTCATCATAAGGTTGCGAACCTTTACCGTTGTTATACATTGCCACACGTTTCACGCCACTCGCCGTGCTTCCGCCGACGCCGTTGATGACATTCTCGATATTGCCCGGCCCTGCAAAACGGGTAATGCACATTTTTTCAAGTTTTACATTTGGGCTGTTTGGAGTTTCAAAGCCATTTTTCTTGTTCACGTCGCCGTCGGTTCCCGTGAAGACCGCGTACGATCCCATTCCCAAACTATGGTGTTCTTTTACGCTATTGGCGACTTTGAAAGCCGCATAACCGTCAACCCTGCCCGCTTGGCTGCTCCAACTTTCTTGATTCGGGGCGTCGTAGGGTGGCTCGTTCTGCAGGAAATATGTCCGGCCGCGTTCCCCTAGCCAAAGCACCTCGTATTCTTGGAAGTGTTCGGCGAACAGCGCATAAAGCGTAACATCGTCGCCTGTGACGACAAGTCCATTTTTGCATCGGTCTCTTGTCCAACGTGCTTTTCCGCCGGGTTGGGAGCCGTGGTCGGCGCGCCACAGCCAAAAGTGGTCGCCCACGACATTGTTGCTGTTGATTTGCATCGATGCTTGTATCTGGACGTTTTTTGATTGGACGCCGCCTACCCTGCAAGTAATGTCGGTAAGCAATATGGGATTTGCGGAATGGTCGGCATCGGCTCCCTCGTTGCCGATCCTGATTTGATAGGTCGTACTGTTGAAGGAATCCATAAGAAGCCCCGCAATGATGATTCCGTCCTTGTCATCGGCATAAATGCATCCCCAGGTATTTTTATCGGTCGGTTCAAGAGTTACCGAAGCGATCCCGGTGCCTAACAATATCGCATCTTTTCTATTTATCTGGATCGGAGCATTCAACGCGTAATGCCCAGGCGTGAAAAATATGTTCTTACCTGATTTCAGGGCCGCATTGATCTCGACGTCGGTGTTACCTTCTTTGGCTACGAACCAATCGGTGAGCAAGTCCTGTACTTTGCCTTTGCCCATATCGTTTGGCGACCACGAAATTCCTATTCTGTCCTTTTGCCATGACGGCACGAAAATTTTGTACTCACCGTCGCTATCGATAAACAGGAATGGTTTTTCCCTGATTATTGGTGTCGCGGAAACGGGAGTGTTGATACTGTCGGCCTTCGGGGGATTCACGCAACCTTGCCAAACCATGTTGTACGAACCGCCCATCGAAGTCGAGCCTGAAGGGAAAACGGTGTTCCTCGTGTACCATTGTTGTTGGCCGCCCCAGTTCGGTCGCGATGTCGTGTAATCGGAGTCGGCGATGAAACCACCGCTTCCCCAAAAGTTTGTGTTTCCAACGTCCGAAATATATTTTGATGTGCTCTCGATCGACATTCTTCGGGCACTCGTCGATTGTGAAACCGTCCAGGCGAAGTCTCTCATGACAGCCACATTCTCAACCGAACGCCAGAACGTACACGTCGCATTTGCGCCACCCGAAAGATGCGGCCTTGTGAAAATAGCGCCCAGTTTAACGGCTGCCGGAACTTTGCCCAACCCTCCGATGTGGGAATAGAAACCCAATTCTATGGAATTCGCCGTCGCCGATGATGCGGAACCCGACCCGCCCGGATCATACGTCTGGCCGTTGACGTTCGCCTTGAAATAATAGGCCTGTCGCTTCGTAGTCCATTCGCCGTTCGGTCCGCCCAGGCCGATTGAGCTGAAGTGCGAATTGATGTCTTTCAGCGCGGCATCCGCTTTTTCGTGCTTCCTGTCGTAGAAATACATGTTGTTGCCAAAAATCTGGTTTTCGAGAGATAATAAGATCGTTATCGAGTTGCGCGTGACGCTGTAATAGTTTTCGTATTTATCGGCGTTTGGTTTTTTATCGATGAAGGTCAATTTGGAAGTTGAGCCGACCGACACAAATTCAGACGCCAAGCGACTACCGCCTCTTTTAACCACATAATTCCCCGAAGTACCGAACGCCGGCCACGACAGCGTCATTCGATGCGTTTTCCTATCGTAAATAATCTTGCCCTCGATTTTCTTTTCCTGTTTTTCGGACGGACTGGCTATTGCAAAACTGCACATGTTAAGCGTAAGTACGACCGTTAAAAGTGAAGATATTATTCTTGTACGCATATGTATTGGTGTGTTGTAGATTCGGTTGTTGCGATATCGGTTATTTCTAACTTTCGAAGATGGGAAATAATCTTTTATCCTGTATATCCGATTTGCTATTTTCTTATCGCGAATGCGCTCGGCAAACTAAATTCATAGGAGTCTCATAGGGCACCTTTTTATCACCGACGTAATGTCGACGCGCGATCCTGCAAAAGATCCTAATTGAAAATGCCCAGTACAAACAAAAAAAAGCCGCAAATGAACTTGGGCTTTTTTGTCTGCACTGGGCATTTATCGTGATCGCACTAGGATTCGAACCTAGGACCGCCTGCTTAGAAGGCAGGTGCTCTATCCAGCTGAGCTATGCGACCTTTTTAACGGGTGCAAATATAGGTATGTTAATCGAATTTGGCAACGATTGGAAGTGAATAAATTTTTTACGCTTGAAATGATTTGGGAACTAGGATGTTGCCGTTGCTGACGTAACCTTTCCTCACAGCAAACCATTCCGGAAGTTTTTACGAAATCCGGAACAAGTTCCAAAAACATATCACAACCTTAACAAACGCCATCCTCCGATCAAAGAAACAATGCTATCTTTAACCAAGATATTGACACGCATCACAATAGCTCCCCGACGAAAACCGTAAACCATGAAAATCCCTTTCCTGTCGACAATCGGATTACTTATGATAATCCCATCGTGCAAAAACACCCAACAACTTTCAAATAATAAACAAAAAGTGGAAGTTCAAGGACATAGAGGCGATCGCGGAAATTTCCCCGAGAATTCCCTGCCCGCGTTTTACAGCGCCATCGATAAAGGAGTCGATGTCCTCGAATTGGACGTCGTAATTTCCCAGGATGATCAAGTCGTAGTGTCGCATGAACCATTCATGTCAAGCGCGTATGTGTTGCAACCCAATGGCGATTCGATCCCAAAAAGCACCGAAGCGACGTTCAACCTTTACAAAATGCCCTATTCCGAAATCAGGAAATTCGACATCGGATCAAAAGGCAACAAGCTTTTTCCCAAGCAGAACAAGATAAAAACCTACAAGCCATCGCTCGCTGAAATGATCGACTCGGTAGAAGCGTATGCCTCGCGAAAAAAGGCGAAACCCGTCCGATACAACATCGAAATAAAATCGGTGCCTTGGGAATACGCGAAGACACAGCCGAATCCTGATGTTTTCGTCGATTTGGTCATGAAAGTTATCCGACAGAAAAAAATCGACAACCGAATCAACATCCAATCTTTCGACCCGTTCATTCTCAACGAAATAACAAAACGATACCCTCAAACCGTAACCGCATTTCTCGCCGACAAACCGGGAATTGCGAAAAACCTTTCGATGCTGAAGAAAAAGCCCGAGATCTTCAGCCCGCACTACTCTGCCGTAAATGCCGCAATGATTGATTCGCTTGCAAAAATGAACATCAAGATTATACCATGGACGGTCAATGAAACCAAGGACATCGATCGAATGTTATCGCTGAAAGTCGACGGTATCATCACCGATTATCCCGAAAAAGTTTTGGAAAGACGATAATCTTTCGAAAAATGAATTTTCAGATTAAATTTTACGGTATTACTATTTATCGTCGCCCGATGTAAATATCCATAATCACATTCTGAATTTTAACGTCCATTTTTTAAAAAATAGTTTAAATTCGCGCATACAGTTTTAAACTCAAATTATGAAGAAAGTAGTTATCGTATCGGCTGTGAGAACCCCGATCGGAAGCTTTATGGGAGGTTTGTCGACCGTTCCCGCACCGCAATTGGGCGCAGCCGCTATCAAAGGCGCACTCGAAAAAATAAACCTGAATCCCGAATTGGTCGATGAAGTCCTCATGGGCAACGTCGTACAGGCCGGAGTTGGCCAAGCACCGGCACGTCAGGCCGCGTTGGCTGCAGGTTTGCCGAATTCGGTCATCACCACGACCGTAAATAAAGTGTGCGCTTCGGGCATGAAAGCCGTGATGCAAGGCGCGCAAGCCATCCAATTGGGCGACGCCGAGATCGTCGTTGCAGGCGGCATGGAAAACATGAGCATGATCCCGCATTACGTTCATTTGCGAAACGGCGTGAAATTCGGTCCGACGACGATGGTTGACGGCTTGCAGAAAGACGGTCTTACCGATGCTTACGACAACAACGCGATGGGAGTTTGCGCTGATTTGTGCGCAACGGAATACGAATTCTCACGCGAAGACCAGGATGCGTTCGCGATCCAATCGTATGAGCGTTCGGCCAAGGCATGGGAAGCTGGGAAATTCGACAACGAAATCGTGCCCGTTTCAGTACCGCAACGTCGTGGCGAGCCTGTAATCGTTTCAAAAGACGAAGAATTCACAAATGTAAAACTTGATAAGATCCCATCGCTTGCGCCCGCGTTCACGAAAGACGGAACGGTTACGGCCGCTAACGCTTCGACGATCAATGACGGTGCGGCCGCGTTGGTCCTGATGAGCGAAGAAAAAGCGAACGAACTTGGGTTGAAACCGCTCGCCTACATAAAAAGTTACGCCGACGCAGAACAGGAACCGAAATGGTTTACGACGTCTCCCGCGAAAGCGTTGCCCAAAGCACTCGACAAAGTTGGAATGACGGTTAACGATGTCGATTTTTTCGAGTTCAACGAAGCATTCTCGGTTGTCGGACTGGCCAATGCGAAAATCCTCGGTTTGCCCGCCGACAAGGTAAACGTGAACGGTGGTGCGGTTTCATTGGGACATCCGCTTGGA
>NZ_SEBS01000083.1 GCF_004211145.1 Flavobacterium sp. | reverse complement strand
GCTCAAGGAAAAGCTCAAGACAATCGACAAGCAAATGGCCGTTCAGCGCGGGAATCGCGGCGCTTTGGTGCGCGTGGCGCTTGTCGGATATACAAACGTCGGGAAGTCGACGCTGATGAACGCCATCGGGAAAAGTGACGTGTTTGTTGAAGACAAGCTGTTTGCGACTCTTGACACGACGGTGCGCAAGGTCGTTATTAAAAACCTGCCGTTCCTGTTATCGGATACCGTCGGATTTATCAGAAAGCTTCCGACACAGCTCATCGAGTCGTTTAAAAGCACGCTCGACGAAGTACGCGAAGCCGATTTGCTGCTGCATGTCGTGGATATTTCGCACGCTGATTTCGAAGAGCACATTTCATCGGTTAACCAAATTCTCGCTGACATCAAATGCCAGGAAAAGCCGACGATCATGGTCTTCAACAAGATCGATGCATACAAAAGCGAAGTCATCGAACACGACGATTTGATGACGGAACGGACCAAAAAACACTATTCGCTCGAGGAGTGGAAATCGACCTGGATGGGCGAGCTCGGCCAAAAGAACGCGCTGTTCATTTCGGCGACCAACAAGCAGAACTTTGAGGAATTCCGGAAAACGGTTTATGAATCGGTGCGGCAAATCCACGTGATGCGCTTTCCCTATAACAACTTTTTGTATCCCGATTGGGAACATGCTATCGAAAAAGAAGAATAGCCATAAAAAAAGTCCATTTACATCTGCAAATGGACTTTTTCTTTTTATCTGAATTTTAGAATAAGTAGTTGAAGCTTACGCCGAATACCTGACGGACCTGGAATCCGCGGAAGGCGTTGTCATCATAAATAGTCTGAAAGTTGATGTTTGTCGACAGATATTTGTTGATTTTCATGACGATGTTCAGCTGATAATCAATATCGACATTTTGCGGATCTTCGAGATAATTCGAATACAGGTTCAATATGTTTTCGAACGAAACGTTGGCGACAATGCCGACTTTGTAATACAGCGAGGCATTCATTCCCAACTCGTAACGCAGCGATTCGCCTTCCTTAACGCCGAAATATGCTTCATCGGGCAGCGTGAACGCAGGATCGACAAAAGTCAGCTTTGAGGTAAGCGGCGAAAGGTTGAATTTAAAGTTGTCGTCTTTCTTATATAAAACGCCCGGGCCAATGAGCAAATACGCGGGTGAAAAGAAATTAGTATACTCTGTCCTGATTTCGGCGCCGTTGACGTCGCGCGAATACAGATAGCCTTTCGTGAATTGTGTCTTAAAGTTTAAAAACGCTGAATAATACCAGCGGCTCGCAGCTTTCATCCGGTGCCCGACAAGCGAGTTGATCTCGATCCGATCGTCAGTTTTCTTGGCGAAAGAACTCGTCCTGGTTTTGACAAGCCCGTAAGACGCGATGAATTTGTTGTCCCAATTCCAGCCGTCTTTGTAGTAGTT
>NZ_SEBS01000008.1 GCF_004211145.1 Flavobacterium sp. | reverse complement strand
CTTTGTTTTTATCGTGTGTTCTTTGCGGCTTAGTGGCTTTGTGTTTTGGTGTTGAAGTTATGTGTTCATCCAAATCATTTTTCTCAAACTCGATCGACGAATTTGAATAAATGTAAATTTTTTCCACGTACTCTCATGGGTTTGCGCGAGGTTCGATGGAATTCGGATCGCCGTTAAAACTTTATGGTTTTGTGGATGTCGTCGATTTAGATTTTTTTGATATGAGCCACGAAGGCACGAAGGCACGAAGTTTTGGCGTTACTTTTAATTTTTAATCTTTTCAATCTTTTCAATCTTTGCGGCTTAGTGGCTTTGTGTCTTCGTGTTGAAATTATACGTTCATCCGGAATATTATTTTCATAGAACTCGATCGGCAATTATCGGGATTTAAAATAAACGTGAATTTCTTACCAGTAAGCTTATGGGTTCGTACGAGTTTCGATGGAATTCGGTTAGGAGGTAAAAACTTTATGGTTTTGTGGACGTCATTGACTTTAGATTTTTTTGATATGAAGCCACGAAGGCACGAAGGCACGAAGTTTTGGCGTTACTTTTAATTTTTAAATCTTTTCAATCTTTTCAATCTTTTCAACTTAGTGGCTTTGTGTCTTCGTGTTGAAATTATACGTTCATCCGATACCTCATTTTTCAAAAAACTCAATCGGCAAATCATCAGGATCTGAAATAAACGTGAATTTCTTACCAGTAAACTCATCGGTTCTCACGAGTTCCGACGGAATCCGGTTCGCTGTCAAAAACTTCACGGTTTCGTGGACGTCATCGACCTCAAACGCCAAATGACGCAATCCCGCCGCTTCAGGATTCGATGTGCGTTCGGGCGGATTCGGAAATGAAAAAAGTTCGATAATGTAATTCCCGCCAAGCGACAAATCCAATTTATACGAATCGCGCTGTTCGCGATAGATTTCGCGCACGATTTCAAGCCCTAAAATCTCGGTGTAAAACCGTTTCGACTTCTCGTAATCGGAACAAATGATCGCGATGTGGTGGACTTTGTTGAGTTTCATAAAGTGAATTTCTTGTGCGTATGGCTGAAGCCTTCGCGTTCGTAGAATTTGTGTGCGCTTTCGCGTTTGAAGTTCGACGTGACTTCGAGTTGCAGTACGTTCTTTTGTTTGGCGATGCGTTTTATTTCGTCGATAAGTTGTTTTCCGACACCAAGACTTCTGGCATCCGACGACACGAACATTTCCTGGATTTCCCCGATCGGGCCGCCGTGATGCAATAGTTTTTGGATGTGCAGGCTCACGAATCCGACCGCTTTCTCGTCTGAAAAGGCGAGTAGATATACGATGTTCGGATCGGAAAGATTGGCTTCGAAGATCCCGCGCTGCCTTTCCGAATCCATGATTTCATTTTCAAGTTGGTTGATGAAATCGTAGACGGTTTCGAAGTCGGAGAGTTGGGCTTGTCGGATTTGCATTTTTTAGCCGCGGATTTACGAATTAACGTTATGTGTTTTTTAATGACGGATGGTTCCTTAGGGTTTCGGATCGCAGCAAAAAAGTAAATGTTCCACTCATTTAATTGTTGATCATAGGCGGGAAACGATCGTCCTTATTACGCAAATCGATGCCGCCTTCATAAACCGATTTCAGATTGTATAGATAAAAACGCCAACCGTCGTGACAACCCAGGCGAATGTTTTTTTTGGATGCGTCGTCGGTCGGGATATTGCTTTGTGTGATTTCGACGACCGTGTGTTCGAATTGTTGCGAGAACTTTACGTCGACGACACAATCCCCGGCAAACGTAAACTGGAAATGGTTTTTACCGTTGGCCGACGTGACTTTCCCTGTCTCAATATCGTCATAAACGAACCAGCGCCAGCGGTAGGCATTCCCGGATTCGGCCGATGAATTTTTCGCGATCGCAACATTGGAATTCATAAATATACATTCCTCCAGGAACCATTTTTCGACTTCCGACGACTTGCTCCAAGCGTCGTAAAGTGTTTGGATGTTTGCTTTGATCGGGATTTTGAGCGTGAATTTTGTCCAGTCGAAGTTTAGCATTTTTTTGGAGTTTTGCGACAGACCTAACAGGTTTTTAAAACCTGTTAGGTCTTATAAAAATAAAGATTTTCAGTCACAATCAGCTACACTTTTCACGCACATTTTCTTAAAAAGCGCGCTCCAAAAACGCCATTGATAACCACTATCGGCAATTAACAAAACAACTAGAAAAACCAATGCGGAATTTTCACTAAATTTGCGCCCTGAATTAAGCAGAAAGACAACCCATGTTAGACAGGTTACAGTTTGTAAAACAGCGTTTTGACGAGATATCCGACTTGATTATCCAGCCCGATGTCATCGCCGACCAGAAGCGCTACGTATCTTTGAACAAAGAATATAAAGACCTCAAGGCGCTCGTAGAAAAGCGCGAGGAATATGTGAATATACTCGGAAACATCGCTGAAGCCAAGGAAATCATAAGCGACGGAAGCGACGCTGAAATGACCGAAATGGCCAAAATGCAACTCGACGAAGCCCAAACGCGGCTTCCCGAACTCGAAGACGAAATCAAGTTTATGCTGATCCCCAAAGACGCCGAGGATGCCAAGAACGTCATGGTCGAAATCCGAGCGGGAACCGGAGGCGACGAGGCATCGATTTTTGCGGGCGACCTATTCCGCATGTACACGAAATACTGCGAAGGTCGCGGTTGGAGAACGTCGGTCGTTGATATGAACGAAGGAACTTCAGGCGGTTTCAAAGAAGTCATTTTTGAGGTCACGGGCGAAGACGTTTACGGAACCTTGAAATTCGAGGCGGGCGTTCACCGCGTGCAGCGCGTTCCGCAGACTGAAACCCAAGGTCGCGTCCACACGTCGGCTGCGACCGTAATGGTATTGCCCGAAGCAGAGGAATTTGACGTACAGATCGACATGAACGACGTGCGCATCGACTTTTTCTGTTCATCCGGGCCAGGCGGACAGTCGGTGAACACGACGAAATCCGCAGTCCGACTCACGCACATCCCTACGGGTTTGGTCGCGCAATGCCAGGACGAGAAATCACAACATAAAAATAAGGACAAGGCATTCACCGTTTTGCGTTCGCGCTTGTACGAGCAGGAATTGGCGAAAAAGCAGGAAGAAGACGCCGCGAAACGCTCGTCACAGGTTTCTTCGGGCGACCGTTCGGCCAAAATTCGCACCTACAATTATCCGCAGGGTCGCGTCACTGATCACAGGATCGGTTTGACGCTTTACGATTTGGACAATGTCATGAACGGCGCAATCCAAAAGGTTGTAGATGAGTTGCAACTCGTGAACAATACTGAGAAACTCAAGGAAGCGAGCGAAGTTATTTAAGACGAATGTCGAAAGACGAAAGTCGAAGGACTTTTGAATCGAATAAAGAATGCCCTGTGTTTTAAGCAGGGCATTTTTGTTTGTAGCTATTCCGGCTGTCCGCTGTAGCCCTAACTTCAAACTCTTTTTTTCATCGGCCCAAAGCGAGCTTCCTACGTCGCTGCTTTTGTCCGTGAAAAATACGGTTTGAAGTGTCGGGGCTGCCGCTCCCATCCGGGCTAGGCGCGCTATTGTCGGATTATGTCAAGACATCCGGCTAACGAAGAAAATCTAAAATCTAAAATCTAAAATCTAAAATCTAAAATCTTAAATCAATTACCAACCCGTTTCCCCATTATCGCTGAAAAACTTCCCGGTCGGGCCATCGTTTTCAATCGTCGCGTACTTGGTGATCACGGCGGCGCCTTCCGCAACCGTCTTGTAACCTGAATGTCCGTTGAAATCAGTCGCCGTGTAACCCGGATTCACGCTGTTGATCTTGAAATTCGTGTCCTTGAATTCGTACGCGAGCATGACCGTGAATGCGTTCAACGCCGTTTTTGATGCGCAATAGGCAGTGAATTTCACATCGTAATGGCGCCAGTCGGGATTGCTGTGGTTGTCCAACGAACCCAGATCGCTCGATACGTTCACGATTCGTGGCGCGTCCGATTTCTTGAGCAATGGAATGAACGCCTGTGCGGTTTGGATCGCCCCGAAAAAATTCGTTTCGAACACATTCTTCAAATTGTCCTGCGCAACCTCTGAAGCATTTTGGGGCGCGACTCCCGGAATTCCTGCATTGTTGACGAATACGTCAAGCGATTCGATGCGCGATTCCAGATCGGCTTTTGCTTTGGCGATCGAGTTGGCGTCGGTCACTTCGAGCTGAAGCATTTCCACGTCGGCGAAACCTTCGGACTTTAATTTTTGGACGGCTTCGTTTCCTCTTTCAAGATCGCGGCTTCCGATGAAAACCCGATAATCCAAAGCCAGCAATTGTCGCGCGGTCTCAAAACCAATGCTTTTGTTCGCGCCCGTAATCAAAACTGTTTTTTTCATGTTCTTACATTTTGTTAGGGCAAAGTTCCGACGGCAGCGCGACGCGGCAATTACCAATTGGTAAAAACGTCATACGTTCTTGCGAATTCGGCTCAGCGACTGTTGGGTGATTCCCATATAGGACGCGATCACCGACAGCGGGATGCGATTCGCCAAGCCGGGATTTTTCTCGAGGAATTTTAGGTAGCGATCGGTTGCGTCTGAGGCGAGCATTTCGTTGACGTCGCTGATTTTTTTTCTGAAAGCGTCGGCCATGATCTTCGACATCGTTTGGTCCCAATCGGGGATTATGCGCGAGAGCTCGAGGAATTCGGGTCGGTTAAAGACCAGTATTTTGCAGTCGGTGAGCGCTTCGACATATTCGGAACACGGGAAATCGTTCATGAAACTGTTGAAGTCTACGGCGAACCGGTTTTCGGGCATAAAACAGCGCGTGAATTCGTCGCCTTTGTTGTTGTAGAAACACACGCGCGTTACGCCTTCGACCACGAAACCGACTTGTTGGGCGATTTTTCCGGCTTCTGAAAAGTAATCGCCTTTTTTGAGTGAAACGGGAGTGAGTTTGCTCTTGATGAATTCGATTTGCGTCGGATTGAGTTGGGTAAACCTGAGCAGGTAGTTTATGAGTTCGTCCATGGGTTAAAATTACGGACACGCGCGCTTTTCCGGTTTATCAATTGGTAAAAAGTTTCGGTCGGCGGAAATAATTTTGGCGATACGAGTACGTGCGGAAAGCCGAATTATCTCGGAATTTAGAAGAAAGTACCTGTTAAAAAAACCACCACCGCCCACCCCTAATTTACGTCAGTTCCACACCAACCCATTACACAAAACCTACACAAATTCTTAAAACTCACGCCATCCCAGCTTCCGCCAATCAAAATTCTAAACTATCTTTGCGGCAAACTACACGCTTTGACAACACAACAACTACTCTCCCAAATCCGCGAAAAGCAATCGTTTCTCTGCATCGGCCTCGACCCCGATCTCGCGAAAATGCCGCAACATCTGTTAGATGAAGAAGACCCGATTTTCGAATTCAACAAAGCGCTCATCGACGCGACCCACGACCTTTGCGTCGCCTACAAACCCAACATTGCGTTCTATGAAGCCTACGGGTTGAAAGGCTGGATTTCACTTCAAAAAACCATCGCGTACCTAAACGAGAATTTCCCGGAACAATTCACGATCGCCGACGCCAAACGCGGTGACATCGGCAACACGTCAACGATGTACGCCAAGGCATTTTTTGACGATCTGCAATTCGATTCGATCACGATCGCGCCATACATGGGCAAGGATTCGGTCGAGCCATTCCTGGCTTTCGAGGACAAACACACGATCTTGCTCGCGCTCACGTCAAACGAAGGCGCGTTCGATTTCCAGACCAAGATCGTCGACGGGAAAGAATTGTACAAACAAGTGCTCGAAACCTCCAAAGGTTGGAAAAATTCGCAAAACCTCATGTACGTTGTCGGTGCGACGAAAGCCGAATATCTTGCTGAAATCCGCCAAATCATCCCCGACAGTTTCCTGCTTGTTCCCGGGGTCGGCGCACAAGGCGGAAGTTTATCCGAAGTTTGTAAATATGGGATGACCGATAACGTCGGATTGCTCATCAATTCGGCACGCGCGGTGATCTACGCCTCGACCGGAACCGATTTCGCCGACAAGGCGCGAGAGGAAGCGCAATGCATGCAGACTGAAATGCAGGAAATCCTGTCTAATACGTAAGTCTTTCGGTCAAGTAACTATAAGGCAAAATCCCGTGGTGTACGAACATCGTTTCGTCGCTGTCGGGAAATTTTTGGTAGTATTCCTCGTCGGGCGTGAGAATTACGAAATTGCCGCAGCGCACGTAATTCGTGGATTCGAAGAAATTTTTGGGCGCCTCGAAACCTTCGGGCAGCTTCGATGCTATCATTTTCGATGCGATGCTTCCAAGGAAAAGTTTGTATTTCTTAAGCGCTTTCTTATTGTGTTTCGTGAGCTGTTTGTTCAAATAACTCATTACGATATTCTGCGGAAACGGCGCTTCCTGAATCATCTTCTTGGCGAGCTTGAACGGATTGGTCTTGTTGAAATCCTTGACGTTCTGAACGGTTACCGGGACTTCGGGCACCCAATCGGCGACATTTACGACCGAAATCGACCAACCGGGCTGCGTCTTGGCTTCATAATCGTACGCGAAATATAAGTTGCCGGGTTTCGGGGCCGCGCTGCAATACGTCTTGAACTGGATGTCTTTTGGCAATTCACCCGTTTTTTGATAATACATCAATTGCGCGGTTATGAAGTACGAAATTCCCGCGCCCTGGCTGTGTCCGAAGATAAGAAAATCCTTTCGGTTCTTGGCGTAGCGTTCCTTTACCTTAGCGACGATGTCGGGCAACAGATAACAAGCCGCGACCGCCCAACCCACGTGAACCGCGGCCTGCGGATGATCGGCGAAATGATAATCGACCGTGAGCGAATCGTTGAGTTTCATCGAACCGACCGCCGGAATCATCGCGGCGTAAAAATTCGCCATCCAGCTTACGGCTTCCTTGGTCGAACCGCGAATCGAGATCACGGTCTGGTCAGGCGTTTCATACATTTCCCAACTGTTCATGAACCCGATGTCCTCCGATCGGTACTTTCGGCCCTTTTTTTTGTAGATGCGACTTTCAGGGATTTTATTATAGATCGTACTGTCGCCCCAACGTGCATACGCGCGCAACAATTGCAGGTATTCGAATTGGTTGAATCCGGGTTTGAGTTTTTGGGCCGGGCTTTGGAATGCGATCAGGAAAAGCAGCAATAGTAACAGTCGCTTCATTTTTGGTGGCGGAATGATGATTTAATTTCGGTTAAAAATACGCGTTTTGACTACCTTCGCATTACAAAATTTTGGTGCAATCTTATTCTTTATGGATATTTTCCTCGTCGACCAAATAGGTGTCGAACATCGTTTTCCCGAATCCCCGAAGCGCATCGTATCGCTCGTTCCGTCGCAAACCGAATTGCTGTACGATCTTGGGCTCGAGGAAAAAATCGTCGGGATCACTAAATTTTGCGTGCATCCGTTACATTTTAAAGCTACGAAAAAAATCGTTGGCGGCACGAAGAAAGTCAACGTCGATAAGATCAGCGACTTGAAACCCGATATCATCATCGCGAACAAGGAAGAAAACACGCTTGAGATCGTCGAGTCGTTACGGGAGATCGCACCGGTTTGGGTCACCGACATCGCCACGATTTCCGACAATCTGAAAATGATCCAGGACTTCGGACAATTGTTCAGTTGCCGAACCGAAGCACAAAAGTGGAGCGACAAAATCACGTTCGCCGATCAGGATTTCCAAAACTTCATGATGGGCAGGCCGTCGTTTCGCGTCGCATATTTCATCTGGAAAGATCCGTTCATGGTTGCGGGCGGCGGAACGTTCATCAATGAAATGCTTAAGCGCAATAATTTCGTGAACATTTATGAAGAGCGCGAACGGTATCCTGAAGTCATCGTTCAAAAAATGCGCATCCAGGGCGATCCTGAGATCGTGCTTTTGTCGAGCGAGCCGTATCCGTTCAAGGACGAAGATGCGTTTGAACTGGGCCGATACACGCATCACGCCAAGACGATTTTCGTCGATGGGGAAATGTTCTCGTGGTACGGAAGCCGCCTGGTCAAAGCGTTCGCGTATTTCAAACAGCTGCAGGAGCGATTGTGATATGGGAACTTCGATCGGAGAAATAGTGTTTTACGTTGCGATAGCTTTGATCGTGATCTTTATATTCGTCAAAATTCTTGAACCTACCAAGGCTGAAAAGGAAGAAGAGCGCCGTCTTAAGGAAAGCCTGTCTGACGAATTCCTGTATGATCCTGAAACCGGCGCGCGCTTTACGGTAGAGCAGGCCGAAAAAGGAACCTGGATCGCGCACGACAATCCGAAACGTATCAAAAGTGACGAGGAAATCAATAAATATTATTCGGGCAGCGAGATAGTCGTCGAGCAGATCGCGAATCATTTGAAGTCGGCGGGTTGCGAGCGATACGAGTTCACTGAGGAAGAAATTTCGATTCTGTCTGAAACCAAAATGTTGTCCAACTACGACGACTGGTCGTACTCGTCGGTCTTTCGTTTTCCGGAATCCGATGACCTGGTATTTTTCCCGACGGTATTAGTCAGCAATACGAACAGGCACGGATCGTTCTTCCGCGGTCAGCAAATGCTGTTTTGGCTTGCCGTTGATCACGGATTCGGACACTACTATTTACGTGAACGCCGGCCGTTCGAGAAATTTTTTGACCTGATCAAGAGCGACGATGAATTTGAAATCGACGGCATGGAAGTCTTCACGATCGCAAAATCAGAGGAACCATTGAAAACGCGACATTTGCTCGAAAAGTTTGCGCTGTCGCAGGAAATTGAAATCGAATTGAATGGATCAAGCCTTTTTGTCAAAACGACCGACGAACCTAATTTGGAGCGATTTCTAGAATTGGAGAAATTGCTTTTGACGTAAACGTATCAAAAAAGGAATTGCTTTTTTTTGTGGGAATAATCGCAGGACGCGCTACAAATTCCGGATCGTTACAGCTTGATGAATGTCAGGTTTGTCGACGTGAGGAATTCGCCTTCGTCGGTGACGAGCAAACAAGAAAATTCAGGAAATTCGTTTATGAGCTTCAATCCTTTTTCCTTTCCCAACACCATGATCGCGGTCGAAAATCCGTTCGCGGCTTCGGCGCTGTCGCCAAAAACCGTCACGCTCGTGAGTCCTGACGCGGGATAACCCGTTTTTGGGTTGATGATGTGCGAATATCTTTTCCCGTTGAGCTGCGCGAATTTTTCATAATTGCCCGACGTGACGACGGCCGTGTATTTTGTCATCGGGATTTGGAGTAAAATGGCTTTCGTGTTCACGGGATCGGTGATGCCGACCGTCCAGGCGCTGCCGTCGGGTTGCGTTCCCCAAGTGTTCATGTCGCCCGAGGCGTTGATGATTCCCGCGACGACGCCTTTCGCGACGAGGAGTTCTTTCGCGATATCGGCAGCGTATCCTTTCCCGATCGAACCGAACCCGATTTTCATGCCGACTTTTTTGAGAAAGATCGTCGATTGCTGTTCGTCGAGCACAATATTCTCATAGCCGATCAGACGCACCGATTTCCTGATTTCCTTTTTCGCAGGCAATTCGGTCATCGAGCCATCGAATTTCCAAATCCTGTCGGCGGCCGCGAAACTAATGTCGAATGCGCCGTCCGAAACCTTCGAGAACCACAACGCGCGTTTGGTGAGTTCGAACAGTTCACCGCTGACTTTTACGGGTTTGACGCCCGCGTTCTGGTTGACGAGCGAAACTTCGGTGGTTGGAATCCATTCGGATATCACATTTTCGATGCGTGAAATTTCCACAATTGCGGTATCGATGTAGGCTTCGGCAGTCAGGCTGTCTTTCGCGACGACCGTCAGATCGAATCGGCTTCCCATTAAAGTCGCCGTGCGATGGCGCGCTATCTGGGCGTTCGCGAAAGTTGCGACGAAAAGCAAAAAGCAAGTCAGTTTTTTCATAGTCTTATTCGTAAAGCAAAATCCAATCGCAATGCCCAAAGTAATTCCAGTCGGCGTGGGCCAAGTCGACATTCGGATCGATTAAAATTTGTTCGGGATGTCGGTTCACCGAAACTTTGCAGTCCACGTAAACCGCAACATCCTTGCCTGATTTTTCAAGATCTTTCCTGATATATTGCGCCATTTGCCAGATCATGTCGGGATGCGTGCCGAGACCTTTGATTTGTTTTTTAGTGAGCACATCTTCCAATTTGTACGGAATCGTGTCTTTCGTTTTTCGGTCGATCACAGTAAAATCGGACGTGCCTTTCCGGTCGCGCAGCATCATTCGCCAGCTGAGTCGGTGGCCTTCCTCGGTCCAAAGCACGTCGCCTTTTATGAGCCAGTGACGCAACGGTAATAGCAGTTGAAGTAACAGGAATGGGACTATGAAAAAGTTGATGACTTTTCGATTTGCGTCCGAAATAATTTCCGATGACAAGTCGATCGGTTTGTTCGGAAGTAAAAATTTCCGGATCGTTTCGGGCTCGAAAAAGAACAGCGCGAAACTCATCGCGAGATACGGAAAAATCCCGATGTCGAGCGTCACCGAATTGAACAAATGGAATCCGATGAAAGCGACGATTGCGACGATTCGGGTTCGCTTCCACAGAATCATCGGAATAATCAACAAGTCGAACAGGAATCCGCTCCACGCAATTGCGACATGAACCCAGTGATCTCCGAGTAGTGACAGCCCATCGAGTTTGCCGTATTTCCCGTGAATGATGCTCGAAAACGTTCCGTTGAGCCAGTCGGGGTAGAGTTTGGCGATGGCCGCGTAAAAATAAACGATCGCCATTTGTGCGATTAGGATCCATCGGCACCAATAGGGCATTGAGAGTGATTTCGCGTCGGGTTTTCGGCTGTCGAACGCGAGATATCTGTTCGCGGGCAGGAATAGCATGATCACGCAAAGCAGGATGATTAAGTAATGATGGTTGTTGTAAGTGGTTTTTTGCATCCAGTATTCGATCGTCCATAATGCCAGGAAAATCGACAGGCTGATCCGATAGTAAAATCCGAACATCAGGCCAACCGCTGCGATTCCCATGGCCGCGAACCAAAAATACATGCCGTTGCCGCCGAGCGGTTGCAGCCATTCGAGGCCGATGTGCGCAAACGTGAATTTCGGGCCCGTCAAATGCCTGTCGATCCAACCGTCGAACAAATGCCCGAAACATTGGAACGCGAGCAAAAAACCGAACGCGATCCTGAACAGGACCAAAGGCGAATTGTCGATTCTTTTGCTTAAAAACGGATGCATGGAAGTGGTTTGGCTAGCGCAAAAGTAGGCGAAAATGGGCAAAAAAAATGCCGACAATCTTCGAGACGCCGGCAAATTTCATTATAACTAACCCTAACCAAATGTGAGAAAACCATTAATCTCGTTGCAAAGATGCGATGATTTTTAGGGTTGGTGTGTTAAGGAGGTGTTATTTGTATGTTATTGATTTATAAATGTTTATTTGTTGATTTGTTGATGCGTTGATTTGAGTCGATGTCTTCCGTTGTTCAAATTCATTCGGGTTTAACGAGGTTAAGGGACTTTTGCTCCGGATTCCCAATGTCGATTTCCCAACTGTTTTTTAGTCGATTAAATACACTCACCCTATCGGAAGGCAAGCATTCAAATCAACAAATCAACACATCAACGCATCAACATCTACTTTCCATCCTGCAAAGCAAAAACCTTCTGCAACAAACCACTCGTCCTCGCCGCAAGATTATTTCTTATGTCCTTTTCCTCGACCGCGATCATTTTAAACACGCCGTCGAGTGCTCTGTCGGTTACGTAATCGTTGAGGTCGGGATTCACTTTTTGGACAAGCGGGATCGAGTTGTATTTCGTGATGATGTTCGACCAGATTTGATCGGCACCGACTTTCCCGAGCGATGATTTGACGACAGGGTTGAATTTCGCGTACAAGGGCGAAGTCGTTTTGGTTTGTAGGTATGATGTCGCTGAATCGTCGGAACCGAGTAAAATGTTTTTCGCGTCGGTGAATGTCATTTGTCTAACGGCGTCGACGAAAATCGGAGTTGATTCTTTTACGGCGTTTTCGGCCGCGCGATTGAGTGACTTGATGCCGTCGTCGACCAAACTGCCCAGGCCGATGTTACGCATCGCTTTCTCGACTTTTTGCAATTCGGGCGGGAGCAGGATTTTCACGGCTTGGTTCCTGAAGAAACCGTCGGTGGCGGTGAGTTTGGAAACTTCTTTGTCGATGCCGTTGTTGAGCGCTTCCTTGAGCCCGGCGGCTATGTCGGCGTTTGAGAGTACGCCAGACGTTTGGGGATATTGTGAGGCGACTTGTTGGAGTTCGGCGCAGCTTGAGAGTAGGAGAATGGATAGGACGGTTAGGATTTTCTTCATGATTTGAGTTTTGTATAAAGGTAAAGAGGCTTGTCGTTTTTGTTTTACACTTAAGTTTTATTTTTTACAGATTTGCTTTTTACAATTGAGATTTTTTACAATTAAGATAGTTAAGAAAAGTTAAGGGTTTTCGGGTTTGATGTTCATTTGGTTTTACGACAATGAATGAAATTCGAATCAGGAGATTTTCGCAATGACCTTATTTTTTTACAATTAAGATAGTTAAGGAAAGTTAAGGGGTTGGGATTAATATTCTTGGTCCCTGACAACGAATGAAATTTGCGAATGGAGACATTTGTATGGTGAATTTCGCGAATGGCAAAAGAGTTGAACATTAAGAGCATTTAGAATATTGAGTTCATTAAGATTGCGTTGCGGCGAACTTAGCGTTTTTAAGGATTTTTTGGCTTGAGTTTTCGGTTGGATTACGAATAGTTTTATTTTGCTAATTCTATACAATTTAGGCAGTTAAGAAAGTTAAGGTTCGCGTTGATGGATTGCATAAAAATCATTACGGTTTAAAAAGTAAAAGCATTAAGTTCATGAAAAATGTTTTCAATGAACTTAATGCTCTTAATGTTCTCAATGTTTAAAAATAGCGTTTCGAAGATAGTTCGTCTTTCGAACCGATTCCTCGCTCAAGCACTATTTCTTATCCTGCAACGCAAAAACCTGCTGCAACAAATTTGAAGTTCTTGAACCAAGATTCGTACGAATGTCTTTTTCTTCGACCGCGATCATCTTATAAACGCCTTCAAGCGCCTTCGTGGTCACGTAATCGTTGATGTCGGGATTGACTTTTTGGACGAGCGGCAGGGAATTGTATTTCTTGATGATGGTTGCCCAGACTTTGTCGGCACCGACTTTTCCGATCGACGATGCCACGACGGGGCTGAATTTATCATACAACGGCTTGTTCGTCGTTTTTTGCAGATAGGTCGTCGCGGCGTTGTTGCTTCCCATCAAAATCGTCTTGGCGTCGGTGAAACTCATTTGCTTGACGGCGTTCACGAAAATCGGAGTGGATTCTTTCACGGCGTCTTCGGCGGCGCGGTTCAACGATTTGATGCCTTCGTCGGCGAGACTTCCCAAACCGACCTTACGCAAGGCTTTGTCGACTTTTTGAAGTTCTTCGGGAAACAGGATTTTAACCGATGCGTTTTTATAGAAACCGTCGGTGGCCGTGAGTTTCGTGACTTGTTTGTCGATGCCTTTGTCGAGCGCTTCCTTGAGTGCCGATGCGATGTCGAGGTTTCCGAAGCCCGATGTCGAGGTCGAAGTCGAAGCCGACTTACCTGAAACGGCGTCTTTGGCTTTGTTGATCAGTCCGTCGATTTGGGCATTTGAAATAAACGGGAGGAACAGGGCGAGCGCAACTAATTTTCTCATGATGTTTGATTTTCGCGCAATTTACCAATTATCGTTCCAGGGAATTAATAATTAATAGTTAACAATTGACAATTGCGGGATTAAAATTTCATGACGCTCAATCCCAAGGTTTCGAACAGGGTTTGGTTGATGTTCAAGGTCAGCGAAAGCCGATGTTGGGAAAGGTTCGCGATCTCGGCCTTTTGGAATCGGAAACCATAACCGTACGTCAGATTTATCGCGCCGCCCATCGAAATCCCGACTTCAGGCACTAACCGGAATTCGTTGTTTCCGTTTTGGAAATAGTGCACGGCCGTCGCGCGCATAGCGAGGAATGTCATTGCGACTTCACATCCGATTTTCGGCGCGATCGTAAAGTCGTCACCGCTTTTGAGATTCGATTCGACGCCCACGCGAACGCCTGAAATCCCGATCATCATCTTGTTCGATACGATCGTGCCGTAGGTGATGTTGGCTTCGGCGAAAACCTCGCGTTGCAGAATTACGCCCGGAGAGAATGCGAAACCTTTGTGCTCGACGTCTTGCGAAAGGCACGAAGCGAAAACGAACATCAAAAAAAACGAATAAAATCCCTTCATCCCACGCTGTTGAGATCCGAATATACGCAGATTATTTTTCCAGGAATAATCAACGATCTCAGATTATTTTGAAGATCGACTTTTTGGCGTTTCGAAGGTTCCGGTACCGTCGAGTTTTGGAGTCCGAGTTTGATTTTTTCAGGATCAAGCCATCAATCCATTCGTTTTTAATTGCAGTATCCAATATTGCATGAAGATTCTGTTTTACAAGAATAATTATACTCTTAAACAATACCTAAATTAGAATGCAATTGCAATTGATTTTTATTTCAAAAAACTATATTTACTCTTATTAAACGATGAAACGTGCCGAAGGAGATAAAAAATAAAACTCAAAAAAAATTCCAATTCCCAAAAACGCCGACAGGTGTGGAAGGACTTGATGAAATAACTGAAGGCGGATTTCCCAAGGGAAGGCCTACACTTATTTGTGGAGGAGCAGGTTGTGGAAAGACACTGTTGGGAATGCAATTTCTCATTAAGGGAATAACCGATTATGGAGAAAACGGCGTGTTCATGTCGTTTGAAGAACCGTCGGCCGACCTTTCACAGAACGTCAAATCGTTAGGATTCGATCTCGAGAAAATAAAAAAAGACAAGAAATTAGTAGTTGATCATGTTCGCGTCGAGCGTTCCGAGATTGAGGAGACAGGTGAGTACGACCTCGACGGCCTTTTTATTCGCCTGGGTTATGCGATCGATACGGTAAAGGCGACGCGCGTCGTACTCGATACCATAGAATCGCTTTTCGCAGGTCTTGACAACCAAGGCGTGCTGCGTGCCGAATTGCGCCGCCTGTTTCATTGGCTCAAGGAAAAAGGTGTGACCGCCGTGATTACCGGTGAGCGGGGCGAAGCGACATTGACGCGTCAAGGACTTGAAGAATACGTTTCAGATTGCGTGATAATCCTGGATCATCGCGTCATCGAACAAGTGTCGACGAGACGTTTGAGAATCGTAAAATATCGCGGATCTACGCACGGCACGAACGAATATCCTTTTCTTATAGACGAGAACGGCATATCGGTACTGCCGATCACATCGCTGAAATTAGACAATCAGGTTTCATCGGAAATTATTTCCACGGGCGTTCCCGGTCTCGATGCGATGTTCGACAGCGGCGGCTTTTATCGTGGCAGCAATATCCTGATTTCAGGTACGGCAGGTACGGCTAAAACAACGGTGGCCTGTTATTTCGCCAACGAACAATGCAATAAAGGTGAAAAGGTCGCGATGTTCGCATTTGAAGAGTCGCCGCAGCAGTTGATCCGAAACATGAATTCGATCGGCATCGACCTGAATATCCATGTCAAGAAAGGACTTTTGGAAATCCATTCCTCGCGTCCGTCGCTAAACGGCTTGGAATTGCATTTGCTGACCCTTCGAAAAGTCATAAAGGAGTTTCAGCCTACGACGGTGATCATCGATCCGATAAGCAATTTGATTTCAGTAGGAAGCGAGCAGGAAGTCAGATCGATGTTGGTGCGCCTCATCGATATGCTAAAATTCAGCAACATAACCGCTTTATTTACGTCGCTGAGCAAACAGACCGATAATTCGAGACCGGACCTTGCTGAAGAATCGGTGTCGTCATTAGTGGATACCTGGATCACAGTTCGTGACATGGAAGGTCTTGGCGAAAGGAACCGCGGCATATTTATCATCAAAGCGAGAGGCTTGGGCCATTCGAATCAAGTGCGCGAGTTCGTGATTCGCAAAAGCGGCATAGAACTGCTCGATGTGCAGATCGGCCCGAAAGGTATTCTTACCGGAGCTGCCCGACAGTCGCATCAAAAAAGCAAAGAAGAGAGCAAACGCAAAAAACAAGTTTCACAGGAGCGAAACGTCAGGGAAATCGAACGGAAAAGGCAAGTCCTTGAGGCAGCTATCCTTGCATTGAGGAGCGAGTTCGATTCGATCGAGGAAAGCCTGAACAGCGACATTTAACGCGGTAACCAAATCTTACCGCAACCTACAAATGAAAAAACAAGTAAAAGAGTGGCAGTTGCTGCTTTACATAGCGGGCCAAACCCCAAAATCCATTAAGGCACTCAGCAACATTAAGATGTATGCCGAGGAACACTTGAAAGGTATTTACAGCATCGAGATTATCGACTTGCTCAAAAATCCAAAATTGGCCGAGGGCGACCAAATCATTGCCGTGCCAACGTTGGTGCGAAAATTTCCGGAGCCGATCCGCAAGATCATCGGTGACTTATCCAATGAGGAGCGCGTATTGGTAGGCCTTAATATCAAACCGTTATCGTAACCGGGGCCGAAGATATCGATCCTGGCCAACCATCGGGAGGCAAACACGAATTCATTCTATTTGTTTCTGGAATGTCGATCAAGTCGTTGGCGGCAATTGAGAATTTCAATGCGATCTATAATGAATACCTTAAGGATCACGCGAATTTTCAGATCATCGACATCGGCAATGAAAAGGCGATGGCCGTCCAATTCGGGATCGTTGCCATTCCGACACTCATACGAATCGAGCCACATCCCATCAGAACGTTGGTGGGCGATTTGTCGAACAAAGAAAAAGTGCTCAACTACCTGGGAATAACATGATGGAGCTTGACATGACGAACAGGGAAGATTACATAAAAGCACTCGAGCGAGAAAAAGTCGATTTGGAGCAGCAACTTCAAGATGCGACCCAAATCATCGATTCGATACGTGAAGGCGCAGTCGATGCGCTCGTTGTGAGCGACGACACCGGAAATCCGCAAATATTTGCTATTCAAACCGCCGACTATACGTACAGGGTATTGATCGAAAAGTTCAGCGAAGGCGCGTTGAGCATCAGCGACACGGGTTTGATCTTGTACGCCAACGAATATTTTGCGAAATTGGTAGGGGTGCCGTCGACAGAGATTGCGGGCAAGAACTTTTCGGATTTTTTGGAAACACCTGAAATTTTTTCGGATTTCCTTTCGCGATTGCAGGACGGACCGATCAAAACCGAACTCTTTCTTTACATAAACGACCACCAGCTTCCCGTATATCTTTCATTGACCGACCTCAACCCGTTCGTTCCCGCCATCGGCATCGTGGTCACTGATTTGTCCGACAAGAAAAAACAGGAAAAAGCGCTGTTGGATTACCAGCAAAAGTTGCAGGCGAACATCGAGGAACTCCATCATACCAATACGAATCTCGAACAGGTTATCCACGTGATTTCCCACGATTTGAAAGAGCCGCTGCGAAAAATAATCACATACGTTTCTGAAGTCGACAAAAAACTCGGCGAAACACTTACTGAAAGGGACATAAAATCATTGGGAATAGTCAACGCTTCGGCGTTCCGGTTGAATTCCCTGCTCGACGATATCGTCAAGTACGCCTTCACGAATTTCAGTGACGAGGCGAATAAAGTTGATCTTAACGCAGTTTTGCGCGATGTGCTCGAGGATCTCGAAATTTCCATCAAAGAAAATAACGCGGTCATTCATTACGAAAAACTTCCGGTGATTTCAGGTTCTGAGGTTCAGATGCGTCAACTGTTTTCCAATCTGATCGTAAATGCCATAAAATATCGCAAGGTTGAAAATCCGACGATAGAAATCAGGCCATTGAAGGTCGTGTCCGAGAATGGCGCGAAGTTCAAAGGAATCGGCGTATCCGACAACGGCATCGGAATGCACAAAAGTTATCTTTCGCAAATATTTACTATTTTTAAAAGGTTGCACAACAAGAACGAGTATTCAGGTAATGGAATCGGTCTTGCGATCTGTAAAAAGATAATGGACAACCACCAAGGAAAAATAGAAGTTGAAAGTGTTCTGGGATCGGGCAGTACTTTTTTGTTATATTTCCCCGAAGAATTTATCATAGATGCAAAAAAAGGCTGACTTGCACATTCTTATTGCCGAGGATGACGAAGATGACCGCGAGGTCATGCAAACATGTTTCGAAAAACACAATGGTTTCAAAAAAGTCGATTTGGTCAGTAATGGCCAGGAATTACTCGATTTCCTACGCGATGGCTTAAACGCTTTTCCAGATATCATACTTACCGATATCAATATGCCGATTATGGACGGAATCACGGCTTTACAGGAAATTTTTAAGGATTCCGAACTGCGTAAAATTCCCAGGTTCGTATATTCGACATCGACAAATCCGACGTATCAGGCAATATGTATCGAATTGGAAATCTGTGCGTTTATCATAAAACCGTTCAGTTTCGCGGGTTTCGATAGGATACCCGACCAAATCATCGCGACACTTCCGGAGTAATTGTTCCGCAAGGCACGGCTTGCTTTTTCGATTTTGGACGTGTTGTGATCATTCATCCAAAAGCCTGTCGAAATGAATCGGCAAATCATTCACGCGTTTTCCCGTAGCATGGAAAATCGCGTTGGAAATCGCCGCAGGAATCGCGACGAGTCCGATCTCACCGACACCTTTGATTCCCAATTCGTTTATTAGTTCGTCTTTTTCATCGGCGAAAATCACATCGAGTTCAGGTATATCGGCGTGAACGGGAATGTGGTACTCGCCTAAATTCATATTCATATATTTTCCCAGATTTTCGTCGAGCACGGTTTCCTCGTGAAGCGCTTTCCCGATGCCCCAAATCATCGAACCCTTTATTTGGCTGGTCGCGGTTTTTGGATTGATGATGGTTCCGGCCGCGATTCCCGAAACGGCGCGAACGACCGTGATCGTCTTGAGTTCCTTGTCGACTTCGACTTCGACAAATGCAGCGCTGTGCGTCGCCATGCTGTAATCCTTGAGTTTCAATACGTCGGGGCCGGTCATTTTTTTGACTTTGATTTCTTTGCCTTTGTTCGATGCGATGATGTCCACGAACGAAATCCCAACCGATGGATCGGACTTCAAAAATAACGCGCCTTGTTTAAATACGACGTCATCGATCTTCGCGTCATCAAAAGAACCGTCAGCTTTCTTCGCTTTTTTAAGCAGTTTTTCCTTGAGTTTTTTTACCGCGACCACGATTGCCGAACCTGTCGACGAAGTAATGGCCGATCCGCCCTGGAACATCGAAAACGGTTGCTTGCTGTCGCCATATTCAAACGTCACGTCCGATAGTTCGAGCCCGAGTTCATCGGCGGCGATCTGTGTCATGACGGTCAGCGTTCCCGTCCCGATGTCGGTCGTTGCGTTGCCGATCTTCAATTTTCCATCGGCCGAAATCATCGCTTCGACTCTCGCCGGAAATTGATATGCGTCCCAGATTCCCGTCGCCATTCCGTATCCGATGAGCTTATTGCCGCGCGTCATGCTGCCGGGTTTGTGATTTCTATTTTCCCATCCGAATTTCTTCGCCGCGTCGAGATAGCATTGCTTCAACGCCTTGCTCGTGAACGGTTTTTTGGTCGACGGATCGACGTCGGAATAATTCTTCACGCGCAATTCCAATGGATCCATTTTCAATTCATATGCGAGTTCATCCATCATGCATTCGATCGCGTGCATTCCCGTCGAACCTCCCGGAGCGCGCATATCGAGTGGCGTCGCCAAATCGAGCGGCACCAGTTTGTATTCGAACAAGGTGTTTTGGGCAGGATATAATTTGTGGCTCCACGGCACGACGATTTCGGCGTAATCCTCGTAGGTCGAAGTTTCCCCGATCGCCGAATGATTCATCGCCGTAATCGTTCCATCTTCGAGAGCACCGAACTTCAACTGCTGATGCGTCTGCGGCCTGTGCCCGAACGAAAACATCTGTTTCCTGTCGAGCACAACGCGCACGTTCCGCTTGAGTTCCAGAGCCGCCATCACGCTCATGAACAGCTGATGCTGCGGCCGCAATCCCGATCCGAAACCGCCGCCGACGAAAGGTGCCAAAATTCGGACGTCCTTGTAATGCAGTCCGAAAACATTGGCGACGTACAATTGATCGTTTACTGTGCCTTGCGTCTTGTCATAGATCGTGAGCTTGCCGTTGCCTTCATACACGGTCGTGGTCGCGAACAATTCGATCGGGTTGTGATGTTCCGTGCCATGTTTGTATGTTGCCGAAACTTTGACCGCCGCCGATTCGTACGCTTTTTTAAAATCGCCCGTAGGTTTGGGCGGTGGCGGTTTTAGGAATGTGGCGAGTCCTTTTTTCTGTTTTCGGGCTTTGTCGAGATTGCTGCCGAGAAACGTTTCGAACGCTTCTTCCTCGTATTCGATCTTTATCAAGGTCGCGGCATATCTCGCGGTTTCGAAATCGGTTGCCACGACAAGCGCGATCGGTTGGTTGTTGTGGACGATCTTATTGTTGTCGAGCGGTTTGAAAACGGTTCCAGGAGGCGCGTCCATGTCGGCATATTGCAAGTCGAGCCATGCGAGCGAAGGACGGTTTTCGTGCGTGAAAATTTCCTCGACGCCATCGAGCGCTTTCGCCGCCGACGTGTCGATCTTGAGGATTTTTCCTTTCGTGATCGTGCTGTTCACGACATATCCGATGAGTAAATCGGGAACGTCGTAATCGGCGGCATATTTGGCTGCGCCCGTTACTTTGAGTTTTCCTTCGAGGCGATTTACGGGTTGTCCGACGTAGGGTTGTGCTGACATGATTTCGGAGTTAATTTTTAGGCCGACGGTTTCGCGCCCGGCAATTGTGTTTCAGGTTTCAGCGCCATCATCGCGTTCCGGACGATCGCTTTCTTCGCGAGTTCGATCTTGAAGTCGTTGTGCCCGAAACCTTTCGCTCCGGCCAAAATCATCTCGGCAGTCTGTGCGAAATTCTCGCGTGTGGCGGCCTTTCCGACGAGAAAATCCTCGGCCTCGACGACTCGCCACGGTTTGTGCGCGACGCCACCGAGTGCGATGCGTGCTTTTTCGATCACGTTATCATTGAGTTGCAATCCCGTCGCGACTGAAACGAGCGCGAATGCATACGAATGTCGGTCGCGAAGTTTCAGGTACGAATAATTCGAAGCGAAACCTTCAGAAGGCAAATCGATGGACGTGATGACTTCGCCATGGACAAGGTTGTTGTCGACGTTGGGCGTATCTCCGGGCAATCTATGGAAATCGCGAAACGGGATTCTTCGGTCGCCATTCACACCCGAGACGTTCACCACGGCTTCGAGCGCCGCCAACGCCACGCACATGTCTGACGGAAAAACCGCGATGCAATGTTCGCTCGTGCCCAGAATCGCATTCATCCTGTTTTGTCCGTTCATGGCCGAACAGCCCGAACCCGGTTCGCGCTTGTTACACGGAACCGTCGGATCGTAAAAATAATAACAACGCGTCTTTTGCAGCAGGTTGCCGCCGTTCGTCGCCATGTTTCGGATCTGGGCCGACGCACCCGCCAAAATCGCTTTCGACAACAGCGGATATTTTTGTTCGATGAGTTCGTGGTAGGCGGTTTGGGCGTTCGTCGCAAACGCACTTATTCGGACGCCATTTTCGATTTCAACGATCTTGTTATCGGAATTTATGTGGTTGATATCGACGAGAATCTCGGGATGTAAAATGTCGTATTTCCAAAGGTCGATGAGGTTCGTTCCGCCTGCCACGAACATCGCGTCGTAATTCGGGCTGACCGTTTTTGAAGCATCGGCAATAGAGTTTGCTTGTACGTAATTAAAGTTGTTCATCGCGTCTGTTTTTTAACGTCCATGATAGCGTCGATTATGCCTGCGTTCGCGCCGCATCGGCACAGGTTTCCACTCATGAGTTCCTTGACTTCCTCACGCGTTTTTGCTTTTCCTTCGTTCAACATTCCAACCGCGCTGCAGATTTGTCCGGGCGTGCAATAGCCGCATTGGAACGCGTCGTGTTCGATGAAGGCCGTTTGCAGCGGATGTAGTTTTTCTCCGTCGGCCAAACCTTCGATCGTCGTGATTTCGCTTCCGTTCTTCATCACTGCCAGCGTCATGCAACTCAGGATACGTTCGTCGTCGCACAAAACGGTACATGCGCCGCACTGTCCATGATCGCAGCCCTTTTTGGTTCCCGTAAGATGGATTTTGTCGCGCAACGTGTCGAGCAGCGAAACCCAAGGGAATATGCTAAGCGGATATGCTGTCGTGTTTACGGTTAGCGTTATGTCGTGTTTTTTTATGTCGGGCATGGTAAATCTTGGTTGAGTTATCCCTAAGTTCGGTCATTTTGGCGTGCGTATCCTAAAAATAAAGGTTAACATGAAAATCGTGCAAGTCGTGTATGGAGATGAATTCGAATCGGTGTTATTTTTATACTATTACACAGTTTCGTGCGCTCCGGCTATTGCAACAACACCTCGGCAATCTTTTCAGACGCCGCCTCACAGAAATCCAGTCCGCTGTAATCAGGATTGTAACCGCCGAGATGCGAAACGGCCATGACGTACAGATTTTCAATGTAGGCGCCATATTCGTCGGCTGCCTGGAAATGGTCGTTGATCGCCACGCCGGGAACTTTCAAAAAGATCTCGCCTTCGGTTCTTACAATGTTGTCCGGATGCTGCAAGGCGTACTCCTGCGCTTTTTCGTGGGATGCGAACCGAAGCAACGCCCGACGCAACGATTTCGACTCGAGCAGGCCGTTGAACGGAAAATCTTCGTACGGTAAATGCGGTTGTCCCGTGCAATCGACAAATGTCTTAAAATGGGTTTCTTTTTCGTTTCCGTGTTCGTCTTTGTACGTAATGATTGCGCCGCCTTTTGGATGAGGTTCCATCGAATTGTCAAATCCCACGGTCACGAACTCGAGTATGCCGGCGTCGTGGAGCGCGAGCAATTCCTTGCACGAACTTTGGGGAATGAACGCGATAACGATCGATATCAACGGCATGAGCACCGATTGCAGCCTGATCATGTCCTCGGCCGAAAAATACTTCGCGGGCGGATTCATCGTAAAACTCAGCACGGCCAAAAGCTCTTTCCAGATTACCGATTCGTGGCGTTTCATCGATTTTTCGGCCTCGTCGTATTCGGCTTTCAACAAGTCGAACGGATCGATGTTCTCCCGCGATTTCATGATCATGTCCACGAATCCTTCGAGCGACAAATCCTTGATTTTGTTATATAGTTCAGGATCTTTTTCGATGAAAAGGTCTTTGTAGTTCTTCTCGAAAATAAAATCCAACGAAATGAAATTGTCGTTCGCCAACCGATGCGCCGCGAGTTCTTCTTCAGTGAGCACAGGTTGTCGGAACAAGTGCGGATCGTCCAGATGGAAACGCACCGCAGGCAACAATCCGTTTCGGGAATGCATGACGATCTTAAAATGATTGCTTTCCTTGTCGACTTTGTACGAGAGTTTTCCATTGTCGTCGGTGAATTTTCCATTGTGTCGGGCGAGTGTCCGGATCGCATCGATTGCGGTAAGCGATGCGCCTTTGAGCGCCACGGGATGATTCGTGCGTATCAGCAGTTTCGACGGCGGATAAGGCGAATCGAAAAAATTGTCGGGCAACGCTTTCTTCTTAGGCCAGTAATGCCCGGTGCAGATGACGAGTTCATCGACGGGATAGTCGCCGTGATTGGTGATGACCGAATATTTTTTGTCGGCCGTCGGTATCACATTTTCGACGTTCGTATTGAGATGTACGTTTGTTTTCAATCCGAATTTAGCCGATTCGTCGAGGTACATTTTGAATTGGTCGCTCAGGTATCGCCCGAACAACAATCGTGGCAACACTTTATAGTCGCTGTATTTTTCAAGGTCGATGCCGTACATTTTGAGCAGGGACGCGGGGCAGGTCGAAAGCCACTCGCGGACGCTGGAATGTATCTCGGGAATTTCGTTTCCGGAGACGTTGGTCACGTGTTCAGGGTTCGCACCCAAATCGCTGTAGGGTAATCCTGCGCCGAGCTTGTCGTTTTTTTCGAAGATGGAAATCGTGACGTCTTTGCGTTTCGCGGCTATAATCCGTTTGAACATAAAAAGAGCGGCAGGTCCGCCGCCAATGATTCCGATGTGTCGTGTTTGCATTCGGTGAAGATAGTTTCGAATGAGGGTTTTGGGGTTTTGGCTTTCGGGGATTTTGTTGCATCATTTAACTCAAGACTCATCGGCAATAAACCGTCACATTTTTACGAGAATAATGTAAAATGTCTCGCTCGCGCCGATCGTAACTTTATAAAAACAAAGAAGAGAAATCATGGAAAATCAAAATAACCCGAACGGGAAATCACAAGACCAGGAGTCGAGTTTTAAAAATATAATGGGATACGACAGCGAACAGACATCGGTAAATGCCGACGCAAAAAATCCAGGCTCTTTCCAAAACGCCGAAGAATCGAGTCCAAGCGAGCAAAACGCGGGATTCGCGAAACCACAGGCCGACGACTGGCCTGACGAAGACGAATCGAAAGACCATCCCGGCGGCCCGACCAAAAACAGGGAGTGATTCCTGTGTTTACCCTTTCCTGAAAATGGGAAGAATTGCTATGAAAAGGCGCCATCCCCAGGCGTCTTTTTTATAATGAAATCACCTCGCAACACTTTATCAAATGGAAAATCCGATACAGCAAAACACAAGACGCGACTTCCTAAAACATTCGGGATTGGCGATTGCCGCTACGATCGTTACGCCGAGCCTCGCAACATTCGCCCAGCAGACGTCAGCGTCGACGGCAAAACCGCTTGGACTGGCGCTCATCGGCCTCGGGGGTTACTCGTCCCAACAATTGGCACCCGCACTCGAGCAGACCAAGAACGTGAAACTCGTCGGAATCGTAACCGGGACGCCGTCGAAAGCGAAAGCCTGGAAAAAGAAATACAACATTCCCGAAGCCAATATCTACGACTACAAAAATTTCGACGAAATCGCCAATAACAAGGACATCGACATCGTGTACGTCGTGCTTCCGAACAGCATGCACAAGGAATTCACGGTTCGCGCCGCGAAAGCAGGGATCGATCTCGTCGGTGAAGAAGCGCTCCAAAAAAGCCTCGATGCCGCAGGAGCCGACGAAATTCAAGGAGAAGACAATTTATACGCGGCAACGCTCGGGGCGGATATCGTGAGCAACACCATGTATTTTGCCACGATCGGAGCAGGCGGCGCGAAGAACCTTTGGCCGCGGGCGATCGCAATGGGAATTGCCGCCGGAGTAGGAGCGGTCACACTTCCCGAACCGATGGGATTGGATGACGCACCGGTCGCCGACACGACACAAAAACAAGGTTTGACTGTCGGCTATTACGTATTCGGCGCATTGGTTACCGCGGGGCTTTTGAAACTCATGAAAGCCTGATGCGACATTAAAATACAAACGAAAAACGAGGACGTATGATCCTCGTTTTTTTTATCAATCGATTTTTCTGGTCGGGTTGGTTGCCGTCGATGGCGACGTCGTAGGCGTTCCGCTGTTCGTGTTTCCGGGCGTCGAACCTGACGATGTCGTGTAGCCCGTTGCCGGTTTCTTGTTCGCGTCGTTGGGCAGGTCCGATTCGGTCGTCCTGGTCTTTTCAGACCATGTCTGTTTCGTTTTCGCCTTGGTTTCGGTTTTTGGTTTCTTGGTTGTCGTACGCGTGCTGTCGGTTTGAGCCGATGCAACTCCTATACAAAACAGCATGCAGCAGCCAATGATTAACTTTTTCATAATATCGAATTTATGTGGCGTTCAAGGAATTATTTCCATTTACAAAGTTCGGATTACGGATTCGGGACACGTTACAGGATTTGAAATCAGGCGTATATGATTTCACGTGGCGGCTCGCATCATACCGATGACGCGTATTTCCGGCGTTTTTTCCGATGAAATAAAATACACGACAAATCGTACCAGTAACGCTGTCAATGTTATAATGAGTCGCTCGCCATCGATTTCTAACTTGCGACGGAACAATAAAACAACACGTCATGAAAAATTCCAGAAGACTTATAGCGACCGCGGCGTTGGCATTGCTGACGTTGACTTCCTGCAGGTATTCGCACATTGATAATTCCGATACCGAAGAAAGCAATCCATCAGTTCCCACGCAAGAACCTGCTCAAACCAAGAAAGTCGGGTCGGCAAGTATTTCGCAGGCCGACACCATCGACACCAAAAGCAGCAATCCGCCTGGCAACGTCAAACCCAATACGACGGGAACCGAACCCGACGAATGATCGACTCGGTAAAAAACTGAGAACTACGCCACCGATTTCACCTTCGCGAACATGCGTTTGACCATGCCTTCCAAACGACGCGCATAATCGTCGGCGAGCCAATCGCGGTAACTCTTCGTTGGTTTGTCGAGATATTTGGCATATTCGCGCGTCCGCAACAGGATTTCAGGTGCGAGATCTTCGGCCAAGGACAATGCCTCGCTAATGGAATCGCCGTTTTCGAGACACATCGCGGCATGTTGGCGGATCGCGGCTTCGATTGCCGTCTTGTGCGGGCGATCTTCACGGGTTGCGGCCTGGAACGCTTCGGCCATGTCGAAACCGACTTCAAGCGAATTTGGAAACTTGGCGCGCAGTGCGGCATTCATCGCGCTTTCTCTGGCACCGTCAGGCGAGGCCGCTAACTTTAATTGGGCGTAAAAATCTTGTGGCCTTTCGAAAATACGCTGCCAGTCCAACTCGTCGTTCCATTCGCCGAAACGCTCTGTATTGTTACCTAAATCTATGATCATGAAGGTTTTTTTTGAAGGGAGTTTTCGCGATCCACGACCGACCATTTGATGGAACAACGTGAGCGAAGTGGTCGCGCGGTTGAGTATCACGGTTTGTACCGTCGGTTCGTCAAAACCGGTCGTGAGGATCGACACCGATGTGAGGATCGCGTCCTTAGTTTGCTTGAACCACTTGAGTATTTCGGCCCGTTCGTGGGGCGAATCGCGATTGTCGAGATGTCGGATCGGATAACCAAGCTCGCGGAACGCATAAAAAACTTGTTTCGACGTCGCGATGCCGTTGTTGAAAATAAGCGTCTTTTTTCCTTTTGCATTGGTTTCATAAGCCTTGACGAGCAACTGCAACAGCGCGGGCGTGGTGTACAGCGCGTCAGATGAACTCACCGTGAAATCGCCTCCGGGACCGGTCGAAAGCGACTGCAGATCCATGTCGTACGCGATCGATTTGGGTTTTGACAGGAAGCCGTTCGAAATCAAATTTTTGATGCTTTCCCCGACGATCAAACTATCGTACGCTTCATTGAGCGGCAGGCTTTTGTCGGAACTTAAAGGCGTGGCCGTGACGCCGATGATGATGGCGTCGGTGAATTTGTCGAGCAGTTTCCGAAAAGAATTGTGATGCGCCTCGTCTATGATGACAAGCCCCACGTTATCGATGTGGACTTTTTTGTTCTTGATCCGATTTTTGAGCGTTTCCACCATCGCGACCACGCACGCACATTCGCGCGTCTTAAGCACGCGGCTGCCGCTCTTGACGACGCAACTCTTCACGCCCGCGGCTTTCAACGTCCTGGCGGTTTGGTTGCACAGTTCGTTGCGATGCGTCAGAATGGTTACATTGCTTTGGTAGCGTTCGATGAAACGTTTCGCGATTTCAGCAAAGATCACGGTTTTGCCGCCGCCCGTGGGAAGTTGGTACAGCAATCGGTAACCTTTTCCGTTTTTCTCGATTGACGCGAAGATCTTTTCGAGGTCGCTGGCTTGATAGGAGTGAAGTGGCATTGGGTGTTTTTTGCGCAAGTTACGCTGCACCTGAAATGTCGACGTTGCAGTTTTAGGAACCAGATTTACATAATATCATAGGGAACCGAATCACTTTTTGCGCTCACCGATCTGCTGTCGCCACAAAGCAAAATACAGTCCTTTTAATTCAAGTAATTGCTCGTGGTTGCCGTGTTCGATGATGCGGCCTTTTTCGAGCACGTAAATCGTGTCGGCGTGCATGATCGTCGAAAGGCGGTGCGCGATCAGGATCGTCATTTGCTGGCGGTCGGCCGAGATTTCGCGTATCGTTTTGGTGATCTGTTCCTCGGTGATCGAATCGAGTGCCGACGTCGCTTCGTCGAATATCAACAACCGCGGATTTCGCAGCAACGCCCGCGCGATCGACAGCCTTTGTTTTTCACCACCTGAAAGTTTGCGTCCGCCTTCGCCAAGAATCGTATCGAGTCCGTCAGGCGCATTCGCCAATACCGTCGTGGCCGAGGCTTTTTCCATCGCGGCGAGCATCTCGGCCTCGGTCGCATCGGGTTTTACGAACAACAGGTTTTCGCGGATCGTGCCAAAAAACAATTGGGTATCCTGGGTTACGAATCCCATTTGCCTGCGGATCCGGTTGTAGCGCAAATCCTGTATGGAAACGCCGTCGTAAAAAATGTCGCCTTCGACGGGGCGATACAACCCGACCAGCAGCTTCACGAGCGTCGATTTTCCAGATCCCGACGGGCCGACGAACGCCAAAGTGTCGCCCAGTTTCGCCTCGAACGATATATTCTGGATGGCGTTGAACGACGCGTTCCTGTGCCTGAAAACAACGTTGTCGAATTTGAGTCGCGTCAGCACGCCGGTGTCGACCCAATCTTTTGGACTGTATTCCACGGGTTTTTCGAGAATGTCATTGAGCATGTTGAGTGCCGTCTCAGCTTCGCGCCACGAGACGATTATGTTGCCCAAATCCTGCAATGGCCCGATGATCGCCGTTGAGATGAACTGCATCGAAATGAGTTCGCCGGCTGAAAGCACGTCCTTGAAAATGAGCCATAATAATATGAAAAGGATGGACTGTTTCAGGAAAATCAGGATGGTTCCCTGCAGGAAACTCAACGTGCGCATCTTCCTGACTTTCGCCATTTCAGATGTGTAGATTTCCTGCGTATGCGCCTTGAGCCGTCGGATTTCAGAATACGTAAGGCCTAGACTTTTCACGAGTTCGATATTGCGAAGGCTTTCGGTGATCGTGCCGCTCATTTGCCGGTTTTGTCGCATGAGTGAACGTTGCAGGGTTTTTATGGATCGGCTCAGCAGGCTCGTGATGCCGCCGAGCACCACGAACCCGATGAAAAACACGGGAATCAGCGCCCAGTGTTTGGTGATGGCGTACCACATTAGGAAACCGACGCCTACGAACGATGAGAACAGCACATTTATGAAGGCGGTGATGAATTTCTCGGTATCGCTGCGAACCTTGAGCAATACGGCCAGGATTTCGCCGCTCGTCTGGTCTTCGAACTCCTGGAACGGCAGCCGCAGCGTGTGCCGCAGTCCTTCGTTGAAGATATCCATGCCGAACCTTTGCACGATCATGCGCAGCACATAATCCTTGAGCGACAGGAACAACCTCGCGGCCAATGCAAGCGAGACCGCGAGAAGTAATAGTTTGATTATGCCGTTGGGAAGATCGCCCTTTACGGGAGCGAGCGCGTAGCCGTCGACGATGCGCCCGAATATGATCGGGTCATACAGCGCGAGTACCTGGGCGATTCCCGCGAGTAGAAGCGCAAGGAAAATCCAGTTGCGATAGGGTTTGAGGTATTTCCAGAATATAGCCATAGCGGTACGTTTAAGTTACGAACTAAATTCGATATAGGCCGACTGAAATTTTTTCACGAAATTAGACATCGAAAAAACATTATGAAAAGGTTCGCATTTCCATTCCTTCAAGCTGTCCTCGTGTTCGTCGGCTTTGTCATCCTTGCCATGATGATTTGGCTTCCGACGATCGAAGGAAGGGCCAAAGACCTTGACTTGGTGAGCATTTATTCCGATCCGTTTATCCTGTTCGCCTATGTGTCTTCCATTGCTTTTTTCGTCGCTTTGTACAACGCGATTTCGTTATTGGGCCGAATCGGGCGAAACAAATTATATACGATGACGTCAATAAAAATGTTGCGGACCATAAAGATCTGCGCGATATTATTGGGTATTCTAATCGTCTCGGCGGGACTTTACATAAGGATTTTCCACAGCGAAGACGACGATCCGGCGGGTTTTTTGGCAATGTGTTTCGTTATGGTTGTAGTTTCGGCAGCCGTTGCAGTCGTTGCGTGGAAGCTCGAGAAAAGAATTCGGAGTGCTTCGAGTTTAAAGTCGTGAACGGCCAAATAATCATTTTCGGCGCGCCATTTTCATTGTTGTATTTTGGACGTCTTGAACCTTACTCGATATAATTTTTCGTTTATTTGTTTCTACACAATTCACAGATAATCCCGAATGGAAATCCAGCAGTTAAAACCGCATGCCGCGTTAAATAAAGCGTTTCTTAAAGCAAAGCCGAACCGTTCGGATATTGAAAAGTTCAAAGCCAATCTCGTTCAGCTGCTCGATCACGTAAACGATTCCGAATCTGAGGAATTCCACAAAAACCTCGTAATGGATTTCCTCAAGAAAACCTATTACGATCCGAGCCATTTCATCAACACCAAAGGCAGGAACGATCAGGTGATTCACATCGGGAATTCGGCGAAAACTCCCGTTGGCGTGATTATCGAAGCCAAGAAATTTTCGAACAAAACTGAAATGGTCTCGACCAAAAGGCTCAATTCGAAAGCGTTGCAGGAATTGGTGTTGTATTACCTGCGCGAACGGATCACCCACAAAAATCTCGAGGTCAAGCAACTCGTCGTAACGAATGTTTACGAATGGTTTATTTTCGACGCGACGATTTTCGACAGGCTTTTCGCCCAAAATAAAACGCTTGTAAAGCAATTCACCGATTTTGAAGAAAGCCGATTGTCTGAAAACAAAACCGACTTTTTCTACAAACAAATAGCCGAACCGTTCATCGCTCAAGTAATCAACGACATCCAATTCACGTATTTCGACCTGCACGATTACGAAAAGGCGTTGCGCAACAACGATAAAAAAGACGACAACAAACTCATCTCGCTATTTAAACTGCTTTCGCCCGAACACTTGCTCAAACTTCCGTTCGCCAACGACAGCAACAGTCTTGACAAGCGATTTTACAGCGAATTGCTGCACATCATCGGGTTGACTGAGACGAAAGAAGGCGCGAAGAAACTCATCGAGCGGCACAAACCCGGGCAGCGTTATTCGGGAACATTGCTCGAAGACACGATCGTTCAGCTCGATACGCTCGATAAGATCGGGCGTTTGGACAAGCCGTCACAATTCGGGGCGACGCAGGACGAACGCTTGTTTAACGTTGCGCTCGAACTCTCTATCACTTGGGTAAACCGCATATTATTCCTCAAATTACTCGAGGCCCAACTCATTACGTATCACAAAGGCGACAGGAATTACGCGTTCCTGAACCTCGAAAAGATCAAGGAATTTGACGATTTGAACGTTTTGTTCTTTCAAGTGCTCGCCAAAAAACACGAGGAACGCAACGACGACGTAAAAACGATGTATAGTAAAGTTCCGTACCTGAACAGTTCGCTTTTTGAGCCGACCGAGCTGGAACACCAAACGCTTCTCATAAGCAACCTGCGCGACAACAAGCCTATTCCCGTGCTTTCGACGAGCGTGCTTAAAGACAACCAAGGCAAAAAGATCACGGGCGAATTGGGAACGCTCGAATATCTGTTCAAATTTTTGGACGCCTACGATTTCGCGAGCGAAGGGCAGGAAGAAATCCAGGAAGACAACAAAACCCTAGTCAACGCATCGGTGCTGGGCTTGATCTTCGAGAAGATTAACGGTTACAAGGACGGTTCGTTCTTTACGCCTGGTTTCATAACGATGTATATGTGCCGCGAAACGATCCGCAAGGCCGTAGTCCAGAAATTCAATGAGGCTAAAGGCTGGAATTGCGAGACGATCGACGACCTGTACGATAAAATTCAAGATCGAAGCGAAGCCAATTCCATTGTAAACACGATCAAAATCTGCGATCCGGCGGTCGGTTCGGGACACTTTTTGGTGTCGGCATTAAACGAAATGATCTCGATTAAAAACGACCTCAAGATTTTGCAGGACCGCGACGGCAAACGCCTCAAGGAATATCACGTGGAAGTCGTAAACGATGAGTTGATCGTGACCGATGAGGATGGCAAACTCTTCGAGTACAACCCGACAAACAAAGAAAGCCAGCGCGTACAGGAAACGCTGTTCCATGAAAAACATACGATAATCGAGAACTGTCTTTTCGGGGTCGACATCAACCCGAATTCAGTGAAAATCTGTCGACTGCGGCTCTGGATCGAACTGCTCAAGAATGCCTATTATAAAAACGCGACTGAACTCGAAACGCTGCCCAACATCGACATCAACATCAAATGCGGGAATTCATTGGTGAGCCGATTCGCTATCGACGCCGACCTTGGCCAGGCGCTCAAGAAAAGCAAGTGGTCGATCGACAGTTACCGATTGGCCGTCGACACGTACCGCAACGCCAAAAGCAAGGAGCAGAAACGCGAGATGGAAAAATTGATCCACGATATAAAAAGCGATTTCCGAAGCGAGATTTCAGGCAACGATCCGAAACTGCTCAAGTATCGAAAACTCTCGGGCGAACTCTACAACCTGACCAACCAGCAGCAGCTTTTTGATTTGGGCAAAAAGGAAAAAGCCGCGTGGAACAAACAAGTAGAGAAGCTCGCAACCGAAACCAAAAAACTCGACGCCGAGATCGAAGAGATCAAGGCCAACAAGATCTACGAAAATGCATTCGAATGGCGTTTCGAATTCCCCGAGGTTTTGGACAACGATGGGAATTTTGTGGGATTTGATGTAGTGATTGGGAATCCGCCTTATGTCGATATTAAAGAATTAAAAAAAGATTTGGTCGATTTCATATTTTCTAATTACGAAACGTCTACTAATCGAGTAAACCTGTATTCGACATTTGTCGAAAGAGCTCGTATTATTTTGAAGCCATTGGGGCAATTTTCCTATATTATTCCGAACTCTATTTTGATGAATTCATCGTACCAGGAATTAAGAAATATGATTGCTGGAGAAGTCTATGAAATTATAAAATTACCTGAGAAAGTGTTCGAGGACGCAACTGTTGAAACCATTATCATCAATTTTCAAAAGGCCGTGAATTCGGCTTTTTGCGAGGCGATACATTTCCAAAAGGACGAAAAAATTGACGATATCGATTTGAAACTGAAAAAAAAGATAAATAAAGAGGTGTGGAAAATTTATTCGCAGCCAAAATTTAATATTTTTATTTCAGCCTCGTATTCTATGATTTTAGAGAAGGTTTTAAATGCCGGCGTAGAATTAGGTTCGCTAGCTGATTTCTCACTAGGGATAACCCCTTACGACAAGTATAAAGGGCACACAAAGGAGATAATAGAGAATAAAGAATTTCATTCAAAAATAAAAACCTCCGACATATATAAGCCGCTTATAAAAGGAGAAAATATAATTCCGTACATAGTGCAAAATCAAGTTGGCGAATACATAAAATACGGTGAATGGTTAGGCGCGAAAAGAGAAGAAAAATTTTTCGTAGAACCTAGAGTCATTGTTCGTCAAATTGTATCGGGTAAGCCTCCAAAAATTTACGCGGGATATTCCGATGAACCTCTATATTTTACTCAGATTGGATTTGCGGTCATCCCAAAACATGGCATTACAATATGGGAAGTTCTTGCCTTATTAAACAGTAAGCTTGTCAACTTTTACCACAAGTTCGTATATCTCGATATTGAAAAAGAACTTTTTCAAAAGATCCTAATAGAAAATGCGAAATCACTTCCAGTTAAATCATTTATTGATAAAGAAAAAATAGCACAACTCGTAAAACAAATTATTTCAATTAAAACGGAAAATACAGATTCGAAAACCGCAGATCTCGAATCCCAAATCGACCAACTCGTCTACCAACTTTACAACTTAACCGACGAAGAAATCGCCATCGTCGAAAACAGCGTAAAATGACCAATATCTATCTTTCAAAAGCAACCTGCAAGTATTTTGACTTTGAAACCATTGGTCAAATCTCGCCCGAAACGGCTTACTGGCATTGGTTCGCACATGTTTTTGAACTTGCGGGCCAAAAGCATCTGATCATCATGGAAGAACAATCGCTTTACAGCGTCACGGTTTTCATGATCGAACCCGATTTTAAATTGTGTCTCGATTCGTTCCTCGTGAAGGCGACGCGCCAAATGCTCGCCGACAAATTCACCGTGGCCCAAATAAAGCTGTTCGAGGATTTACAGGATCATACATTGGCGTATCCGATGCCTTTTAAAGGTCGCGAGATGACGATCATCAATCATTTCATACGCCGACTCGAAAAAGTGTATTACGACACGAACGACCCGGCAAAGGTGAAACTGTATTCAGAGAAGACGTTGAATGCAATGCCTCAAAAGACATTGGGATTCGCCACCGCAGCCGAACATTTCAAGAAGCAATTGTCGCGGTTTGAACCCAATGTCTGATGCGGATTTCCGGTATTTTATATTTATTTGAAACATTTTATTACCTTCCATAAAAATTGTTTCAACTGTTGTACAAAATGTAAATCGGTCGAAAAATTGTTTCAATATAGTCGTCATGGGCAAAAAATCTCTCGAACGCGAATCGCTTGGCCTAACCCAATTTGAATTGGCGGCGCTGCTCAACATCAGCCGGCCGGTCCTGGCCTTGTATGAGACTGGCAAGCGCAGCCTTCCGGTATCGGCGCATCAAAAAATGTCGGAGTTGCTGGCGCACGCGCAATCGGCTAAAACCGATGTAAAAGCGGAATCTGGCAAAGACGAGCGCGCGCTATTGGTCAAACATATCGAAAGACTTGTGCTCGAGAACGACTACCAGCGCATGACCGTGAGCCGAAAGATCGCCGATACCGAACAAAAGAAAGCGAAAGCGATGCGCCGCGAGCAACTGTCGGGGTTCGTCGAGCAACACGATTTTAAGGGCGAACGAAATCCGTTGCCGTTTAGCAAATTGTCGGGAAAAAATTCGGTTGCCGCATACGGTACGACGCTTATGAAACTCGAACTTCGGCAGGAACTTCTCGGACTTGAACAAACATTTTTAGCCGCAAAACTCGCCGAACTACTTGTCTGAACTGAAAGTTTCGAAGACTTTGTGAGTCTGCGGAGTCGACGCTGTTTCGATCTAAATCCACAAGATTGACGAAACTTGGCAGGTTAACGAACCCAAAATGTCACTATCTCTAAACCACTGTCAATTATCAATTATCAATTGTCAATTGTTCATTTAAAGTTATCGTTTTCGTAAATTGCACCCCAAATATTCCCATCTCCTTAAAAATGGAACAAGCAAAACCGTACATTCCTGTCAATAAAGTAAGAATAGTAACCGCTGCGTCGTTGTTTGACGGGCACGATGCCGCGATCAACATCATGAGGCGAATCATCCAGTCTACAGGCGTCGAAGTGATTCATTTAGGTCATGACCGAAGCGTCGAAGAAGTCGTGAACACCGCGATCCAAGAGGATGCGAATGCGATCGCGATGACGTCCTACCAAGGCGGACACAACGAATACTTTAAATATATGCACGACCTGCTCCATGAAAAAGGCGCGGGCCATATCAAGATTTTCGGAGGCGGAGGCGGCGTGATCTTGCCATCGGAAATTTCTGAATTGCACGAATACGGCATCGAAAGGATTTATTCGCCCGACGACGGCCGCGCCATGGGATTGCAAGGCATGATCAACGATCTGGTCAAGCGTTCCGATTATCCCGTGGGCGATTCATTGAACGGTGAAGCGAAACATTTGGAGGAAAAATTCGCTCCGGCGATCGCGAGAGTGATTTCATCGGCCGAGAATTTTCCCGATGTCGCGATGCCGACAATGAACGAAATCCGCAAGAAAAACGAAAGTTCAACGACACCTGTTTTGGGAATCACGGGAACCGGAGGCGCAGGAAAATCGTCTTTGGTCGATGAATTGGTGAGACGATTTTTGATTGATTTCCCTGAAAAAACGATTGGATTGATTTCAGTCGACCCGTCGAAACGCAAAACCGGAGGCGCGCTTTTGGGCGATCGCATCCGAATGAACGCGATCAATAATCCGCGCGTTTACATGCGTTCACTCGCGACACGTCAGTCAAATTTGGCGTTGTCGAAATACGTGGCCGACGCGATTGATGTCCTAAAGGCCGCGAAATACGATTTGATCATTCTTGAAACGTCGGGAATCGGACAGTCGGATACGGAAATCATGGATCATTCCGATGTTTCACTTTACGTTATGACGCCTGAATTCGGAGCCGCGACCCAACTCGAGAAAATCGACATGCTTGATTTCGCCGATCTCGTCGCGATCAACAAATTCGACAAACGAGGCGCTCTCGATGCGTTGCGCGACGTCAAAAAACAGTTCCAGCGCAACCACCAATTGTGGGACGCCGATCTGGATACGTTGCCGGTTTTCGGGACGATTGCGAGCCAATTCAACGATCCGGGTATGAATACGTTGTATAAAGCGGTGATGGACAAGGTTTTAGAAAAGACCCTGTCAGGGTTACAGTCGACTTTTGCGATTTCGAAAGAAATGAGCGAGAAAATCTACGTCATTCCGCCGAGCAGGACGCGTTACCTGTCGGAAATTTCAGAGAACAACCGCAAGTACGACGCGACCGCGAACTCGCAGCAAAAAGTCGCGCAAACGCTTTTCGGAATCTACAAGACGATTTCGTCGGTAAGCGGAGTCGAACTTGCGCTGACAAAATTCGGTCTCGACTCAGACCCAATAAACAATAACAATAACAACGACAATAAAAATAACGAATTCCTAAAACTACTTTTAGCCGAATTCGACCGCGTCAAAATGGACCTCGATCCCTACAACTGGGAAATCGTTTTGAACTGGCAACAAAAGGTCACGAAATATAAAAATCCCGTGTATTCATTCAAGGTGCGCGACAAGGAAATCCGCATCCAGACGCATACCGAATCGCTTTCGCATACGCAAATCCCAAAAGTCGCCTTGCCGAAATACGAGGCTTGGGGCGATATTTTGCGTTGGTGTTTACAGGAAAACGTTCCGGGAGAATTTCCGTTCACGTCAGGATTGTATCCGTTCAAACGCGAAGGCGAGGATCCGTCGCGCATGTTTGCCGGGGAAGGCGGACCGGAAAGAACCAACAAGCGTTTCCATTACGTTTCGAAAGGAATGCCTGCAAAGCGATTGTCGACGGCTTTCGATTCGGTGACTTTATATGGAAACGATCCGCACGTGCGACCTGACATTTACGGAAAGATCGGGAATGCCGGTGTTTCGATCTGTTGTCTCGACGATGCGAAAAAACTGTATTCGGGATTCGATCTGAGCCATCCGCTCACGTCGGTCTCGATGACGATAAACGGTCCGGCGCCGATGTTGCTCGCGTTTTTCATGAATGCGGCCATCGACCAGAATTGCGAGAAATACATTCGCGAACAAAACCTTCAGGATTCGGTTGAAAACAAGATCAACGAAATCTATAAACTCCGCGGAACCGAACGCCCCAAATATCAAGGCGATCTGCCCGAAGGAAACGACGGACTCGGTTTGATGTTGCTCGGCGTCACGGGCGATGAGGTTTTGCCGAACGATGTCTACCAACAAATAAAGGAACTTACGTTAACGCAGGTTCGCGGAACGGTTCAAGCCGACATCTTAAAAGAAGACCAAGCACAAAATACGTGTATTTTCTCGACGGAATTTGCGCTCCGAATGATGGGCGACGTCCAGGAATATTTCATCACGAACAACGTCCGAAATTTCTATTCGGTTTCGATTTCAGGTTACCATATCGCCGAAGCAGGAGCGAACCCGATCACACAATTGGCGTTCACGCTCTCGAACGGTTTCACATACGTCGAATATTATTTGAGCCGCGGCATGAACATCAATGATTTCGGCCCGAATTTGTCGTTCTTCTTCTCGAACGGCATTGATCCCGAATATGCCGTGATCGGACGCGTCGCAAGAAGGATCTGGGCGAAAGCGATGAAAAACAAATATGGGGCGAACGAACGCGCGCAGATGTTGAAATACCATATCCAAACGTCGGGAAGATCGTTGCATGCCCAGGAAATCGACTTCAACGACATCCGAACCACATTGCAGGCTTTGTACGCGATTTACGACAATTGTAACTCGTTGCACACGAATGCTTACGACGAAGCGATCACGACTCCGACCGAAGAATCGGTGCGTCGCGCGATGGCGATCCAACTGATCATCAACAAAGAACTCGGTCTCGCCAAGAACGAAAACCCGATCCAAGGTTCGTTCATCATCGAGGAATTGACTGATCTGGTAGAGGATGCCGTGTTGCAGGAATTTGACCGAATCACGGAACGCGGCGGCGTGCTGGGCGCGATGGAAACCATGTACCAACGTTCGAAAATCCAGGAAGAATCGTTGTATTACGAAACGCTCAAGCACAATGGCGAATTCCCGATCATCGGCGTGAACACGTTTTTAAGCTCGAAAGGTTCGCCTACGGTTGTTCCGATGGAAGTCATCCGCGCGACCGAAGAAGAAAAACAATATCAGATCAACATGCTCGACAATCTGCACAAAGCGAATGCGGGCAAGGAAGACGAATTGATCGCAACCGTGCAGGAAGCCGCGATCCAAAACAAAAACATTTTTGAGCAATTGATGGAAACGGCGAAGGTTTGTTCTTTGGGGCAGATTACGAGCGCGTTGTTTGAGGTTGGCGGACAGTATCGTAGGAACATGTAAACGGTTGTTTTTATAATTTAAAGTCCGTTGAGGTTTTTCCTTGGCGGATTTTTTTTTGCCGTTAAGAGCATTGAGTTTAATGAGAAATGTAAATGGATTTTTTGCTGTTGTTTGCTTCGGAGTTAACACTAATCGCGCGAAAACGTAATGCTCTTAATGCTCTTAATGTTTAAAATTCTATGTTTTGATAATCCGATGCAAAGCGTAGAAGCAACATTTTAGCTATTTGTAGCAGTTTTGGAATAAAGAAATGAGAGGAAACTTGAGGCTTTGTTGAGGTTTTTCTAGGCGATTTTTTTTTTACCATTAAGAGCATTAAGGGCATTAAGTTTATTGAGAGACGTATGGGATTTTTTGCTGATGTTAGCTTCGGATAGAAAAGTCAACGCGAAAAAACGTAATGCTCTTAATGAACTAAATGTTTAAAATCTCCGTGTTTTGATAATTTGATGCAAAGCGCAGAATAAACATTTTAGCTATTTGTAGTATTTTGGAATAAATAAATGCAGAAAACTTGAGGTTTCGTTGAGGTTTTTCCTTGGCGGATTTTTTTTTACCATTAAGAGCATTAAGGGCATTAAGTTTATTGAGAGACGTATTTTTTGCTATTTGTAGTTGCGGAATGGAGATTCAATGCGAGAAAACTTAATGCTCTTATTGAGCTTAATGTTCTTAATGTTTAAAATCTCTGTGTTTGAGATAGTTTCCTTAACACTGACAATGAAGGATATAAAAACAAAAGCGCAACCGTTATGGCTGCGCTTTTTTGTGGTCGATACTGGGTTCGAACCAGTGACCCCCACGTTGTCGACGTGGTGCTCTGAACCAGCTGAGCTAATCGACCTGAGCGGATGCAAATGTACACGTAGAAATCGATTTTGCAAACTGTTGTTGAAATTTTTTTTAAGATGTGTGAATCGTGTAACATTTTATCGGAACTTGTTAAGGAAATTTACCGATTGTAGCAGTACTATATGAGCCATTCCGATAAAACAAATCACTCAGATCCTGAATTTTCAAAATCCGTCGTCAACAAAAATACTTTGTCCACATGATTTTGATTGTCGATGACAAGAAGGAAAACATCCTTCCGCTGCGTAAAATACTTGAGATGCATGATTTGCGGGTCGATTCGGCCGAATCGGGCGAAGAAGCACTTCTCAAAATCCTTAAAACCGATTATTCACTCATCATCATGGACGTGCAAATGCCCGGCATGGATGGATTCGAGGTCGTGGAAACGCTTTCAGGAAGCAAGCGAACGAAGGAAATTCCCGTGATCTTCCTGTCGGCTATCAGCAAGGAAAAGAAATACATCACAAAAGGTTATGAAAGCGGCGCGGTCGACTACATCACGAAACCCGTCGATCCCGATCTGTTGATCCTAAAGGTCAAAACCTTCCTCAAACTTTACGAACAAAAGCAAGAACTCAGGAATTTGAGCGATTTGCTCGCGCGCGAAGTCGAAATCCGGAAGTCGGCCCAAATGGAACTCACGATCGCCAATGAAAGCCTGGAGGAAAAAGTAGCCGAAAGAACATCGGAACTCGTCGCCAAAAATGACGAACTCGAGATGCGCAACCACGAATTGCAGCAATATGCCTGGGTCGTTTCGCACGACTTGAAGGAACCGCTGCGCAAAATTGAAACGTTCATCAAGATTATCCGTGACCGTTATATGCACGATGATCCCAAGGCGCTCGATTATATGCAGCGCACGATCGGTTCGGCGGGAAGGATGACCAACCTGATCAACGACCTGCTCGATTATTCGCGATTGTCGGCGACCGCGATGACCGAAGATCTGGATCTTGAGGACGTGATTTCAGAAGTCTTGGCCGATCTTGAATACCTCGTCGAACAAAAAGAAGCTGTTATCCATGTAGGCGAAATGCCCAAGATGAATGGCATCCAGGGCCAGTTGCGTCAATTGTTCCAGAATCTGCTCGGCAACGCGCTCAAATTTTCGAAATCCGACGTTTCGCCCGTAATCCATGTGAACTGCGAACGCATCGCAACCAAGGAATTCAACGGTCAACCAAGCAAGGACGGGAATTTTTACAGGATTACGGTGACCGACAACGGCATCGGGTTCGAAGAAATCTACCTCGACAAGATTTTCGTGATTTTCCAAAGTTTGCACGACCGCCAGAGTTACGACGGAACGGGCATCGGGCTTGCGATCGCGAAGAAAATCGTCGAACGCCACAATGGCTTGATCACGGCTCGAAGTACGCCCAACGAAGGTGCGAGTTTCATAATCATTTTACCAGTATAACCAAACAAAACAACGTTTACAGTGCAAATGAAGAATACGTTTAAGAGAAATTTATTGTTGAGTTTCGGCGGATCGATGCTGTTGCTGTTAGTCAGTTCGATCGCTTCGTACTACAGCATCCAAAACCTGCTCGAAAGCAACAAACAGGTCAACCATACCCAGGATGTCATCTACAACATCAATGAAGGCCGATCGGTAATCCTGAACGCGCAAACCAGTATGCGCGGCTATTTGCTGACGGGCAATGAATCGTACCTGACCGATTACAACAACGCCGACGCAAAGGCCGAGTCGTATTTCGTAAAAATCAAGAGCTTAACGGCCGACAATCCAAAACAACAGGATGCGTTGCGCGAATTGACCCCGATAAAACTCAAGTTTTTCCTTTACCTGCAATCGCGCGTCCAGGAAAAAATGCGGGGCGAACCGTATCTGCAGCAATTGGGCACAGGCAAACAACTTATGGACGACATGCGCCCGTTGCTCAAGAAAATGGAAGACGAAGAGCAACGACTGCTAAAGATCAGGCTCGAGCGCACCTCCAAATATTCGGGATACAGTTTGTTCCTGATCATCGCGGCCGCTTTGATCTCGTTGGCTTTGAGCGGGCTTTTCTTCGTCCGGATCCTCAACGATTATAACGAACGAACGCGCCTTCACAAACAACTACAGGAAAAAGAAGCCGAGATCGCCGAACGCATCCGCGTGATCAGCAACATCGCGACCCAAATCGCCAAAGGGAATTACAAGATCCGCGTCGACGATACGACTGCCGACGCACTCGGGAGCGTTTCGGTGTCGCTCAATGCCATGGCGCTCGGGCTTGACGAATCGTTTACGGCCTTGTCTGACAAGGAATGGCTGCAAACCGGAGTCGCAAATTTGAATAACGTGATGCTCGGTGAAAAAACGCCTCAGCAATTGGCGAAAGACGTCATCGAATTCATGTCGGAATATACGTCGAGTAACGCCGGCGTGATTTATTTGATCCAAGGCGACGAATTGTTCGCAACAGCGGGATACAATTACATTAGCGATCAAAAACGTGAAAGGCTTCAGGTCGGGCAAGGTTTAGTTGGCCAATCGGTTTCGTCGGGCAAAATGCTTGAGATCAAGGCCGAAACGTCTGAAAGCGTCAAGATTTCGTTTGCGTTGGGTGAAATGAAACCTTTGCATATCGTCGCGTTGCCGCTGATCGACAATGCCGTTGAAGGTGCGATAGAACTCGCGTCGGTTCGCCAATATTCGGAACGCGAACTCGAATTCGTATCGTCGGTGTCGAACAACATCGGAATCGCGATCAAGGCCGCCCAGAACCGCACGCGTGTCCAGGAATTGCTTGAGGAAACCCAAACGCAATCTGAGGAACTTCGCGCGCAACACACCGAACTCGAAGGCATGAACGCCGAACTCGAAGCCCAGACTGAAAAGTTGCAGGCGTCGGAAGAAGAACTAAAAGTACAACAGGAAGAACTCCAGCAAACCAACGAGGAACTTGCCGAACGCAGCGTGCTTCTCGAGGAACGCAATACTGAAATCCAGAAAAAATCCGAGGATCTCGAGCGTACGACGCGCTACAAATCCGAATTTTTGGCGAATATGTCGCACGAATTGCGCACGCCGTTGAATTCGATTTTGTTGTTGAGCCGATTGCTGAGCGAGAACAACGACAAGAATCTTTCAGGCGAACAAATGGAATTCGCGCGCGTGATCAACAGTTCCGGAAACGGATTGCTCGGCCTGATCGACGAAATCCTCGACTTGTCGAAAATCGAGGCCGGGAAAATGGAACTCGAATTCACCGAGGTTTCGATCAAGGAAATCACTGAAAACCTGCGCGGACTCTTCGCCGAGGTCGCCAAGGAAAAGAAAATCGCATTCGAGATCGTCACGACCGATGCGCCGTTGATCATCAAGACCGACAAGATGCGTCTCGAACAAATCCTCAAAAACCTGATCTCGAACGCTATAAAATTCACGGCCAAAGGTTCGGTCACGCTCGAAGTTCGAAAACATCCGGACAGCGACAAACAGGTCGAATTCATCGTGAAAGACACGGGAATCGGCATCGCGCCTGAGAAGCAACTGCTCATATTCGAAGCATTCCAACAGGCCGACGGATCGACGAAACGCAAATACGGAGGAACCGGACTCGGACTTTCGATCAGCCGCGAACTCTCAAAATTACTGCGCGGAACCTTGAGCTTGAACAGCAAGATAAACGACGGAAGCGAATTCACGTTGTTGCTTCCCGTTTCAGCGAGTGCGCCCGCGATCGTTTCGCTTCCGAGTTATGTGACCGAGGACAAGAAGGAAATCGCCCAACCCATCGCAACGCCGAACTCCGAATACATAAGCGCTTCGATGCCTGATGACATTCCCGATGACCGTGACTCGATTTCGGAAACCGATAAGACGATTTTGATCGTGGAAGACGATACGAACTTCGCGAAGTCATTGCTCGAATTCACGCGTCAGCGCGGTTACAAAGGCGTCGTTTCGGTTCGGGGCGATCACGCGTTGAACTTGGCTTTGGCGTACAAACCTGTCGGCGTGCTCCTGGACATCCAATTGCCGATCAAGAGCGGTTGGGAAGTCATGGAGGAATTGAAGACGAATTCGTTGACGCGCCACATTCCGGTGCACATCATGTCGTCCCACAAATTGAAGCAGGAAAGTCTGCTCAAAGGTGCCGTGAATTTCCTCGACAAACCTGCGGCGTATGAGAAGATTCCCGAAGTTTTCGAACGCATCGAACGCATCGTGAACCGCGAATCCCAAAAGGTTCTTATCGTCGAAGATAATCCGAAACACGCGCGTGCGTTGGCATATTTCCTTGAAATGCATCAAATCAATTCGCAGGTAAGCAGCGAAGTTTCTGATGGCGTCGACGCTTTGCTCAAGGACGACGTGCAATGCGTGATCCTCGATATGGGAATTCCCGACAAACATTCGTATGATATGCTCGAAAGCGTGCGCGCGAATCCGGGGCTCGAAAACCTTCCCGTGATCGTCTTCACGGGCAAGAGTTTGTCGCTAAAGGAAGAAGTGAAAATCAAGCATTACGCCGATTCGATCGTGGTCAAGACCGCCCAATCGTACCAACGAATGCTCGATGAGGTTTCGTTGTTCCTGCATCTGGTCGAAGAAGACAAAAAGTCGGGCAAGAAAGCAAACGGCAAAATAAACAGGCTCAACAACGTGTTGACAGGCAAAACCGTTTTGGTCGTCGACGACGATGTGCGAAACATCTACTCGCTTACGAAAGCGCTCGAATCGTTGAAGATGAACGTAATTACGGCAATCGACGGCAAAGAAGCGCTCAACATGCTCAAGGAAAATCCTGAAACCGATGTCGTGCTGCTCGACATGATGATGCCGAACATGGACGGTTACGAAACGGCGACGCGCATCCGTCAGGATTCGAAGCTAAAAAATCTTCCCGTAATTGCCGTGACGGCGAAAGCGATGACGGGCGACCGCGAGAAATGCATCAGCGCCGGAGCGTCGGATTATATAACGAAACCCGTGGACGTCGACCAATTGCTGTCGTTGTTGCGCGTTTGGCTTTACGATAAATTGTAATGGACATGCAAAAGAAAAACATCCTTATCGTAGACGACGATTCCCGAAATATCTTCGCGTTGACAGCCGTTTTACGCTCGCGTTCGTTCGAATGCCTGTCGTGCCAAAGCGCTCGCGAAGCCTTGACATTGCTCGAAAGCGACAAAGCCGTCGACATCGTTTTGCTCGACATGATGATGCCCGACATGGACGGTTACGAAGCACTTCCGCTGATCAAACGACTCGAAAACCGCGAGGACGTTCCCGTGATCGCGGTGACTGCGCAGGCGATGGTCGGCGATCGTGAAAAATGTCTGGCCGCGGGAGCCGACGGTTACATATCGAAACCCGTCGACATCGATAAACTGCTCGAATTGCTAAACAACGTCTGATGGTGACCGAAGATCGCGAAATAGAGTTGCTGATCAACGAAATTTTCGAATACCACGGCTATGATTTCAGCGGGTATTCGCGCGCGTCGTTCAAAAGGCGCATCGATCGACTGATTCCGCTCGACGGTTTCGCGTCGTTCCACGAATTCCTGTCGCGAGTACGAACCGACGAAAGTTATTTTAAGCGCATGGTCGAGGAAATCACGGTCAACGTCACCGAGATGTTCCGCGATCCGTTCTTCTACAAAGTATTGAGGAATGAAATCTTGCCCGCTTTGGCGCCGAAACCGTTCTTACGGATTTGGCACGCCGGCTGCTCGACGGGCGAGGAAGTCTATTCGATGGCGATCATGCTCAAGGAAGCGAACCTGTTGCACAAGACGCTTTTGTATGCGACCGACATCAATCCGCAGGTTTTGGACGCCGCGAAAAAAGGGATTTTCCCGTTGCGCATGATGAAGGATTATTCTGAAAATTATCTGGAATCGGGCGGAAAACAGGACTTCTCAAATTACTACACGGCCAATTACGGACTCGCGAAATTCAGCGAAAGTTTATCAGGGCAGATGGTTTTCTCTCAACACAATCTTGTGTCCGACAGTTCGTTCAACGAATTCGACCTGATCCTGTGCCGAAACGTGCTCATTTATTTCGACAAGGATTTGCAGGACCGAGCGTTATCGTTGTTCGATGAAAGCCTTGCGCGCTTGGGATATCTGGCATTGGGCACGAAGGAAAACATCAAATTCTCGTCTATCCAACGCAAATACGAGCAACTCAACAAAGACAAAATCTGGAAGAAAGTAAAATGAGCAAACGCCACAAAATACTGCTCGTTGGCGGATCGGCCGGAAGTTTGGACGTGCTCATGAAAGTGCTGCCCGAATTGTCGCGCGATCTGGCGTTTATCGTGGTGCTGGTTTTACATCGGAAGAACACCGACGATTCGACACTCGAGGAACTGATCGCAATGAAATCGACGTTGCCAGTGCGCGAGGTCGAGGACAAGGTCGAACTCGTTCCCGGAAACGTGTACATCGCGCCGTCAGACTATCACCTGCTTTTCGAAAAAAACGGATTGCTGTCGCTCGACGCATCCGAGAAAGTGAATTACAGCCGCCCGAGCATCGACGTGATCTTCGAATCGGCGGCCGACGTTTACGGGGAAATGGCGATCGCGGTCCTGCTTTCAGGTTCGAATGCCGATGGAACCGACGGACTCAAGGCGATATCCGAAGCCGGCGGCGTGACGATCGTACAATCGCCCGAATCTGCGGGAATGTCGTTCATGCCAAAAAGCGCGTTGGACGCGGTGAAAATCGATTACGTTTTGGAACCTGAGGAAATGGCGGCTTTCTTAAATCGGATTTAGGGTTAGGAAAGACGAATGACGAATGACGAACGACGAACGACGAATGATGAATGACGAATGACGAATGATGAATGACGAACGACTGCAATTGGCTTTAGTCGATTACGATTCTTTTTTGATTTCGCACGATTAGAAACACCACTAAGCCTACGGCGGTCAATCCTGATAAGATGATACTCGCGATCAACGAAACGCCCGGATCGAACGAGGCGCAAAAGTTTTTTACGATCGGTAAGGCTAGGATGACACCCATCGGCAGGAACGAAAGACTGAAGAAAATCGCCAAGTATTTTGGATCTCCGTAACGCGCAATGGTAGACATGACGATAGGGGCGATCAATATTTCGGAAATGCTCAACACGACGATTGCCACGAAATAGACAAATTCGGAATAATCGCTGTCCAGCGTCAAGCCTATAAACAATATGCAGGACAACGCCAACAGCGCAAACCCGATGATAAATTTCACGACTTTCCCGACCGACAGAAACGACCACACGATCGACGCGATCACGCCCGTCGAAATGGCGAGAAATGGCTCGACGTACATCAATATGTTGTAGATCATCGTGGTATTTAAATGGAAAATGCTCGACTCGATCGCGTTTCTCCCGACTCCCGAAAGCATGTAGATGAACCAAAAAATGCCTGCCATTGCGATCATCGACAGTACGATCAACGCGTTTTTCGTATCGTTTTTTGAATTGGGGACGGTTTTTATTTCGACCGACGACGATCGATGAATCGCAACGATGCAAGTCGCCAAAATCATCATGATTCCTGCCGTGGCGAACGAAATCCTCGGATCGATGTCCGATAGCCAAAGGAGCGCGGCCGTTCCGATAAACGCGCCGACGTTCAGGCAGGTGTAAAACATCGTAAAACCCGAATCGAGCAACGTTTTGCTGCCTGAGTACGATTTCACATACGCCGCCATCAGGTTCGGTGTGAAAAATCCCGTGCCCAAGACGATTAGCGCCGTCCCGATGTAGAAGGGTAAATTTCCGGGAATCGCGAGTGCGATCATCCCATTGGCCATGATCGCGCCACCAAAAATCGCGGCGTATTTATTTCCCAATATCAAGTCGCCGATCAGCGCGCCAAATACCTGAGTGCCGTAAACGCATGAAAGCGCTATGGAATAAAACAGCAGCGCGTCGTCCTCTTTCATGTACAGCGACTTGACCATGTGCGTTGTCAATAGCGCGCGAACACCGTAATAGGCGCCGCGTTCGAGAAGTTTTGCAAGTGCTAATATGTAGGCTGAATTTGGGTGCTTGATTTCGGCGGGAAAGGAATTCATGTGTTTGGTTTGTGCCAAGATAGGAATTTCGTGCAGAATCGCTTGAATGGTTAATCGGTTGAGTGGTTAGCCGCTAGTTTTAGGGCGTTCGGGATTTAAAAGCCCGTTACAAGCAATCCGCGCGCGGCCTTCAGACTGCATTTTTGGAACTTCGAATACGAAGCCGCGGCCCGGGATCGCACTTGTTCGTTTTTCTCGCCGATCACATAGCCGTCGAGCGCATCGTGCAACGTGTAGGCTTCGGGACACATGAGATTCGTGGTCCAAACCATCGGGTTTACGTTCGCTTTTTTGAGTTGGGGCGTAAAATATTGTTTGCTCGCGCAGGCTAGGATGATGAGGTCGCGTTTCTTTCTGTCGGTGTTCGAGAAGTCGTTTTCAAGGTCGAAATCCATCAAGCCATCATGTCCGATGTAGGCGAGCATGTCCGAATTTCCTGAAATCCCGATGGTCTTTGCCCCGACGTGAATAGTGTCCTGTTTCTTTCCGCAACTTGCATTCAAGTAATCGATCGTGCATTGTTTAATGTACTTTCCATCATAAGCGTCGGCGACCAGATAATAATTTTTCGTCGCATGCTTGAAGATAATGCGCTCGAGTATCACACCCTGTTTTTTGCGCTTTCCGATGTATTTCCACTGTTTACTCTTCTTGAAATACGACCGGATCCCGAAACCGCAACCCCAATACAAATTGTTGTCGATGTCCTGACCATTGCCGATTTTCGCGGGAACGGGCACGATTCCCTGGTATTTGTTATCGCATAAGGCCACGAAAACGTGGATGGTTTTGGAGTTGTCGTCGGGATTTGTCGCAATTGGATTTTCGGTTTTCGAAAACAGCGCACACGAGGCGAAAAGTACGAGTAGCAATTTGTTCATCGGTCGGTTTTTAACACAACGCGAAACCGACACCTGAATATTGTGCAAATTCAGATGAGCGGGATTTTAAATTGCTCACGGAAGCCTTTTTCCTTTTGCGACATCCGTTTTCGGAGTACCAAGATTTCTTCGCAAATCCATTCGGCCTCGAAGCTCAAGTTGATTAAATAGGGTTGGAGTGCGGCCAAAGTTTCGGGTGAAATCCGTTTTGCGAGCGCGACGTGAGGCGATTTCGAGGGCGATTTCAAAAGCCTCGACAAATTGATTATCGGTTCAGGGTCCGCGACGTGCAACAAAATAATGTTCTTGTCTTTGTGGTTGGATTGCCCGACGCCTGAAAGCTTGACGCTGAATTTCGTCTGTCCTTTCAGCAAATTCGCGATTGTTTCGGGAAAAGAGTCGTCGTCAGTTAGTTTGTCGGTTAATGTGATGTGACCGACCGAATATAGGTTTCGGTCTCCGATGTCGGCAATCGCGTTCATCACGCGTTTGATCTTCGCGATTTCGGCCAACACGGAATCCGGAGGCGAAATCACCACGAGATACGCGTAAAGCTCGCCGAACAAAGCCGTCTGATTATAGATGCGTTTCGCCATCTCGCAAAGTTCCGATTTGCATGAGCGATCTAAATCACACGAATCGCCCTCAAATTTTCGAAGATTTACCTACGAGATCAAAAAACGATTCGCCTAATGCCAAGGCAAGCATCGAATCAACGCGTAAACTGATCGAGCGCTGCGGAATAAATCAACGCGAATCGATATCGATTTCGTAAAAATGTTCATTCATCTGAAAATCAAGTCTTTCATCGAATAAATTCGGCAGGGAATTTCATTATGCGTATTTTCAATATAGCGGAATGCCACTGACCGCGCGCTTTCACCCCAAATCTTTACGGGAGAAAATACAAGATCCAATCCAACTACGAAACGACGGTTTCCCTTTTTTGGGACATGAATTTATTGCAAGAAACTCAACATCAAAACACGCTTATGAACAAAATTACTTTTTTGGTTGCCGTTTTGGCGACTTGTGCAGCATCGGCCCAGATCACTTATGAAGCAGCCGATTTTAATGAAGCCGGTGACGCGTTCACCGTGAGCAAGGCCTCGAATTTCCTGGTCATGAACTTTGCCGCGACGGGCGCGAACCACAATTGGAACTACGCGAACCTCAATGCGAACTCACAATCGGAATTCGCATGGCAAAACCCGAACAATGCGGGCTATAAATTATCGTGGTGCCTTTCTCACTTCTACTTTTTTACGTGCAACAACCAGTTCAACAACAATTTTACGCACGCGTCCCTGTTGTCTGAAGGTTTCGAACTCGAAGACTATGGCGTAAGCAACATCGTGGAACACGCGCGTGCGAATTCTTCAGGATTTGCGAACCGGATGAGAGGAATGACGGCGACGGTCTCGGGGATTTCGCTTCCGGTGACGATCGATTACGACGATCCCGATGAAATTTATCAGTTCCCGATGAACTACAACGACAACGCGACTTCGACCGGACATCTGAGTATGGATTTAAACAATCTTGGGATGAACTTCGTCTACGATTTGTCGACGACACGCACGAATACGGTTCAAGGTTGGGGTTCGCTTACGACGCCGATGGGAACGTTCCCGAGCGTGTTGAAACTCAAGTCGAAACTCGTCAAAACCGAATCGTTCGCCTATATGGGCATCACGATTCCGATTATGACCACGACGATTTCCTACCAATGGTTCTCAAAAGAGTACGGAATTCCCGTTTTGCAGGCCGACGGTTTCGAGTTGTTCAACATCTTCGTCCCGACGTCGGTGACCTATCTCGACCAACCGATGTGCCTGGCTCCGAACGCGATGTTTGGGTATCTGCCGACGGCGAATTACGATGCCGAAACCCAATCTGCGGCCGTTACGTTCAACAATTTGAGCGAGAACTACGACTCGGTGCTTTGGGATTTCGGAAATGGGGAAACCTCGACCGAACTGAATCCGATGCACGAATACGATTGCCCGGGAACGCACTCGGTTACATTGACGGTCGGAAATTCGATCTGCGCTCCGGCCCAATCGGCGACATTCACGTTGCCCGTCCTGATCACCGATAACGACAACGCGCTCACAGCCGAAGTCACATTGGAATCGAACACCTTGACCGCCGTGCGTGATTTGTCAGGGACGACGTACCAATGGGTTGATTGCGACAACGGAAACGCCGCGATTTCAGGTGCTACATCTCAAACTTTCACACCTGAAGCCGATGGAAATTTCGCGTGTATCATTAACACGAACGGTTGCGAATCGCTTTCGGCGTGTACGAGCGTGCAATTGCTCGGCGCGAACCACAACGATTTTGCGCAGGTTCAATTGTATCCGAATCCTACGAGCGGCAAGTTGCAGTTGAGCACGACTATCGATGTGAAAAAAGTTTCGGTTTACAACACGCTTGGAATGGTTGTGGGGACGGAACTCGATTTGTCGAACCAGGCGTCGGGCGTTTATTTTGTTGAGGTTACGACTGATAATGGTAAGTTCGTGCGTAAAATCGTGAAACAATAGCATTACAATTAAGACCATTGAAGACATTAAGTTCATTAAGTTTTTTTTCTAATTGCTCTTAATGAACTTAATGCTCTTAATGTTTAAAAATAAATGTTGAAAGCTTCCGAATGTCGGGAGCTTTTTTGTTTGCAATCGCGACGATAGTTTACCATTGAGATCATTAAGTTCGTTAAGTTTTTTTCGTACTACTCTTAATGAACTTAATGCTCTTAATGGTAAAAAATAAATGTTCAAAGCTTCCGAATGTCGGAGAGCTTCTTGTTACAATCTCGACGATAGTTTACCATTGAGATCATTAAGTTCGTTAAGTTTTTTTCTTACTACTCTTAATGAGCTTAATGCCCTTAATGGTTAAAAATAAATGTTGAAAGCTTCTAAATGTCGGGAGCTTTTTTGTTTAAAATCTCGACGAAAAGATTACCATTAAGACCATTAAGTTCATTAAGGCAATTTCTTAATGGTTAAAAATAAATATTAAAAGCTTCCGAATGTCGGGAGCTTTTTTGTTTACAATTATGTACAATCGGAAAAGAATTCCGTAACGGGAATTGCAGGTCGAATTTAGAACTTTGGGTTGGTTTTTGGGTCGCGGTCGAATCGGTTAACGAAGATTTTCAGCCTTTTGAAAAACAATCGGCGCTTGACCTAAAATCCATTAATAAACAAGTAAACGATTCACCGATTAAACAAATAAAAATGAAAACAAAGTTCCTATCACTTCTTCTCGCGCTGCCATTCCTCGCCTGTTCCCAAAAGAAACCCGCTCCAAAAGAAGAGCAGCCCATGGAAAAAGTCGCTGAAAACAAAATGTTGCCCAAGCCGTTCGCGACCGAATCGGTAACGAATTACTCTGACGTCATCGGATGGAAAGAAAATGAAACGCCAAAAGCACCAAACGGTTTCACGGTCGCCAAGTACGCGGGCGGTTTCGAAAATCCGCGTTGGATGTACGTATTGCCAAATGGCGATGTCGTGGTTGCCGAGGCGAATTCCAATTACAGCGTCGCGAAACAGGTCGGTGCGAAAATCATCGGTGCCGGAAAATCGAATAATGTTTCGAAAAGCGTCGACCGGTTGACATTGTTGCGCGATGCGGACAAAGATGGAATTCCCGAAGTACGCGAAGTTTTTGCGACGAAGGAACAAGGTCTCAACCAGCCGCTCGGCATGCTCGTCATCGGCGATTGGTTTTATGTGGCGAACACGAATGCGGTGTTGCGTTTTCCATATAAATCGGGGCAGACGAAACTCGAAGGCGTCGGCAAGAAACTCGTCGATTTGCCTGAAGGAAAAGTCAACCGCCACTGGACGAGAAATCTGATCGCGAATGCCGACAACAGCAAGATTTTCATCGCCGTCGGATCGGGCAGTAATATTGCCGAAGATGGAATCGACGCCGAAATCCTACGTGCCGACATCTTGGAAATGAACCCGGACGGTTCGGGATTGCGCGTGTTCGCGTCGGGGCTTCGAAATCCCGTCGGAATGGATTGGGCGCCCGGAACCAAAACGCTTTGGACGGCGGTGAACGAACGCGATGAACTCGGAAATGACTTGGTTCCTGATTACCTGACGTCGGTAAAAGAAAACGGATTCTACGGCTGGCCTTATTCCTACTGGGGCAAAAATATCGATCCGCGCGTGAAAGACACAAAACCCGAACTTATCAAGAAAGCATTGGTTCCCGAAGTCGATTTGGGCTCTCATACCGCTTCGCTGGGATTGGCGTTCACGAAGGGAAAAATGCTCACCGGGAAATATGCGAGCGGCGCTTTCGTGGCACAACACGGTTCGTGGAATCGCGATCCGTTGTCAGGATATAAAGTCGTTTTCGTTCCATTCGCCAACGGAAAACCTTCGGGCCCGATGGAAGATTTCCTCACAGGGTTTATAATTGATCCAAAGGAAAAGCAAGTGCGCGGCCGACCGGTCGGAGTTACTTTTTTACAAGACGGTTCATTGTTGGTTACCGATGACAAAACCAATCAAATCTGGCGTGTGAGCGCTTCTAAATAACCAAACATCATGGAAAGAAAAACATTCAACATCGAGATCGACGCGCCGCGTGAAAAAGTATGGGAAACATTATGGGGCGATGAAACATACCCGAAATGGACGTCGCCGTTCGCACCCGGATCGAAAGTGGAAACCGATTGGCAGGTCGGGAGCCGTGCGATTTTCCTGGATATGAACGGGGACGGGATGATTTCAATAATCGATGAAAAGCGAGAGCCGGAATATATGGCGTTTCGTCACATCGGCGAAATCATGGACGGAAAAGAAGATACCGAAAGTGACAAGGTCAGGGAATGGGCCGGTTCGATCGAGGATTATACGTTGACGGAATTAAATGGAAAGACGAACATTGAAGTTTCGATGGACATTGAGGGGGAATACGCGGAGTTTTTTGAGAAGACTTGGCCGCGGGCTTTGGAACATTTGAAGAGTATTTCAGAGGGGAAGAACTTTGAGGAATAAACGGTGTTTTTTACCGTTTAGACCATTAAGAACATTAAGGATTTTGGTTGTTTTGTGGAGTTTGTATCCGAGCTTATTTTTGAACAGTTAAGGGAGTTAAGTTTAGTTAGGACTTTGTGCGCTTAACTAAACTTAACTCCTTAATGGTTTAACTTTTTTACCGGTTGTCAATTTCGTTCTTAATGAACTTAATGTTCTAAATGTACTCAACGGTAAAATTCAAAAAGCTGAATCCTTAAATGGTTAAGTGAGTTTGATAATCGGTCAAAGCAGTAGTAAGCTGTTGGATTTACGGAGTCGTATAACGAATTTTTTTTTGACCATTAAGAAGTTAAGGATTGTTAAGATTTTGTGCGCTCAACTTCCTAATTGTTTAAATTCTCTAGCTTACTGGTTGCCCGCGTTGTTCTTAATGAACTTAATGTTCTAAATGCTCTCAATGGTGAAATTCAAAAAGCTGAATGGTTAAACGGTTAAGCGAGTTCGGTGATCGGCTCGGCAACGACAGGCTGCTTTCTCCTCTCAGCGATTTTATTTACGCGCATCATCAGGAAAATCGAACAAATCGTAACAAAAGAAATCACATAACCCAAAATGCTATAGTTTTCAAGCGGGCTGGTTTTAGTTTGCTGGTGCACGATATATCCCGCGCCGATCGCAGCGATTCCTCCCGCGATTTGTTGCATCGATGAGGTAATCGCCATATACGCGCCTCGGTCGGACATATCGGGAATGGCAGTGTTTATGGCTTGCGACGGCACGATCCGGCTCATGATTCCCATAAACAGGAACATGTTGATCACGATGATTTCCCAAAGCGGCGTCTGCGGCAAATTCGTATAGATCAAAATCATGATGATCGAGATGACCGAACCCGCGGTGAACAAAGCCATCTTGTTGATTTTGTCCGACAGTTTCCCGACGATCGGCATGATGAAAAGTACCGCGATTCCAGTGCTGAAAAATACGACCGGCAATTGTGCCTGCGTGATTCCGATGTTGTTGATCAGGTACGCGCTTCCGAACGGTTGCAACATAAAACCTCCGATCGAAAGCAAGGCGACCGTCGAAAATCCGATCCTGTACTCACGGTTCCTGAGCGTGTGCCACAAATGCAGCAGCGGGCTTTTGCTCGATTGAAGCGCGAGATGTTTGTCGACGGGTTGCATCCTGACCAAAATAGCGATCAAAATAACCGAGGCGAGCGCGACGACCATCAGGAAAGACGAGTGCCAACCCCAGATGTTCGCAAAGTAAATCCCGATCGGAATTCCCAGAATCTGGCTCACGGCGAACGCCATCTGGATGAAACCCATGACACGGCCGCGTTGGTTGAGCTCGAAAATATCGGTTACGATGGCCAGCGATACCGAACCGATCACGCCTCCAAAAAATCCGGTTAGGATCCGCGCCGACAGCAACATCACGTAATTCGTCGAAAACGCGCAGAATACCGTTCCGCAAATGAATCCGATGTAGAAGAAAACGAGCAGTTTTTTTCGGTCGAACTTGTCGGCGAAACCAGCGGCGAGCAACCCCGACGCTCCGGCGCTGAACGCATAACCTGAAACGACGAGCCCGAAGTTCGCGGTCGTCATGTCGAGCGTTTTCATCAAAATATCGCCCAACGGTGAAATCACCATGAAGTCGAGGATTACCGTGAACTGCAGCATCGCGAGGATGACGATCACGAATTTTTGGTAGCCCGTGAACTTCGGGATGTCGGTGATTGGTGTTTTCATGTTTTTATTCGAGTTCGGTACAATTGTATCCGAGTGATTTTATGATGTTGATGATCGTGGAAGGTCTCAGTTTTTCTGAAACCACGCGCAAAACGCAGTCGATGTCTTCGTGGTCGATCGTCCACAACGAGATCTCGCTGAGCGTGTCGAGTGTTTTTGACGCTTCGCAATTCGGGCACAACTTCCCCAAATTGGTCTTGAAGATATGGATGTTGTCGAATGTTTCCATGATTACGGAGTTAGGGCTTTGACGGTGAGGCGCAACGCTTCATCCATTTCCAGTTTGTTGATCCTGAACGGTTGCCCGCCCATGCTTTTTCCTTCCTGGTGGAAACGCAGCATCGAATACAGCGGGCCGTATGCCATGCACCAGAACATCGGGGGCGAAAGCGGCACGAGTTCCTTGTTCTTGATGCAATTGTGGTAAAATTCGCTCAATTGTTCTTTGAAAATCCCGAGCCTGCCGCGCATCACATTTTCAGCGTAAGGCGAGCTGCGCAGTATTTCGAAAAACGCAACTTCGCGCGGATGTTCGAAAGCGAACGCAACGCGATTTTCCCACTGTTTTCGTAAGCCTTCGGCAAACGGCATGTCAGGGGTGAAGTCTTGAAGTGATCGCCCGAAGAACATGTCGCCCACATCTTCGGCAATTTTCCTGATCAGATCTTCCTTGTCCTTGTAGTAGATATAAAGCGTCGCAACCGATATGCCACAGGCTTTGGCGAGTTTGTTCATGCTGAAACCATCGAAACCTTCGGCTACGAAAAGGTCGATCGCCTTATCGATTACGAGTTGTTCTTTTTTTTCGTCGCGTATGCGCATTGGGATTATTTTCGGCAAAGATATAAAATAAATGAATATTCATTCACTTATGAAAATGTTTTTTCAACGTGCAATTTGTCCGTTTCATCGAAAAACGATAGGCGAGCGATTCACGACCCTTAAAAATTATATACCTTGAGCGATATTGCTTGCAGTTCAAAGTGTTAAACCCTGTAAAACATAAGCTTATGAAGAAAATTACGCTATTTATTTTTTTATTGTCGGCAACCTTATCGGCTCAAACAACGTATAATTCGGCTGATTTTGCCATGGTAGACGAGACGTTCGACATCAGCACGGCCGGAAATTTCGCCACGCAGGACTTCGCGCTTGCAGGCCCGAACCAGACCTGGGATTTCGGTTCGCTCACAGGGGAATCGGTCGAGCAGATTTCGTGGATAAATCCGAACAACACAGGCTATAAAACAACTTGGTGCCTGTTCAATTTCTACATACTCAATTGCAATTCGCAGTTCAACGCGTCGTTCAATCTGGCGGGCGAATTCAACGAGGCGACGGCTTTGGAAAACCTCGGCGTGTCGAACCTGATGAACCATTATTTTAAGTCGGCGACACAGCTTGAAAGCAAAATGATAGGCGCGACGTTCAACCTGAATGGTTCCGACGTGCCGTTCACAGTCGATTACACGACGCCCGACATCGTCTATGAGTTCCCGATAAACTACAACGACAATTACACGCACACGAGCACGATGTCGATGGATTTCAATTCGTTCGGATTCCCTGTTTCGATCGACGGCACGACGCAGCGCACGAATTTCGTCGACGGTTGGGGTTCGGTCACGACTCCCGCGGGAACATACGCGAACGTGCTTCGCATGAAAACCACGCTCGCGACCGAGCAATACATCGTGTATGAAGGAGATGAAATTCCCGTCCAAAGCACGACCGTGACCTACAAATGGCTCGATCCCGCTCATGGCGTTCCCGTACTTGAAGCGACGGGATCCGAGGCGGGAAACACATTTATCCCGTTGCGCGTGACATTTTTCGGACAGGCTTTGAAAGTCCAGACGCGTACCTTTGAAAACGTGAATCTCTATCCGAACCCGACATCGGGAGAATTGCATTTAAGCGAAGACATTCCTGTGGATAAGGTCGACGTTTTCGACATGCTCGGAACACGCGTGGGTCAAAGTCTTGACATCAGCAATTTGGCAACGGGCGTTTATTTCGTGAAAATCAAATCGGGCGACGCGAATTTTACGCGAAAAGTCGTCAGGAAATAATTTTATAAAAGGGGAAATGGCCTTCCGGTTTCGGGAGGCTTTTTTTATTCAGGCGATTCGGATTCCCGTTCAGCCTCGAATTGGGTCGGTTCACGCTGTAATGCGCCGACGCAAATAAGCGTACTTTTATATTTGTCGCAAGAAATATTCTATGAAAGCGAATTCCCTAAAACGCGGATTAGTATTGAGCCTGGTCGTGAGCGCCATTGCGACCGCGCCAAGGATCGTGCGCCCGAACGCCGAAAATTTCTCCTATCTGGGCAGTCATTTGCTGTATTTGTTCGTATTGGCTTTTTTATTTTGGATGCTTACGCCTTTGTTTTTGAGGCAAAAAAAATTGCTGGTCGTTAAAATCGTGGTTTTCCTTTTCGTCGGCGGATTGCTGTCGGTCGCCTATCACAGGTTCATGGAGGTTTTCTTCGAGAGATTTACAAGGATTTACATCGATTTCCCGATCATGGATATTCTGGCCGCGAAACGCAAAAACGGTTTGTTGTTTGTTCGGGGCGTGGCGTTCAGCGGCGTGATTTATTTCATCGAATATTATTTCAGCATTCTTTTCGAACGTCAGACGGCTACGCTCGAAATCGAACAACTCAAAAAGGAGAAACTCGAAGCCCAACTCGATTCGCTTCGGCAGCAGATAAGCCCGCATTTCCTATTCAATTCGTTGAGCACGTTGCAGACCATCGTTCCTGACGCCGCATCGCGCAACTACATTTTGCAACTCTCGAACGTGTATCGCTATCTGCTTGCGTTCAACGACAATCATTTGGCGACGTTGCGCGAGGAACTCGAGTTCATGAATTCGTACGTGTACATCTTGAAGGAAAGGTTCGAGGACGCGTTTGATGTCGACATTTCGATCGATGCCAATCTACTTGGTAAGAAAATGCCGCCGCTCGCGCTGCAACTTCTCGTCGAGAACGCGATAAAGCACAATGTCGTTTCAATGGAAGAACCGCTTCATGTCAAAATCACCAATAGCGGCCACGGTTTCCTTACGGTCAGCAATCGGATCCTGCCGCGACTTTCGGCCGAACCGAGTACGGGAAAAGGTCTCGAGAACATAGAAACGCGTTATAGGTTACTGTCGGGAAAGTCAATCGAAATCGACGATAAATCCGGTTATTTCACGGTTCGAATTCCTTTGCTCGATTAATTCAAATCCCCAAAATCATGCAGGACAAAAGTTATTTCTTCTTCGTTTTATTGATGAGCCTGCGTTACCTCGTGATGGCAGGACTCGCTTTCGTGATATTTTATGTGCTGTTCCGCGAAAGGTTCAGGCGCATCAAGATCCAAAGGTTGTTCCCGAAAAGCCGCGATTATTACCGCGAACTAAAATTTTCGATGCTCACGATGTTGATATTCACGGCATATGCCGTCGTAATTTTCAGGTCGCCGGTGTCGGGATTCACGCAACTTTATGAAGATATTTCGGAATTTGGGATCGTGTATTTTCTTGCGAGCGTCCTCGTCGCGATTTTCGTGCACGATACTTATTTTTATTGGACGCACCGATTGATGCACAATCCCAAATTGTTCCGTATTTTTCATCTCGTACATCACAAGTCGACGAATCCGAGCCCGTGGACCGCGTATTCGTTCCATCCGCTTGAAGCGATCGTCGAGGGCGGCGTGATCGTCGTGATCGTGTTTTTGTTTCCGATCCATCGGTACGCTATAGGTCTGTTCATGCTGTTCATGCTCACATTCAATATTTACGGGCATCTCGGGTACGAATTGTTTCCGCGTTGGCTCGTTCGTTCACGCGTCGGGCGTTGGCTCAACACATCGACGAACCACAATATGCATCACAAATTGTTCAACGGGAATTACGGCCTGTATTTTCGATTTTGGGACATTTTGATGGGAACGACGCACCCGAAGTACGACGAAACGCTCAACCAAATCCATTCGGCAAAATGATGACGCTGCTCATAATCGAAGACGAAATCAAAACCGCGCGCCAGCTCAAACGCAACGTGGAGCGCATTTTGCCCGACGCGATCGTGCTCGACATGTTGCAAAGCGTCAAATCGAGCGTCAAATGGTTGCAAGAAAACGCCGCGCCCGACTTGATCCTGTGCGATATCCAATTAGCCGATGGTTTGAGTTTTGAGATTTTCAGGCAGGTGAACGTGGTTTCGCCGATCGTATTCTGCACGGCTTTCGATGAATACGCGATCGATGCGTTCAGGACGAGCGGCATCGATTATCTGCTCAAACCCGTTGACGAAGCCAAACTGCAACAGGCGCTCGACAAATATCAAAAGCTCAAATCGGTTTTCACTGAAGATGGGATTTCGCCTGTAACGGGCGGCTTACTGCTGAATTATCACGCGCAATACAAGAAGACGCTTTTGGTCCATTACCAGGAAAAAATCATTCCGCTTAAGGTTGCCGACGTGGCGTTCATGCATTACGAATTCGGAAATGTGAATCTTTTTACGTTCGACAGGAAAAAATACGTGATGCCGCAGACGCTCGACGAGTTCGAATCCCAACTTTCACCCGCGGAGTTTTTTAGGGTGAACCGACAGTTTATCGTGAACCGATCGTCGGTGGAAACCATTTCAAATTACTTCTCACGCCGATTGCTGCTTAAGCTCATCATTGCCGTTCCCGAGGAAATCGTCGTGAGTAAAACCAAGTCGCCCCAGTTCCTGAAATGGATCGGAAACGATTGAAAGCGTGATATTTCCATTCCAACCTTGAATTTGTCCCGTTCGTTTCGAAGTTTCAGCATCGCTTTTTTTGAGTCGCTACTTTTGACTTGTTAACCTCAAAATAGAATCGACAATGGAAACAAAAGATCAAATTACCCGTAACATTTCGCTTGCCGCCCTTGTGGTTTTTGGCAGCGCAATTTTTTACTCATGTTCAAGCGATGAGAACGGCACTTCGGCGAGCAGCCAGGAGAAAGATGCCGTGGACGCGATCACGTATTCGCTCCAATCGGACAGCAACGGTCTGGCAAAAAGTGTTGAGAGCGCCTCGATGTATGCGGCCGATGAAAACCTATACGCACGAGCCGTGACGTTGGAATGTGGCGTTCCGTATTCGGCTTCGTACGATGAAGCTTGGGAAGGCACGAATTATTCGTACGATTACAGTATCTCGCGCAACACCGAACTTTCGTGTACTGCCGAGGATACGCCTTCAAGTCTTTCTTACAACGCAAGCCACGACGGTGTTTACGATACGCCGAGAATGTCTTCAGACGATGCTGCCGCGTTACAATGGACATTGGCCGGACTTGACGCCACTTCCCAAAATGCGACGCTCGACGGAAGCTACGTGAGAAACGGTTCGCAAGTCTCGAAAGTACGCGAGCAAAACACGTTTAAGAGCACGCTGACGTACGATTTAACCGCGATAAACGTGAGCAAGACGAACCATCAGATCGTTTCGGGATCGGCGAGTGTGGCGTTTGCGGGCGTTTCATCGAACGGAAACTCGTATAATTACAACGGGACGATCACGTTCAATGGAAACGGAACGGCGACTTTGGTCATCAACGGAAATACGTATACCATAAATTTGTAACATGAAAAATTCTACTTTGTTCATCATGGTTTTTTTGGCGACGGTTTCGACGGGATTCGCGCAGAAAGCGACATCGGACCAACAAGCATTGGCGTTGACTGAAAAAATGCAAACCCAGATCAAGTTCAACGACGATACGAAAGCGAAAGTGTATGCGATCAATCTTGATTTCATAGTAAAGACACAGCAGTTGCGTGATTCGGACGCTGGAAAGGCGCAAAAGTTCAAGTCGCTCAAGTCCTACGACGACAAGCGCGCCACCGAACTCAAAAAAGTTTTGACGCCAAGTGAATACAAACTATTCGAGACGTTCCGCGAGGAGAATCGCGAGGAAATGAAACAGCGTTACAAAGACCGCAAAAACGAGTAAGAAAAAAGCACCGATAGTGGTGCTTTTTTTATGACGTGATGAAAATATCCACGCCGTAACCGTGATGCAGCAAAGGCTCGACATAAGTCGCCTCAGCTATGTTCCTGAACGCGATGTTCGGTTTTTTTTCTTTGCTGTCGTCCATCAGGTTCATCGAGATTTCGTGTCCGGTTTCGAGATGCGACATCACCAACGTCATATTTTTCGATTTGTAGACGCGAACCGAACTCACATAAAGGTCGATTGCTTTCTCGGGCGCATTTCCTCCGAATCCGTAATACGATGTGTCGCGCATGACGGGCAACAGGTGTTTTTTCTTATTGTAGCTCATGTAATCCAAGTGCTTGATCGTATCGCTTTCGATCGCAACCAATTTGCATTTCTGTTGGTAATCGCAGAACGAAATGTAGTCGGGCTTGAACAGATCGATCGTAGGATTTGCCGATTTTATCTTGGACAGGCAAACCGAATACACTGACTGGAGTTTCGATCCGTAATCTTCTTCGAGCGAATAAACCTGTTCGAAATGTTCGGACGTGAGCAACTTTTGGCTTTTGTCGTAGGTTGAAATGTAGGCGTCGAGTATCCACATTACATCCATCGCGCGTGCGTCTTTTAGGCCGAGATCCAACATTTGGTTTCCCTCGGCCTTCGATGTTCTCCGAATCTTAAAGTCGACCGAGACGATATTCCCATTGACGACACCGACCGGGAAAATCTTGAACTGATACGTGTTCAGGCAAGCCGACGCGGTTTCGGCGAAAAGCAGCAACAATAAAGCGAGTCCGATTTTTTTCATAGGTCAGGATTTCAGCAACTTATCTATCTTAACGTAACCGATGTGCAATTCGTCTTCGACCGTCGCGTTTTTTGTGAACCGAAGCGAATATCGCGATTTAATTTCAGGATTCAGGATGTCGGTGACTTTGTAGATGTCGTCCACATCGAGGCCGTATTTGTCGTCGATGTGCGATTCGGCTCCTTTAAAACCGAAGTGTTTGTAGAAGCTCGTGCCTTTTGCGATTTTGGACGCGAGTGCCATCGATTCGGCCACTGCCAAAACTTTATAATGGTATTCCTCGAATTCGCCTTGTTTGTAACCGCCTAAATTGATGAAGAACAAATGATCGCTCGAATCGTCAATGTCTGACTTTTCGACAACCGATATCGAAAATCCGTCCACGCTCGTCACTTCACGCCACGCGTCGATGTGGATCGGCACGCCCGGCCAGAACGCTTTCATCTCGGGAACCAATTCTTTCAATGAATTTCCGACGCCGAAAAAAATATCGTGTTGTTCGGTCAGGCGACCCGGTGGAGTTGCGCCCAACATGACCATATGTAGTTTTAAAGTGTTTTCCATTTCCTAAAAATAAAAATAAAATTTGGGAAATCTATGGGAAAAGGTTTTTTGGTACGGTTTTAGAAAAGCGTATTTTCGAACAATCTAAAACACTTTAAATTATGAAAAAGATATTTTTTTTATTCGCCGCCATCGGGCTTACCGCTTTAACAGGATGCGAAGGACCTGAAGGACCGCAAGGCGCGCCGGGAACGAATGTCGAAGCCGCGGTTTTTGAACTTAATAACGTAAGTTTTAATTTTGACGGCGGTTATTATATCAGCGGAGATTACCCTTCAAACCTGAACGTTCTCGATTCAGATGTAGTGCTTATTTACAGACTTTCGGATTTGATCGATTCACAAACGCCGATCTGGCAACAAATTCCTACGACGATGGAGTTTGATAATGGATATGTAAATTATGATTTTGATTTCAGCCGTATCGATTATCAAATCTATCTTTACGGATCGGTTCCGAATCTTGAACCTGACTACGCCGACGGGCAAACTTTTAGGATTGTGGTTGTTCCAGGGTATTTCACAAACAAAGGAAACACACTCGACTACAGCGATTACAATGCAGTCGTGAAAGCATACAACGTCGACGAAAGTAACGTGAAGCAACTGACGCCTTCAAAAAAATAAAAACGTTTAGTTATAAAAAGAAAAAGACCTCATTGATTTGAGGTCTTTTTTTTGTCTTAGTATTTAGTTTACCGTCATTTTATCTCGGTACGAACGCGTTTTGCGTCGGTGGTAGACTTCGTTTTCATGTCCGAAATATTTGTCGATCATCATGCGCGCCATCAAATAACTTACCGTTGATTCGGCGCCTTGGTTTAGGTTCACGTTGTGTTCCTCAAGTCCGTCGAAACAGCCGCCTGTGCACGGATTGTAAATGATCTGCTGCAAATGGTTGTTTCCGAGGAACCAGTTGAAGGCCATTTCCATTTTCACAAGGTATTTGCGATCCTTGAAAATGTCGTGGAATTTGCGCAACGTAATCACGGTGTACGCGATGTCGATCGGTTGTTCGCCATATTCTTCGCAGACGCCGCCTTTCATGAGCCAGCTTCGGTTCGATATGACTTTGATGCCGTCGTCGCAAAACGTCTTCGAAATCAAAAAATCAAAACTTTTCTTGGCGATGTCTTTGTACACTTCGTTTCCGGTCATCGCGAACGCGCATAGCAATGATTCAGGCAGGACGCTGTTCGCGTATGTAAGGTAGCCTTCGAACCAATTCCACTCGGGCGAAGCTTCGTGGCGGTATAACTTTACGAGACGATTGGCAAGCATCGAAGCTATTGTGACATTGTCCTCATTCTTCGCGCCACGGTTGTAATAATACAATCCTTTTATCATAAACGCCATCGATCTTGGCGAATGTATCCTTTGCGCGTTCGATATGCCGCGATCAAAAATCTCACGCGCTTTTTGCGTAAGTTCCACCGGCAAGATGTTCGAAAGCGAGATCACATAACCCAACGCCCAAAGCGTGCGGCCTGTCGAATCCTCGAGGTTTTCGTTTTTGTTCTGGTCGGTGAAATTAAAATTCATATCGACGTAGTTCACGAACAGGTTGTCGCGTCGTTCGCAAAAGGCTATGTAATTCAAGTAAATTCCGATGTATTTCAAATCCGAAACGTCGTTCTTGAATTTATAGTGTTGACAAAGTGCAATCATCGCTCGCGCGTTGTCGTCGATCGTATAACCTGAATTGATATCGGGTTGGTTGAGTTTCGAAAATTGCAACATTCCAAAATTCGTCGTCATTTTCTTGATGTGATCCAAATTGATTTTCGGGTTGCGATAATGCAATTCGATCTGGTCGTTCGAAATTTTCTGAAGGAATTTGGCGTGTTTCACGGCCGAATTTTCCCAAGCCGTTCCCGTAATCTTGTGCAATCCGTTCGACACCATCTCGTGACGCAATTCGACGTCGAAAATCAATCGGTTCACGGCATCGGCGAGTTGTGCCGAGTTTCCGAAATCGAAAATCAATCCCGCATTGTTAGACAAGAATTCCTTGGCATGCGGAATCGGCGTCGAAACCACTGGACATCCGCAGCTCAAAGCGTACGAGAACGTTCCTGAAACCGCCTGGTTCGGGTCTTTCGACGTGAACAGGTAAATGTCGGTAAGCTGTAGATATTCGAGCAACTGGTCGAGCGGCAGGTATTCATTCACGAATCGTACATGTTTCGACAAATTGAGTTCCTTGATCTTTTGTTCGAGCGATTCGCGGTATTGTTCGCCCTCGTTGAGCACGACCGTCGGATGCGTTTTCCCTATGATCAAAAACAATACGTCGGGCGAGGTCTTCACGATCGTAGGTAATGCTTCGAGCGTCGTCTCAATGCTTTTTCCCGAACTCAAAAGCCCGAATGTCGAAAGCACGGTCCGGTCGCCAATGTTATATTTCTTCTTGAGTACATTTTTATCGATGTGTTTCACCAAGTGCGTTCCGTGCGCAATCACCGAGATTTTTTCCTGGTTTACGACATAATCGCGCGTCAGGATTTCGCTAGCGTCGTCGGTCATCACGATGATTCCATCAACCGAGTCCAAAATGTGCTGCACGTTGGCCTTGAACACTTCGTCAGGACGCGGCAAAACCGTGTGGAACACCACGACGACCGGTTTCTTAATTTGCGTGAGGAACTTGTTGAAGCCTTGCACGTTGTCGGTAAACAATCCGAATTCATGTTGCAGCAATACGATTTTGATATTGTCGTCGGTGTTGATGTTCTGCACGAGTTGGTCGTATGAATCATCGCTTGACGTGTTCAACACAAATTTGACTTTTTTGCTTTTGTAGGTGTGTTGTTCCTTGTCGGTTTCAAGCGCGCACACTTTCAGGTCGAACGAGTACACGAACTGTTTTTCCATGGCTTTGATCAAATCCTCCGAATAGGTCGCAATCCCGCATTGTCGAGGCGGAAACGTCGTCAGGAATAAAATTTCAGGCAGTACGTCGTCTCTCTTGGTTTTGGCATTTTCCAAGAAGAAGTCCTGCGGCAGATAAAATGGGAATTTCGCGTCCCCGGATTTGTTAAGCATGTTTCTCGTTTCCATTGTGTCGTATAGTTGGATGTCGTTGTATTCGTGAACGTCTCAAGATTGCGAGCCGTTTTTCAGGTTCTCAAAGTTCCCTGAAATCCATCTGATTTACTTATATAATTCGACCAAATTGTTGTAAGATTTTTTCTAAAATAAAAACGACCCCGTTAGGAGTCGTTCATTTTTTTACAAGTTTGCGCCTGTTTTGTTCACCCATTGTGAAGCCCTGTCTTTTGCGCGGTTCGCAAATTCCTCTCCGTCTTCGACGATTTGCTTATATTCCTTTTTGGCTTTGCGCTCGAGATTCGAGAGCTTGCTTCGAAACTTGTCGGCGTAATCTTCAGCCGCGCCCTGGAATTTCGCTTTTTTCGAACGGTTCTTATATAATAGGACTCCGGCTACTGCGAGGGCTGCGACACCTATCGCGACACCTGCTACTAATTTCTTGTTATTCATAACTTGTCATTTAGTTGTGTTATTCTTTAAAAGTACGTTACTCGTTCGGGAGCGCAAAACGCGTTACCAAACCTTTAACCTAATTAACTTGAATTTAGTAATGAGTCTTGAGTCTTGAGTCTTGAGTCTTGAGTCTTGAGATTTGAGATTTTGGATTTGGGCGTGACTGCGGCTTTACAAAAGCTGGTCGCATTTGTAAAGCCGCAGTCGGGCTTTCCGCTGTATCTTTTGCAAACCTTGCAGGATTTGCAAAAGGATGCCGCTGCAATCCCTCACGCGGGCGTTTCCAGATCTTATCCTTAACCCAAAGGCAACTTCAAAATCCAACTCCGAACGATAACTTCGTTACATTTGATGACGTCGCTTCCACAAAAACACTTTCTGTAGAACATTTTCATCGACCAACTTCAAAATTTCAGGGTTGAATTATCAAATGTTGATAAATTTTCATTTTTACCCCGTCCAAAATAGGGTATTGTATTTTTTAAATTCAAAAAACCGCTATATTTGCACCAAATTAAAAGGGTTTAATTCTTTAAAACGTACTTTATGTCAACATTCCGTTTTCAATCTATTAAAGAAACAGCCAATAGAAAGGTTGTAGAAGTAAAAGAGCTCGACAAAAAATCGATCATTTTTGGCAGCAATGTGTTCAACGACAAGGCGATGCGCCAATTCCTGACGCCTGAAGGCTACAAAGCCGTCCAAAGCGCGGTACAGCACGGAACCAAAATCGACCGCAAACTCGCCGATTATATCGCGATGGGAATGAAGGAATGGGCGCTTTCAAAAGGCGTGACACACTATACGCACTGGTTCCAGCCTTTGACGGGCGCCACAGCTGAAAAGCACGACGCGTTCTTCGAGACATCGATGGACGGTTCTGATCCGGTAGAAAAATTCGGAGGCAGCCAACTCGTTCAACAAGAACCGGACGCTTCATCGTTCCCGAACGGTGGAATCCGCAACACATTCGAAGCTCGCGGTTACACGGCTTGGGATCCGACTTCACCTGCATTCATCTTCGGGACGACACTTTGTATCCCAACAGTATTCGTTTCGTACACGGGTGAAGCACTTGATAACAAGGCACCGCTTTTGCGCGCCTTGAACGCCATCGACGACGCGGCTACCGATGTGGCGAAATATTTCGACAAAAACGTGAAAAAAGTTACGCCTACGTTAGGTTGGGAACAAGAATATTTCCTGATCGACTCGGCTTTGGCGGCTTCACGTCCTGATATTACCTTGACCGGAAGAACGCTTCTTGGTCACGCTTCGGCGAAAGGACAGCAATTGGAGGATCATTATTTCGGATCGATCCCGACACGCGTTCTGAATTACATGCGCGATTTGGAAAACGAATGTATGTTGCTCGGAATTCCCGTAAAAACACGTCACAACGAAGTAGCACCGAACCAATTCGAGCTCGCTCCGATCTTCGAGGAAACGAACCTTGCCGTAGATCACAACTCCTTGTTGATGGACGTGATGCAAAAAGTAGCCGAGCGCCACGCGTTCAAAGTCCTTTTCCACGAGAAGCCATTCAAAGGCGTGAACGGTTCAGGAAAGCACAACAACTGGTCAATGGCGACTGACACTGGAATCAACTTGCTCGCTCCGGGAAAAACGCCGATGAGCAATTTGCAGTTCCTTACGTTCTTCATCAACACGATCAAAGCGGTTTACACGTACGAAGAATTGATGCGTGCGTCTATCGCGTCGGCTTCGAACGACCACCGTTTGGGAGCGAACGAGGCGCCGCCTGCGATCATTTCGGTTTTCATCGGACAACAGCTTACGAAAGTCCTTGAGAATCTTGAGAATGTGACCGACGGGAAATTGTCGCCCGAGGAAAAAACAGATCTTAAACTGAACGTCGTCGGTAAAATTCCCGATGTTCTTCTTGATAATACTGACCGTAACCGTACGTCACCGTTCGCATTTACAGGTAACAAGTTCGAATTCCGCGCCGTAGGTTCATCAGCGAACTGCGCCGTTTCGATGACGACCTTGAACACGATCGTCGCCAAACAATTGAAAGACTTCAAAGTTGAGGTCGATAGTTTGATCGACGGAAAAGGTCTGAAGAAAGACGAGGCGATCTTCAACGTACTTCGCGAATACATCAAGCAAACCAAAGCCATCCTTTTCGAAGGCGACGGTTACAGCGACGAATGGCAGGCTGAAGGCGCGAAACGCAAATTGAGCAACCACAAGACGACTCCTGAAGCGTTGAAGGCGAAAGTATCTCAAAAGGCGATGGATTTGTTCGCCGAAATGGGCGTCATGAACCACGTCGAAGTGGAATCGCGTTACGAAATAGAACTCGAGGAATACACGAAAAAAATCCAGATCGAAGGACGCGTTCTGGGCGACATCGCTCGTAACCACGTCGTTCCGACTGCGATAAAATACCAGAACACGCTTATCGAGAACGTGAAAGGTCTTAAGGAAATCTTCGGAAGCGACTACGAAAGCATCGCGAAGGAGCAAGTGAGTTTGATCAAGCAAATCTCAGGTCACATCGAAGGGATCAGCTCTAACGTCGACGCGATGACTGAAGAACGCAAAAAAGCGAACAATCTTGACAGCGCCGAGAAAATGGCGGCCGCGTATTGCGATCAGGTGAAACCGTATTTCGATATCATCCGCGAGCACTGCGACAAGTTGGAACTTTTGGTTGACGACGAGACTTGGACGTTGACGAAATACCGCGAATTGTTGTTTACACGATAGTTGATAATTCAAACAATAAAAACCCGCTTCTTTTCGAGGCGGGTTTTTTTATGCGTATGGCGGTCGCAACAAATTTGTGTACCTTTCGTTATCCCAAAAAAGAATCATGAAGTTTCCCGTTGTACTGCTTTTGTTTTTTTGCGCGCCTGTTTTCGTGAACGCCCAGGAACAATTTTCGGTGTATTTCGATACGAATAGGCACGATCTGAAACCCGTCGAACACGACCGTCTTGGGAAATGGATTTCCGACAATCCTGAGGTGAAGATCGTTGCCATAAACGGTTACACCGATGAGGACGGAAGCACGGGCCACAACGATACGCTCGCCCAAAAACGCGTGAATGCGATCCACGATATGGTCAAAGGGAAGATCAGGATCCGCGGCGATTTCAAGAAACGAAGCTTCGGTGAGTTGCACAAACACTCGGCGAATAAGGCCGAAAACAGGAAAGCTACGATCTATTATTTGCTTGAAAAAGACATTGCGCGCGAGAACGAAATCCTAGGTTCGAAACCTTCGGCCGAAAAACGGGTCGTCACATATCCTGAAACCATAACGGTCAACAACGCCGACGGCTCGAAATCGGAATACAAACTCAACGTCGAGTTCATGACGCGAATGACGAACGCGAAAACGGGCGAGAAACTCACGATCGCGAATTTAAATTTCGTGATCAACACGTTTGCCATCGTCGCCGATTCCCGTTCGAAACTGTATGAATTGCTGCTCGTGCTCCAACGAAATCCGAATCTCAGAATCGACATACAGGGCCATTTGTGCTGCAGCCCGAAAGACCACACCGATTTGTCGACCAAGCGCGCCAAGGCAATCTACAGCTTTTTGCTCAACAACGGTATCGATAAGACGCGGTTGTCGTACAAGGGTTTCGGCACGAACAATCCGTTGCATGCGATTCCGGAGAAGAATGAGGAAGAAAGGGCGGCGAATCGGAGAGTTGAGATTGAGATAGTTGGGAATTGACAATTGACAATTGACAGTTGACAATTGACAGTTGGGAATGAATTTTTCAATGGACGCGAAATATAAGTCATGAAGTATCTTTTTACCATTATTGTTTTTTCATTGTTTTCAAGCCTTGTCGCGCAGGATAGGGCAGAAGTGTTTTTCGAGTTCGACCGATATGACCTGAATCCGTCGGAGCAACAAAAACTCGAAACTTGGATTACTGAAAATCCGAAAGCCGAAGTCACCGCGGTTTATGGCTATTGCGACCGCATAGGGACATTGAATTACAACGACAGCCTTTCGTTGCGCCGCGCGCAGGCGGTTACCGAATTTCTTAGATCACGAAATACTGTATTCGCAAGCAATTTTACGCTTAAAGGTTATGGTGAAAGTTTTCCGATGTCGCGGAACCACTGGGAGAATAGGAAAGTCGCGCTGTGGTACAATTCGGGGAAACCCATTATCGAAAAACCCAAAAGTGAACTTAGCGAAAAGGTGAAAAAAGCAGTCGTGGGCGACAAAATCAAGCTCGACAACATCAACTTCTACAACATGAGTGACCAGATCGTGGCCAACAGCGCGGCCAAACTCAAGGAACTGCTCGCCGTGATGCGCGATAATCCGAACCTAAAGATCCAGGTACAAGGCCATATTTGTTGTCAGACCGTGCGCGAAAAAGATTACTCCTATGTGTCGACGATGCGCGCCAAAGCGATTTACGAATATCTGATCCGCAACGGAATCGCTAAGGAACGCTTGTCATACAAGGGTTTTGGGGTTTCACGACCGATCCATCCGATTCCTGAGAAGACTGATCGTGAGGCTGATGAGAATCGAAGGGTTGAGATTGAGGTTGTGGGAATTGATAGTTGATAATTGACAATTGACAATTGACAATTGATAATTGATAATTGACAATTGATAATTGACAATTGATAATTGACAATTAATAATTAATAATTGGACTTTGTTTTGGGTTGGGAATTATTATAGTTGGATTTGGAGTGTCGTGTCTTTTGCGAAATAGTGATTTTCGACATGGTCATATTTTTTTAGGATCATTCTTATTTGAAGGTTGTCGTTTTTGAATTGGAGATCTTTCTTTTCGAAATAAAGGTTTTTGTCGAATTCGAAATCGGCAATTATTTTTTCGAACAACAAGAGTTTCGGCTGTGTAATTTCATAATGAGATGTATGAGCCATAAATCCCGAGAAGTTTTTGTAAATGTGGATGCCGCTGTCGTTTAACCGTGAATCTTCGGGCGCGAAACAGAACAGGACAATAGAGACGAGAATGGCTCCGAAAATCCCATCGATCAGCCAACTCACCAAAATGAAGACGGGCGACAAAGCGAAGAACGAAAAGTAAAGAAGTCGTTTTTTAATGGGTTTCAGATAGGAGAAGAATAAAATCAATCCTGAAACATACAGCAGGATTTTCGCGACGAAAACGATTTGATAGTTTACGCTGATTTGCACAGACATCCGAAATACGAAATTCAGCAGGAGAAATCCCAGCAACAGCAAATGGAATTTGAGCAAGCTTGATCTGTATTTGGCCATTGTCGGTCTCGGATTTAGATTTATCTGATTCGTTTTTTTAAACCATGGTCGAAAGCTCCGTCTCGAGCCTGTCGAAATTTTCCTCGTTCTTGTCGACGACATACGGTTTGATCTTCGCACATTCTTCGACGGTATCGAAAATCTGACGGAACGTAACTTTCGTTTCGGTTTCTGAAATTTCATCGAACGTCACCGCAACCTGGAAAAGCGGCTTCGAATAGCGTTTCCAGAGTAGAAAAGAAAGCGGTTCGATCTGCGTGAATTCCACTTCGTTCGCGTAGTTTCCTTTTTCAGGGCCGTGCATGATGAAACTCCATTTGCCGCCCACGCGGAAATCGAATTCGTTGAACGTGTTCGTGAAGCCGTTCGGTCCCCACCAATTTTTGAGATGCTCGGGTTCGGTCCAGGCGCGATACACCAATGTCCGAGGGAAGTTCAGGATTCTCGACGCGACGATTTCGTGGTCGGGCGTTGTTGTGTTGATGTCGATCGGCATTTTATTTTTTAGGCAATTTAAGAATTTTCGTTTATGTTTTTTGACCGCGTTAAGGATGGCGGCCTTTGCTTGATACAGTTCGGCTATGCCTCTGGTGTCTAAGTAATTAGCCCGTCGCGCCGAACCGTCCAAAATCAAAACTTGAATCAAAAACTCACAAGCCTAACGCGAGCGACGAACTCAAATCAACAAATCAACAAATCAACAAATCAACGAATCAACGAATCAACGAATCAACAAACAAACAAAACACCGATTCAACAAAAAACCTATCTTTGCCCAACAACACAAAACCATGAGTCAAGACACTTCAAAACGCTACGCCCAACGCGGTGTTTCGGCCGAGAAAGAGGACGTTCACGCCGCGATCAAGAACATCGATAAAGGACTTTTTCCGAAGGCTTTCTGTAAAATCGTACCCGATCATTTGACGGGCGACGGCAATTATTGCCTCGTCATGCATGCCGACGGAGCGGGAACGAAATCGTCTCTCGCGTACATGTACTGGAAGGAAACCGGCGATTTGAGCGTTTGGAAAGGCATCGCCCAGGACGCGCTCATCATGAACATCGACGATTTGCTTTGCGTGGGCGCGACCGATAATATCATGTTGTCGTCGACCATCGGGAGAAATAAGAATTTGATTCCGGCCGAAGTGCTTTCGGCGATCATAAACGGAACCGAAGAACTCATAGAGGAACTCAAGAACTTTGGCGTAACGATCCATTCGACCGGAGGGGAAACCGCCGACGTCGGGGACTTGGTGCGCACGATCATAGTAGATTCAACGGTTACGGCCCGCATGAAACGCGGTAATGTGATCGACAATGCGCGCATCAAACCGGGAGACGTGATCGTGGGGTTGGCGTCGTTCGGACAATCGAATTACGAGAAGGAATACAATGGCGGAATGGGAAGCAACGGATTGACGTCAGCTCGACATGACGTGTTTTCGAAATATCTGTCAGAGAAATATCCCGAGAGTTTCGACGCTGCGGTTCCCGGCGAGCTCGTGTATTCGGGCGGCGTGAAATTGACGGATGCGGTCGAGGATTCGCCTCTGGACGCGGGAAAACTTGTGTTGTCCCCGACTCGCACCTACGCGCCGATCATCAAGAAAATACTTTCAAAATATTACCCTGAGGATATTCATGGCATGGTGCATTGCAGCGGAGGCGCGCAGACTAAGGTGTTGCATTTCGTGGATAATGTGCATGTGATAAAGGATAATTTATTTCCGGTTCCGCCGCTTTTCAAGTTGATCCAACAGCAATCCAAGACGGATTGGAAAGAAATGTACCAGGTTTTCAATTGCGGGCATAGGATGGAATTGTATGTTCCCGAGGCGATTTCTGAAGATTTGATTTACATTTCGAAGTCGTTCGGCGTCGATGCACAGATCGTGGGTCGCGTGGAGGCTTTTGAGGGGAAGAAGTTGACTATTGCGAGTGAGTTTGGGGAATTCGTTTACTAGTTTGTTTTAAAACATTTAGATTTTTTTTGAACCATTAAGGTCATTGAGAGCATTAAGGGTTTTCGTAAAAAAAAGGTATTTTTAATGAACGTGAGGCGCTTAATGTTGTCAACGTTTAGGACATAAGTTTTGTTTTTTAGTATTCCGACTTTAAATTTTCTGAACCATTAAGTTCATTAAGATCATTAAGGGTTTTCGGAAATAAAAAAAGCTATTCTTAATGTTCTTAATGTTTTTGATGTTTAAATATTTTGTTTTATAAATCCGACTTGAAATTTTCTGAACAATTAAGATAGTTAAGGGAGTTAAGGGTTTTCGGAAATAAGAAAAGCTATTCTTAATGGACTTAATGTTCTTAATGTTTAGAACATTTCGTTTTATAAATCCGACTTGAATTTTTTTGAACCATTAAGTTCATTAAGATCATTAAGGGTTTTCGGAAATAAGAAAAGCTATTCTTAATGAACTTGATGTTTAGAACATTTTGTTTTATAAATCCGACTTGAAATTTTCTGAACAATTAAGATAGTTAAGGGAGTTAAGGGTTTTCGGAAATAAGAAAAGCTATTCTTAATGGACTTAATGTTCTTAATGTTCTTAATGTTTAGAACATTTCGTTTTACAAATCCGACTTGAATTTTTTTTGAACCGTTAAGTTCATTAAGATCATTAAGGGTTTGTCGGAAATAAGAAAAGCTGTTCTAACGGCTTTATCTTTTTGATGGTTAATTTAATAACTTCCAATAATGACTTTTGACTTTAACCAAAACCTAATTTTAGAAAACGGACGCGTTCTCTTGTGTCCGTTGCAGCTGAGCGATGTCGATCACTTGCTTTACCTGTCTGAAAACGAGCCGGAGCTCTGGAAATATTCATTGGTTCCCGCGAGCGGCGGACGGGAGAATCTCGAAAATTATATTCGGATCGCGATCGAAGCGCGCGATAACAAAACCGAATTCCCATTCATAGTGTTCGACAAGGCAACCAATCGTTTCGCAGGAAGCACGCGTTTCTACGACATGAATTTTCCCAATAAATCGCTGCAACTCGGTTACACTTGGTACGGAATTGATTTTCACGGAACGGGTTTGAACAAGCACTGCAAATTCCTATTACTCCAATATGCGTTTGAAAATCTCGAAATGGAACGCGTCGAATTCCGCGCCGACGCAAGCAACGAACGCAGCATCGCGGCCATGAAAAGCATCGGGTGCAAAGTCGAGGGAATCTTGAGAAGCCATGCGCCGAATCTCAATGGCGGCCGACGAGACAGCATCATTTTAAGTATTCTGAAAGACGAATGGTTCGGTGACGTGAAAAAAGAGTTGTCTGAGAGACTTTAGTCACAAAAAGAAAGCGACCAATCCCACGAGTAGAAAAAAGATTTGCCGAATCGCCAGTCGGTCGTAGTACCGTTTGCGCGACTCTTCTTTATTTGTCTGTTTTTGCGACAATGTCAGTGCGAGTGTGATGATCACTGAGATTGCTCCGATTATCAACAATACGTTCGCGCCCGGCCAATTCAGTATGCCAAATTCAATTCCGATGACCAACGTCGACAGAAAAAGTCCCGTAACTATCGAAAGCGCGGTATTTTGATTCTTGATGCTTTTGTCGGACAAGAAGAAAAATCCAAAAGGGAAATACAGCAAAGCAAGCGTGGAGAGCGCCAGGATGACAAACAAACTCCCGCCCGGGAAGTGGAGCAGCCTGAAAATGATCCCAATTAAAAAAAGTCCCGTGAATGCCGATTCCGTGCGCATGTTTGATGTTTTTTCAAATATATGCGATTTGTTGGGAGTTTTTGGAACGCGGCACTATACTATTTTGCAGACCTAACAGATTTTCAAAATCTGTTAGGTCTTTCAAAAATACCGAAAAACCCGAAATTTCGATTACGTGAAAAACGCATATTTTCACAAAAAAAAAACGGCTTCCACTCGAGATCGAAGCCGTCAAAGCTAACTAACAAAAATTTACTAATCGGTAATGACAAGTTTGTGGTTCTCCGCGAAATTGCCTGATTGCACGCGAAGCAAGTAAACGCCCGTTGCATGACCGCCGGTGTCCATTTGCGTCGATATGCCGCCAAGTTTCATTTCGCGTACTGTTTTTCCGGTTCCCATATCCACGAGCGTCACGTTGGCTTCCCCGTCAAAAGTCGAGGCGAGTTCGATCGTGACCAAACCTTTCGATGGGTTAGGGTAAATGCGGCTGCGTTTTGATCCGAAGGCAAAATCCTCGACCCCGAGTTGCGATTGCGCCTCGAATGCGCCGATGTCACGAATTCCACCAAATACGGCCATTCCCAATTGATCCGCGAACGTATCCGACGGGCTTCCCGTGTTATAAGCCGGGCTGTTCGCTTGCAGAGCGTGCGTGAACGTCAATCCGCCATTGTTAGCCAAAGGTCCGAAAAGCGGATTCAAAGGCGTGTCGTTCGGGCCTTCAAGGTCGCCGGTAGCAAGCGTGAAGACGTTCGCATCATCCGATCCGATAAGGTTGTAGCCTTGGGATGTGAAACTGCCCGTCGCTCCCCAAACATTGCTGCCTGAAGCGGCGACGTTGGTTGCCACGATGGTATTCTTGATAGTCACCGACGTAGCGCTGTTGTTGTAGATTCCGCCACCATTAGTCGTGGTCGAGTTGTTGGCAATCGTAAGGGCATTAAGGGTAAGTGCAGCGTTGTTGTACAATCCGCCGCCGTTGTTGGCCGACGTGTTTCCTGAGAATGTACTCGTCATCACAGTCGCGGTTCCTGTTTTCACGTGAAGTCCGCCGCCGTTTGCGAGCGCTCCGTCAGAAATGTTGTTAGAAATCGTCGACGCGCTCACCATAAGCGTTCCGCCGTTGTTGAAGATTCCGCCGCCTCCGTGTATGGCGTCGGGTCCGCTGGCCGTATTGGCATTTACGGTCGATGTCATCACGTTCAATGTTGAACCTGTCTGATTCCAAAGTCCGCCACCTTCGCGACGAGCGTCGTTGTTCGAAACGTTACATTCGGTGAAAGTAGCCACGGTAACTCCCGTGATATGAAGCGCGCCTCCGTTTCCTGGATTCGGTGTTCCGGCTCCGCCATCGACGTCATTGTTCGTAAGGTCGGTTCCTGAAACCGTGAGCGTTCCCGCTACGACTTCGATTCCACCGCCAGCGCGATTTGCCGAGTTGCCGTCAATCGTTGAATCGGTAACCGTAACTGTTCCGGCAAGGCTGAAGATTCCGCCACCGCTTCCGCTGGTTCCGGTTGCGAGGTTGTTCGAAATCGTGCTGCCGGATACGTTTACTGTTCCAGCCGTGTTAAAGATTCCGCCACCGCCGTCGTCAGCTGCAGCGCCTGTCGATGTATTCCCGTCGATCTCGACATTCGTTACGGTCATCGTTCCCGATCCGTTCCAAAGTCCGCCGCCTTCAAGCCCGGCCGTGTTGTCGTTTACGGTTCCGCCCATGATGGTTGCGCTTCCGCCGCCAGTGATGTGCAATCCGCCGCCGTTGCCCGGAGGTCCTGAAGCGGTATTGCCGTTGAGGTTCACGTTGGTCAACGTGATCGTGCTCGTTCCCGAATTGTCTTCGATGCCACCGCCTGCGCGAATCGCCGTGTTACCTGTAATCTGGGTGTTTGTTACCGATAGTTGCGATCCGACGTCGTTCAGGATTCCGCCTCCGCTTCCGAGTGTTCCATTGGCTACGTTATTTGAAATCGTCGCGCCTGTGATCGTGAGCGTTCCGCCGTTGAGATTGTAGATTCCGCCGCCGCCTTGGTCAGCCGCGACGCCCGAAGCCGTATTTCCATTAATCGTCGTCCCGCTGATCGTCATCGTTCCGGTTCCGTTCCACAATCCGCCGCCTTCTTGTGATGCCGTGTTCCCGTTTACGGTTCCGCCCGTGATCGTCGCGCTTCCGCCGCCTGTGATATGCAAGCCGCCGCCGTTGCCCGGAGGTCCTGAAACCGAATTTCCGTTGAGGTTTACGTTATTCAAAACTATCGTGCTTGTGCCCGAATTGTCTTCGATTCCGCCGCCTGCGCGAATCGCCGTGTTACCTGTAATCTGGGTGTTTGTTACCGATAGTTGCGATCCGACATCATTCAGGATTCCGCCGCCGCTTCCCAATGTTCCGGTTGCCTGGTTATCGGTGATTTGCGCGCCCGTCACGACGAGCGTTCCCGCGTTGAGGTTATAGATTCCGCCGCCGCCTTGGTCTTGAGCCGCGCCTGCCGCTACGTTTCCGTTGATCACCGTACCGTTTACGGTCATGGTTCCGGTTCCGTTCCAAAGCCCGCCGCCTTCAGCTCCCGCGTAGTTGAAACTCACGACACCGTTTGTGATATTTACCGTTCCGGCCGCCGTTACGTGAAGTCCGCCGCCGTTTCCAGGTGCGTTGTTGGTCGTATTGTCGGTGAGCCAGACATTGTTCATGTTGACTGTTCCCGCGTTGTTTTCGATTCCTCCTCCGGCACGGTTCGACGTATTCTCTGAAATTTCAGTGTCGGTGATCGTGACGGTCGCCCCGACATCGTTCAGGATTCCGCCGCCGCTTCCCGCAGCTCCGCTGGCAATGTTGTTCGTGATTTGCGAATCATCGATGATCAACGTTCCGCCGTTTAGGTTGTAGATTCCTCCGCCTCCGTTGTCGGCCAGCGCGCCTAAAGCTGTATTGCCGTCGATTTCGGCGTCTTCGATATCGAGCGTTCCCGATCCGTTCCAAAGCCCGCCACCTTCGGCCGCAGCGATGTTGTCGGAAACAAGTCCGCCGTTGATTTCACCCATTCCGGCTCCTGTGATGTGCCAGCCGCCTCCGTTACCCGGAGCTGCGGTCGCTGGCGCGACACCTGCATTGTTGCCTGAAAGCGTGACGTTGTTGAGCGTGACCATCGTTCCGGCGACGCTTTCAATTCCACCGCCTGCGCGATTTGCACGGTTGTCCTGGATTTGTGAGTTGAACAGAACCAGGTTTGCGCCGGTCGCCACATAGATCGCGCCTCCGCTTCCGGCAGCTGCGTTCGCTACCGAATTGCTGATTCGCGATGCATTTACCGCTAAGTTCGCGTTGGCGACATAAATTGCGCCTCCGTTATCGGCCAGCCCATTTGTAAGGTCGATGTCGTTGATGATTACGTTTCCGGACGTAATGTTGAAAATTCGCGAGCTTGCGTTTGCGTTTACGGTTGTATTTATGATACCGTTTCCCGTGATCGTGAGCGATTTGTCGATGGTGATTTGACCCGAAGTCAATTGTACGTTCGTAATTCCCGGAAAGACCGTGATAATGGCTCCCGATGATGCATCCGCGACCGCCTGGCGTAAACTGCCCGGGCCCGAATCGTTGTTGTTTGTCACGACTTGCGCGTTCGAAATTGCTATCCCAAAGAGCAGGATCAGCGCTGAAATCGAATTTTTCAGAGTAAAGTGTTGTTTCATAAGTTGTTGTTTTTAAGTTGCTGAAGGGTGGTCTTCTTACTTGTTTACGATTAAAGTTCTCGATTGGTTTTTGGTTTTCTGTTAAATAAATGCCAAGGAATCAATTTATTACTTTGAAATTGCGCTCAACACTTGAAGTCTGCGATTTCGGCGGACGCATATTCGGAACGTTGCCGAGCGCAGACTCGCGCGTCGACTTGAGTTGGCCGTCGACGGGAAGATATTTGTTTCAGTTTCATTCGAACGAAAGTGTGAATACAGTTAAAATCCTAAAGCAGTAAATCACATCGCGGCATTGCGTATTTTTGCAAAAAAAAACACATGGAACTACATCCGACAAAAGGAATCGGGCCGCTGCTTTTCGGCATGAAACAATCGCATGTCGAGGCCATCATGGGCAAACCCGACAAGCATTTCAAGGACGAAGACAAGAACGTGATCTGGGCGTACAACGCGGCGAAACTGCGGTTGACGTTTTATGAAGATGAGGATTTCCGATTCGGATATCTGATTTCGGCGAATCCCGATTTGACGTTGTCGGGCAATCAACCCATCGGCAAGAAAGTCGCCGAAGTAAAAGAGAACCTTCCGCAAAAAACATTCAAGACCTGGGAAGTCGAGAGTTTCGACACGGCCGACAATCATTTCAACGAAGCGAATTGGCTTATCCTACAGGAAGAATTCGGAGTCGTTGCGAAGGTTGAAATGGGCGCGGTGATCGTGCGGGATGAGTTTGAGTGGGCGTTTTAGGAGTTGGATTTGTTAATCGGTTAATGGTGGAAATCGTTAGTTAGAAACAGAGAATCTTAATCGACTTATAACCGCCACTGAGCGATCAGTCGATTACACAAAAAATACTATTAAATCGAAGTTTCAATTTTCCCATAACCGTTAAACATTTAATCGATTCACCAATTAAATAATAAAAAAAATCCGGCCTAAGCCGGATTTTTTTATGGCATTTTCTCAACCAATTCAATTTCGAAAATGATGTTCGCGTTGGGCGGGATGACGCCGCCTGCTCCTTGTTCGCCATATCCCAATTTGGATGGAATGAAGGCGATGAGTCGGTCACCGAGGTTCATTTTTTCAAGCGCTTCGATGAATCCGGGGATCAAGCCGCTTTTGTTTCCGGCCGTGAACGGGAAAGGTTTGTATCCGCCTCCGGCTGCGCGTTGTTCGTCGAAACGGCCATATTCTTTGGCGATGTCCTCGAAATTGGAATCGAAAAGTGTTCCGTCCTCGAGGTAACCCGCATAGTAAATGTAGACTTGCGTTCCATCGGCAGGTTTGATTCCTTGTCCTTTTTTGAGGATTTTATATTGCAGGCCGCTGTCGGTCGTGATTGCCGTGGCACGCAATCCGTCGAGATACGGTTTTTTCTGCGCTTTTACGGCATTCGCTTTTTCGTCGGCTATCTTCTTGGCAGCCGCGGCTTCGTCAGCTTTTCTCTTGGCTTCCTCGGCCTGTTTTTTCTCGTCTACCGATTTGTTCGCGAAATAGTCGGCGAAGATCTTCGGAGCATCGAAATTCTTGGCTGCTTTTCCTTTGCGCACGATCGTTACCTTGTTGATCACATCGTCCTGGGCAATCGCGTTCACGACATCCTGACCTGTTACGACATGACCGAAGACCGTGTGTTTTCCGTTGAGCCAAGACGTTTCCTTGTGCGTGATGAAGAACTGGCTTCCGTTCGTGCCCGGACCGGCGTTAGCCATTGAAAGTGTTCCTGGGCCTGTGTGTTTCAAATCGGTGATTTCGTCCTTGAATTTATAACCCGGGTCGCCTCCGCCTGTTCCCAACGGATCGCCGCCCTGGATCATGAAGTCCTTGATGACGCGGTGGAACTTAAGGCCGTCGTAAAAGCGTTTCCCTTTGTATTTTTCGTTAACCTGCGGGTTGTTTCCCTCGGCCAACGACACGAAGTTCGCAACGGTTACGGGCGTTTTTACGAACTCGAGCTCGAGTACGATTTTTCCTTTCGATGTTTCGATTTCGGCAAACATGCCTTCGCCCGCGTTTGCAGGTTTCACAGCAGGTTTCGCGGCGGATTTGGCAGCGGTTTTAGGTTTTGCCGGCTGCGGTTTGTTTTGTGCGTGCGTCACTCCAAAGGCGAGCAACAGTAGGAACATTACTTTTACTTTCATGTCTTGAATTTTATGATATGACGAATTTAGTTGGATTTGTTTTCTTTCGGATTCTTGACGAGTTCGACCTCGAACACCAGATTGGCGTCAGGTGGAATGATGCCGCCCGCTCCCGCTGCTCCGTAACCCAATGATGCGGGTATGAACAGCACGGCTTTGTCGCCATACGAAAGTTGTGCCATTCCTTCTTTGAAGCCTGGAATCAATTGACCTTCCGGTCCGTATTTGAACGGCATCGGCAAATAACCGCCGCCGCGCTCGCGATTTTGGTCGAACTTTCCGTATTGCTGTACGACTTCGATCATGTTGCTGTCGAACAACAGGCCGTTTTCGAGATAGCCCGCATAGTTCATGAAGGTCATGTCGCCATTGGCCGGTTTTTCGCCCGAACCTTTCTTGGTGATCACGAATTCAAGTCCCGACGCGGTCTTCGTAGCCGTCTTGCGCAACGCCGCGAAATTGGTGACTTTCCCATTCATGACCGCTCCGTATTTGTCTTGGTAAGCTTTTTCATTTTCGGCGGCGATAGCGGCTTGTTTTTTCTGGCTCTCGGCTTCTTTTGCGAAATAATCGTTGAACGTCTTCACGGCGTCGAAACGTTTTGCGGCTTCGCCCACGCGGATGATTTTTACGTTTTCCATCACGTCGTCCTGAGCGATCGAATCCACGACTTCCTGCCCGGTCACGACATACCCGAACACCGAGTGGCGTCCGTCGAGCTGGGGCGTCGGAACATGCGTAATGAAAAATTGGCTTCCGTTTGTGCCCGGTCCCGCGTTCGCCATCGAAAGCGTTCCCGCACGATCGTGTCCAAGCCCGCCGAACTCGTCGCTGAATTTGTAACCCGGACCGCCCGAACCGTCGGCTAGCGGATCGCCACCCTGGATCATGAAACTGCTCACGACGCGGTGGAATTTCAATCCGTCATAAAATGGTTTGCCTTTGAATTGTTGGTCGACGAATGGGTTTTTTCCTTCGGCCAAGGATACGAAATTCGCAACTGTGATCGGCGCTTTTTCATATTCGAGTTCTAATAGGATGTCGCCTTTGTTGGTGTGGATTTCGGCATACAAACCGTCGGCGAGGTCTTTGTTTTCATCCTTGCAAGAGACGAATGCAAGGGCAAGCAGAAGTGCGAAAATGCTTCTTTTCATGTTATTCGGTAGTGGTTTTTTGTTCGGGTTTAAAATCGGTCAAAGTTACGGTACAAATAAGCGGTTGGTTTTGCCTGATGCGACGGTTATCGCCGTGGTAGCCGTAACCCATGTGAGACGGGAACAGAAATTTCACGGTTTCGTTCTTGTGCATAAGCTTGATGCCGTGGCGCAATCCCATCATGATCTTTTGTTCTTTGTCGACGTAATATTCCTGCGGACGCAATTCGAGTTCCGAGTAGATCACGTTTCCGTCAAGGTCGGTCAATTCGTAGTTGAAATACGCGATGTCGCCTTTCCTCGGACGCAACGTATCGGCTGTATTTTGCTTGATATACGTATACCAATAGCCTTTTTTCGATGCGAGGTATTTTTGGTTCGGGTTGCTTTTGATGATGGAATCGATTTTTCCTTCCTCGCCCGCGACCAATTTCTTGTTGCGTTCCACCGATTCCTGCATGAACGTGCCGCCCGAGTGGGAAACCGGTTTGCGCGCCTGTTGCTGGCTGCAGCAAGCCGTAACCAATGCGATTAGCGAAAATAGTAGGATGTGTTTTAGTTTCATGGCTAAATGGTGATTTGGGAAACGAGGCCTTCGAACTTGCGCACGGTTTCCTCGAGCGATGTCAAGGATTTTCCGCCCGCGGCGTTGATGTGGCCGCCTCCGTTAAAATGATCGCGCGCGAATTGGTTCACGTCGAAATCGCCTTTTGAGCGGAACGAGATCTTGATGATGTTCTCGTCTCTATGCTCGATAAAAATTGCCGTGAAATTGATGCCTTTTAGACTCAGGCCGTAATTCACGACGCCTTCAGTATCGCCTTTCACATAACCGAACGTGTCGAGATCGTGTTGTGAAAGCGTGGTATAACTCGTTTTTTTGTTCGGGACAACTTTTAGGTTCTGCAATGCTTTTCCTAGCAATTGCAGACTGTTGTACGTATTGCTGTCGTAAACCGCGTTGTGGATTTGGCCGTTTTCTATGCCGAGGTCGATCAGGTCGGCGACGATGCGATGCGTCTTGCTTGTGGTCGACGGAAACCGGAACGAACCTGAATCGGTCATGATGCCGCAATAAATGCAAGTCGCGATGGTCTTGTCGATCAGATCCTTTTTGCCGAGGCCTGAAATGAAGTCGTAAATCATCTCGCACGTCGATCCGTAAGCCGTGTTCGAGAACATGAACTTCGCATAACCGTCGGGTTTTTGATGGTGGTCGATCATAATGAACAATCCCTTGAGCTTCGCGAGCGTGTGTTCCATTTCGCCGGTTCGGTGCAAGGCGTTGAAATCGAGCGTGAAAATGATTTCGGCCGATTCCAATACTTTGGTTACGCTTTCCTTATTTTTTTCGAATACCAGAACCGTTTCGGACGATGGCAACCACGCAAGGAAATCCGGGAATTCATTGGGCGCGATGACCGTCGGCTCGTGCCCGAGTTTCAAAAGGAAGTGATACAACGCCAAAGTCGAGCCCATTGCGTCGCCGTCAGGGCTGCGGTGCGGGATGATTGCGATGCGTTTTGGAGACGCCAGTAAAGCGTTGATTTGTTGAAAATCCTGCTCGTTCATAGGGTGCGAATTTACATCTTTTTCGTAAATGGAGTTGGCATTTAGTAATTCATTGTGAGCGTAAACGGGAGTTTTTGTTTATTTTTTATTGAACGCATCGAGGTTCAAAGGAACTTCAATTTTTTGACACGAAGACACGAATGCACGAAGTCACTAAGAGAGCTTCTCATCTTGTTGAACAGGATGGAGTTTGTTTTTTTTTGATGATGCAGATTTTACGCAGATTGCTGAAGGTCCGAAATTACGAGTCCTAGCCAGACGGCGGCCAATCCCGTGATGATGCTTGAACCGATGTAAATTAGTGCGAGTGCGGGATTCCCGTTTTGGAAAAGCTTTATGTTTTCGAGCGAGAACGCCGAGAAGGTCGTGAATCCGCCACAGAAACCTGTGATCAAAAGCCATTTCATTCCCGAATCGGATAATTGGTTTTTTTCAAGATATCCGAAGAAAAACCCGACGAGAAAACAACCTAAAACATTTACGGCAAAAGTTGCGATCGGAAATGCCGACGATATGTATTTCGCGGTCAGAACCGATGCCAAATATCGTAAAACGCTTCCTGCCGCGCCTCCGAAAGCTACGAGAAGCAGGTTGCGCCACATCAGTTCTTGGCCGTCGCGATTACGAAATTGAGCTTGAGTTTCACGCCGATCTGCATCAAATCGACAAGATCCTGGACCATAAGGTCGGCCGGAATTCGGATCACGACGTTTTTGTCGCCCGAATTCTGCACACGTTGCGCGAGTTCAAGTTCCAATTGGTCGAACGGAATTTCGTCCTTGTTCAGGAAGTATTGCTTTTCAGGCGTGACTGAAAGCGTCAAATGGTCTTTTTTCGTGGTTTCGGTCGACTCGGCTTTGGGCAAGGTCAACTTGATCACGTTCGGGTTGGCCAGCGTCGAGATGATGAGGAAAAACAGGAACAAAAAGAACATGATGTCGCTCATAGACGCCGAGAACAACTCGGGCTCGAAACGCCTTTTTCTTTTAATTGCCATCTGGAGACTGGATTACGTTTATGATTTCTAGTGTCTGGGCTTCGGCTTTCACCGTGAAACCGTCAATGACCATGTTGTAAAGGTGATACCCGGCATAGGCGATAACCCCGACGACAAGTCCTGCGCCCGACGAGATCATTTTCTCGTACAATCCGCCTGAAATGGTCTGGATGTTCAAATTACCCGTTGTCGAGATCGAGTGGAAAATCTTGATAACCCCGGCAATCGTTCCGATAAATCCGAGAATTGGCGCGACACCTGAAATCAATCCGAGGTAGCCGAGTCCTTTTTCCATTTTCGCGATTTCAATGTTCGCCGTTTTTTCCATCACCGATTCGATTTCGCTAATTGGACGTCCGATCGTCTGGATGCCGCTTTTCAAGATCGTCGCCGTCGAGTTTCCGTCGCGGCTGCAAAGCATCACGGCGTTATCAATGCGTCCGGCACGCAATTGCGATTTTACTTCGCTCATGAGATTCGGATCTTGTTTTGAAAGTTTTTTGATCGACATCGCGCGCTCGATGATCACGTAAACGCAAAAGAATAGAAGTACGATCAACGGATAGATCATGATTCCGCCTTTGAGCACGAAGTCGAGATAGGAGACGTTTTCAGTAACGGCTACAGTGGCTGTTGCGGCGTCGGTTGCATTTGCGATCGTGTCGGTAACCGGTTCGGCTTGGAGCAGTAATGTGAGGAATTGCATAAAAATATCGAGGTTTTAATTTGTCTTGAACAAAAATGCGCATTTTTTGGGTGGAGGAATACGCTGTTAACTGTTTTTTATTAACGGATTGTTGTTGGTAAGGTTAACGTGGAAAGTTGTAATGTATTGTTTTTGGTTGATGCGTTGATGTGTTGATGCGTTTATTTGAGTTGTTGTCTGCCGTTGGGTGTTTGTAGTTTAGGTATTAAGCAAAAATCGCTCTTCAGTTGCGTTTTGTCATTCTGGCGACGCAGAAGCAAAAATCTGTTGCGTGTAATCGATCGATTATTGATTTGTTTGAATCGAAATCTTCACTTGGAATCTTGTCGCTTTACGGGATAGGGAAATCGCGTTCGGCTGGATTTTTCATGCTGAGCGTGTTGGTAGATTTGGCTCTTCGTTTACGTTTTATTCGTCTTTGGATATTTTATTTAAATTGATTTTTTTTGAGGTTTACTTTGGTTTAAGTTATTGATTTAATGATGCTTACGGAACACCCTGTCAGGGTTGTTTTTAACCGAAGTCACACGTCTGGATTTTCTACTCATGAATAGTCAAAACGCAAAATCCGCCAGGATTTCCAAACCAATCCCACAAACTCAAATCAACACCTTCCCCGGAAATTTCCTCGAATAATTAAAAATCAACTGTTTGATATATTGATTGCTGCGGTATTGCGTCACGTGGTCTTTTAGCGCCGACGGTTCGGTGATTCCGACGCTCGAATCGATATAACCCATGCCATAGAATTCCCCGTTTTCAACCCAGATGCAGCTGCGTTCCTCGTCCGATCGGCCTTTGTCGATGATCGCGAAACTCGGTTTGTTCTCTCGCAAGGAGTTGATTGCGTTTTCGACTTTTTGGTTGTGGGTGTTTGCGTCGGGCAAATTCGTATTATCGTATTTCACTACGATTTCACCTTCGGCAGGTCGTCCGTATTTGCAGAATCGGTGGTCGATGTGGAACTTTTGCGACAGGTTCAACAGCGCATGTACCGCGTCGTATTCGGTACTGAAAACCTCGATGCACGTTTGGAATTTGCTGAGTTTTCCGACAGCCAGATAGTTGTAGCCGTTGCGCGCCTCGTATCGGTACAGTCCGAATTTAGGGTCGAACCGCTTCAACGCCGTGTTGTACGTCGGCCATAACTTCTTGATTTCGGTACATTCCAGCAACAACGCCATGAGTTCGGTCGCGCAGACCTCGAACGATATTCCGTGGATATCGCGCAAGAAATACTGGCGCTGCGGTTTCACGCTATGGCCGCTGAAGTGCGACGCGACGCGCTTCTTCAAATTGATCGCCTTCCCCACGTAAATCACTTTCCCGACGCGATCGTAGAAATAATAGACACCAGGCTTTTCAGGTAATTTCTCGAAATCCCCGACGGGAAGATTCGGCGGGAAACGCTGGTCGGGCGCGGTTTTCCTTATCATTTTTTCGATATCGCCGTTCAAATCCCATTGGAGTAATCTTGAAAAAAGTATCGTCGTCGCATCGGCATCTCCGCCCGCGCGGTGCCTGTTCTCCAACGGGATTTCGAGGAATCGGCAAAGATTCCCGAGGCTGTACGATTGCAGACCCGGCTTGATTTTTCTCGCGGCTCGGACCGTACATAATTTCTTCGCGGTCCATTTAAAGCCGGCTTGTTCCAACTGATGTCGCACGAACGAATAATCGAAGTTCACATTGTGCGCAACGAAAATCCTGTCGGTCAACATGTCGAGAACTTTCGCCGCGATATCGTCGAAAATAGGAGCGTGGCGCACCATTTCGTTGTTGATTCCCGTGAGCGCGAAAATCGGGATCGGGATTTCCTTTTGAGGATTCACGAGCGTTTCCCATCGATCAATGATGTTCACGCCGTCGTGGATGATGATCGCGATTTCAGTTATGCGGCTGCCGCTGGCGTTTCCTCCGGTGGTTTCTATGTCGACGATGGCGTATGTTGCGTTGTTCATTTGTTCACTGTTCATTTGTTCATTTGAGTCGATGTCTTCCGTTGGTGGCTTGATATTGTTTAATCGTTTAACCGTTTATTTGTTTATTTGAGTCGATGTCTTCCGTTGATGGATCGGTTTTTTGTTGATTTGTTGATGCGTTGATTTGTTTATTTGAAGAATCGGTTGTGCCTTTGGCGGAGGTTTTTCGTTGTTTATTTACGTTTTTGGTGTGGGCGTTCCGGCGGCAGGAAAATCCAAATTAAATCACGATTTTGGTTTGCCGCCGTCGGGCTGTCGGCACTCGCTATTTTCTCGTGCCTCGAAAATGAGCTCAAACAAAGCCGCCATCCCTAACGCGGTATAGGTCGAACAGAGATTTTTTTGATTAGAACCAGTTCCATTTTTACCCTGACAGGGTGGTTTTTAAAGCATTTGTATTCAGTTACTTAGTAAGATAAAAAGTTTCTTCCTCCTACGTCGTCATAATGACAAAACACCCAACGGAAGACATTAATTCAAATCAACCAATCAACGCATAACGCATAAACCCTTTCACCCAAACTTCCGAAACGTCAAATTCACCCTCGCATCCAAAACCTTCATTTGCTTGGGGATCGCATGTTGCCAAAATTCCTGGGTTTCCCCTTTCATGACCAACAAACTTCCGTTTTCAAGAACCAGGGAAACCGTTTCCTTCGATCGCTTGTGCCGGAATGCAAATTTACGGTCGGCGCCCAGACTTATGGAGGCGATCGCCGAACATTTAACTATTGTTTTTTCATCGTCCGAATGCCAACCCATGCTTTCGCTGCCGTCGTGATACAAATTGAGCAGGCATGAGTTGTAGGTTTCGCGCGAAAGTTCCTCGGCGATCGCTTTCAATTCGAGCAATTCTTTCGTCCACGGTAGAGCGGTTTTCGTCGCGCCCGAATATTTGTACGCGAACGGTTCGCTTCCGTGCCAGGCCGTTTTGCGTTTGGTCGTGATGCGCTTTCCGAACAACACGACTTCATCGTTTTTCCATTCGATCGTCGCCAGCAATTTCTCAAGATAGACGTCGGGCGTCGGAATGACTTTTCCGTAATACTGCGCGATGCCGTCGTTCAGAAGCAGATTCTCCATCACTTTTTGAACACCGATTGTTTCACGGCTTCGATGAGTCGTTGCCCTTCATCGGCCTTCGCGTAATACACATTTATCGTGAGCGCTTCGTTTTTGAACAGTCGCGTGAACGTCGTCGTGTATAAGATGAAGTTCGCGTCGGCGGTGAGTTTCGTCGTGAAAACAATGAATTTCAATCCGCTTATCGTGGTTTCCGATTGTTCGAGTGTGGTCGATTCGGGCATCATCTGGTTGGCGACATCAACAGCTTCCGACCGAGCGGCCAACGCGGCTTTCGCGTAATTTCCGTCGATGCTTTCGTCGAACGGTTCCGAATAGGCTTCGATGTAATGCGCGGGATCTTTCTGGTGTCGGAACAAGATCTGGGCATCGACGGTCGCGTCCTGCTCCTCAGGGTTCGGTGCGTAACCGCTCGGGATTTTTATGGTCCAGCCGAATTGTTTAAAGCTCAGCGTCTTATCGGTGGTTTGGCAGAATGCCGATGCCGAGACGAGCAACAGGCACAAAACGTGTAATTTTCTCATAGTTCCTAAACGTGCCAATTTACGAAATATTGGCGGTTGAAAACTGTGTCGAAAAAATTAACAATCTGCTTTTGCAATCTAAAATGTTGAACTATTTTTGCACATGCAACACAACGTACTGATTTTAGATTTCGGCTCGCAATACACACAACTCATTGCTCGCCGCGTTCGCGAATTGAATATCTTCTGCGAAATTTTCCCTTACAATCATTTTCCTGACGATTTGTCGAGTTATAAAGCGGTCATCCTTTCGGGCAGCCCGTTCTCGACTCGTGCCGATGACGCGCCTCATCCCGATTTGTCGCAAATCCGTGGCAAGATGCCGTTACTCGCCGTTTGTTACGGAGCGCAGTATCTCGCGCATTTCGACGGTGGCGAAGTCGGAGCGTCGAGCACTCGTGAATACGGTCGCGCGAATCTGTCCTATATAAAGGAAGGCGAGGATTTTTTCAAGGATGTCGAATTGAATTCGCAGGTCTGGATGTCGCATTCCGATACGATCAAGAAGTTGCCGACGAATGGCGTGAAACTCGCGAGCACGCACGATGTCGAGAACGCCGCATATAAAATCGAAGGTGAAACGACGTACGCGATCCAGTTCCATCCTGAAGTCTATCACTCGACCGACGGCAAGAAAATGCTCGAGAATTTTTTGGTGAACATCGCGCACGTACCGCAAAATTTCACACCGAACGCGTTCGTGGAGGAAATCGTGGCCGAACTGCAACAGAAAATCGGGGACGATAAGGTCGTGCTCGGATTGTCGGGCGGTGTCGATTCTACCGTTGCCGCGGTGCTTCTGAACAAAGCCATCGGGAAAAACCTGTATTGTATTTTCGTAAACAATGGATTGTTGCGCAAGAACGAATTCGAAAGCGTTCTGCACCAATATAAAGACATGGGATTGAACGTGAAAGGCGTCGATGCTGAAGATCGTTTCCTGTCGCAACTCGAAGGAATTTCGGATCCCGAGACGAAGAGAAAGACCATCGGTCGCGTTTTCATCGAGGTTTTCGACGATGAGGCGCACCAATTGACTGACGTGAAATGGCTTGCCCAAGGCACGATTTATCCTGACGTGATCGAATCGGTTTCGGTGAAAGGTCCGTCAGCGACGATAAAATCGCATCACAATGTTGGCGGTTTGCCCGATTTCATGAAACTTAAAGTCGTCGAGCCGTTGCGCATGTTGTTCAAGGACGAGGTGAGACGCGTCGGGAAAACGCTTGGAATCGATGCTGAACTTTTGGGACGGCATCCGTTCCCGGGCCCGGGATTGTCGATCCGGATTTTGGGAGATATCACGAAAGAAAAAGTTCGTATCTTGCAAGAGGTTGATGCTGTGTTCATTGACGGTTTGAAATCTTGGGGATTGTACGACAAAGTTTGGCAGGCCGGAGCGATTTTGCTTCCTGTGAACAGCGTCGGCGTAATGGGAGACGAACGTACCTATGAGAAAGTAGTCGCCCTGCGCGCGGTGGAATCGACCGACGGGATGACCGCCGATTGGGTTCATTTGCCTTATGATTTCCTCATGAAGACCTCGAACGACATCATCAACAAAGTCAAAGGAGTGAACCGGGTTGTGTATGACATCAGCTCGAAACCGCCCGCCACGATTGAATGGGAATAACCTAAATTGAAACATATGAGAAAAGTAATTCTGATTTTACTTTTAACGATCGCCCCGAATCTTTTCTCACAACCTAAAAACCAAGAGTACAAGATCGTCGACCATACGGTTATGATGGGCGAATCCGTGCGCATGCTTTCCAAGAAATACCTCGTGCCGCCGTCTGAGATTTACCGTCTCAACAAATTTGCGGTCGATGGTATAAAAGAAGGAATGGTGCTCAAGATTCCTGTTCCGATAAAGGACGAGCCTGTCGTCGAGGAAGCCGTTTCGCAGACTGAAACTCCGGTAAGTGAAACGCCCGTTGCCGAAACGCAACCTGTGCAAGCGGCTCCGGCCTATGAAAATCAAAGTACCGAGCACCGCGTACAGTCAGGTGAAACCATTTCAGGTCTCGCCCAGCAATATGCGGTTACCGTGCAGGCGATAAAGGACGCGAACCCAAAAGTTGCGAAACGCGGCTTGCGTACCGATGAAGTCATCATCATTCCACCCGTAATGCCAAGCGACGATTTCGTGAATGAAGTCATGGGTGCGGCTCCTGGAAAAACCGACGTTGCCGTGAAGACGACTTCTTCGGCCAGCGAAGGGAAGCCGGTTTCAGAAACCCAAGCGGTTGCCGTGACGCCTGAAACATCGGGTTCGACGACGCATCGCGTGAAATCGGGAGAAACATTGTCAGTGCTCGCCCAGAAATATGGCGTGACGTTGAAACAGCTCAAGGATGCGAATCCAAAAGTGGCGAAATGCGGTTTGCGCGCCGATGAGACGATCAACATTCCGTCGGCCGGCAGTATTTCCAATACCGTCACATCGGTAGAAGTCGTGGAATCGGCTCCCGTAAAAACCGAGGAACCGCCTGTCGCGGCTTCGGCTGAACAAACGACACAAATCGAAGCGCCCGCTACTGAAACACCCGTTGCAAGCGGTGAAGTCATCGAACACAAAGTCAAACCCGGCGAGACGCTTTTTGGGCTTTCGAGAAAATATAATGTGAGCGTGGACGTTATCAAAAAGCAGAACGCGCGCTCTTTGGCACATGGCTTGCAAGTCGGGCAAGTCATAAAAATTAAGCCCGAGTAGCGTTTTAGGCGTATCTTTGGCAAACCCGAATCATAAATTACAAGTTATGAAGTACTTTTTAATATTGCTGTTTTCTGTTTTTTCGTTCCAATTGGCTTCGGCCCAGGATTACGTCAAGCACAAGGTCGCCAAATCTGAATCGGTGACGCAAATCGCAAAAAAGTACAACGTTACCCCATTCGATATCTACAGGCTGAATCCCGATGCGCAGAATGGCGTGAAGGAAAACGACGTGTTATTGATTCCGTCATCGGCCCAGTTCGTATCGTCGACCGTTGCCGCTAAACCTCGAACGCACGTCGTTGCGCAGGGCGAGACGTTGTTCAGCATCGCGCGTAAGTTCGACGTGAGCGTCGCGAATCTTGAGAAGGTAAACGCCGACATCTTAAAATCAGGACTCAAAACGGGACAGACGATCAGCATTCCGGGTGGAAATACGTCCATCGGAGCCCAACCGGAGGTCAAATCGACCGAGAAGAAAGTCAGCGATTCGAAAGCCGCTTTAGTCGCACAGGACGGAGTTTCACACACCGTGCAGCAAGGCGAAACGAAATTCTCTATCGCGAAAAAATACAGGATTTCAGTCGCGGAACTGGAACGCCAAAATCCTTTGATCGTTTCAGGATTGCAATCGGGAACCGTACTTCACATCAAGTCTGAGACGCGACCGTCAAAAACCGGCGATCCTGTCGTCGAGAAACCGAAACCGAAAGTCGTCGAGATGGATGCGCCGAGCACAACGACGACCGAAACCGTGAAAGTTCCCCAGAAAGCAGGTTATGCGAACTACGAAGTCAAGCCAAAGGAAACGATGTTCAGTTTGACGCAACAGTTCAATATTACGCAACAGGAACTCATCGCGTTGAACCCGACCCTTAAGGACGGCGTGAAATCGGGAATGATCCTCAAGGTTCCGGGCAAAGGTTCGATTGCCGTCGAGACACGTCGCGACTACACCGATCTGGCCAAGAACATAAATAAATCCGCGAAGAAACAACTCGTCTTGTTGCTTCCGTTCAACGCGGCGAAAATCACGGCCGATACGACGAAAGGAACCGCGGAACGACTCAAGAAGGACGCGTTTTTGAATCTCACGCTTGATTTTTATTCGGGTGCGTTGATGGCGATTGATTCGGCCAGGACGCTTGGTTTGAACATCGATGTGAAGATTCTCGATTCCGAGGAAAGCAAATCGTCGTCGAAGGTCCTCGATCTGATAAAGGCGAATAATCTCAAGAATGCCGACGCGTTGATCGGGCCATTCTACCAACAACACGCCGAGAAAGCCGCAGCCGAATTGGGAAGCGTCGCCGTGATTTCGCCATTGTCCAAGGAAGGAAGCGCCGCATATCCGAACTTGTATCAGGCGATGCCGTCAGAAGCTGTCGCCAAAAAAGCGATGCTCGATTATTTGTATTCGAAAGGCGCGAACATAATCTTGGTAAGCGATCCGAAGCGAAATTCGACCAAAGAACTCATCAACGGTTCATATCCCGATATCAAATTCGCCGAACTCGACGCGTCAGGTAACGTGATTGCCGATAAACTACGCGCCTCGCTCGTGAAGGACAAACAGAATTATGTCGTGCTCGATACTGAGAAAACGGGGATGATTCTGGCGACGACGAACGTGTTGCTCAGCGAAATCAGCAATTTCAAAGTCCAGATCGCAATCCTCGAGCAGAACGAAACCCTCGATTTCGAAGAGGTTTCAATGAAACGACTTACAATCCTGAAATTGGTTTATCCGGCCATGACGCGTGACAACGATTCTGAAGCCGCGCGTGCTTTCCGCGAAAACTACAAGGCGAAGAATCGCGTTTTCCCTAGCCAATATGCGACGAGAGGTTTTGACGTGACGTTCGATACGATGCTGCGATTGTCTCAAGGTCTTTCATTCGCCGAGTCGGCAGCGACGCAGAAAACCGAGCAGGTCGAAGGCAAGTTCGATTACGGGAAAAGCGGCGAAGGCGTCGTGAACAAAGGAATCTACATCTTACAATATAACGAGGATCTCTCAGTTAAAGAATCAGAATAATGACATCAAAAGTGACGTATTTGGGCGATTTGAGGACGTCGTCGGTACATATTCAATCGGGTAGCGAGATTATTTCGGACGCGCCCGTCGATAACAACGGCAAAGGGGAAGCTTTTTCCCCGACCGACACGGTTGCCAACGCGCTCGCGAGCTGCATGCTCACCGTGATGGGAATCAAGGCGCGAACATTGGATGTGGATTTCACGGGTGCCACGGCCGACGTCACGAAACACATGCAGGCCGAACCTCGCAAAATCTCAAAAATCGAAGTGCATTTCAACATGGGTATTTCGGCCGATGAAAAAACGAAAACCATTTTGGAACGCACGGCGCTTACCTGTCCGGTTCATTTGAGCCTGAATCCCGATATCGAGAAATCGATTTCGTTTACTTGGTTAGGTTGATAACTTTTTAGGTGTTAAATCTGTTTTACTCCTGAAATTCAATAAATTGCCAGTCAACCAATAACTAAATATTATGTTTAAAAATCCTTTTTCTTTTGAAGGTCGTATCCGCAGGATGGAGTACGGCCTGAGTGTGTTGATTTACGTTATCGCGATCTACGGAACTTTGTTCGCGACTACCGCCATCTTTGGCGAAAGTTCAGGCGTGGGCAGTATCATACTGCTTGTCGTTATCGTTCCGGCTCTTTGGTTCATGATCGCGCAGGCGGCCAAACGTTGCCATGATCGCGGAAACAGCGGTTGGTGGCAACTGATTCCTTTTTACGGGCTTTGGTTGCTTTTTGGCGAGAGCGAATTCGGTGAAAACGAATACGGCCCGAATCCAAAAAATGAAGGCAACGGCAATGAGGTCAACGATATAGGAACGCCTCAGGAGTAAGAATGCAGGACCAGCACAAACAGCTCATCAAATTAGCCCATACAAAAATGCCCTTCGGAAAATACGAGGGGCGTTTTCTTATAGACCTGCCCGAATATTACGTGGTCTGGTTTCATGGCCAGGGTTTTCCGAAAGGACAACTCGGTGACCAATTGCGGTTGGTGTATGAGTTGAAGTTGAACGGGCTTGAGGAGCTGGTTCGAAATATCAGGCGCAATTATCCGGCGCCCAAAAAGTGATCAGTCGCGTGTTCATAATTGTCAATTATCCATTATCCATTGTCAATTAATAATCGTATTTTTGCACCGTTTTTTACACGACACAACTACTGAAATTACCATGAATCAAACGAAATATATTTTTGTTACCGGCGGTGTGACGTCATCCTTAGGGAAAGGCATCATCGCGGCGTCGCTTGCAAAATTATTACAGGCGCGCGGTTATCGCACGACGATCCAAAAATTCGATCCGTACATCAACGTCGATCCGGGAACATTGAATCCGTATGAACACGGGGAATGTTATGTGACCGACGACGGTGCCGAAACCGATCTCGACCTCGGACACTACGAGCGTTTCCTGAACGTTCCCACGTCTCAGGCGAACAACGTGACAACGGGACGCGTCTATCTTTCGGTCATCGAAAAAGAAAGAAGAGGCGAGTTTTTAGGAAAAACCGTCCAGGTCGTTCCGCACATCACCAACGAGATCAAGGAACGCATGCAATTGCTCGGGAATTCGGGCAATTACGATATCGTGATCACTGAAATCGGAGGAACCGTCGGGGATATCGAGTCGCTTCCATACATCGAATCGGTGCGCCAATTGATCTGGGATTTGGGCGAAAGCAACAGTCTCGTGGTCCATTTGACGCTCGTTCCGTATCTTGCGGCGGCCGGCGAATTGAAGACGAAACCCACGCAGCACTCGGTTAAAACCTTGATGGAAAGCGGAATCAAAGCCGATATCCTGGTTTGTAGGACCGAACACGAATTGTCGGACGAATTGCGCCAGAAAATGGCGTCGTTCTGTAACGTGTCCCGCGATTCGGTCATCCAATCCATCGATGCATCGACGATTTACGAAGTGCCGAATTTGATGCTTCAGGAAGGTCTTGATGTCGTCGCGCTTAAGAAACTCGCGCTTCCGAAGAAAAACACACCTGACCTTACAAACTGGAACGTGTTCCTTCACCGACTCAAGAATCCGAAACATGTCGTGAACATCGGCCTCATCGGGAAATACGTCGAATTGCAGGATTCGTATAAGTCGATCATAGAAGCGTTCATCCACGCGGGTGCGGCGAATGAGACGAAAGTAAACGTCGTTTCAGTACATTCCGAATATATCGATGCGAACAACGTAGCCGAGAAATTCAAGGATCTCGACGGCGTACTCGTTGCTCCGGGATTCGGCGAACGCGGCATCGAAGGAAAGATCGAAGCGGTCCGTTATGTACGCGAGAACAACATTCCTTTTTTAGGGATTTGTCTCGGGATGCAGATGGCGGTTATCGAATATTCACGAAACGTGCTCGGGCTCAAAGATTCGAACTCTACCGAAATGAACGAAGGCACGGCGAACCCGGTCATCGATTTGATGGAAGAGCAAAAAACGATTACCGACAAAGGCGGAACGATGCGTCTCGGCGCGTGGAAATGCGACATAAAAGACAATACGTTGGCGCGCATGATCTACAACAAGCCACAGATTTTGGAACGTCACCGTCACCGATATGAATACAATGGCGAATATGCCGAATCGCTTGAAAAAGCAGGATTGAAATCATCGGGAGTAAATCCTGATACAGGTTTGGTCGAGATCGTCGAATTGGAAAACCATCCGTTTTTCCTTGGCGTGCAATACCATCCCGAATATAAAAGTACAGTCGCCAACCCGCATCCGCTTTTCGTAAGCTTTGTGGAGGCGACCGTGAAAGCAAAACAGAAATAAATAGCGCACGGCTTTCGTGCAACTCAAATGGAAAAGAAGAAATTAGACCTCAGTACCATCATCGGTTTCGTATTGATCTTTGGTATCGTGGTATGGATGACGATTTGGAACCAGCCGTCGGAAGCTGAAATCGCAGCCGAAAAAGCTAAGAAGGAACAAGTAGAAAAAGCGAAGAAAGTCAATGCCATCAAGGCGAAACAGGTTGACGAAATCGCAGCTGACACGACTTCGAACGATTCGACGAAATTAATTGCGTTGAAAGGTACTTTGGGAAGTTTCGCGTATTCGGCGACTCTGCCGTCGGCTACATCGGCAACAACCACGCTTGAGAATGATCTTGTGAAACTTGTCATCTCGAACAAAGGCGGCTACATCAAGGAAGCGACGCTCAAGAAATACGAGAAGTTCGAGAAGAATTCGGGGAAATTGGTCGAGTTGATCAAGTCGAACAACGCAAACTTGAATTTGTCGCTTCGCACGAAAGATAACCGTTCGCTTGATACGAAAAATCTTTTCTTCGAACCTGTCTTGACTAAAATCGGTGACAGCCAGGTCTTGACCCTTAGACTGAAAGCCGGTCCCGAACAATTCCTCGAATACCGTTACGTGCTGAAGCCGAACGATTACATGCTCGATTTCGACGTGCGTTCACAAGGTTTGTCGAACGTACTCGATACGACGAAACCTGTCGATCTGGAATGGGATATGAAGACGTTCCGCAACGAGAAAAGCGTCGCGTATGAGAACCGTTACGCCGAAGTCATCTACGAATACGACGGTGGGAAAGATACGTATCTCGGACAAGGCAAAGACGACAAGGAAACCGTCGAGGACGTGACGTACATCGCATACAAACAACATTTTTTTACGTCGATCCTGCTTACCAAGACGCCGTTCAAATCAGTCGATCTCGAGTCGACGAACTTGGTTGACGACGCACAGATAGACACGACGTTCACGAAGGCATTCAAGACGAAAGCGCCACTCGCGTTCAACAGCGCCGGCGAGCTTGACTATAAGATGAATTGGTATTACGGCCCCGCCGATTATAAATTGTTGAACGCTTACGACCGTAACCTTGACGAAATCATTCCGCTGGGTTGGGGAATTTTCGGGTGGATCAACAAATGGATTTTCGTGCCGTTGTTCGGATTCCTCGGATCGTACATCGCTTACGGGATCGCGATCATTATCTTCACATTGCTTATCAAACTCGCAATGTCGCCGATCACATACCGTTCGTTCCTGTCTCAGGCGAAGATGCGCGTGTTGCGTCCGGAAATTACCGAAATCAACAACAAGTTCACGAAAGACCCGATGAAGCGTCAGCAGGAAACGATGGCGTTGTACAATAAGGCGGGCGTGAATCCGCTTGCGGGCTGTATTCCGGCGCTGATCCAATTGCCGTTCATGTATGCGTCGTTCCAGTTTTTCCCGAGCGCGATCGAACTTCGCCAAAAGAGTTTCCTTTGGGCGAACGACCTTTCGTCGTTTGATGAAGTGGCGAAATTGCCATTCACTATTCCTGTTTATGGAAACCACGTGAGTCTGTTCCCGATCTTGGCTGCTATCGCGATTTTCTTCTATATGAAGATGACATCGGGCGACCAGGCGATGGCGCAACCGCCTCAGGAAGGAATGCCCGACATGAGCAAAGTCATGAAGATCATGATTTACCTGTCGCCGCTGATGATGTTGTTGTTCTTCAACAACTACGGTTCAGGTTTGTCGTTGTATAACTTCATCTCGAACTTGGTGACAATCGCGATCATGGTCGTGATCAAGCGTTATGTGGTCGATGAGAACAAGATCCACGCCCAGATCCAGGAAAACAAGAAGAAACCGAAAACCCAGGGTAAATTCCAGAAGAGAATGCAGGAATTGATGGAGCAGGCTGAGACGCAAAAAGCGCAGAAGAAAAAGTAATTTGAAAATTTGGAAATTTGGAAATTTGAAAATTGGCTTTTCGTTTGAGATTACGAATTTCCTTCGATTGTTGTCTGGAGCGTAACCATGTTTTAAAACAGAACGTAAAATTTTCAAATTTTCAAATTTTCAAATTTCCAAATTCAAAAAATGAAAATCACCATCATCGGTTACGGCAACATGGGGAAAACCTACGCCAAGAGTTTCATCAACTCGGGTGTTGTCGCGCCGCATGAGATTTTCGTGGTGAGCCGAAAGATTCCGTTGATCCTCAACAATCCGATCCCGTTCGATAACTTTTCGACCGAAGCCAAAACGTTCGTGGGTGATTGTGATGTTGTTGTTTTGGCGGTTAAGCCTCAGGATTTCAATGAATTATCAAAGACCCTGTCAGGGTTGTTTTTAGAAGATTGCATCGTGCTTTCCATAATGGCCGGCATCAAAATCAACACCATCTCGAAGCTTACCAAAGCGACCAAAATCATCCGCGCAATGCCAAACATGGCGTCGAGTATCGGAATGGGAATGACCGTTTTCACGGCGTCCGAAAGCATCGCGATCGACGACCTGATGACGATCCAAAACCTGCTCAACACGACCGGGAAATCGCTCCACGTGAAAGACGAGAAGATGATCGATGCGGCCACGGCTGTTTCAGGAAGCGGGCCCGCCTACATTTTTTACTTCATGGACGCGATGAACAAAGCCGCGCAGCATCTTGGCTTTTCACCGTCCGAAGCTGAAATTTTGGTGAGCCAGACGTTTTTGGGCGCAATAAATCTGCAAATTGGCAGTTCTTTATCTGAACCCGAACTCATCGCGAAAGTAGCGTCGAAAGGCGGCACGACCGAACGGGCATTGTCGGTTTTCGAATCGGCGAAACTCAACGGGATCGTCGTCGATGCCATCAATGCGGCGAACCAACGCGCAATCGAACTCGGATCTTAAAAACATACACATGGTTAGACTATTTTTTAGCTGTATTGCGATTTTGTTTTTCGCCGTCGCTCTTGCCCAAACCAACCAGAACGACGAACAAGGCAGGAAACACGGCTTGTGGAAAGGTGTTTACGAGGAATCGAAACGCCCGAGGTACGAAGGAACTTTCGAACACGGAAAGGAAATCGGCACGTTCAAATTCTTCGACGACACGAAGGCGGGAACTGTTATCGCGACGCGTGAATTCGCGCCCGACGGTTCGGCTTACACGACTTTCTATGATCAAAAGAAAAGTAAGGTCAGCGAAGGAAAAGTCGTGAGCCGCGAGTACGAAGGCCTTTGGAAATATTACCACGAAGCCTCGACCGTAGTCATGACCACCGAAAATTATAAGAACGGCAAGCTCGAAGGCAAACGAACCGTGTATTACAAAAACGGAAAGTTGGCTGAAGAAACCACATACGTCGCCGGAATCAAAACCGGCCCGTATAAAAAATACGCCGACAATGAAGCCAATGTCGTGCTCGAGGAATCGGTATATAAAAACGGGATTATCGAAGGTCCGGCCTTATACCGCAACCCCGACGGCACGATTGCATCGAAAGGAAATTACGTGAACGGCGAGAAAAAAGGCGTTTGGGAATTTTACGAAGGCGGCAAACTCAAGAAGAAGGAAACGTATCCATTGCGCAAGAAGTTGCAGAAACTCGAGAAACGCAAAGATTTTTAGTAATTTTGCGTTTTTATTAGTAATGAATAATGAACAGTTGATAATTAGTGATTTACTGTGATCGAGCGAGATTTTCTCCGGTTCGAATCATTGTCAATTATTAATTATTAATTATTAATTCAAATGAAGAAAAGAGTAGTAGTCGGACTATCCGGCGGAGTGGATTCAAGTGTCGCCGCGTATTTGCTGCAACAACAAGGGTATGAGGTCATCGGGTTGTTCATGAAGAACTGGCACGACGAGGGCGTCACGATCTCGAACGAATGTCCGTGGCTTGAAGACAGCAACGACGCGCTTTTGGTGGCCGAAAAACTCGGGATACCATTCCAAACCGTCGATTTATCGGAACAATATAAGGAACGCATCGTCGATTACATGTTCGCCGAATATGAAAAAGGACGCACGCCGAACCCCGACGTGTTGTGCAACCGCGAAATAAAATTCGACGTGTTCATGAAAATCGCGCTCTCTCTCGGAGCCGATTTCGTCGCGACAGGCCATTACTGCCGAAAGTCGGAACAAACGATCGACGGGAAAACCGTGTACAGTTTGCTTTCAGGCGCCGACGCGAACAAGGACCAATCGTACTTTTTGTGCCAGTTGACCCAGGAACAATTAAGCAAAGCGTTGTTCCCGATCGGGGAATTGCAAAAATCCGAAGTTCGAAAAATAGCTTCCGAAATGGAATTGGTAACGGCCGAGAAGAAAGATTCACAAGGTTTGTGTTTCATCGGAAAAGTGCGTCTGCCCGAATTCCTGCAACAAAAATTACAGCCAAAAGACGGTTTGATTTATCAGGTCGACGAGTCGGCGCACATCTATACTCCTGAAATTCCTGCGTTCGAATCGCCCAAAGACGAACTCGAATTCGCGGCCCACAACATTCCGTACAAACCTGAAATGGGAAAAGTCGTCGGGAAACATCAAGGTGCACATTATTATACGATCGGCCAACGCAAAGGCCTGAACGTCGGCGGAACCAAAGAACCGCTGTTCATCATCGCAACCGACGTCGAATCGAATGCGATTTACACTGGGATGGGGCAGTCGCATCCGGGATTGTTCCGCAAGGCCTTGTTTATCCAAAAAGAAGAGATACATTGGGTGCGCGAAGATTTGAGGATTCACGACAACGAAACCCTCGACGTCATGGTTCGCATCCGATACCGCCAACCGTTGCAGAAAGCGACCTTGCATCAATTCGAGAACGGCATGTACATTTCGTTTGAAGATGCGCAGTCGGCCATAACCGAAGGGCAATTCGCCGCCTGGTATATAGGCGAGGAACTAGTCGGATCGGGAGTAATTTCATAAGTAACCCTACGAACATGAGAAATATTTACGCATTGTTATTCGTCGCCTTGTTTGCATTCGGATGTTCCGGATCAGACGAGAAAGCGACCACGAAATTTTATTTGACGGCCGATGGCGTACAACGTCCGTTCTTCGCCGAAGCGACCGATGATGTCAACGCCGACGGGGAAAACGCCGTTCTGGTCTACGCCGACAAAACCGACGAACAGCTCACGTTCGACGTACGTCAAGACACGACGGGCGACAACGTGGTCGAGCATGTCGAATTTATTCCGAGTGTGGCTGACGGCACGTTGTTTTATTTGTCGGGCGCATCTTTTTCAGAGATTACGGTCAACACGGAGAATCGATTAAAAGGAACGTTTGCGGGTAACATGACTGATGGTGATGTCGAGAAATACGTGGAGTTCACGTTTGATATCATCAGGGAGTCGAATTAAATGAAGCGGATTTTTGTCGTTTTTTGCGCGTTGGTTTTGTTTGGCTGTACGGCTGATGACGAGCGTTCGGGAAAAATAGAAATAGAAGTCGATGGCGTTTCGGCTATAATAAAAAAAGCAAGTTCCGTTAACTCTGGAATTGCGGGGTTCGACTTTTACAATAACTTCGGCATTACGTATGGCGGATTGTGGTCAGGACATAGCATCTATTTCACGCACAGTCCGGGAAGTGCGCAACTTCAAAGCCTTGAGTATTATCCCATAAATACGGCTTACGACAGTCACCAAGATGTTTACCGCCCATTGGACGCTTATCAATCTGACGTCGAACTGGAAACGGATGATTTCATCAAAGGAACATTTTCAGGTGAATTCGTTAACCAGCAGGGCGACAGCAAGCAAATTTCAGGACAATTCAAAATCTATAAATAGAAAAACCCGCCGAATATGTTCAGCGGGTTTTTCGTTTTTGTAGGTTGAATTGTTGAATCGGTTATCGTAAATGAGCCGACGTTATTTCTTCAAGAATTTCATCACCTGCTTTCGTTCGCACGATGAAATCTCAACAAAATACATGCCTTGTGCGAGAAAGCTGACGTCGATTTTTTCCAGATCACCGCTCGCATTCAGTACCGTTTTTCCGGTCGTATCGGTTATTGAAACACTTTTCACATCGGTATTTGCACCGACGATATTTATTTCGTTATCGGTCGGATTCGGGTAGATCGTAAACTTTGAAACTGCTTCGATTTCATCGATATCTAAAACCGTTGCGCAACTCGTCGGGCCGGGAATCGCCGAATTTGCCCAAGTCCCGTTGCCCAAGCCGCCGTAAGTTGCGTTGCTTCCCCAGGCGTATAACGTGCCGTCTTCTTTGAGCGCGTATGAAACCTGAGTCCCGGATTGAATCGCTTTCCAATCGGTGTCGGTGCTGAGTTGAACAGGCGCCAATACGCTGCTGCCCAAACCGTCGCCGACCTGTCCGTAATTATTTTGACCCCAACCCCAAAGTGTTCCGTCGGTTTTTAAAGCGAGCGTGTGCCGAAGTGTGGTGCTTGCGATTTGCCAGTTGGTATCGGTTCCGATTTGTACCGGAGATGGACGCGTGTCGGTTGTTCCGTCTCCAAGATTGCCGCTTGCGTTGGTGCCCCAAGCCCATAATGTTCCGTTGTTCTTGATTGCCAAGGAATAGCCGAAACCGCCTTCGCAGGATTGCCAGTCGGTATCAGTACCTAGTTGTGTCGGTATTGTCGTCGGATTTGTATAGGCTTGGCCCAATGTGCCGTTGCTCGATCCCCAAACCCAAAGCGTGCCATTTTCTTTTATGGCTAAAGTATGAGTACTTCCGCAGGTTATAAACGCCCAATCGGTGTCGTTTGTAATTGGTATCGGATTAGATTCGTGTTCGAAAACGCCTGTAGAGACGCCGTTCACGCCATTGCCCAGTTGGCCAAAATCATTGTAACCCCAGCCCCAAAGTGTTCCGTCGGTTTTTAAGGCGACAACGTGATTCCCTCCGGCAATGACTTTTGTCCAATTGTTGTCTAGATTTACTGGAGCAAACGCATTCCTGAAATTTGCCGTGCCGTCGCCCATTTGCCCGACGTCATTGCGGCCTGTCGCCCAAATTGTTCCATCGGACTTTAATGCATAGGTTTGATGCTCGCCCAGGGAAATATCGACCCAGTTGCCTTCCAGTAAAAGATAGGGCAGGTTTACTGCGAACGGCGCATTGGTCAATTGTCCGTCAGTGTTCGATCCCCAGCCGTATATTTTCCCGTTGGCTGCTTTCGCCAAAATATGCATGTCGGCGGGATATATTTCGTCCCAACATTGACTGTTTGCGCTTAGGTTTGTGATAACTAAAAGAAAAGCAGCGTAGTATGTTTTCATTTGTTAGGTTTTAGGTGGTAAGTTAAATTAATTTTAAGACAGAAATATCTTACGCAATCAATTTTTAGGATTTTGAGAAATTCATGGTATTCACAATCGGAAAGTAGTACAAAACACATACGAAATATGATAAAAAGAAAACCCCGCCAGATAATTGACGGGGTTTCTTCACTCTAAGAGAGTTAACCAAACAAAAAACAAATTTTTTAGTTTTGAGTTATGAGTTATGAGTTATGAGATATGAGTATTGAGTTTGTGCGTCTCAAGACTCATATCTCAAGACTATCCAACAACATCGAGAAGCACAAACGATTTTTTCAACGTTTCATCTTTCTGGACTTTCTTTAAATTCTCGAACGAGATCGTGCCCGTGATATAACCGGCTTCCCCGTTGAGATAGGATTCCGACACTTTTTTGAAATACGGTTTGAGCGTTTCGGCGTCGTGTTTTTCATGTCGCAGGAAAACATTGAGATCAAGAACGTCGGTCAAGGCTACGTTTTCGCCACGGCTGATTTTCTTGTATTCGTATTTATAGTCGTAGGTTAGGGCTGAAATGTCCGATAATACGGCGCTCGCCGTCGGATGCGCACCGGCTCCGCGACCTACGAAAAACTGTTCGTCGGCGAAACTCGTTTTGGTCACGACGCCATTAAAGACATCGTCGACGTTGAACAATCGATCTTCAGGCGACACGAATTTCGGGATTACGAACGCACCGACATTTCCGTCCGAGTGTTTGAACGCTTGAGCGACGAGCTTGATTTTCCAGCCTTTTTCGGCCGCGTATTTCAATTCGAGCCCGCCCAAACCGTCGATTCCAATGTTCAGTATATCATCGGGTTTCGCAATGTGCCCGAACGAGTGGGCGAGCAGGATCAACAATTTGTATTTGGCGTCGAAACCGCCCGTGTCCAAAATCGGGTTGCTTTCGGCGAAACCTTTTTCCTGGGCTTCTTTCAAAGCATCTTCGTACGACAACTTATCGCGCGACGTCTTCGTCAAAATGTAATTCGTCGAACCATTCACGATACCTTGAATGGACTCGAGCAAATCGTTGTCATAATATTCTTCGAGGTTGCGGATAATCGGCATACTCGCGCAGCACGCGGCTTCGTACAAAAGCGGTACGTTGTTTTCGCGTTGCAGTTGCAGCAGTTCCTCGAAGTGTTCGGCGATCATTTTCTTGTTTGCCGACACGACCGATTTTCCTGATTTGAGCGCGCGCTTCGTAATTTCGAACGCGGCGTCGGCGTCGTCTATGAGTTCGACGATGACATTTATTTCAGGATCGTTGAGTAAATCGTCGGGATTGAACGTGAAGTTTTCGGAACCGATTTCGCGCGTTTTATTTGGGTTCTTAACGCAGATATTTTTGATGTTGGCTTTGAGTCCGGGCGTTTTTTGAAGTACTTCGTATAATCCGAAGCCGACGCAGCCGAAACCGAAGAGGCCGATGTTTAGGGTTTTTCGTGACACTTTAGTATTGAGTTTTGAGATATGAGTTTTGAGTTTTGGGAGCTGTTCCGGCTACCGCTGCAAGTCCGCGTTGGGAAACCTTATTTTTATGAGCTTGGCGCGAGCTTCCTTCGGTCGCTGCGCCAAGCGCTAAAAATTTGGGTTTTCCAACTTGCGGGCTTTCCGCTTGTATCCGGGCTAGGATTTTGGTGAAAAGGGAAGTTTTCGGCTCAATCTTAACTATCTAAACTATCTTAATTGTAAAAAAAATTAAACAGTCAAAGTTGAGGAAATTAAGATAATGGCTTCCTTAGACGACCTCTGAAGTCAATTCCACATCCGTTTTCCAAGCCGGTTCGAATGCGTTGATCTCGACTTCGTTTTGGGCTTCGACTGCGGCAGTAAATGCTTGTTTCAAATCGGCAATCAAATCATCGGCATCTTCGAGACCAACTGAAAGTCGGATCAAGCTGTCGGTCACGCCGCTTTGGTAACGCTTTTCAGCCGGGATTGACTTGTGAGTCATTTCGCACGGCAAACACAACAGCGACTTCACGCCTCCGAGTGATTCGGCGAGTTTGAACAGTTTCGTCCCCGTCACGATTTTTATGGCGAGTTCTTTGTCGTCGATGTTTAGGTCGAACGCGACAACGCCTCCGAAATATTTCTGCTGTGATTTCGCGATGTCGTGGTTCTTGTGCGTCGGCAAACCGGGATAGTATACGTTTTTGATCAGGTTTTCGCTTTCGAGAAATTCCGCGATTTTCTGGGCGTTGTCAGAGTGTTGTTTGATTCGCAACGTCAACGTCTCGATGCCGCGGATAACCAAGAAGCAATCGAAGGGAGCCAAGATCGCTCCCGACGCATTTTGTACGAATTTAATTTTGTCGCCCAATTCCTGGGTCGCCGTAATGACCAATCCGGCGATCAGATCGCTGTGGCCTGAAATGTATTTCGTTGCCGAGTGCACGACGATATCGGCGCCCAAATCGATCGGTTTCTGAGAGACGGGCGAGGCGAACGTGTTGTCGACGCAAAGAAGAATGCCGTGTTGTTTAGCGGTTCTCGCAATCGCCCGAATATCAGAGATTTTCAAGGTTGGGTTGGTTGGCGATTCGATCCAGATGAGCGCGGTCTTGTCGGTTACGGCGGCCGCAACGTTATCGGCATCGGTCGAATCGGTATATTTTACGGTAATCCCGAATTTTTCGTAAACGTGTGTGAACAGTCGGAACGCACCTCCGTAGATGTCGTCGACGGCAATGATCTCGTCACCGGCTTTCAACAATTTCACGACGGCGTCGATGGCGGCCAAACCTGAGGCGAACGCGTAGCCGTTGGTTCCGTTTTCGAGTTTCGCGGCGATGTCTTCAAGCGCTTTTCTCGTCGGGTTGTTGCTTCGGGCGTAATCGAAACCTTTGTGGACGCCGGGCGCTTCCTGTACGAAAGTCGATGTCTGGTAGATTGGAACTGAGATCGATCCGGTTAATTCGTCAACTGGAATGTAATTGAGGATTGCTGTTTGCTCTTGCATGATAAAGTGTTTTTTAAGTTTGAAAAAATATTTTTTCGGTTAAAAAACCTTCTTACACAGGGTATCGGGAAGGGCAAAAAAAAATGCTCTCCCGACAAGTCAGAAGAGCATATATATCGAGTAAAAAATATAAACGCTTTCTTACTTATCTGTCCGTACCATCGCTGATTCGGTTGAATGTGGCACCTTATCGTGAGACAGGTTGCCAAGACGTCATAGGGTCAAATCCCTCGGTCTTTCTGGATAAGAATGATTTCTTAAGAACGAGCTGCAAAGATAGGCGTGTAAAAATTTAAAAACCAAACTTTAGATCGATATTTTTTATTTTTATTTTTAAAATAATTGTCATTCAATGTTTTAAGTGTTTATATTTAACTTTTACTAAAGAATAATTACGAGCGTATTTTGCGATTTTCTGGTAAGCGTCGCATTTAGGATCGTCGCTTTTTCCTATTTTGAACGTTAACAAAGTTTCCATTTTTCATGTAGCCGAGGCGGCGATTTTTTTTGTAGGGATAAACACCGCCCCTTCCCTGAAGGTAATTTCGAGATTTTCCAAATACGTCAAATACATAAAGCACTTACTTTTTCCTAAAATTTCCGCTTCATTCATCTGCGCGCTATCGATTAAAAATCAACTCCAACCCGTTTTCAAAATCGTATTACATCCATTTCGTATATTTGGCGTAACGATACAACTACTCGCGCACCGCTATGAAAAAATTATTGGTTTTAATCGCTTTCGTCTTTTCGTCGGTCGCGTTCGCCCAGCAGGACGCTTGGGTCTATTTCAATGCGAAACCCAACTCGCAGTTCTACTTCGACAATCCATTGGAAATGTTGTCGCAACGCGCATTGGACAGGCGCGCGGCCCAGAATATCGCAGTTGATCTAGTCGACGTTCCGATCCATCAACCCTTTGTGGACCAGGTCGAAGCGGCTTCCGGAATCACCGTTTTGGCTACTTCGAAATGGCTCAATGCGATCCATGTCCGAGGGTCGGTGATCGCCATAAACGCATTGGCGAATTTGACGTTCGTATCATCGGTTGATTTCGCCGACGATTCCCTCGATTCAAGATCGGCCAAAAGTGGCGCGCCAAAATATGTCCCGACCGCGAACCACACGCAAAAAGTATTGGACACGCAGGTGGATTTCGCCTACGGAGGTTCGGCCAACCAAATCCAGATGCTCAACGGTCATTTGCTTCATCAACAGGATTTTACTGGTTCAGGCAAGATCATCGCGGTACTTGACGCCGGCTTTCCGAATGTCAATACGGCAGCGCCATTCCAACGTCTTCTCGATAATAACCTGATTCTCGGCGGCTACAATTTCGTGGATCGCGACGACAACATTTATTCACGCAACAATCACGGAACGCTCGTGCTTTCCACGATGGGCGGATACGTTGAAAACCAATTGGTGGGAACGGCGCCCGATGCCCAATATTATTTGTTCATCACTGAAGCGATCGAATATGAAAACCCACTCGAGGAATCGCTTTGGGTCGAAGCCGCAGAACGAGCCGACAGTTTGGGAGTCGACGTGATCAATTCATCGTTGGGCTACCCGAGTTACGACAATCCGGCTTACGACTATTCTTACGAGGAACGCGACGGCATGAAAGCATTCATTACACGCGGCGCCGACATTGCGTTCACGCGCGGCATGGTTGTAGTGGTTTCGGCCGGAAATGAAGGTTCGAGCGACGATCCGTTTGTGAGCGTCCCGGCTGACGGTTTCAATGTCCTGTCAATCGGCGCGGTAACTTCGACCGAGGCTTATGCGACATTCAGTTCTATCGGTCCCACAACCGACGGACGCGTCAAACCCGACGTCGTAGCGAAAGGCCAAGGCGCGACGGTCGCCAATACGCAAGGCAACGTGGCGACATCGAACGGCACTTCATTTTCAAGCCCGATCATGGCGGGAATGATCGCGACGTTTTGGTCGGCGGTTCCGAATCTGACGAACCAGCAAGTCGTGAATTTCGTGAAACAATCCGCGGATCTGTTCGCGAATCCTACTGCGTTGAAAGGGTACGGAGTTCCTGATTTCGCGCTGGCCTTGCAAAATGCGTTGTTGTCGACTCCGAGTTCGGCGAAGAAAGAATTCACGATTTATCCGAACCCGGTTGCGGATATCATTACGATAAATTTTCCTGAAACCGCGACGTCGGCCACGATGACGATTTTCGATGCGTCGGGAAAAACCGTCCTGACAAAACATGTCGATAGGCAACGAAATTCCGTCGACTGCAGCAACATCAATCCGGGCGTTTATTTTTACAGCATCGTTTCTGACGGCGCGAAGCAAACCGGCAAATTGATCAAGTCGTAACCTATGAACAGGATTTGCGAGCTTTTTAAAATAAAATATCCGATCGTCCAAGGCGGAATGATCTGGAACAGCGGCTACAAATTGGCAAGCGCGGTAAGTAATGCCGGCGGTTTAGGCTTGATCGGCGCAGGTTCGATGTATCCCGACGTGCTGCGCGAACACATCCAAAAATGTAAAAAATCAACCGATAAACCGTTTGGCGTAAACGTTCCGATGCTGTATCCGAATCTCGAGGAAATAATGGACATCATCGTCGAGGAAGGAGTAAAAATCGTGTTCACATCGGCTGGAAATCCAAAAACATATACGTCATTTCTCAAGGAAAAAGGCATCACGGTCGTGCACGTCGTGAGCAGTTCCAAATTCGCACTCAAAGCCCAGGAAGCCGGAGTCGACGCCGTGGTCGCCGAAGGTTTTGAAGCCGGCGGACACAACGGACGTGAGGAAACCACGACGCTGACATTGATTCCGATGGTGCGCGAAAAGATTGCGATTCCACTCATCGCAGCCGGAGGAATCGCAACAGGGAAAGGCATGCTCGCGGCAATGGTCCTGGGTGCCGACGGCGTTCAGGTCGGGAGTCGTTTCGCGGCGTCGGACGAATCGTCGGCCCATAAAAATTTCAAAAAGGCTATTGTCGATTCGCAGGAAGGCGAAACCCACGTGACGCTCAAGGAATTGGCGCCGGTCCGCCTGATCAAGAATAAATTTTTTCACGATGTGGTCGACTTGTATACTAAATCACCCACAATTGACGATTTAAAAGTATTACTCGGCCGAGCGCGCGCAAAAAAAGGTATGTTTGAAGGCGATTTGCACGAGGGCGAACTCGAGATCGGCCAAATTTCGGGACTGATCCGCGATGTCAAACCGGCCGCTCAGATCGTTTCGGACATGATTTCGGAATTCGAATCGGCCAAACAAGATATGTCAAAACTGAATTTACAATAAGATGTCAAAACCAAAAATCATCGTAGCATTCGTGCTTTTTCTACTCGGAATTGGAGTCATCCAGGCACAGGAAACGCCACAGGGGCAAGCTGATCCCAAGAGCGTCTTCAAATTTCTGACGACGGGTTACAGCGTCATGGAACGCGACCCGAATGGAAAATGGGGCGGCTGGTCAGAACTAAAACCGACGTCGCTCGTCGTGACACTCGATACCAAAAAAGGGCGCATCATCGTGTACTCTCAGGAAGTGCAATTGTTTGATATTTTGAACTATGAGCAAGTCAAGGAAAACGACGAAGATTTGATTTATCCGTTCAGTTGTACCGACGACGACGGGCGTCCGTTCACGATCTCGTTCATCACGCGAAAAAAACAGAACAACCGTAAGCAGTTGTATATCACGACACAAGATGTGGTTTTGATGTACAACATAAATAATTTTCCCGATAAAAATATCGAAGTGAAATAATTTGCGAAAAGTAGTACATTTGAGTCGGTTAACGCCGGCTTTTTTTGTGCCCCAAAATCTGCCCAGACCTACTGAATCGGGTTAAAATCCTGTTAATGATTTTGTTCATAAGATTGGAGACGCTAAAATTTCGTCGACAAGTATTTTGAGTAATATTAGCTTTTGTATGGATTTTCGGTTCGGACGATTTTTGAAAGATTCCAGAGTGTGAAACGTCTGCAAATCAATGTTTTGAGGAGTTTGCTAATGTGCCATCGGAATAAACCGAGAAAAAATTGCGCCAATATTGCTTATGTGGAATACTACTCTTGTTAAAAAGATATATTTTTTATTTGCCTGTCTCTGCTTTTTTGCCGGTGCGGCTCCTGCATTGGCGCAGTGTCCGACGATAGCGAATACGGCACAATCGTTCTGCGACATCCAATCGCCGACCGTGTCGAGTTTGGTTGCGACAAACAACGGCGGGGGAATCGTTTGGTATGCCACCGCTACCTCGACAACGCCGCTTGCTGCCGGCGACGGTTTGGTAAACGGTGAAGATTATTTCGCCGACAGTACCGTAAATTCATGTTCACCTCGACCAAGCGTGATCGTCACGATTTACGGCCCGCCAACCGGTTTGAATTTTCAAGGTGTCTGCGTCGACAATGCTGCGAATGCCACGATCGCAAATCTTCAGGCGACGGGAAATAACGTCGAATGGTACAATTCTCCGGGAAGCGTCACGCCATTGCCGTCAACCACGGTCCTTACCGATAACACGATCTATTACGCGAGCCAGACCAATCCCAATACAGGTTGCCGCACATCCCGACTGTCGGTATTCGTAAACGTCGGTGTCGTTCCGGTTCCTACTGGACCTGCAATCCAACAGTTTTGCGGAGGCGCTACGCCAACAATCGCAAACCTTCAGCCTTCAGGCAGCGGTTACAACTGGTACGCGACAATATCGTCGGCCGTGCCGTTGGCTTTGAGTACGCCGCTTGTCGATGGGGAAAGTTATTATGCCACGACGGTCGATCCGCCTTGCGAGAGCATCAACAGGCTTGAAGTCACGGTAGATATCGTAGCTCCGAACAATGCGGGAACCGATGGCGTCTTCCAACTTTGCGAGAACCTCGTCGCCACGACAGCACCCATAAATCTATTCTCATTCCTGGGCGGTTCTCCCGACAATACGGGAACATGGACCGGTCCGGTCGCTACCACGAACGGCAATTTGGGTACGTTGGATGTTTCCTCGCTTACGGTTGCCGGAAGTCCGTATGTTTTCACGTATTCGGTGGGTTCGACGACTTGTCCTCAGGACGATGCGACGGTCACGATCACAATTCTACCTATGCCGACGGCGACGATTGCCGCGAATTCGACGATATGTTCGGGTCAACAAGCGACGGTCACGTTTACGGGAACTCCGAATGCGACGGTCACGTACACGGTGAACGGCGGCGCAAACCAAACGATTTTACTCAACGCGTCGGGCACGGCCACGATCACGCAAACCTACACGACGACCGCGGTTTATACGCTTGTAAGCGTGGCGTCGGCGGGAACGACAAGTTGCACGCAAACACTTACGGGTTCGATTACGATAACGGTCGCTCCGATTCCGACGGCTACGATCGCGTCGAACGTGAGCGTCTGTTCGGGACAATCGGCGACGGTCACGATCACGGGAACTCCGAATGCTACGGTAACATACACGGTGAACGGCGGTTCGGCTCAGACAATTACGTTGAATACGTCGGGAACTGCGGTGATCACAGCGAATTACACGACTACGACGATCATCACGCTTACCGGAATCGCAACGACTGGAACGCCTTCTTGTAGCGCAGTCTTGAATTCTTCGGTTACGATTACCGTTATTCAGCCGCCGACTGCCGCAATCACACAATCGGCTACGGTTTGCCCGAATGGACAAGCGACCGTGACGTTTACGGGAACGCCGAATGCGATCATCACGTACACTGTCAACGGTGGCGCGAACCAGACGATCACATTGAACGCGTCGGGCATCGCCACGATTACACAAACGTACACCACGACTACTGTTTACACATTGGTAAGCGTCTCGACATCGGGACAGACGGCATGTACGCAGCCCGTTTCAGGAACGATTACGATTACGGTCTTGCCACTTCCGACGGTTGCGATCACCTCGAATCAAACGATCTGTTCCGGACAGAGCGCGACCGTGACTTTTACGGGAACTCCGAACGCCACGGTTACTTACACGATCAATAACGGCCCCAACCAGACGATAGTTTTGAACGCTTCGGGAACGGCGACGGTAACCAATACGTATACGGCGACGACGACGTTCAACCTGATCAGCGTCATTTCAGCCGGAACGCCAAGTTGCGCGCAACCGGTTACGGGAACTGTCGTGATTACGGTCGTACCTCCGCCGACAGCTACGATATCGGCTAACGCGACGGTTTGTTCGGGACAGTCGGCAACCGTTACGTTTACGGGAACTCCGAACGCTGTCGTGACGTACACGGTCAACGGCGGTGCGCCCCAAACGATCACGTTGAACGCGTCGGGAACTGCTACGATCACGCAGGCTTATACGGCGACAACGGTTTATGCGTTGGTGAGTGTCGCGTCGTCGGGAACACCGAGTTGCAGCCAACCAGTGACGGGAACGATTACGATTACCGTGATTCAGCCGCCGACGGTTACGATCACGCAGGACGCGACGGTTTGTTCAGGACAATCGGCGACGGTCACGTTTACGGGAACGCCGAATTCGGTCGTGACGTACACGGTCAACAACGGCGCGAACCAAACGATCACGTTGAACGCTTCGGGAATTGCGACAATTACACAAAACTATACGGCGACTACGATCTATACGCTGGTAAGCATTTCGAATCCTGCGGTTAACGGTTGTATCCAGCCGATTTCGGGCACGATCACAATTACCGTCGTTCAATTGCCGACGGCTGCAATCTCAGCTAATACGACGATATGTTCAGGCCAGCAGGCAACCGTCACGTTTACCGGAACTCCGAATGCAGTCGTAACATATACGGTCAACAACGGTCTGAGTCAAACCATAGCACTTGACGCTTCAGGAACTGCGACAATCACGCAGACGTATTCGGCGACTACGACCTACACATTGGTCAGTGCTTCAATTTCAGGTTGTTCGCAAAATGTTACGGGAACGGTCGTGATTACGGTCGTGCCTCCGCCGACGGTTGCGATTTCACAGGACGTTTCGATTTGTCCGGGCGCATCGGCCACGGTGACGTTCACGGGAACGCCGAACGCTACGGTTACCTACACGATCAACAACGGCCCGAACCAAACGATAGTGTTGAACGCGTCGGGAACGGCGACGATTACGAATACATATACGACGACTACGGTTTTCACGCTCGTGAGCATTACGTCATCGGCTCCAAGCACTTGTACGCAGCCGGTTTCAGGAACGGTGACGATTACGATCGTTCCGCTTCCGACAGTTACGATTTCGTCTGATGCGAGTGTTTGTCCGAACGGTCAAGCCACCGTGACATTCACGGGAACGCCGAATGCAATCGTAACGTACACGGTCAACAACGGTCCGAACCAGACGATCACTCTCGACGCGTCAGGAACGGCGACGATCACACAAAATTATACGGCCACGACGGTTTATACGCTGGTCAGCGCGATGACGTCGGGAACTCCGGCGTGTAGCCAACCGGTTTCAGGAACGGTGACGATCACGGTAATCGCTCCTCCGACGGTCACGATTGCCGCCAACGCGACGATTTGCCCGGGACAGGAAGCGACCGTGACATTTACGGGAACTCCGAACGCTGTCGTGACGTACACGGTAAATGGTGGCGCCGATCAGACGATTACCCTGAACGCCTCTGGAACTGCGACAATCACGCAAACGTATGGTGCGACTACGGTTTACACATTGGTAAGCGCGTCGATTTCGGGCTGTAGCCAAGCCGTTACGGGAACAGTTACGATTACGGTCGTGCCGGCGCCGACGGCAAGCATCAGCGCCGATGCCACGATCTGTCCGGGACAATCGGCGACAGTAACATTTACAGGAACTCCGAACGCAGTCGTTACGTATACGATCAACAACGGCGCGAACCAGACAATTACGTTGAACGCGTCGGGAACTGCGGTAATCACGAATACGTACACGGCGACAACGACATTTACATTGGTTAGCGTGACATTGACGGGCGCGATTTGTACGCAACCAATAAGTGGAACGGTCGTGATCACGGTCCTGGAATTGCCGACGGCTTCGATTGCGATCACGGGGAGTTCGACGATCTGCACGGGCCAAACGGCGACGATAACTTTTACGGGAACGCCGAATGCGGTCGTGACATACACGGTCAACAACGGCGCAAACCAAACGATTACGCTCGATGCAGCGGGAACGGCGACGATTTCTCCGACACTCTCAGGAACTTCGACTTACACTTTAGTAAGCGTCATGACTGCGGGAAGCCCGGGTTGTAGCCAAACGGTTACAGGCTCGGTTACGGTTACGGTCACGCCGACGCCGAATGCAGGAAACGACGTTGCGAACGCCGCATTCTGTACGAACAGTCCGTCACAGGATTTATTCCTTCTGCTCGGTCCGACGGCGCAACCCGGCGGAACCTGGACGCCTGCACTCGCGAGCGGAACCGGCGTTTTCAACCCGGCCGTCGATGCTGCCGGAACCTATGTGTACGCGCTTCCGCCATCGGGAACTTGCCTGGGCGATACGGCGAGTGTCACGGTAACTTTGACGGCTCCGCCAAATGCAGGAACCGACAATACTTTAAATATTTGTTCGAATGCCGACGCCCAGGATTTATTCCTGCTGCTTGGTCCGAACGCCCAATCTGGCGGAACTTGGTCGCCAGCGCTTGCAAGCGGAACCGGCGTTTTCAATCCGGCGGTTGATGCGGCGGGAACTTATACGTATACGTTGACAGGAACGGCGCCTTGTCCGAATGATACGGCAACCATCACAATCACGGTAACTCCGGGACCTGATGCTGGCGAAGACAATTCAGTTACATTTTGCGAAAACAGCCCGCCAGCGGATTTGTTCGACGAATTGAACGGAACGCCTCAAGTTGGCGGAACCTGGTCGCCTGCACTCGCGAGCGGCACGGGCGTTTTTAATCCGGCCGTCGATGCTCCGGGCGTTTACACATATACATTCGTCGGAACGGCGCCTTGCGACAACGACACGGCGACCGTAACGGTGACCATCAATCCGGTTCCCCATGCGGGCGGAGACGGAAGCACGATTTTCTGTACGAATTACGCTCCGGCTGATTTGTTCCAATTCCTGACGGGAACGCCTCAAGCGGGCGGAACCTGGACTCCGGCATTGGCGAGCGGCACGGGTGTTTTCGATCCGACAGTCGATGCGGCCGGCATTTATACATACTCAGTCGGCGGCGGATTATGCGCGACGGACACCGCGACCGTTACCGTACAGGTTTTCACGTCTCCAAATGCGGGAGCCGACGGAACGCTCAACGCCTGTGTCACCGTAACCTCTTTAGATTTGACCACGGGACTCGACGGCACTCAAGGCGCCGGGACATTCACCGACGACAATGGTTCGGGTGCGCTTAGCGGCACGATTTTCAATCCATCGGCGGCTGGTCCGGGAACCTATCAGTTTACGTATACCGTCAGCGGCGGCGCGTCTCCGTGTACGACCGATACGTCGGTGGTTACCGTTACGGTCGATCCTTTGCCGAACGCGGGAACGTTCTCGGGAATACAAATAATCTGTCCGTCGTTCGGGACTTTCGATTTGAACAACTTGCTCGACAATGAGCAAAGCGGCGGCGTCTGGACCGACCAAAATGGAATCACGGTCGTGAATCCGCTTGATGTTACGACGATCAACAGCGGCACCTACAGCTTTACCTATACCATTGCGAATTCATGCGGAACCGATGCCGAAACCGTCCAACTGACGATCACGCCGAATCCGATTCTTACGAACGCGAACATCCAAGTGGTTTCCCCGGTTTGTATCGGGCAAGGCGCGACGGTGAACTTCTCATCGATGGCCGACGGCGCGTACACGATCAATTACACGCTCAGCGGCAGCAACATACTCGCATCCCAAACCGTATTGCTAACGATCGCGGGCGGCAACGGCAGCATCACGATCGACGCCGCCAACCTTCCTAATTTGGGAAGCACGACGATAACATTCAACAGTATTCTGAACAATGCGTCGGGTTGCGACGTAACACTTACCGGAGTGTCGGCGACATTCATCGTGAATCCGTTCCCGACATTCGCGGGCGCGATCCTGACGGCTTCGACTGTTTGTTTCGGAAGCGACGTCGTGGTCGTAATCGGAAACGCGACGAGCATTCCCGACGGAAACTATACTTTCAATTATACGATCCCGGGCTTGACGCCGGCGAACGGAAACTCCGGTTTGGTGTCGATCATGAGCGGACAGGGAAGTTTCACGATTCCTGCGTCGGCGTTTGCGTCGGCCGGAAATTATACGATTACGATCGACAGCATAGTCGGACAAGGCACGGCATGCGGAAATACATCGACTTCGATTTCAGCGAATTTCACGGTGAATCCGACTCCGAATTTGAACGATTCGACGACGACGGCTTCCGATGCCTGTCTCGGAACAGCCTCGACGGTTTCGATTTCAGATCCGAACATAGCCGATGGAAATTACGTGCTCACGTACGAACTCACGGGAGCTAACACGGTTTCCGGAACCGTGACCGTTACATTTACGGGCGGCGTCGCGACGTTCCAGATTCCGGCGACCGAATTGGTAAACGTCGGCCAGGTAACGCTTTCGATCGATACGATTACGGGTGAAAATTCACCTTGTACCGGAACCGGAAGTGTTTTTGGCGGTACGAATTTCAATGTAGTCGATTCCCAAACGCCGACGCTTATCGACGATGGCGAAGGTTTCTGCGGACGCGACAACCCGACGATCGCCGATTTGAGCGCGAATATCGAAGGCGGTCAAGCCGTGGTCTGGTACAACGCTCCGACTGGCGGAACCGCATATTCACCGACTGATCTGCTCGTTCACGGAACGACGTATTACGCCGAAGCCGCGGGATCGAGTTGTGCGGGTGGAATCCGTCTGGCGGTCACTGTCGACCTGACGATCTGCAACGACATCATCATTCCCGACGGCTTTTCTCCGAACGGCGACGGCATCAACGACGATTTCGACATCGTGAACATTCGCGACGTCTATCCGAATTTTAAAATCGAAATCTACAACAGGAACGGAAACATCCTATATAAAGGAAATGCGGGCATCCCGAACTGGGACGGAACGGCCTCGCAGGGCGGCGTGAAGATCGGCAGCAGCGTCTTGCCGACGGGCGTCTATTTCTGGATTCTCGAATTTAACGACGGCGTGCGCAAACCATTGCAGGGCCGCGTGTATTTAAACAGATAAATGAGAAAGAACATCAAACATATAATCCTTACGTTTTTCCTGCTCGCGGTGGCGGTTTCGCGCGCGCAGCAAGATCCGCAGTTTACCCATTATATGTATAACATGAGCGTGATCAATCCGGCGTATGCGACCGACACTCCGGGCACGATCAACGTCGGTGGTTTGTATCGCACCCAATGGGTCGGTGCCGTCGGAGCGCCCAAAACGGTGTCGGCGTTCGTACATTCACCGGTTGCGAATAGAGTGGAAGCGGGCATTTCGATCGTGAGTGATGAGATCGGTGATGTCGTGAAAGAGAATAATTTCTATGCCGACGTCGCGTATGTGATTCCCGTGTCGGACAACAACAAACTATCGTTCGGAGTGAAAGGAGGCGCGACGTTTTTCGATGCGAACTTCAACGGTTTCCAATATTCGGACACGAATCCCGATCCGGCTTTTGCGAATAACATCCACCGCGTTTTCCCGAATGTCGGCGTCGGAACATTTTTCTTCAGTGACAAGTATTACCTAGGTTTTTCAGTCCCGAATTTACTTCGCACGAAACACCTTGAACGCCAAGATGCGATCGCGACCATCGGCGTCGAGGAAATCCATTATTTCTTTACGGGCGGTTATGTGTTTGACATCAGCGACGACGTGAAACTCAAGCCCGCGATGATGGCCAAAGGCGTGAAAGGCGCTCCGATGGCATTTGATTTCACGGCGAATACGTTGTTGTTCAACCGATTCGAACTCGGCGTCGCATACAGGCTCGATGATGCGATTGCGGGACTCGCTGGTTTTTATATCACGCCTGAACTGCGTTTCGGGTATTCATACGATTACACGCTTACGAACCTGGGCAGTTACAACTCGGGCACGCACGAGATATTTTTATTGTGGGATTTGAATTTGAGCGGACTCAGTGGCAAAGGCTACGACAAATCACCTCGATTCTTTTAAGATGATGATGAAGCGATTTTTATACATAACGACAGCGCTTTTGATAGGCTTCGGACTGCAGGCACAAACCGCCAGCAAGAAGAAGGCCGACGCGTTGTTCGCAAAAAAGAACTACCTCAAAGCCGCCGCGATGTACGAGCAGCTCAAGCCTGAGAAGGAAGTGCTGCAGAACCTCGGCGACTGCTATTACAATAATTATCTGATGAAAGACGCCGCGCGCGCCTATGGGAATTTGTTCCTAAAGATCAAGGATACGGTCAATCAGGAATTTTATTTCAAGTATGCGCACGCACTCATGGGAATCGACAATTACAAGAAGGCCGATTCCATAATGGGAATCTATCTCAAATATCCCGTCGACACGCCTCGTTACATCGCGACGCTGCACACGAATGTTCCGTTCGATTATGTGATCCAACCCATGGCCAAGAACACGAGCAACGGCGATTTCGGGCTTTCGTTTTTCGGGGATAAAGTCGTGTTCGCCTCGTATCGCACGGCCGCGGGAAGTTACGGCTGGAACGACAAACCGTATCTCGATCTGTTCGAAGCCGTGATCGACGACAAGGAACAGCTTTCCAAGATCGCGCCGTTTCCTAAAGACATAAATACCAAGACGCACGAGAGTTCCGCGAGTTTCAGCGCCGATGGGAAGTTCATGTATTTTAACCGAACCGGTGACAAGAAAGTAAAGGTCGGCGAAGAGAAATTCGCGAGCGTGAGAATCATGCGCGCCGAGTTCGTCGACGGCAAATGGACGAACGTGACCGAATTGCCGTTCAACAGCGAAGAATTTTCAACGGAACATCCGGTGTTGACCAAGGACGGAAAGAAACTCTATTTCTCGAGCGATCGTCCCGGAGGCGAAGGCTCGTTCGATATCTATTACGTCGATGTGAACGCCGATGGAAGTTTCGGGCAGCCGCAAAACCTCGGGAACACGGTCAATACGAAGCATCGCGAGCAATTCCCGTTTTTATCGGACGATGGAAACCTCATGTATTTCGCGTCGAACGGCCATCAGGGATTGGGCGGTCTCGACATCTTCATGAGTCGCGCTTATGATGGAAAATTCGCAAAACCCGTGAATTTAGGAGAAACTATTAACAGTAGTGCTGATGATTTTGCATATGTTGTTGATGAATCCAAGAATAAAGGTTATCTTTCGTCGAACCGAAACAAAGCTTCCGACAATTTATACAGTTTTGTGCGTTTCGAGAACGGCGACAGTTATGTCGTGGAAGGCGACGTGAAAGACAAGAACACGAAAGAACCGTTGCCCGGAACACTCGTGACGCTGTATGACGAGAACAACAAACTCGTCGGGCAAATGGTTGTCGGGCAAAAAGCCGATTACGTTTTCAGTACCGAACCGAACAAAAAATACCGAATCGAAGCCGTCCGTGATTTCTACATTCCGCACAGCGAGGAATTCACGACGAACGAGCAGGGGAAAATGCGTTACACGATCGAATTGTTCGTGGAATGTTATGACGACGCCGAGGAAATCATCACCAGGCGTCAGGACGGAAAAGTCCAGATCGTTCTTGAGAATATTTATTTTGATTTGAACAAGTTCGAGATAAAACCCGAAGCGGCGCGAGTCCTCGACGTTTTATACGACTTGCTCGCCAAATATCCTGAAATGGAAGTAGAACTCGGCGCACACACGGATTCGCGTGCGACGAATACCTACAACCTGGTGCTGTCCAACCGACGTGCCGCCGCCGCCGTGGATTACCTTGCAAGTAAGGGAATCGAACGCAAGCGCATCAAGCCGAAAGGTTACGGTGAAGAAGTTCCGCTAATCAAGTGCGGCGACGAAAGGCCGTGTACGGAACAGGAGCACTCGATAAACCGCCGATGCGAGTTTATCATCCTTAAATAGAAGTTGTTGTTTTATTATAGTAGTTTTAAGAATGGAAAGCCGCCCTGGGAAGCGGCTTTTCGATTGGAATAAAGTGTCAGTTTTGTTGTTCGCGGAACATTTGGAATATCAGGCTGGGATCCAATATCTTAAATTCCGATCGTTCCATGAGTTGTAGGATACGACGTGTCGCCGACGGATTCAATCCCATTTCTATCGCGATCTGGAAAATCCCATTTTCTTCACGCTCGTCGAGCACGCCATCGATGTGCATGAGAAGCGCGAGACGGTAGAACTGATGGATGCGTTCAGACTCCGATCGTATGATGTGAGCGCGCTGCTCAGTGTGGAAAAGTTCATCGAAACTTTCCTTGTCGATTCGGAGTTCGCTTGCGATTAGCGCGAGGAATTGGTATTCGCGCGGATCGAGCTTTCCATCGATGACCGAGAACGCAATCATATCGAGCAACAGCTTTAGTTTTTCTTCAACAGTGTTCATGTAAATCGTACTTTTGGCTAAAATAATTTTTTTACACGACTTTATGGGCCGAATGCGTTTACAACTTTTACTGATTTTGTTGTTCGGAGTAGCCGCGAGCGCTCAGGAAAGCACGGCTTCGAAACAGGTTTCAACATTTGAGATCGACGCGCCCCAATCGAACGTGAAGAAAAAAATCTGGATTTGGTTGCCCAAAGAATACGCATCGGGCGATAAGAAATTCCCCGTTTTATACATGCACGACGCCCAGAATGTGTTCGACAAAAAAACGTCGTACGCAGGTGAATGGGAAGCCGACGAGACACTCGAGCAAATGGACGCCCAAGTAATAGTCGTGGCGATCGAACACGGAAATGACAAGCGAATCGATGAACTCACGCCCTACAAGCACGAGAAATACGGTGGCGGAAATGCCGATGCTTATCTCGAGTTTTTGGTGAAGACGCTAAAGCCCGAAATAGATAAACGGTACAGGACAAAACCGGATGTGAAGAATACCGCGATAATGGGAAGCTCGCTTGGCGGATTGGTTTCGTTCTATGCGATGTTGAAACACAAGGACGTGTTCGGGAAAGCGGGCGTTTTTTCACCATCGTTCTGGTTTTCGAAAGAGATTTTCACGTTGGCGGATGACGTGGACCTAAAGGACAGGAAATTGTTCTTTTTGTGCGGCACGAAAGAAGACGAACAAATGGTTCCCGACATGGAAAAAATGATCGAGATCGTAAAACGCCATCATGCCAAGACGCAAAAAAAGATCATGGCCTATGGAAAACACAACGAGAAATTGTGGCGTGACCATTTTGGTGAAGCGGTGAAATGGCTTTTCGATTAAGGATTCGCTGCGGGAAATGAGTTTGCGTGAGGGATGGAAGCGGCATCCTTTTGCCAAAGCGGAAAGGCCACCATTACCGTTGCGTTTTTGGCAAAAGATACAGCGGACAGCCCGACGGCGCTGCTTAAAAAGCGTACCTTTGTTTTATAATTTCAGCAGCGGCGGCACGCCCAAAAAATAAAAATTATGACGAACAACGATATTTTCAAGAAACTGCGCGTGGCGCTTCAATTGCGCGACGATCAGATCGTAGAGATTCTGGAGCTTGTGGATTTCAGGATTTCAAAAGGCGAGATCGGGAACTTTTTCCGCAATGCCGACCACGAAAAATATGTGGAATGCGGCGATCAGGTGCTACGCAACTTCCTGAACGCGCTTGTGATCCATTTGCGCGGCACGAAGGAAAATCCTAAAATTCCGATGGAAGTCCTGGCCGCGAACAAACCCGCGCCTCGCACAACCGATTGGAAGGCCGTCAAGAAAGAACCTGCGAAAAACTTCGCTCCCAAAAGCGAAACGTCAGACAAACCGTCGGCTAAAAGACCCGCGAAGAACTTCAACGCGAAAAAGCCCGTCAAGAAAAGTCCTGTCGAGAACGTGCGATTTACGATCAAGAAGAAGTAGTCACGCTCCTTTCGGGGAATACGAAACGCGACATCCAATCGATGAATTTGCGGATGAACCTGAATCGGTATAATCCCGCGGCGCTCAAAATGTATAACGCGGCGCGCGACGGGAAGATGTAGCGCGGTTCCATGTATGTGACGCCGTGAAAGATAAGCAGCGCGACCATCGTCGCCCACAACGGCCAATAGTTGATCAGGTTTTTCTGTTTGAAAAGGAAAAGTACGGCGCCTGCAATCACTGCGATATTCACGAAGTTTATGAGCAACATCAGCGTCCAGTAACCGTTTTCGCCTTTGAAGGGACCGAGGCTGAATTTTTCGGGCTGAATGCTGTTCACGAAATATAAGTTCCCGTAAATGCATTTCATAAAGAATGAACGCACGAACCAAAACGGATGCTCGATCGCGTCATTGATCAGGAATTCTTTGTATAACTCGTTCCGGGAAATGCCTGTGCTTGCGGCTTTTTGATTAAGTTCATGGCCGCTTTTGCTCCAATTTTGATAGTCTTTACTGTCGGGCCGAATGGTGTTCTCCCAAAATCTGAAATCGGTTGGCTCTTCGCGAAATTCGAAACGACCTTGGTGGGCGACGTAGTAAAAGTACCAGGCCTGATCCTGGTCGGTTTTCCCTTTCGTGATCGCTTTTGCAAATTCGAGCGTGCCGAAGCTCAACAATATAATAGCCGACATGGCGATCAGCGTGCGTTTTCCGTACAATTCAAAAAAGTGCTTGTTGCCCCAGAATGCGTAGGCTGTTACAAGAATTCCTAGCATCGGCAGCAACAGTGCGTTCGGTCGGTTCAATACCAGGAACCAGATCCCGACGACCAACCAAATCCAACCTGATAAGCGCGTTTTATTCTTGATCAGTGCCCAACCGTAACAGGTGAGCGAAGTGGCGAAAAATGCGGGCGCCTCGGCGACAATTCCGAGGGAGTAGTAGCTGTGTATCGGGAAAATAAACGCCAAAATTACGGCGAGCAGGCCAATCTTCTCTGAGAACAATAAGCTTGTCGCCCTGTATATGAGCAATAAGCTCAGTGCGATCAATATTGATGTCAGCGTCACACCGTACCACCAAAGCTGATCGTCGGTCGCATCAGGCGGTGCAAAGATGTAAGCGAGTGAATACAAGAAGACCGGGCCCGGCGCTTTGGTGATCACGACAGCTTCGAAGGATGCGTTACCTTTTATATACAATGCGAGATTTTTCGCTTCCTCATGAAAAGTAATGTCGCCGAACGGTTTTGATTTAAAAGGTAAATTGGCGATCCCGAAAGCCATGATTGAACTGATGAGCAGGATAAGTAAATCAATTCTCTTTAAGCCGAAGCGAGCAAATGTCATGGTCTGGGTTTTGGCAAATTTATAAAATTTAGAACGAACGCTGATTTTGAATTTTAGTATATTTGGACATGGCCAAAACTAAAAAGATCTTGTTGTTCTTATTGCTTGTTGCGAACATTTCGTTGGCGCAGAAAGTCGAATATCAAACCTTGTCGAATGTTGCGTATCGCGAAAAATCGAGCGATGCTTATGTAAATGAGCGTTGTTTGGTCGATGTGTATTATCCGAAGAACCAAAAAGGCTTCGCGACGATACTTTGGTTCCATGGCGGCGGACTCACGGGAGGCGGCAAGGAAATCCCTCAGGCGTTGAAGGAAAAAGGATACGCTGTGATCGGCGTCGGATACCGACTGAGCCCGAAAGTGAAGGTGAAGCAGATTATCGAGGATGCCGCGGCCGCCGTTGCCTGGACGTTCCACAATATCGAGAAATACGGAGGCGACAAATCCAAGATATTCGTGTCAGGTCATTCGGCGGGCGGATATCTCGCGGCGATGATCGGGCTCGATAAGAAATGGCTTGCCGCCGAAGGGATCGATGCGAATTCGATTGCCGGACTGATTCCGTTCAGCGGACAGATGATCACGCACTTTACCGCTCGTGCCGAAAACGGGATCGGAGAAAAACAACCTGTGATCGACGAATACGCGCCGCTGTATTTCGTTCGTGCCGATGCGCCGCCGTTGCTTTTGATCACGGGCGACCGCGAACTCGAGATGATCGGTCGGTATGAGGAGAACGCGTACATGGCGCGCATGATGAAACTCGTCGGGAACAAGGAAACCAAACTGCTCGAACTCGATGGGTACGGTCACCTGATGGCCGATCCGGCGTATCCGCTGTTACTCAACGAAGTCAAGCGTATCCTCGACCAACCCAATAAAAAATAAACAGTACTAATAAAAAATAAAATGTCAACAATCATCCCTTTACCTGTATTTCGACGGCGACTGTGAAGCCGCTTTTACATTCTATCAAACGGTCCTTGGTGGAGAAATTCCATACGTCGGACGTTATAAGGACATGCCCGCCGACGAAAGCGGCAACAAGTGCAAACCTGAAGACGAGAACAAGATCATGCACATGTCTTTGATCATGCCGAACGGCGGTCAGATGTTGGGGTCGGACGTTCCCAAGGAAATGCCCGGATACGAACTTAAAGTCGGAAACAATGTGGCACTTTCGTTGAATGCGACAAGCAGGGAAGATGCCGACAAGATTTTCAACGGGCTTTCGGCAGGCGGAAACGTCACCATGCCGTTAGACGATACGTTTTGGGGCGCTTACTTTGGGATGTGGACCGATAAATTCGGGGTAAACTGGATGGTGAATTACGACGATCCTTCCAAAATGCAATCATGATAAAATTTTCCCGGCAAGCGTCCGGGATTTTTTATGACGTTATCCGAAATCGATATAGTCGCGAATTGTCGTAGCTAAAATGTTTGATTTGTAGGATTTATCGTTTTAATTGACAGGTTGATGTGGGTTTTCTGTCAGATTTTTGTCGCAATTTGTGTATTTCAACGATTTTTTATCGACAACGAACTTTTTTTGCGGATTGTTGGGTAACTTTAAGCAACACTCAATCCCTAAATCTATGAACAAGACCCACTTTGAAGTCGTGGAAGACGCCGATGTTCGTCTCACTGACGCACTCGTCAGCCTCGACAAATGCCAGCTCCAAAATTTACTGCATCCTGATGCGGTGTATACGAACCCGAACGGTGAAGTTTTTATCGGAATCAAAAATCTTCCCGTAAATAATCCGAAGATATATAGAGTGCATGATATCAAAATACTCGAAAGACACATTTCTTTTTTCAACAACGTAGCCGTGGTAACCGCCATCGAAAAGAGAGAAGGAACGTTCATGGATATTCCATTCAGGGATTTGTACAGCACTACCAGAACCTGGAAATTCAACCGGAATTGGCAGATGATCGCCGCGACGTCGGTACTGATCTGATTCCAGCCACAGGCCATTCTAGTTTTCCCAAACGAACCGCTTATGAGCCTAACACATACCGAGATTGTCCAGGATGCCGAATCCCGCTTGTTGCAGGCATTGGTTTCCAAGGACTACAGAACCTTTCGCAAGATGTTGCATCCTGAGATCGTCTTTACCGACGAGTCAGGGCAGAGTTACATGGGCATCGAACAGATTCCTTATTTAAACGAGGAAATCCTGTCGTTGAGCACGTGCGAAATTTTGAAGAGAGATATTACGTTCTTTACGAACATCGCTATCGTGAATGTGATCGAATTGCGCGTGGGTTTGTATCGCGGGATGCAGTTTGAACGCAAGTTCCGTATTATGCGGACATGGAAGTTCAATGGGCGAATGTGGCAACTTATCGCCGCGAATCTTGTTTTGCTGCCGGAGAATGAGAGTCCTTGTGGCGGGAAACATTGATTTTTTACTTGAAAGATCGATTGTACAGTTTAATTGTGTTTTGAAAACCGGTTGACTTTAGATTTTACCATTTAGGCCATTAAGAGCATTAAGTTTTTACCATTAATAAGTTAAGAGTAGGGAAGGTTTTTCGTTTCGGTCGGAGATTCTACGAACGTTTGGATTTTACCATTAAGAGCATTAAGAACATTAAGAACATTAAGTTTTTTCTTTACTCCTCAAAGTTGTTCAAAAATTTAGTGTGAAATAAAGAACCGAAAACAACATCTCTAACTGAACTTAATGTTCTTAATGCTCTTAATGGTTTAAAAATCTTAACTATAAAATCTAATGTTGAAGTTTGCATGTATGGATAGTTGTCGGGATATCTGAGAAAAGAAAATTTACAATTAAGAAAGTTAAGAGAAGTTAAGGTGTTACGTTGCGGTTTTGAAAATCGATTAACGTTTGGATTTTACCATTAAG
>NZ_SEBS01000082.1 GCF_004211145.1 Flavobacterium sp. | reverse complement strand
AACATACATATATATATAGGTAAGGATCCCGATTTGAAAGCGCTGGTTTTTCCCGACGAAAAGGACACGATTTCCATCGCCGTTTCCGAGACCGAAACCTATCTCAACAACGCCTTGCAATCGCTCGAGAAGAAAGGATATTCGCTCGCCAAGATGCAGCTCGTCAACATTCGCAAAAACGGAAACTCGCTTGTCGCCGACCTGAACATAGATACCGGAAAGCCGCGCGTGCTCAACGACATCGTGCTCAACGGTTACGACAAATTCCCTGAAGGCCACAAAAAAAATATCCGCCGACTATACAAAAACAAGACGTTCAACCAGCAAACGCTACAGGATCTGCACAACGACATCAACAAATTCCGGTTCATCAACCAGACGAAATATCCCGAAATCCTTTTCACGACCGACACCACGAAAGTCTACGTCTACGTCGAAAAAGCGAAACCATCGCGCTTCGACGGACTCATAGGTTTCGCGAACGACGACGAGAATTCTAAGATCGTGTTCAGCGGCTATCTCGATTTGCTGCTCGTCAATTTCGCGAACACGGGCGAGGAATTTTCGTTGTACTGGAAATCCGACGGAAAGGAACAGCGCACGTTCAACGTCGGGCTTGAATTGCCGTACATCTTCAAATCTCGCTTCGGATTGAAGGCCGCACTCAATATCTTCAAACAGGATTCGACGTTTCAGAATACGAAGACCGCGCTCGACATCGGCTATTATTTCAATTACAACACGCGTTTGTATTTGGGTTATCAGGCGACCGAATCGAGCGACATCCAGAACCAGAACAACTTTTCGATCAACGACTACAAGAATAAATTCGCTACGCTGAACCTCGATTTCGTCGATTTCAAGGTCGATGATTTCCTGTTCCCTGAAAAGACGCGGTTATATCTCAAAGCCGGCGTCGGATCGCGGAATTCGAATCTTCAGGACAACAGCCAGATTTTCGTCGAGGCTAATTTGCGGCACAATTTCTATTTGAACGACAAGAACGTCGTGAACATCAAAAGTCTCAATTATTATTTGAGCAGCCAGGAATATATCATCAACGAACTTTACCGGTTTGGCGGCATCAATTCGATCCGCGGCTTCAACGAAAATAGTTTGCAGGCGAATTTCGTGAGTTCGATCTTGACCGAATACCGTTACATTCTCGCGCCGAACCTGTATGTTCATTCGATAATCGATTATGGATATTTCATTGACGAGACGTCAGATTTGCGCGACAGCATTCTGGGTCTCGGCTTCGGCTTCGGGCTTCAGACGAAAACCGGGTTGCTCAATCTCGTTTATGCGAACGGAAGCACGGGCGACCAGCCGATTAAGTTGTCGAATTCGATTGTGCATATAAGTTTGAAGGCGAATTTTTGAGTTCGCGCGCTTCGCGCTTTTTTTAACACGAAGACACGAAGACACGACGCCACAAAGACTCTTCGCTCCTTTTGGTTTTTCTCCGTTTAAAGAATATTTCTGATGCTTTTTTTTTTGCCACGAA
>NZ_SEBS01000045.1 GCF_004211145.1 Flavobacterium sp. | reverse complement strand
CTGTAAAAAACAAGGCTTGTCTCTGATGTAACTTTACGAAAAATCAAAATCATGATAATCGTTTTAGGAGCAACCGGCCACATCGGATCGCAAGTGATCAAACTACTTTCGCAGAAAGACGATCAAGTCATCGGGATCACGCACGATGAAAAAAACAGGTTTCAAATCGAATCGTCGGGAGCCGAAGCGGCAGTCGCGGACGTCAACGATGTCGAACAACTGACGAAAGTTTTTGAGCGCGGCGATGTATTGTATTTCCTGAATCCGCCTGGCGATATTTCAAAAGATCCGTCGGCTGAAGAAAAAGATTTCGTCGCAAAAATCATCGAGGCGATCAAAAAGTCAGGCATCAAAAAAGTCGTCGCCGAATCCACGTATGGCGCGCAATCCGGAGAGAAACTCGGCAATTTGGGCGTGTTGTACGAAATGGAAAAAGCGCTTGAAAAACTGGACACCGACATGACGATCATCCGAGGCGCGTATTATTTCACGAATTGGGAAATGTCACTGGAATCGGCTAAAACCGAAGGAAAAATCTATTCGATGTATCCGCCCGATTTCAAGTTACCGATGGTCGATCCCAAAGACATAGCCGAATTCGCGACCCAGAAATTAACCTCGAATACCAACGAAAAACTCAATTTCATCGAAGGTCCGCAACAGTATTCGCCAAACGATGTCGCCGCCGCGTTCTCTATAGCGCTCAGAAAACCCGTCGAAGCGGTCGAAATAAAGCGCGAAGGCTGGCAAGATTTCCTCACAAATGCAGGTTTTTCAGCCGTCGCCGCCGAATCGATGATCAATATGACGCAACTCACGCTCGATGCCGAATTCGAAAGCGAAAATGCAAATCGCGGAACGACCAATCTCGAGGAATATGTCGCAGCGCTGTTGAACGAACGCTAGCTCGCGCGACGACTTGATTCGGAAACCATAAATTTCTATCTTTCAGCATCAAGCGGTTTTGATATGAGAGGAATTTTGGTTTGTCTGTTGTTTTTATGCGGTTCTGCTTTTGGCCAGCGCGCGTTGGTCGAGCAAGTCGTCGCGAAGTACAAATCGCACCGATCGGTTTCGTTTTCAGTAAAGTATCGCATCAAGACGTTCGACAGTGAAGGCGATACGACGAAAATCGTGGGCAAAGCAAATTGGTCAGGAAGGCAAATGACACGCTATTTGGTGGCGACATTTTCTATCGGTATCAGTACGCCGACCGCTCTGGACATACTTATTACGACGGAACGACGATTTTGATGATCGACGATGCGAAAAAAAGTGCGACGCGATTCAATGTTTTAAAAGGCGAAACGAGCCAGATTTCCGGCAGGTTCGACGGCGAAATTTTTAAAATAGCGTTCATGAAACCCGAACGGCTATTGTCGTATGTCGACGATAAAGCGAACAATGTTTCTTACTTCAAGCCTCAGATCCAAAAAAATTACCGCCGTGAAAATAAAACTTCCCGACGATGGCGACCTTACGAATAGCGTGTACACGTACATTATCGATGAGAAATCCAACGAAATCGTAAAAATTACAGCCCAAAATACGCTGATCGATCAAGTTCAATACAATGAATGGTTGATTGCGGATTTGAATTTTTCCGGCCTTTCGAAAGCCGATCTCAAGAATGAAGTATCGGAACTAACAAAAAATTATTCGGTTACCGATTTTTCGCCACCGAGTCCTGAAGATCTTGCGCCCATAGCCGAAAACACGCTAGCGCCGCGGTTAACCGGAGATTTTTACACCGGTGAAAAATTCAATCTGGAAAATTACAAAGGAAAGCCCGTCATTTTGGATTTCTGGTATATCGCGTGTTACCCGTGCCAAAAATCGATTCCGCAACTTTCGAAACTCGCGAAAAAGTATCAAAACAGAATTCATGTGATCGGCGCAAATGCAACCGACGCTTCCGACATCGGGAAAGCTAAAATTCCCGCGTTTATCAAACGCACAAAAATGGACTATCCGATTGTTTTCGTTTCGCGGGAAGCCGTAAAGGAATTTCGGGTTTCAGCCTTCCCGACGCTTTATCTGATCGATAAAAACGGGATGGTGCGCAAGTCGCTCGTCGGATTCAGCGAAGATGCCGAACCGGTGCTCGACGCGACAATCGAAAAAATGCTAATGGAATAAAATCAGGATTGATCACCGCAAAACCTTAATTTCCTTAATTTCCTTAATGTTCTTAATGGTTCAAAAAATCAAAACAACTTCTTCTTCATTTTCTCCAACCGATATTTGCGAATGAACTTCGCCTGTTCATGAGTAACCAACATCGCTTTTCCTGACGATTTCGCCTTCCAAAATCCACTCATATAATCCAAAAACAGCAAGGGTTTCTTCTTTTTCATCGCCAGTTTCGCCGATGCGATCGCCGTGATCAAAAAGCCGTAACCCAACGAATAGAATGCTTCGCCTTGTTTGTATCGGGCGGCCTTGTCGTAATTCGCGCCCGTCGGTTTCAAGTGTTTCACATGAAGTTCGGGAACCGTCACGACTTTCCAGCCGTAAAATTTACACAGCAATTCGTCGACCGTATCCCAGCCCATCGCGGGTTTCAATCCGCCGATTTGATCGAAACAGGATTTGCGGTATGCTTTGAACGCGCCGCGAATGTGATCTTTGTCGGTGAGGTTTTCAAGAATCCAATCGCCGTTTTTCTCGATGTACGCGAAACCACCAACCATTCCAATCTTTTCTTCCGATCCGAATTTTGCGAGTATCGTTTCAAAATAATTGGCAGGAAAAATCAAGTCGGCGTCGACTTTTACGATGATGTCGAAGTCTTTTTGGACAATTTCAAAACCTTTTTGGAACGCGCGAATTACCTTGCTTCCGGGCAAATGCACGGCATCGGAAGTCGTGTTCAACAGTTTGATCCACGGAAATTTTTGTGAAAAGCTGGAAACGATTTGAGCAGTCGAATCGGTCGAATTGTCATTGACGACAACGACGTCATTTGGCAAAACGGTTTGCGCTGCCAATGAATCCAGCGTCAAAGCGATGAATTTCTCCTCATTGTAAGCCGGAATTACCACCGTATAATTCATACGTCAATCAAAAATAATTCTCCCACCGGAAGACAAGCACTCAAATAAACAAATCAACAAATCAACAAATCAACACCCGAGCGCAGCGGAATAAATCAACAAATCAACCTTTCTCCGCATACACAATATAATACCGATTCGTAATCCTCCTCAAAAACGGCCTAATCCCAAACTTCTTCACCGGATTCGTCCACTGCGCGCGATCGACGATTTTCCAACCCGTTTTCTCGAGCAGCCAATCCAATTGCCAATCTTCAAATTCGTGATAATGGCGGTCCCAAGGGTCGGTTTTGGAGCGATACGCGGGTGAAAACCACAGTCGCATCGGGATCGAGATAAAGAGTTTGTCGGCTTTTATGTTTTGCAGTATCGTGTACGGGTTGAGCAAGTGTTCGAAAATCTCGAACGCCGTAACCGTGTCGTAATCGCCGTTTTGAAGCGCCGATTGGTCGTTGTCGAGATCTTCGCCGGACGTATTTTTCACGTCGAACTTCTCGTTCTTCATGATTTTGGAGAACGGATTCTCGACACCCAGATCAAGTATTTTCTCGTGACCCGAAGTATGTTTTTTGAGGAACGCCAGCGTGAGACGGAAGCGTTTGTCTGGATACGTATTTTCGTACATGGAACGATTGCCTAGCCCCGATGCGAGTGAAAATCCTTTTTACATAACCTGCAAGGTTTTCAAAACCTTGTAGGTTTGGGAAAAGATTGGAACGGGCAGCGGGAAATTGCTTCTAAATATTAAAAATCAATACCGGTAAACGAACGCATTGATGTTCATGCCCGCGCCAACCGACGCAAAGATAAGCACATCGCCTTTATTTAACTGCTGGTTGTCGACTTTTCCTTTTACCAATAAATCGTACAGGGTCGGGACGGTCGCGACGCTGCTGTTGCCGAGTTTGTGGATGCTCATGGGCATGATCAAATCAGGTGGCGTTTGCCCGTACAGTTTGTAGAAACGCTGGATGATCGCCTCGTCCATTTTTTCGTTGGCTTGGTGGATGAGGACTTTTTTGACTTCCGAGATATCGATGCCGCTTTTGTCAAGGCACGATTTCATAGCCAAAGGCACTTGATTGAGCGCGAATTCGTAGATTTTTCGGCCGTGCATTTTTATGTAACGCACATCGGGATGCAATTCTTTGTTGTAGGAATTTCCGAAGAACAGATAATACGCTTCGTCATACGTGAAACTCGCGCTTTCGTGTGCGAGCAGGCCGTTCTCGTCGTCGCAGGCCTCTATGATAGTCGCTCCGGCACCGTCCGAATAGATCATGGAATCGCGATCGTGCGGATCGACGACTCTCGACAGGGTTTCGGCCCCGATTACGAGACATTTTTTCGCCATGCCCGACTTGATGAACGCATTCGCCTGAAGCACGCCTTCGACCCAGCCCGGACAGCCGAACAAGATATCGTAAGCGACGCATTTTGGGTTTTTGATGCGCAGACTGTGCTTGACGCGCGTAGCCAGACTCGGCAGCATATCTGACTGGATCGCGCCTTGTTTCACGTCGCCGAAGTTGTGCGCCATGATGATGTAGTCGAGCGTTTCAGCGTCGATGCCCGAATCTTCGATGGCTTTTTGAGCCGCGAAATAGGCGATGTCCGATGTCGTCAATTCATCGCTGACGTAACGTCTTTCCTCAATTCCGGTAATGTCCTTGAATTTTCGGATCACGACTTCGCCGGGATAATGCAGAGGCGTTCCGTCTTCGTTTAGAAATTCGTGTTGTCCGAAATCGGTGTTGGTGCGCGTAATCTCGGGAATGTAGCTTCCGGAGCCGGTGATCTTAACGTTCATGCTAAAAGGGCAATTTATTATGATAAAGTTAACTTTTAAAACGAAGTCTGGATGCTAAATATTGGAAAAGTGAGGCTTATTGCGACTTTCTCAAATAATGCAGCGCAAAAAAATAGATGTTGTAAAGATTTTGTGAATTTACTGTAGCTTGGTTTGTATGATCGTGCCTACTGAAAGCGCACGTGTAATGGTTTTCTCGGCATTTTCACCAGCGAAATTTTCATGGACGACGGCTTTGAAAGTATCGAACCAGATCTTGAAATGTTCGGTTGATAAAGGCGTCCGTTCATGAATGCCGACATGAATTTGCATCGCGTTGCGGCGGTAATCTCCGGTTCCGAAAAGCACTTGTTCCCAAAAGTCGGCGATCGTTGGCAAATGCGCTTCCAGGTTGATTTTCATGACGTCGATGAAAATACGATGCATCTCGTGATTTCGCAGCAATTTTTCGTAAAACCGCGAAAGCAATAGTTCGAGATCGGCGCGGGATTCGATGTCGGTTAGGAGTTTTGCCATTAGTTTCACAGTTTTTAAGAATGCGACAATTGTGCGTGCGCAAGCATAGAAATTGCGCAAAATCTCGATGTGTCAATTTTTTTTGGCCACGAATGCACGAATTTACACGGATAAAAAATACAGCGTACATTTATTGACCTCAATTTAATTTGTCGGTCGCTTGGACGGCGAACTCTTACGCAAATTTTAGATAATTCAGTGTTTAAAAAAATACCCGCGAAAATTCGTGCATTCGTGGCAAAAGAAAATAATCAGCTTTAAAAAATTAGCCGCGAACCCGCGAATTAAAACCTCTAATTCGCAAGTTCGCGGCTAAAATATTCGCAGTTAAATTACGATTCCATATACGCCTCGATCGGAGCGCACGAGCAAATCAAATTCCTGTCCCCAAACGCATCGTCAACGCGACGTACGCTAGGCCAGAATTTATTGTCGGCGATATACTCCAACGGATACGCGGCTTTTTCGCGAGAATACGGGAAATCCCAACCGTCTGAAGTCAGCATCGCCAACGTGTGAGGCGAATTCTTCAAGACGTTGTTCTTATCCTCGATCGTCGATTCTTCGATTTCTTTTCGGATCGAAATCATCGCATCGCAAAAACGATCCAATTCTTCCAGATTCTCCGATTCGGTCGGTTCGATCATCAATGTTCCGGCAACCGGGAACGACACCGTCGGTGCGTGGAAGCCGTAGTCCATCAAGCGTTTCGCGATATCGACAACCTCAATTCCTTTTTCCTTGAACGGACGGCATTCGAGAATCATCTCGTGGGCAGCGCGTCCCATTTCGCCCGTGTAAAGCGTGTCGTAATGACCCGCCAGGCGTTCTTTGATATAGTTGGCATTCAGGATCGCGTGTTCGGTCGACGACTTCAAACCTTCGGCACCAAGCATCGTGATATATCCGTATGAAATCAGGCACACCAAAGCAGAACCCCAAGGCGCGGCTGAAATCGCCGAGATCGCGTTGTCGCCTCCGGTCGGGATGATCGGGTTCGTCGGCAAGAATGGAACTAGGTGTTTCGCGACGCAAATCGGTCCGACTCCGGGTCCACCGCCTCCGTGAGGAATCGCGAATGTCTTGTGTAAATTCAGGTGGCAAACGTCAGCTCCGATCGTTGCCGGATTCGTGAGCCCAACTTGTGCGTTCATGTTCGCGCCGTCCATATAAACCTGTCCGCCGTTTTCGTGGATCAATTTTGTGACTTCGATGATCGTCGCCTCGTAAACGCCGTGGGTCGATGGATACGTGACCATCAAACAAGACAAATCGTCTTTGTGTTCAATCGCTTTCGCGCGAAGATCTTCCACGTCGATATTTCCGTTCGCGAGCGTTTTGGTCACGACGATGTGCATGCCCGCCATCGCAGCCGATGCAGGATTCGTTCCGTGGGCCGAAGCCGGGATCAAACACACGTTTCTGTGTCCGTCGCCGTTCGCGATGTGATACGCGCGTATCGCCATCAAACCTGCGTATTCGCCCTGGGCGCCCGAATTCGGTTGAAGCGACGTGCCCGCGAATCCCGTCACGACGTTCAATTGGTGCTCGAGTTTTTTCAATAATGTTTGATAACCTTGCGCTTGTTCGATAGGGGCAAAAGGGTGGATCGCGTTCCAATTCGGCATTGAAAGTGGTAACATTTCAGCGGCCGCGTTGAGTTTCATCGTACATGAACCCAATGAAATCATCGAGTGGTTCAGCGCCAAATCTTTGCGCTCTAACATTTTGATGTAACGCATGAGCGCCGTTTCAGAATGGTGCTTGTTGAAAACCTCGTGCTTCAAAAATTCCGAAGTACGCTCAAGATTGTCGGGATAATTTTTCGTTTGCGAAAATTCGGGAACGACGATCGTTTCCTTCCCGACTGCTTCGGCGAAAATCGCAATGATTTGGTTTACGTCAGATTTTGAAGTCGTTTCGTTGAACGAAATCGAGATCGTATCGTTGTCGACGTAGAAAAAGTTGAATTCGTTTTTCTCGGCGATCGCTTTTACTTTTTGTGCGTCGGCTTTGACCAAAATCGTATCGAAGAAGTTCGAATTCGTTTGGTAAACGCCGAGTTTGTTCAGCGCATCAGCAGTCGTGACGGCAGCCGCATGGACTTTGTCGGCGATGTATTCCAAACCTTTCGGCCCGTGATAAACCGCGTACATTCCGGCCATAACCGCAAGTAAAACCTGAGCCGTACAGATGTTCGACGTCGCTTTTTCACGTTTGATATGCTGTTCGCGTGTCTGCAACGCCATGCGAAGCGCGCGGTTTCCGTTCGTGTCGATCGTAACTCCGATGATTCGGCCCGGCATCGAACGCTTGTATTCCTCTTTGGTCGCGAAGAAACCTGCGTGAGGCCCGCCGTAACCCATGGGGATTCCGAAACGTTGTGTCGTTCCGACGACTACATCGGCGCCCATTTCGCCAGGAGAAGTCAATTTCACCAAGCTCAGGATGTCGGCCGCGACCGCTGTTTTTATGTCTTTCGCTTTCGCTTTTTGTATGAATCCGGTGTAGTCGAAAACCTGTCCGAATTTACCCGGATACTGCAATATCGCCGCGAAGAAATCATCACCGAATGAAAATTCCTCGTGGTTTCCGATGACCAATTCGATTCCGATCGGAGTCGCGCGGGTTTCCAAAACTGAAAGTGTCTGCGGCAAAATCTCCTCGGAAACAAAGAATTTATTTACATTGTTTTTCTTCTGGTCGCGCGTTCTTACGTCGAACAAAAGCGCCATGGCTTCGGCCGCGGCTGTTCCTTCATCAAGCAAAGATGCGTTCGCGATTTCCATGCCCGAAAGTTCGATGACGGTTGTCTGGAAATTCAAAAGCGCTTCAAGCCTTCCCTGCGCGATTTCAGCCTGATAAGGCGTGTAAGCCGTGTACCAACCCGGGTTTTCAAAGATATTTCGTTGGATCGCCGCGGGAACGATCGCCGGATGATAACCCAATCCGATGTAAGATTTGAAGACCTTATTCTGCAAACCAAGCTCGCGCATGTGGTTCAGGAATTCGTATTCGGTAAGCGCTGGCTCGAGATCGAGCGGGGCTTTGAGACGGATATCGTCAGGCAACGTTTCATAAACCAATCGTTCGATAGACTCGACTCCAATGGTTTTCAACATTTTGTGTACATCATTCTCACGTGGCCCGATGTGCCGTAAAGCAAAAGCGTCTGTTCTCATAAAGGGTAAAATGCGTGTTGTTTAAAGTGCCACAAAAGTACTGAATACTATCAAAAATTTTGGTGGCTTTAACGTTGATTTTTAGGAATTTTTCAACCGATCGACCACCTTATCAACATAGTCCGTAATTTTAGGTTATGAGTTTGGCGAAACGACTTTTCGATTTTATGATTGAAAGCAGCTTTATTGTGGCGTTGTCGGCGTTCGCATTGATTCAGGTCACGTGCATTCGGTTGGGATTGCCGATGGATGTCTCGGTGTCGGGATTCGGGTTTTTCGGCACGATCGTCGGCTATAATTTTGTGAAATATGACGCGCTTGCAAGAAGCGGGAAACCAACACTCGGACGAAAATTAAAAGCCGTCATCGCGTTGAGTTTCGCAAGCTTTCTCGCGACGGCGTATTTTTTCTTCCATTTGAACATACTCACGCAGATCGTTTCAATATTTGTATTCGGAATTACGGCGCTGTACACGTTGCCATTTTTTCCGAACAAGAAAAATGCGCGCGATTGGGCCGGGCTTAAAATTTACTTCGTCGCGATCAGTTGGGTCGGCGTCACGGTGATTTTGCCCGTATTGAATTTGGGTGCGCAAATGGATTTCGATTTTTACGCGATGTGCGTGCAACGATTTATACTGATCGTCGTGTTGCTTTTTATCTTCGAGATCATCGATCTGGCTTGGGACGATCCACATTTGCGGACCGTTCCGCAGCAAATAGGAGTGGAGCGCACGAAATGGCTTGGATTTGCGCTGATGATTGTCTGGTTTGTGCTTGAGCTGCCAAAATCGCATCACATCCCACTGGTTTCGTCGTGCAACATTGGTTTTGGCGTCGTGATCGTGGCTTTCCTATTTTTCGCGAATCAAGGTCGCGGCAAGTACTACACCACGTTTTGGGTCGAGATCTTGCCGGTTTTTTGGTGGCTGGCCTTCCTGTTTTTTGCCGAAATTCGTTAATTAAAATTGAGAATAAGTTAATTTTAACAAGTTCAATTTGCGAATATTTTACAGAATTTATACATTAGGTTTGCCCTAAAACTATTTTGCTATGGAAACTTTTTCACTTATGTTTTCACAAATCGACTTTTTCATTGCCATCATCATCAGCTCGGGAATCATTGCGGGCTGGATTTCATACATGACGGTTTCTCCGTTGCAGCAAAGACATCTTTCCAACAACATAAAAAGCATGCTGTTCGGAATCGTGTTCGCCTTGGTCAGCGGGATTTTCGTTCATGTGATCTACGGAAACTCCCTGAACGGAATCCCCGGAAAACTCGAAAGCATCTTCGTTTGGTGCGCGACTTTTTTGCCGGCTCTGATCATGTCGGTCGCTTACAATTTCCTGAGAAGAAAGGAAAGTTCCGCGATGGAATTTTGATTTAACCTTGGGCGAGTTTTTTGAGCACGGCATTTCGCCTTTCGATGAGCCGACGCAGGTAATTGCGCAAAATTAACGCGTCAAAGCATTTCCCGACAAAACCGAAAGGCGTGCGATATTCGATCACATCGATCATTACCGTAACGCCGTTTTCCTCGTTGAGAAAGTGTTCGTGCCGGAACGTTTCGAAACGTCCTGAAATCATTTCGTCCACAAAATAAGTTGGGACTTCCATCGAAGTAATTTCGCTTTGGTGCCGCAGTGTGAATCCGAAATGTTTCGCTTCCCATGTCACGGTTTCACCGAGTTCGATCAAACCGCTAATTCGCCCCGCGATGGCTTTCTCATTGGTTTGGCTTGTTGATTCCAGGTGGGCGTCGATGTTTCGGGCGAGGTCGAAAACTGTTTGCAAAGGCGCGTTTATTTTGGTTGTGAGGTGAAGTTTTGGCATTGGTTTTTTATTTGAGAGACGGGATTTTTTTTTGATAATAGGGTACTGTTTAGTTTAATTTTTTTGCCACGAAGGCACGAAGGCACGAAGGCTCGAAGTTATTGTTTTTTTTTGCACTCAGGCACTCAGGCACTCAGGCACTCAGGCACTCAGGCACTTTGTGAGAATTTTGAGGTTCAAAATCCGTACGTCCTAATTATCTATAATTCTGAAATCTGTAAATCTGAAATCTGTAAATCTGAAAATCTGAAATCTAAAACTCAACCTTTCAATCGATCCATCTTCAACGATATACGCACGCCCATTATAATTCCGTGGATGGCAACGGGAATGCAGCTGTAAATAAGGTAGAACAGCGACGTCGATATTGCATACCAAAATAATTGACGCGAGTTTGGGTCAGCGTCCGAATAAAGTAAATCCCGTGAAATCATATAGGAAAAACCATGCATCACCAACGCGAGATATAAAGTTGTCAAAGCGCAAAACATTCCCGCCAGCCAGCATAAGATCGGGAATCTGTAGATAAATCCCGCCGTCAGCCTGCCAAAGATTTGTCCGAAAAAGGTAAGCGAAGCCGCAAAAACCAACATGGCGATAATCTCGTCATATCGATAAGCGCCGCTGCTGCCCGAGTCGATCCAAGCGTAAACCACTATCAGCAAATCGATTCCGAGCGCGATTTTTGTCGCCAGATACGCTTCGGAACTACCGATACGCCTGACCTTTGCGAGTATTTCTTTTGTGTTTTCCATGATCAATGCGTTAAATTATACAAGGCTTTTTCAAGCGTTCCGTACACGAATTCGAAACCGTTTTCACGCAGTCTTTTGGGGATTACGTTCCGGCTTTTGAGTACGAGTTCTGTTTCGGTCCCGATGATTTTCGCTCCGAATTCAAGCAATTTCGTTCCGATCGGAATACCCGCACGAACACCCAAAATCTTGCGCAGCGTCTTCATGAACAACGCGTTTCGGATCGGTTCGGGAGAAACGATGTTCACGACGCCCGTGATTTCATGCTTGATGCAATATTCTACGGCGCGCGCAAAATCGACTTCATGGATCCAGCTGATGAATTGGCGTCCGTTGCCTTGTTTCCCGCCGAATCCCATTCTCGTCAAATTTTTGAGCGGAAGAAAAGCGCCTCCTTTCTTGCCGAGTACGATTGAAGTGCGCAATGCGGTTTTGAGCGTCTTCGGCGTTTCGGTCGCGAAAAATTCGGCTTCCCACGCTTTGGCGATATTCATTGAGAAGTCATCGCCGATTTCTCCTGTTTCCTCGTCCATTTGTTTGTCGAGCGAATGTCGGTAAATCGTAGAGGTCGCGGCGTTGAGCCAGTGTTTCGGCGGGTTGCTGCACGTTCTCACGGCAAGATTCAAAACCGCCGTGCTGTCGATGCGTGAATCGAGGATTTCTTTTTTGTTCGCGTCGGTGTATCGGCAATCGACTGATTTTCCCGCTAGGTTAATCAAAACATCGGCGTTCTCGAGTTCGTGTTCCCAACCCGTCATTTTCTTGGCGTCCCAATTTATGAAACGCACGTTTCCTTGAACGGCGGCTTTTCCACGAGTCAGGATTACGATTTCGTCGAATTTGTTTTTGAAGTGATTGGTTAGGACTTGGCCTAGAAATCCGGTGCCGGCGGCGATGATGAGTTTTTTCATGATGAAGTGCAATGTGCAAAGTACAGCGTACAAAGCGGTTCGTTAAAAGAGAAAGAATAGGAATAGAAGTCGGTATAAGATCCAGGTTGCGCAAAGAATTTTCGGCAGACCGAGAAGTTCGACGCGGCGAAAGTGCTCGATAAACATGATCGTCGCGACGAGCAAGAAATAGTTCGTTCCGACGAATTCATTGATGTGGAAGAACTCTCCCGCGATCAACATCGGCGTCAACAAAATCGCTCCGAAGAGTGAAACCGTCATCAGATTTCCCGCGTAATTCACGATCGTTCTTACATCGTATTTAAATAAGAAAATTGCCTGGAAAACAATTTGCGCACTTGCCAAGACCAATTCCGTTGCGAGGTTGTTGCCCGCGATTTTCGGAAGGAAAGCGGCGTAGGCGTGGAGCGTGATCGCTGTTAAGAATGTTGCGAAAATCAGGTACGCGATTCGGTACTTGAAATTGAAATCGGGTAGACATTCGACGTGCTTCGTCGTATTTTTCGGGTTCGGCATGATCACTTTTCGGTTATAAGAAATAAAGCTGTAGACTTTTCTGAGTCCGAAATGTACAGGCGCAAATTTGCTGATTTTCGCGATCCAAGGGAATGAATTTCCCAAAACCGCGAGCAAACTGTCGATCCCGTAAATCGCTTTTCCATTTTTAGTATCGACGAGCGCGATCTCGTTCGCGGCGCGGCTGACGTCAATGTATGGGCATGATTGCATTTGGGAAAACGGTTTCTTGCCGTTTGCGTCGAGCATTCCGGCTTTTACGAAACCGGCCGTGTATACGCGGCAAAGCGGGCAATCTTCGTCATAGATCAGGGTTTGGTTGGCGAGTGTTTTCATGGTTTTTAATTTTAAACTTTCAGAAAAAATTGAAACTTTTTAATAAAAAAAATCAGTTTGTGATCTTTATTTTGTTTTCCACCGAGATATTCGATCCGTCGGCCAGAAAAACCGAAACGGGTTCCAAATCCTTGAGGAATGCAAAGTCGTTTCCGTAAACCGCCTCGAAATCCACGTCGATCTTGTAATCGGTAACCTCGAATTGCTGCCAGCGCGGATGTTTGACTTCATATTCGAAACTCGTCGCCGCGGTTTGCCTTGAATATCCAAAATAATGTTCGGTGATGAATTCGGTTTCAGAACCTTCAAGAATGTCGGCTGAAGACTTTTTCGTGTCGACTGAAAACGAATTCCATTTCACGTTTTTGCGCCATCCGAACTTGTATGTTTTGCTGTTGTCGGATTCCGAAAATTCGTGCATCATCGGCAAACGCTCATATTTTTCACGGTAAAATGTGTTGGCGATGAAAGCGATCGCGCTTCTCGGAACGATTTCCTTGACAAACACGACGCCGCGTTTCCACTCATTTCCATCCAATCTTTTTACGTAGAATCGGATGTTGACTTCCTCGAAATTCACATGTCCCGGAACTTTCACGCCGAACACTTTCGTTTCGAGAAACAAGAAAGCGACGAGACTTAAATAACATTTGCCGTTCCATAAATCGAGTTCGGTTCCGGCGGGCAGATACGGTTGCAGCACGTCGGGAGAAACTTCGTAGTTCGCGAACGCCAAATGCCGCCATTGCGCTTTGAGAAAGCTTTTTGCTTCGTTGTTTTTGCGGTAAAATGGGATAAAGCGTTTCATGTCTGTTTTAAACGTTCAGAAAATAATGAAATAAATTTGCGTCCTTTTTCGAAATTTTTACTTACTTCCGACCTCAAGACCTTTAACTTTCGACTTTCGACTTTCGACTTTCGACTTTCGACTTTCAACTTTCAACTATTTCATTATTTTCAAAACCAGTTGTGCAAGCCAATTGTCCTTGTATTCAGTCGCTTTCTCAAGCATATTGTCGGCTCGTAAAACGAAGTCGTATAATTTTGCAGTCTGTTGCGTGAAATGTTTTGTTTCGGCCGAAGTTCCCGCGTCTATTGAAGAAACGTCCTTCAAAACCTTCAACGCCGGTTTGATCTCGCGTTTGCTGCGTTCGCGTGCGATTTTCACGGCAAGTTCGTCCAAATCCTTCTCGGCCGAGAAATATTCCTTGCGCTCCCCGGGTTTGTATTCCTTGAAAACGATTCCCCAATCCATGAGCCCGCGCAGGTTCATGCTTGCGTTTCCTCTCGAGATCGACAAATCCTCCATGATTTCTTCCATCGACAACGAGTCGGGCGAGATCATCAACAACGCGTGGATTTGCGCCATCGTCTTGTTGATTCCCCATTGGGAGCCCAGCGAGCCCCAAGAATCTATGAACCGTCGTTTTGCTTTTAAAAATTCCATAGACCAAAAGTACATTTTATTTTTAAACTTTCAAATATTTCTGAAACTTTTTTTACGTCCATTGATTTCGCCAAAAAATCACTATAAATGGGTATTGGTTGCAATTTGCGAATTCGGCACCTTTGAGACTTACTATTCAATACATTATGCTAATTGCCCTGTTGCCCGAAGAATTGTCGGCTCACCCGTACTTACTGATCATCGTTTTCGTATTCGCGGGAATACTCGGTGGGATAGTCGGGTATCTTATGAACAATGCGACAATTAAATGGAGAGGCAGCGAATTTATGCGTAGCGTAATGTTCGGGATGTTGATTTCAGGATCGGTATTTATGATTCTTGCCTTTATGTATTCCGAATTGTTCTCGCCGAAAGCCGAATCCATGCTCAACTATCTATTGGCCGGCTGTATCTGTTTCATGGTCTCGGTGATTTTCCTGATGTTCGGTTACCGCTCGCTCATGCGGATCGCCCAACAGAAAAGAAAAGAGCCGCCGTTGCGTATCAAATCCGAGTTATAGCAATCCCTGCGAAACTACTTTCATCGCAAGTTCAATCGTATTCTTGGTATTTGTTTTCGCGAGAATGTTCTTCCGGTGCGTGTCGACCGTATGTTTGCTTATGAAAAGTTTCTTCGCGATTTCCTGGCTTTGCAATCCCTGCAACATGTATTGCAGAATTTCCTTTTCGCGTTTGGTGAAAACTTCGGCCGTTTCTTTATAAACTTCTTTGACGTTCACGTCGATGTACGACGGTTCGCCGTCAAGCCCGATGAATGAAAGTACCGATGTCGTGCTTTTCTTCAAATGCGAAATATCGGTGTGAACGCCCATGGTCACGAGCAAATTGTTGTTTCCTTCAAACTGCATCGCCACGACCTGTTGTAAAATCCTCACGTAATGCCCGCTTTTATTCATGATGCGATAATCGTAGCTCATCTTGTATTTTCCGACTTTGTCATTCGGAAGTTTCTTGACGAATTCTATAATCGCCGATTCGTGGTTCAGGAAAACCGCCTGATCGTCAGGGTGGATGCGCGACATGATCAGTGGAACGGTTACTTCTTCAGGCTCAAAACCCAAAACAGTCTTCGTTCCCGGACTTATATAACTGAAAGTCAAATTTTTGATGTCGAAAAAGTAGAAGTAATAATTTCCGACATGGAAGATATCGAGCAATTTTTGATGCAGGCTCAAGTCGAAACTCTGCTCTCTTGGCTGCGCGTCTCTCGTTATATTATCCCAAACTTTCTGGGCCTCGTTGTAAAATGATAATTCCATTGTAGCGTGATTAGGGCGCGAGGCCGCAGATTGACACTGGAAAATCTTTACGGTGTGGTATTCCCGAAAGTGTTTATAAATATAGTTGTTTTTGTTTAGGGTTTCGCGTTTAAAATTGTCGATCGATGAACGCGCGCAACCCTAAATTCTAAACCCTAAACAAATCAATCAAAGTAATCCCGCACGCTTCAACAAAGCATCCGGTTTCGGTTCCTGGCCGCGGAAACGTTTGTACAAGATCATCGGGTGTTCGGTTCCGCCTTTAGAAAGTACGTTTTCCTGGAATTTCTTCGCGACGTCAGGATTGAAAATTCCCTGTTCCTGAAAGTATTCGAAAGCGTCGGCATCCAAGACCTCGGCCCATTTATAGCTGTAATAACCCGACGAATAACCGCCTTGGAAAATGTGCGAAAACGACGTACTCATCGCGTTTTCTTTCACGTCGGGATACAATTGCGTCGTCGCGAACTGCTCCGATTCGAACGCTTTCAGATCGGTAATGCCGCTTGGATCCTGCGAATGCCAGCCCATGTCGAGCAAGCCGAAACTCAACTGTCGCAGCGTCGCCATTCCTTCCTGAAAACTCGCCGAATCCTTTATTTTCTTGATGTATTCGGTCGGAATCACTTCTCCCGTTTGGTAATGGTGTGCGAACAACGCCAGGGCTTCGGGCTCGTAACACCAGTTTTCCATTATCTGGCTTGGCAATTCGACGAAATCCCAATAGACTGAAGTTCCCGAAAGGTTCGGATACGTCGTATTGGCCAACATTCCGTGCAACGCGTGCCCGAATTCATGGAACAACGTCGTGACTTCATTGAACGTCAACAATGACGGTTTCGTCTCGGTCGGTTTCGTGAAATTGCACACGATCGAAACATGCGGACGCTCGTTGTTTCCACCGATTACGTATTGGGATTTGTACGATGTCATCCAGGCGCCGTTGCGTTTTCCTTTTCGCGGGAAAAAGTCGGCGTAGAAAATCGAGACGAGATTTCCGGCGATGTCTTTCACTTCATACGTTACGACGTCAGCGTGGTATTTGTCGATGTCCTTGATCTCGACGAACGTCAATCCGAACAATTTATTCGCGACCGTAAACGCGCCTTCCAACACATTTTCGAGCTTGAAATACGGCTTGAGTTTTTCGTCGTCGAGACTGAACAGTTTCTGTTTCAATTTCTCGGAATAATACGCGCCGTCCCATTTTTCGAGTTGTTCGATGCCGTCGGTTTCTTTTGCGAACGCTTGCAGATCGGCGAACTCCTTTTTGGCTGCGGGAAGCGCTTTCTCCATCAATTCCTGCAAAAACGATTTCACTTTTTCAGGACTTTCGGCCATTCTTTCTTCCAAAACGAAGTTCGCATGAGACGCGTAACCCAACAATTTAGCGCGGTCGAAACGCAACTTCGCGATCTTCAAGACGATTTGCTGGTTGTCGAGTTCATTGTTCTGGAAACCTTTCGCTCCGAACGCGATCGCGAGTTTTTTGCGCAGTTCGCGATTGTCGGCGTATGTCAAAAACGGCACGTAACTCGGGTAATCAAGAGTAAAAATCCAGCCGTCCTTGTCGTGGCTTTTTGCCGTTTCCTTCGCGGCTTCGATCGTGCCTTCGGGCAAACCTGACAAATCCTTTTCGTCGGTGATGTGCAGTTCGAAAGCGTGCGTCTCGTTCAATACGTTTTCGCCGAATTCAAGACTCAGTCTCGACAATTCCTTATCGATTTCACGCAACTGGTTTTTCTTTTCTTCTGACAGGTTCGCTCCGTTTCTCGAAAAGCTTTTGTATTGCTTGTCGAGCAAAGTCGTCTGTTCGGCATTAAGGTCCAAAGATGCTTTCTGGTCGTAAACGGCTTTCACGCGCGCGAACAATTTCTCGTTTAATCGCACGTCGTTTCCGAATTCCGACACCAAAGGCGAAACTTCCTGAGCGATTTTCTGGATCTCGTCGTTGGTTTCAGCCGAATGTAAATTGAAGAAGATATTCGATACGCGATCGAGTTGGTCGCCGCTGAACGACAGCGCTTCGATCGTGTTCTCGAAAGTCGGCGCTTCGTTGTTCGATGTTATTTCGTCTATTTCCTTGCGCGCGACCTCGATCCCTTGCTTGAAAGCGGGCAGAAAATCGTCGGTCTTTATTTGGGAAAACGGCGCGGTATCGTGTTTGGTAGTGAATTTTTGGGTGAGTACGTTCATTTAATGGACAATTGATAATGAATAATTGACAATTCGTGCTTTCAGCGATTACTGCTTAGCCCTGATGCAAGCGGTTAGCCTTTTGAACGCAAACCGTTGCGGTTGCCGCGAATTTTGGCGACCGGAGGAAGCCAAAAAGGCGCGTTGCAAACGCCGGTTTTGCGGAGAAAGTTAATAGCGGCAGCAGGAAATTGCTTCTGGAAATAAATTTAAGATTTTAAACCGTTCGATGCCTTCAGAACCGCCTGTTTTAACCCTTCTTTATAATCTACGATTTTTTGAAGTACGTCTTTGTCGGCGCTTCCGATGATCTGGGCCGCGAGAATGCCCGCGTTTTTCGCTCCGTTCAAAGCGACCGTGGCAACGGGAACGCCTCCGGGCATCTGCAAAATCGACAACACCGAATCCCAACCGTCGATCGAATTGCTCGATTTCACGGGAACGCCGATAACGGGAAGCGGCGACATCGAAGCCACCATTCCGGGCAAATGCGCTGCGCCACCGGCTCCGGCGATAATGACCGAAACCCCACGGTTGTGCGCGTTCTGGGAGAAGTCGAATAATTTTTCAGGCGTTCTGTGAGCCGAAACGATGTCGACTTCCGTGTCGATGTTGAACTCTTTTAATATGTCGATGGCATCTTGCATGACTGGCATGTCAGAGATGGAACCCATTATGATGGCGACTTTCATACGTTTAATTTGAAAATTTGAAAATTCGATAATTTGGAAATGACAATCGTAAAGATTAAACAGGCGTTAACGCTATCGCGAACCCCATTTTCAAATTTCCAAATTATCCAATTTCCAAATTGTTATTGACTGACTACTTTAATTGTGTTCTTCACGGTTTCCGCGATTCGTCTCGCTTCACCCATATCTTCATTCACGATCGTAACATGTCCCATTTTTCTAAACGGGCGCGTTTGTTTCTTTCCGTAAATATGTGGTGTCACGCCCTGAATTCCGAGGATTTTTTCGATGTTCTCGTATTTCACGTTGCCTGAAAAACCTTCGGCTCCGACCAAATTTACCATAATTCCCGCGACTTTGCTCTCAGTGTTTCCCAAAGGCAAATCTAGAATGGCGCGTACGTGATTTTCGAACTGGCTCGTGTAACTGGCCTCGATCGAGTAGTGGCCCGAATTGTGTGGACGAGGCGCGACTTCATTGACCAAAATCGCATCGTCGTCCGTCTGGAACATTTCAACGGCGAGCAACCCGACGTGGTCGAATTTTTTGGAAACTTCGAGTGCGATCAGACGCGCTTTTTCAGCGACTTCACTTGAGATTCTCGCGGGACAGATGACGTATTCAACCTGATTCGCCTCAGGATGGAATTCCATCTCGACGACGGGATACGTTTTGATCTGGCCTGATGCGCTGCGTGCGACGATGACCGCGAGTTCGTTTTTGAACGGGATCATTTCCTCGGCGATGCATTCGACTTCGGGCAGGTTTTCGAGATCCGACAGTTGACGAACGACTTTCACGCCGTTTCCGTCATACCCGAATTCGGCGCTTTTCCACACGAACGGAAACTTCACGCCACCCGATCGGATCGTCGCGACCAATTCGGAAATGCTGATGAAACGCTGATAAGGCGCCGTCGGAATATCATATCGTTTGTAGAAATCCTTCTGGAAACCTTTGTTCTGTATTTTCTTTAGTGTCTTTGGCGACGGAAAGACCTTCACGCCTTCCGATTCCAATTTTTCAAGCGCTTCGACGTTCACGAGTTCGATCTCGAAAGTCAAGACGTCGACCTTTTTCCCGAATTCATAAACGGTGTTGAAATCCTGCAGATCGCCCTGGAAGAATTTGTTGCACGCGATCACGCATGGCGCTTCGTCGCTCGGGTCAAGCACGTAAGTCTGTATGTCGAACTTGCGGGTTTCGCTCAGGATCATCTTGCCGAGCTGTCCGCCGCCAAGAATGCCAAGTTTGAAATCCGAAGAAAAATAATTCATGTAGTCAGGTGTTGTTTACGCACACAAAGATAAGGCTTAATGTGTAAAAAGGGAAACGCGCGCGTTATTAAGTCGTGACGTGAATGCGAAGTTTCGTCTTAGTGGAAAGCGTCGGCCGACAGCGATTCAGTCAACGACATTCCGGGCTCGAGCGTCCCCGTTTTTTGACCCGCGACCGAATCGTTTACCGTAATCCGTAGCTCGTAAGTTGCAGCCGCGTCGCCCGTGTTCGAAAGATTCGTGTTCAGAACGGCCGTAAATGGAAGGTTGACCAAAACGTATTGCGACCAACCCGGAGCGGCGGCCTGCTGGGCGACCACAGCCTGTTCGCCGTTGAAACCTTTGAAGTCGATCGTGGAAATAATATCCGAAGATGCCATGACCTGATACACGACGCGAGGTCGCCGCGCCGTATCGTCGTTATTGCACGAAAATAAAATTGTCGCAAAAGCTAAGAGAAGAAAATTCCAGGCTTTGGTTTTCATGTAAAATGATTTTCGCGCAAATTTAGGGCATTATTTTTTTCCGTGCCCTTTTTGATGGCCGCGTCCTTTATTTTTTACGACTACGACTTTTTTAGCGGGTCCTTTGTGGTATTTCACTTTGTGGACTTTGTAGTTCACGTAGGGCGAACGGCCGTGGTAATCGTTGATCACATACGTTCTGGTGCGCGACGGAACATACGTACGGTACGCGACGGGCAAGTTTCGTGAACGGATCCAGTTCCCATTGTTGACGTAAATATATTCGGTGGTTCGGATATCGTAATACGAATCGATGTCGGGCAGATAATAGTATTCGGTTCCCGCAGGAGTGGACGGCGCCCAAGCTGGAGGTGTTCCGACGTTTACATTGACTGAAACCTGTGCCGATGAGAACCAAAAGCAAAGCAATAGAACAGTAGAGGAGATTAATTTTTTCATGTCGTTTAAGTTTGCCTCAAAGTTGATGAATTTTCCTGTAAATTTCTTACAGCACCAACCGCGAGTGTTACAAAATTATAAGGTTGATAGTGAGCGAACAGGCAAATTATTTTTTATCATTGTATCAAACAATTTCAGATGAAGAATTTTTACTTTTCGATCACGTTTCTGATTGCGGGACTTGTCGCGTTTGCCCAACAATCAGTTCCTTACGATATGAATTTCGAAAGTCCGACGCCGCCTGCGGGTTGGACGCATTACGCGATTTCAGGCAATGATGACTGGATGTTCGGCCATCCGTACGTCGCCTTGACGCCCGAAAGTAAAGGTTGGGAAACCAATCTGGGGAATAATTACGCAGTGGAATTATCAGATCGCGCGCTCGAGACGCCGGCTTTTGATTTGAGTGGCAGTTCGGCCCCGCTCGCGCTTTCGTTCCGCCATGTGACCGACGGGAATTCACAATTCAAATTCTACCTCGAATACACCATAAACAACGGAACGACTTGGACATTGCTCAACACCGCGTTGACGACCAAGAAGAAGAATTGGCAAACGTCGGCAGGATTTTCTACGGCGTATTCGACGTTCCAACAATCGTCGGTTTTGCTTGACGCCGTGCAAGGACAATCGAACGTGAAATTTCGTTTTCGCGTCGTCACCACGGGAAGCAGCACGTTCGATAACGGTTGGATCATCGAGGATTTCTATGTCGGGCCCGAGCGTTTCAATATCGTAGCGGGTCAAGGGAACGAAGTCGTTTCGTCACCGAATTGCCCTTCGGTAAAAATCGAATACAACATGGCGTTCCAAAACGAATACGGCCAGTACGCGGCGACGCAAACCGCTTATTATTGGTCTACGAACACGACGCTTGACGGTTCCGATATCTTACTGAACACAGTCAATACTTCAATCGCAGGAAACGCGACCGTAACCCAGACATTCAATGTTCCGCAGGGCTTGACTCCGGGCATGTATTACATCATTTATAAGTACGATAATTTGAATGTCGTCGTTGAATCGAACGAGGTTGACAATGTTTCGTACACGCCTATCCACATAAAACCGATCGTGTCGCTTCCGTATTTCCAGGATTTCGAAGATCCCGCTGCCGACAACTGGTCCGTCAACTGGCCGTATGCGTTCGAGCCTTCGATTTGGGAATTGGGCGAGGGTACGCGCCATCATCTCGAAGGAACGTATTCGGGCGAAAAGGCTTGGCATACGAGCAAATCGGCTGATTTTTCGTGGTCCGACGATACGTTTCCGGAATACATCGGGACGCATTTCGTCGAATCGGGTTATTTCGATCTGACTACCGCAACCGGCCCGATCACGATGAACTTCTGGTTCAAGGACCATTACGACACCGGAATCAACTATTACGACAACGAATACAAGATCGAATACAACCTTAACTGCGCAACGAACTGGGTCGAATTGGGCGTAATCCCGCAAAACACTGACGACGAGTGGGACTCGTTCAACCTTGAGCTCAACGAGATCGCGTCGAATGAAACCGTCAAGTTCAGGATCAGCTTCCACTCGAATTACCTGAACCCTGAAGGCGTGATCGTCGACGATATCTACATCGGCCCGAGCAAACCCGATTTGTCGATCGAACGCCGACAATACCTGCGATACACGACTTCGAACGATTCACAAATGACGTTGAAATACTATTTGATGAACAGCGGAAACGTCGATGCTCCGGCAACGAACATTCATTTTTATTGGTCGGCGAACAACGTGTTCGATCCTTCCGACATTTCGCTCGGAACACATTCGCCAAACGCTTTGGAAGCTGGTCAGGACGCTTGGAACGAGTTTACTTTTACCAAGCCGCAAACCGCGGTCGGAACCTACTATGTTTTTTATGTGATCGACGAGACGAACGCGATCGACGAAATGCGCGAATCCAACAATTCAAGCTATTTCACGCTTTCGCAGACCGCTCCGGTTGCGGTTCCGTATGTGACCGATTTCGAATCGAACAGCGCAGGTTGGGAACATAATTCGGATATCGGCGCCGACGACTGGCAGTACGGTACAGTTCCTCAAAACTCAAATCTCGGACAGGCGTTCTCCGGAACGAAGGCATTCTGGGCGCAAAACACGAACGGAATCCTGACGTCGATGAGCCGCATGCAATTGGTTTCTCCGGTTTTCGATTTGACGGCCTACCAAAAACCCGTCATCGAATTCAGCATGCAACTTGACAGCGACGGCGGTTGTTATTGTTTCAATGGCAGCACGAACATGAGTTATTCGATCGACGGAGGCGCGACATGGACGGTTTTGGCGCCCGTGAACGAAGCGTACAGCCGTTGGTACAAATGGAAAGAATACAACGTTTATTCGGCTACCGACGATTACGAAGGCGTGAATTACAGCGAAATCCTCGACAAGCCGAGTGAGAACACGTTTGCAACCGCCAGGCAATTCAACGGGCGCGATGTGGATCGCCTCACATACTATGCGATGGACGCCGAATTTTTGCAGCAACACGACAACATCCGTTTCCGGCTAAGCACGGCCACGTTGCTCAACGACGGTTCGATCAATAGTGTGGCCAAGGGAATCATCGTCGACGATTTCAAGATCCGCGAGGCGTTCGTCGATTTGACCGTTCCGCAAACCAAGCAACTTTTTGCGAGCGATCTGTCGGATAAATTGGGGATTACGATGTACATCAAGAATCTGGGCAACGGCAGGACGACCGCATCGACCGCGAAATTTTATCTTTCGACCGATGTAAATCCCGACGCTTCCGACCATTTTCTTGGCGAAGTCGCGGTAAGCCAAATCGCGCCCGACACGAAATTCTATCTCAACAGGCAATTTGACGTGAGCGTCGCTCTTGGCGATTACCAATATCTTGTCTACAACGTCGATGCGAACAACACCAACGCCGAATCGGACGAAAATAACAATACCGGCGCGTGGCCGTTGATGACGCAGGGCATCACGCAATATCCGTACATCAACAATTTCGACGCCGATGTGATTGACGGCTGGAACGCGCGATCTGAGGAAGGTTTCGCATCGGGAATTCCCGACGTTTACCGCATGCGACACAATAAATCGCTCGCGAATCCATCGTATTTCCATGAAGCACAAGGCGTTTGGTTTACGGAGCAAGTCCCTGCGGGCAGTTTCAACGAATATTATACGCCGACGTTTTATTTGCAAAGTCCGTCGTTCGATTTCAGCACCGCGACCGAACCGTTGTTCATCGCCTTCGATTTCTTCATGAACGGCTCGTTCCAAAACAACGGCGGAAACCTCGAATATTCTACCGACGGCGGCAACACCTGGGCGTTGATGATCATGAGTATGGGCGCGTCCACGAACTGGTATTCCAGCAATTCGACATTCGCGTTGCAGGACATGAACGGGCAGCCGGGCTGGAACAACAATGGTGGCGACTACATTTGGAAACGCGCGACGTTTAACCTCGCTTTCCTCAACGGCCAGACCGATGTCGTATTCCGATTCAAGCATTACAGCAATTTCACGTCGATGAATGCGATCCCGATGGGTTTCCGAATGGACAATTTCACGATTGGAAGCGCGACCGATATCAATCTTTGTTTGGCCGATCTGCCTTACAACAACGATTTCAGTACGTTTCCGGGTTCGTGTTGGAGTGAATCGAACAACAGTACGTTGGCCTCAGGCGAGAACAACCAGAACGGGGAATGGGTCGTGGCGACGAACTTCGCGAACGGCGCATCGAATGTGTCGGCGAAAATCAACCTCGGGCCTGCGACTCCGGCTGTTGGCGATTGGCTCGTCTCTCCCGATTTCGACATCGACGGCACCGACATGCCAAACCCCAACGGAACGCCTGCCACGACATCGTTTCTTGCCAAATTCAAGATCGCGCTGACCCAGCAAGGCAACGTGTCGACGACTTCACTCGATGCCGACGATATCGTGCACTTCGTATATTCCCAAAACGACGGGCCGTGGACGATCTTGCGCACTTGGAATGCCGCGACGCCAATTTCGGCTACAGGTGAACAAATCCAGGTTCCGGTGGAACTTTCGGGCCGCGTCAAGTTCGCGTTCTGGGCATCGAAAGGCAGTACGCAAACCGGCAGCAACGACTTTTTCCTCGACAATTTCCAGTTGATGCAGGGTTCGTTGGGCGTGGTCGATCAGCAAGAAATGCAATTGCGTTATTTCCCGAATCCGATCACCGATACTTTTACGTTAGAGGCCGCGACCGACATCGAGTCCATCAGCGTGTTCACATTGAGCGGGCGCAAAATTGTCGAGGTCGAACCGATGTCGACAGGTGCCGAAATTGACTTATCCGATTTGTCGGCGGGATTCTATCTCGTCAAGATCGAGTCGGGCGGGAAGACGAAAACGTTGAAGGTCGTCAAGAAATAAACAGGAAGTATTTTACAGAGGGGAATTTTCCGGTTCAGCAAGGGCCGAAAATTCCCCTTCGTTTTTAGAGATCACGATCGCCGCGACGCCATTCCCGATAAAATTCGTAATCGCGCGCGCTTCACTCATGAATTTATCCACGCCGAGCAGAAACGCCAAGCCTTCGATCGGGATTTTGTGGACCGCGGTGAGCGTCGAAGCCAACACGATAAATCCGCTTCCGGTAACTCCCGCGGCGCCTTTCGAAGTTATCATGAGCAGTCCGATAATAGTCAAAATTTCGCCGAAAGTCAGATGCACATCGTACAATTGCGCAAGGAAAATCACGGCCATCGATAAATAAATCGACGTGCCGTCAAGGTTGAACGAGTAACCCGTCGGCACGACCAAACCGACTACCGATTTGGAACAACCCATTTTTTCGAGTTTTTCCATGAGGTTCGGCAAGGCGCTTTCAGACGAAGAAGTTCCAAGCACGAGCAGCAATTCGGCCTTTATGTAGTTAAGGAAATCGAGTATCCGGAGTTTGTAATATCGCATGATGCTGCCCAAAACGACGAAAATGAAAACCGCCATCGTGATGTACATCGTGAGCATTAGTTTTCCGAGCGGAAGCAATGTCTCCAGCCCGAACTTCCCCACCGTGAACGCCATTCCGCCGAAAGCCCCGAGAGGCGCGAAATACATTACGAATTTTAATGCGAGGAATACATATTTCGAACAGACATACAGGAAATCGACGATCTGCTGCCTGTTCTTGAGATAATTCACGATGATCCCGACGACGATCGCCGCAAGCAAAACCTGCAACGTCATGTTGTCGAAGAAAAATTTAAGCCAGCTGAATTCGCTTTCGCCCGACGTGAATTTACTCGGATCCTGAACCTGCAAACCGCTTCGGTCAATCTTTCCGGGTTCGATCACGAGCGCCACGGCGACACCTATCGCGAGCGCGAACGTCGTTACGATCTCGAAATACACGAGCGATTTGATTCCGATTCGGCCCACTTTTTTCAAATCGCCCATTCCCGCGATTCCCAGAACGATCGTGAGAAAAATAATAGGGACGATGAAAATTTTGATGATATCGATGAACGTATCGCCGATCTCCTTCATCTTGACGGCTGTTTCAGGCGCGTTGTGACCGAGCGCGGCGCCACAAATGATGGCGATCAGCACCCAAAACGTGAGGTTTGTGAGGACTTTGAAAGCGAGCGAATTTTTCTTCGGGATGGTTTCAGGCATGTCACGAATTTAAGTTTTTCCGGCCAATAACAAACAAGTAATGCCGATGTCGCGAATTACCCTGCAGGTTGTCGTATCTCCACAGCGCCGAACCCGATTGGGATAAGTACTTTTATTATAACAAATTACACTACTATGGAAACGCTAAAAATAAATGTGAACGACAACCGACTTTTAGGCTTGATTACCTTATTCGACCTGCATACCGATTTTTACGATCGGGTGCTCGACGGAATTCCCGATGAGGCCGCCCAAAACCGCCTCGGCACGAAAGCGAACCACATTGCATGGCTAGCGGGAAGCCTGCTTCAGGAACGATGTGAATTGGTCAATTGGTTCGGAGGTGATTTTCATCAGAAGCATCGCGAACTTTTCGACAACCACAAAGGAATACAGGACGGTTTGGATTATCCGTCGCTCGAAGATTTTAAGCGGGATTGGAAGAAAGTCTCCCCGATTTTGCGCGACATCTTATCAGCGCTGACTACCGAGAAACTCGATACGACATTCGATATGGAAGGCATGAAAATGACCAATTACGAATATGTTTCGTTCGATATTTATCGGGAAGCGAACTGCATCGGACAAATCGCGCTCTGGCGAAGATTGCTTGGCTTTCCTGCGATGAAATACGAATGAACCTTACACGGAAGACAAAATTTCAAATCAACAACCGAGGCACAACCGAACTGATGGAGCGCAGCGGAATAAATCAGCAAAAAATGAAAGCAGTAAACCCTTACCTCAATTTCCAAGGCCAATCAGAACAAGCCTTTAATTTTTACAAATCCGTATTCGGCGGCGAATATTCAGCTTTCGTGCGTTACGGCGACATGCCGCAAACTCCTGACCAGGAAGGATGCGCCGGTATGATATTGCCTGATAAAGACAAGATCATGCATATTTCATTGCCGTTGCCCACAGGAAATACCTTGATGGCGACCGACGTAGTGGGAAGCGAAGAATTTCCGTTCCTTCCCGGAAACAATTTCTCTATCAGCGTAAGCGCCGACAACACCGACGAAGGCAAAAAACTGTATGACGCGCTATCAAAAGACGGAAACCCGATGATGCCATTCGCTCCTGCCGACTGGGGCGGACATTGGGGAATGCTCGTTGACGCTTTCGGAATACAATGGATGGTAGATTGTGAATGATGGAAAACCTAAAAAACAAGATTCAGCCGACGTTCGATGCGATGGCAGCGGCGATTCGAAATACGCCCGATTCAGAATTCAACAACGTTCCGTTTCCTGGAAGCTGGACACCGGCGCAGGCCGCCCAACATATAAAACTTTCGATTCAAAACCTGCCCGGAATGTTGCAGGGTAAAACCGAAGCATCCGATCGGAAGCCCGACGAGAAAGTAAAAATGGTCGCCGACGTTTTCCTGGATTTCGACACGAAAATGAAATCGCCCGAATCCATCGAACCCCAAATGCGCGAATACGACAAATCAAAGATGTCGGAATTCTACGAAACGTTCGGAAGCCAATTGGAAGACGTGGCGAACCGATTGGATTTGTCGGAGATTTGCCTCGATTTCGAAATTCCCGTTTTCGGCCCGATGACGCGACTCGAATGGATAGCGTTCGCATTGTTCCACACCCAGCGGCACACGCGCCAAATTGAGAATATGAGTAGTGAACGTGTATAAAAAAACTCCGGTGTCGGCCGGAGTTTGAATTTTAGTCTGACAAGTGCATCGTTTCAGTATCACCCGCGAAAATGTAGATATTGTTGCCTGTGCTGCCGTTTGGCGTAACTACCGTACAACTAGCTTGGCGATCATCTGACGTCGGGTTTGAAATCACGAAGTCGGCGTTCGCCTGATAATTCTCAGGAACGTCCTGTACCGTTATTGACCATGTCGATCCTGAGATGTTGTTGACAGTCGTGAAATTTCCATCGGCTTTGCGATATGTTACTGAATTCAAAACCAGACCTGCATCCATCGTAACCGAATAGGTTGCATCTTGATTGGTTGGGTCGGGATTCGAAGATCCGCCGTCATCGCTACTGCAAGAACTAACTGTCATGGCTACGATCGCCAATAACATGAAGCCCATTTTTTTAATTGCTTTCATATTTAATTTTAAGATTAGTGCGCCAAATATCAACAAAATCTTTGGTTCGCAAAATGTGCAGATGTTAAAAACTGAAATTTATTTATAGTCGCGCGAGTAATCGTTTGGCCGCCGACCGATACGCCGCCGAATGATGCTCGTAATCTTTCGACAA
>NZ_SEBS01000081.1 GCF_004211145.1 Flavobacterium sp. | reverse complement strand
GTCGCTGACTGATGTGAAAGTCGTTCGCGATGCCGGAAATGAACTGGGCGCTGAAGCCAGTCGTTGTATCAAATCGAACCCGCGGTGGATTCCAGGTGTTTATAACGGTAAAAAAGTCAATGTAACCGTGACCATGCCGATTGAAGTGAAACCGGCCCAACCAAAAAAATAATGAGCAGAAAAGATTTCCAACATATCACGCTGAATAAACCGGATGTTTCTCCTGTCGCTGCTCAGGCCGATGGTTTCATGACCGCGGAAGGCATCGAGCTCAAGTCGCATTATTCAGAAAAAGATCTCGAAAACCTCGAGCATCTCGACTTTGCCGCCGGCTTCACTCCTAACCTTCGCGGCCCGTACGCCACGATGTACGTCCGCCGACCGTGGACGATCCGCCAATACGCTGGATTTTCAACCGCGGAGGAAAGCAACGCTTTTTACAGACGGAATTTAGCCGCAGGGCAAAAAGGATTATCGGTTGCATTCGATCTGGCGACGCACCGCGGCTACGATTCCGATCACGAGCGCGTGGTTGGCGATGTCGGAAAGGCAGGCGTTGCGATCGATTCGGTTGAAGACATGAAAGTGCTGTTCGACCAGATTCCGCTCGACGAAATGTCGGTTTCGATGACAATGAACGGCGCGGTCTTGCCCATTATGGCGTTCTATATCGTCGCCGCCGAAGAACAGGGCGTTAAGCCGGAACAACTTTCGGGGACGATTCAAAACGACATTTTGAAGGAATTTATGGTGCGCAACACCTATATATATCCGCCTGCGCCGTCGATGAAGATCATTGCAGACATTTTCGCTTTCACCAGCCGGAATATGCCGAAGTTCAACTCAATATCGATTTCAGGCTATCACATGCAGGAAGCCGGCGCAACCGCGGACATTGAGCTCGCTTACACGCTGGCCGACGGACTGGAATACATCCGGACAGGTCTTGCAGCAGGAATGAAAATCGACGAGTTCGCTCCGCGCCTGTCGTTTTTCTGGGCGATCGGGATGAACCATTTTATGGAAATCGCGAAGATGCGCGCCGGACGTATGATTTGGGCGAAGCTTCTAAAGCAGTTCGAGCCGAAAGACGAAAAATCTCTCGCATTACGGACACATTGCCAGACTTCGGGCTGGAGTTTAACCGAACAGGATCCGTTCAACAATGTCGCACGTACGACAATCGAAGCAGCAGCCGCAGCCTTCGGCGGAACGCAATCCTTACATACTAACGCACTTGATGAAGCCATTGCGCTCCCGACGGATTTTTCGGCACGGATCGCACGAAATACGCAGTTGTATCTACAGGAAGAAACGAAGATAACCAAGACTGTCGATCCTTGGGCAGGAAGCTATTATGTCGAAAGCCTGACCAACGAAATCGCACAAAGCGCCTGGAAACTGATCGAAGAAGTAGAGTCGCTTGGCGGAATGACAAAGGCCATCGAAGCCGGAATCCCGAAACTTCGGATTGAAGAAGCCGCAGCGAGAAAGCAGGCGCGCATCGACAGTGGCCAGGATATTATTGTCGGTGTGAATAAATA
>NZ_SEBS01000044.1 GCF_004211145.1 Flavobacterium sp. | reverse complement strand
TTCAACGCCGAATTGATCACGAACTTCGCCGAAAATCTTCCAAAGGTAAAAGTCATTCCTCAAGACATCGGACGCGTTTTATTGAATCTGATCACGAACGCTTTTTACGCGACGCAAGAACGTTCAAAATTTGAAGGTGAAAGTTTTAAGCCGACTGTTGAGGTTTCGACATCATCGGTCGGAAACAACATCGAAATTTCGGTAAAAGACAATGGAAACGGCATTCCCGATTCGATAAAAGAGAAAATCTTCCAACCGTTTTTCACGACGAAACCAACCGGAGAAGGAACCGGCTTGGGATTGAGTTTGGCGTATGATATCGTGAAAGCGCATCGAGGCGAACTAAAAATAAACTCCAAAGAAAACCATGGTTCCGAATTTATAATTTCTTTACCTTCCGACTACCAAACAAACTAAAATGTCAAAGAAAACTGCTCTGCCCGGCCCGATAAGTATCTTGATGATTGTCATCGTATTGGCCGCCGTTCTCACGTGGATATTACCCGCCGGACAATATTCGAAACTCTCATTGAAAGGGAATGCTTTCGAGATGACGAGCGACACGACGACGGTTGCGTTGCCGCTCACGCAAAAAACGCTCGACAGTTTAAACATCAGGATCGCGGTCGCGAAATTCAAAAACGGGGAAATCAAGAAGCCCGTTTCAGTTCCGGGCACATTTAAATCGCAACCTCGGAATGGGCAAGGTCCGCTCGAGATTTTACAGGCGCCGATAAAGGGCATCGTCGACAGTATCGACATAATCCTGTTCGTGTTGATCATTGGCGGATTCATGTACGTTTTCAATGAAACAGGCGCGATGCTGCAAGGCGTATCGTCTTTGTCGCATTCGATGAAAGGCCGCGAACACTGGCTCATCATCATCCTGACGACGATGTTTTCGTTTCTCGGCGGATCGTATGGGATGGCTGAGGAAGCCTTTGTTTTCTACGCCATTCTCGTTCCCGTATTTCTCGCTGCGGGATATGATCTGCTCGTGCCGCTGGCCGTTATTTTCGGCGGGACGATGATTGGAGGCCTGTCGGGATTCTCGAATCCGTTTTCGACGATAATCGCATCGAACGCGGCAGGCATAAACTGGATGGACGGTTTATACGGACGGCTGATTCTGTGGGCAATTTTGACCGCCGGGTTGGTCTGGTATATTTTGCGTTATGCGGCCAAGGTCAAGAAAAACCCGTTGGAATCCCTCGTGCTGAAAATCGATGGAAACGTCGCGTCTCCTTATGAATTGCATGTAGAAATTGAGAATCCCGTGGCCTTGGGTTGGAAAGTAAAATTGTTGCTGTTCATTTATATTTCAACGTTCCTCACGATGATAGGCGGCGTGGTGTTCCTGGGTTGGTGGACGCTCGAGATGTCGGCGCTTTTCCTTGCCTCATCCATTCTGGTCGCGATCATTACGGGCATAAACGAGAAAGTCTTCGTACGCGAGTTCATCGAAGGTGCCAAAAGTTTGCTTTCGGTCGCGTTCATCATCGGGGTCGCGCGAGGCGTTACGGTGATTTTGGACGAAGGCCACATCGCCGATTCCATACTTTTCTTTACGGCGAACGCGGTCCAGGGAATGTCGCCTGAACTGTTTATCTTATTACTGCTGTTATTCTATTTCGGTTTTTCGCTGTTCATCCAATCGTCGTCGGGAATGGCGGTGCTTACGATGCCGATCATCGGAGCTTTAGCCGTAATCGTGAATCTGCCGGGACGCGAGATCGTGAATTCCTATATGTACGGCATGTCACTGATGTCGTTTCTCGCGCCCACGGGACTGATATTGCCATCTCTCGCGATGGTCAACGTAAGTCTCAAGGCGTGGTTCAAGTTCATCACACCGTTCCTGATCGCGATCACGGTTATTTGTATAATCGCTTTGGTCATCGGGGTTAACCTGTAAAATAGTCGTGGCCCGGTTCCCAAAAAGGAGCTACATTCACGATCGAATTCCAAGCATAAAACTGCCACATGAGATTATTTCTATTGACTTTGCTGTCATTGTTCTTCGGACGATTTGCCAATGCGCAGGAAACGACGGTGATTATTTCCGACTCCAATTATAAAGGAACCGTAAAATCGTTCAATATCAGTGAAAATGACGCCTGGGTTTTCAGGCGCGGCGACATCAAAGACGGTCAAAATGTAAACCTTGATACGAAAGGTTGGACGAAATTCAAGCCATCGGAACTCTCGGGCGAAGATTTCGACGAAAACGGGCGCTTCGAAGGTTGGTTCCGAATCAAGGTGAGATTCGCCGACAGCCCGAACTTTACGCCGCCCGGGGTTTTGAACGCGACCTGGAACGCTTCGGAACTGTTTGCGAACGGTAAAAAAATAGCGACATTCGGTAAATTCGGAACCGACAAAGCTACTTTCGAGGAAAACAAATTCAACAGGCGTTTGCCCGTCCCGACAAACTTCGTACCCGATTCCACCTACGTCCTGGCGCTTCATGTCATCGAATATGACGATCCGTTCACGATAGAGCCGAAGTTGAAAAAAGGAAACAACAACGCCGATATTTTGCGGTTTATCAACAAGGAAGGCAACGAACGCATCATCGATTACTGGGCATCCCAAACGTTTTATGACGGGCTGCGTTCCACCGTATCGGCAACTTTCGCACTGTTGTTCTGGGTGTTGTTCGGACTCAACAGGAGGGAAAAAAATATAAGGCGTTTCGCAGTCGGATGTACGTTTTTGGCGCTATTGTCAATAGCCTCGGCGATCGCTACCTCGAAAAACATAGGTTACGTAGGGAACGCTTCGTTCGGCATACTTGGCATTGTCGCGGCAGTATCGTACGCATGTTATATCCCGATCATCCTCGCAGGCGTATTCGAACGAAAAATATCGAAGTTTACGCGTATCGTAATGATCGTCACGTACTTGGTATTGGTCGGTGCCGCCGTTTTGCAATATGGAATCGTGCTTACGCTGGTGGTCATTCCGCTCGTTATCGCCTGTTATTACCTTTTGTCGTCTTGGAATTCGATGCGCCGTTCGCAAATGCCGATCGTCGTGGGGTTTTTGGCGTCGTTCATCTGTTTGATTTTATTTGTCCTCGGTGTTAATTATCTGGACAAGTTCGACAGCGCCATCATTTTCGTGCTCGCGTATTCGATCAGTCCGCCATTGGGAATGTTGATGTACGTGTCGAACCGATTCGGCGAAATGATAAAAGAAGTGCGCACCAATGCACAGCAGGTGTTGCAGTTGTCTGAGGAGAAACGCGAACAAGCCCTGAACCAGCAAAAGGTTCTGGAAGCCGAGGTCGACAAACAAACCGCCGAACTGCGCAACACGCTGTCAGATTTGAAAGCGACCCAATCCCAACTCATACAATCCGAGAAAATGGCGTCGCTCGGAGAATTGACGGCGGGAATTGCGCATGAGATCCAAAACCCGTTGAATTTCGTGAACAATTTTTCAGACGTTAGCCGTGAGTTGATCGCCGAAGTCTCGGACGAACGACGAAAGACAAATGACGAACGGGATGACGAACTCGTAAACGAATTACTGTCGGACATCGACCAAAACCTTGAAAAAATCTCGCACCACGGCAGGCGCGCCGACGCCATCGTAAAAGGCATGCTGCAACATTCGCGATCGACGTCGGGCGATAAGGAACCGACCGATCTAAACGCCTTGACCGACGAATACCTGCGACTGGCCTATCACGGATTGCGCGCCAAAGACAAGAGTTTCAACGCCGAACTGATTACCGATTTCGCAACCGATTTGCCTGTGGTGAAGGTCATTCCGCAAGATGTCGGGCGCGTGATTCTGAACCTGATCACGAACGCCTTTTACGCCACGCAGGAACGCGCGAAGTCTGAAGGTGTAGACTTCAAACCGAAAGTCGAGGTCAGTACTTCGGTCGTCGGAAATACGGTCGAAATCAAAGTAAAAGACAACGGAAACGGCATTCCCGAAGCTATAAAAGAGAAAATATTCCAACCGTTTTTCACGACCAAACCAACGGGCGAAGGAACGGGATTGGGATTGTCGCTGGCCTACGATATCATAAAATCGCACGGAGGTGAATTGGGATTGACGTCAAAAGACGGCGAGTTCACTGAATTTACGATAACTTTCCATCAATTAATTTAAAACGAATCATGTTACAACTAATATTGGCAACCATACTTTTAGGCAATGTCCGAAAATCGCTGAAAGGAACCGATGCGTTTAATCGGTTAAACAAACAATTGCTGGCCGCTATAGTCCTTTGCATACTATTGATCGCGGCTTTTGTAACGTTGGACGAGGAAGATTACGGGCTGAATTGGGTAGCGCATTTCCTGGTCGCGGTCCTTTTATATTTTATTTTGACCCGGAATGACTTTGCGAAGGCGAAATCACTTCTCGTTGCTTTTTCACCCATGCTGGCGGTAGATTTCATTCAGGACGTCGTCATGGCCGCCGACCCAGACTTTTATGATGAATGGGGAGATTATTTCAATATCGCGGGTCTCGTCGGTTTCGTTTGGATGATCGTCGTGTTGATTTTTACGAGCCGACAACGAAAGGCGCTCGCAAAAGAAAGGCTCAAGGCTGAAGAAAAAGAAAGAGAACACCTTATCACCGTGAAAATAAAGGCGGAACTTGAAATAGAAGTCATGGAACGCACGGCCGAATTGATCCGTCAAAAGGAGGAATTGCAACACGCGCTCAATGAACTTAAGGCCACGCAATCGCAGTTGGTCCAATCTGAAAAAATGGCGTCGTTGGGTGAACTCACGGCCGGAATCGCGCACGAAATCCAAAATCCATTGAATTTCGTGAATAATTTTAGCGACGTGAGCCGTGAGTTGATCGCGGATATCCTGGACGAAAGAAAAAAGCCAAATGACGAACGCGATGATGAGCTCGTAAACGAAATGCTGTCGGACATCGACCAAAACCTCGAAAAAATCGCAAACCACGGCAAGCGCGCCGATAACATCGTAAAAGGAATGCTGCAACATTCGCGATCGACGTCGGGCGAGAAGGAACCGACCGATCTCAACGCCCTGGCCGACGAATACTTGCGACTGGCTTATCACGGCTTGCGCGCCAAAGACAAGAGTTTCAACGCCGAGCTCGTGACGGATTTCGCAACCGATTTGCCTGTGGTAAAAGTCATTCCGCAGGATGTCGGGCGCGTTTTATTGAACCTGATCACGAACGCTTTTTACGCCACGCAGGAACGCGCGAAATCTGAAGGCGTAAACTTCAAACCGAAAGTGGAAATCAGCACTTCGGCCGTCGGAAATACGGTCGAAATCAAAGTGAAAGACAACGGAAACGGCATTCCCGAAGCTATAAAAGAGAAAATATTCCAACCGTTTTTCACGACCAAGCCGACGGGCGAAGGAACGGGATTGGGATTGAGTCTGGCGTACGACATCGCCAAAGTGCACGGCGGTTCGATCGCGGTCGATTCGCAGATCGGCTTGGGTTCGACGTTCGTTGTAAGCCTGGCCGTTTGAATATCAAATTTCCATCGGGCGAAAAATGGCGCAAAAGTGAAATTGCCGACACTTAATGCGTTACCATAATTTTATCGACGAAATGCGTTAAAAAAAACTTAAATATTCGCGAAATTCGAGTATATTTCGGCGGGCAAAAACACGACTTGGTTTTCGCCTGCAACCAGACAAACGCATCTTTTAATGAAAGTAAAATTACTATTGACCAGTTCCCTGCTGGTTTTTATCGGCGCATTTTCTTTCGGCCAGTCTACGCAAATTAGAGGATTTATAGACGTAACCGGCGGATACAACAAAAAAGCAACCTTTGGTTTTGGAGAGCAGGATCTCTACATCACATCGGCGATCAGCGACAGGATATCGTTTTTGGGAGAAACGGTTTTCAAGTACGATTCCACCGAACATACCGAGTTTGCGATCAGCATCGAACGCGTCATCATCACGTACAATCTGGAAGGCAACCACAATCTCGTGATGGGAAAGATCCACACGCCGTTGAACTATTGGAACGACACCTATCATCACGGTCGCGTTTTGTTCCCGACGATCGACAGGCCGCTGCTTTTCTCACAGAACATCATTCCGTTGCACACGGTCGGACTAGGTTTTGAAGGACGCGATTTGGGTAAGATGAAGTTCGGATACAATCTTTTTGTAGGCAACGGTTTGGGTTCGTCCGAGGTTTCGGACAACGACAAGAACAAGTCGGTCACGGCCGCCGTTCACATAAAACCCGCCGACAGGTTGCGATTGGGAATGTCCTACTATTACGACGTGATTTCAGCCGGAGCCGACGTGCACGGCATGATTGTGGACCACCGCGTGAACCAGCACTTGATTTCAGCCTCGGTGTCGCGATTCGGGAAAAAGCTTGAAATCCTTGCCGAAGCCACGTCGGGCATCAACCACACCGACACGACCGGAACGAAAACCACTTTTGCGGGTTATGCGTACGCTGGTTATAAAATCAAGGAGAAATACGTACCTTATGTACGATATGACAACGTGAAATACCAAAACGGGGAAATGTATTACATGAAAAACAACACACAGTCTTTTGTGGTTGGTTTTAGGTATGAAATAAATTACCTTGCTGTGGTAAAGCTTGAATATCAACACCTGGACTATGAGTTCGGGAGTAACGTGGATAAAATAACTGCACAATTCGCTATTGGTTTTTGATATGGAAAGGACAAGCAAACTCATATATGTTTTAGCGGGCAAAAGCGAATTCATCAGGTTCAGCTTATTTGCGGGCTGTTTGTTTTTCGCGCTTTCAGGAACAGCGCAGCAAACACCGTTGACGGTTATCGGAAACGTTTCAGGAGTTCCCGAGAATTTGAAACAATCAGAACTCAAGGCCGTGCTAATGGGCGAAACCCAACGTTGGAAAAGCGGCAAACGCATCTTGATAGCGCTCATGAAGACGAACACGGCCGTAGGCAGGACGACGTCGGCGAAAATCTACGACATGTCGGGCGAAGAACTCAATAAATACTGGCTTTCGCTGGTTTTCCAAGGCAAGGCCCAGGCGCCTGTATTCTTCACGTCGGTAACCGAATTGCAGAATTTCGTGGCCCAGAATCCCGGAGCGATCGGAGTAATCGACAAACCCGTCGCGAACGCCGAAATCAAGGCCCTGGTAATCGATGGAAAAACGACATTGTAATGCAGCACACGTTCAAATAAGCAAGGCACGATGATAAATCTCAAGACAAAGATTTGGCTCACCATCTGTTCCATCGTGTTTATGTTTTCGTTTTTCACGCTGTTTTACTTTCCGCAACAGCAGGGCGATCTGCTCGTAAGCAATTACGAGAACGAGGTCCAGAATCTCGCAAACACGGTAGCGCTCGGCGTTAAGATCGCGATCAACGAGCAAAACTTCGAAGGTGTGCAGACCGCGATGGAATTCGTGAAAGGCGACCAGCGGCTGCAGTTCATCAGCATGCTGCAATCGGATACGGTGTGGAACGCGACCCACGACAAATTCGAAATAAAACAAACCGTCTTCAAGACATTTCCCGAGAATCAAAAATTAGGCGCTTCAATAACGTCGAACGATTCATTGATCGTGAAGAAATCCGACTTCAAGACAGGAATGATGTCGGGCGCGATTTTGCTGGGTTTCAACACGAAAGGCATCGAAGCGAGCAAGGAAAAGATCAAGCATACATCGATCATCGTGAGCAGTTTGGTGCTGCTGTTCGGCATACTCATCGGGTTTTGGCTCGCCAAGACAATTTCAGTTCCCGTTTTGGCTTTGCGCGACGCGGCCCGGAAAGTAGGCGAGGGCGACCTGAACCAAAAGATAAAACGCATCCATCGCGATGAGATCGGGCAACTCGAGAAGGCGTTCAATAAAATGCTTGACGACCTTACCAAGACCACGAGCGATCTCAATGAAAAAAACGTCGCGTTATCGAACACGAACGAGGCGTTGAGCAGCACGATGGTCGAGTTGAAGCACACGCACGCCCAGCTCATACAGTCTGAGAAGATGGCGTCGTTGGGTGAACTCACGGCTGGAATCGCGCATGAAATCCAGAATCCGTTGAATTTCGTGAACAATTTTTCAGAAGTCAGCATCGAACTCATCGGCGAAATCAAAGAAGAAAGAGACAAGCCGGCCCAGGAACGCGACGAATCGCTTGAAGTGGAACTCCTCGACGACATTTCAAGGAATCTCGCAAAGATCACGCACCACGGCAAACGCGCCGACGCAATCGTGAAAGGCATGCTGCAACATTCGCGCACGACATCGTCTGAAAAGGAACCGACCGACATCAACACATTGTCTGACGAATACCTGAGGCTCGCCTATCACGGTTTGCGCGCGAAAGACAAATCGTTCAATGCGACACTCGTCACGAATTTCGACAAATCGATCAAGACCGTAAACATGGTTCCCCAAGACATGGGGCGCGTCGTACTCAACCTGATCACGAACGCTTTTTATGCGGTCGATGAAAAGAAAAAACGTGGAATCGAAGGTTACGAACCGACGGTATCGCTGTCGACCAAAAGCCACGGCGATTTCATTACGATCTCAGTGAAAGACAACGCCGACGGCATTCCGCAAACGGTCATCGACAAGATTTTCCAACCGTTTTTCACGACAAAGCCAACGGGCCAGGGAACGGGTTTGGGCTTATCTTTGGCATACGACATCGTCAAGGCGCACGACGGCAAATTGTCGGTGGAAACCAAAATGGGCGAGGGTTCAGAATTCCATATAGAATTACCTGTCGATTAATTAGCGATGATTTCGGGAACAAGGTTTGAAGAGCGGGCCGACGAAAGCGTCATTCGGGGAAAAAACCGTCGCGGAATATTTTGGGCACGCCCTGTTCGCGTTTACGGACGACCAAGTTGTAGTCGTTTCCCCATGGTCCAATCGTCGGATATGAAAAACCTGCGCCATTCCGCAGCAGTTCGCCGGAAAAGGTCGTTTTCGTACGAGTCGCATCCGGCATTGCGGAATCGGTACAGTGCGTTCGCTTATCTGCAAAAGGCGAAAGTCTGCGATAATCTGCACGATGCGGCGCTCGATCTCGAATCGGAAGGCCAGCGCGCAACATTCACCTTACGAGTACCGACACATCACAATCATGACTGACGAAAAACGAATCTCACTGGATACTACGTACCGCCAACTGCTCGACCAGGTTTTTTACATGGACGACATTGAAAGTATCGAGCCGATATTGGATGCCGAATTCACTTGTTACGGCACGGCGTTCGACGAAAAATTGCAAGGTTTCACCCAAATGCGCGACATGTTGATGCGTCAGAAACAGCAAAGTGTAGGATTTCATTTCGATTGCACGACCGACCCGATGAAACACTTCGTCTCAGAGGACGGGAATACGGCCGTGTTCTCAGACGATATTTATCTGCACATCCGCTCGACGTCTGAAACCATCGAGGTGTACGTTCGCGCCACGTCAGTATTCCTTCACAGACCCGACGGCTGGAAAATCGTGAGTTGGCACGTGTCCAAACCCGAGAATGTTTCGAGCCAGGACGACACGTACGGCATCGACGACTGGAAGAAACGCAATGCCGACCTCGAGATCCTCGTAGCAAAACGCACGGCCGATCTTGTGGAAAAGAACCGCGAACTCGAAAATGCACTGGAACAGTTGAAAGCGACCCAAACCCAACTGGTACAGTCTGAGAAAATGGCGTCGCTGGGCGAATTGACGGCTGGCATAGCGCACGAGATACAGAATCCGCTCAATTTCGTGAACAATTTCAGCGACGTGAGCATCGAACTCCTCGATGAAATGGACGCCGAGATTGAAAAAGGCGATACCGATGAGGCGAAAGCGATTTCATCGGACATCAAACAAAATCTCGAAAAGATCGCGTATCACGGCCGCCGCGCCGACAGCATCGTCAAGGGAATGTTGCAGCACAGCCGCGCCTCTACGGGACAAAAGGAATTGACCGACATAAACGTTCTCGTCGACGAATACCTGCGATTGGCGTATCACGGATTGCGCGCCACAGACCAGTCGTTCAACGCCGAACTGATTACGCATTTCGATGAAAACCTGCCAAAGGCGAACATATTGCCGCAGGACATCGGCCGGGTTTTGCTCAACCTGTTCACAAACGCATTCTATGCGACCCAACAACGCGCGAAATCGAAGGAACAGGAATACTATCCGACGGTCGAGGTGCTCACGCGCATACAAGGCGATTCGATAGAGATTTTCGTGAAAGACAACGGCATCGGCATCCCCGACGAGATTCGCGAAAAAGTGCTGCAGCCGTTCTTTACGACCAAGCCGACGGGCGAAGGAACGGGCCTTGGGCTTTCGCTGAGCTACGACATCGTGGTCAAAGCGCACGGCGGAACGATACGCATCGACAGCAAAGAAGGTGAGTTCACGTTATTTTCAGTGCTATTGCCGATTACATAGTAGGAGAAAAAATGAAAAGACGTATATTTAAAATCCCAAACACGCATTATGAAAATACTGGTAGTAGACGATGAAGCCGACGTGCAACCGCTGTTCACGCAACGCTTCCGCAAGGAGATCCGCGAGCATGAGATCGAGTTTGATTTCGCGCTTTCAGGCGAGCAGGCGCTCGATTATTTGAAGGCGAACCATTCAGAGGTCGTATTGATCCTGAGCGACATCAACATGCCCGGAATGACCGGATTGGAACTGCTGTCGAAAATCCGCAGCGAATACAGCGCGCCGCCTCCCGTAGTCATGATGATCACGGCTTACGGGGACGAGGAAAATCATACGCAGGCGATGCAGAGAGGAGCGAACGACTTTTTGACCAAGCCGCTCGACTTTAATTTACTCAAGGAAAAACTCAAAAATTTTACCGAATAATGGCGAAAATATTGGTTGTTGACGACGAAGAAGATTTGGAAATGCTCGTGAAGCAGAAGTTCCGTCGCAAGATCCGCGAAAACGAATACGAGTTTGTGTTTGCGCACAATGGCGAAGAAGCGCTCGTTAAGATCAGCGAGAATCCCGATATCGACATCGTACTCAGCGACATCAACATGCCCGTGATGGACGGCCTGACATTATTGAGCCGACTTCCGGAAGCCAATCCGATGTTGCGTGCCGTGGTCGTTTCGGCCTATGGCGACATGCAGAACATCCGCACGGCAATGAACCGCGGCGCGTTCGACTTCGTGTGCAAACCCGTGGATTTCGAAGATCTCGACGTCACGATGCTCAAGACGATCGAACACGTTCGCCAGACGCAGGCGACCATACAAGCGATCAAGGAAAACAACATCCTCAAGATGTACGTCGACGAGAACGTGCTCAATTTCATGAACAACAAGGAGTTTGAAAATACTTTGCTCAAGAACGAACTCATGGAAGCGTCGGTGATCTTCATTGACGTCTGCGGCTTTACGTCGATCACCGAAAAAATTGCACCGAACGAAGTCGTAAACCTGCTCAACGGGCTTTTCGACAAGATCGTCAAAGAGATAATCGGGCAGGGCGGACACGTCGATAAATTCATGGGCGATGCCGTAATGGCGGTTTTTCGAGGCGATTTCCATTTGGACCGCGCAATCGATTCGGCGCTGGCGATCAAACATGCGGTCGCTAAACTCGACGGGATCGAAACGGGCGGAATTTCGTACAAGCCTGAGATTTCCATCGGCGTGAATTCGGGCGAAATGGTTTCGGGAAACATCGGATCGGCCTCGCTGAAACGATTGGATTATACCGTGATCGGCGATGCTGTGAACTTGTCGCAACGACTGCAATCGGCAGCGAAACCCGGACAAATCCTGATTACCGAAGACGTGTACCAAAAAGCCAAAGAGTCGTTCAAGTGCGTCGAAAACGGTGAGTTGACACTTAAGAATAAAGCGCTTCCCGTGAATACGTTTGAAGTAATTGAATGATTGTTTTGAGTTTTGAGTTTTAAATTTTTAATGTTGAATATCGGTGAACAAAACGTTCCAGGTATTCGTACCCAACTTAAAATTCAAAACTCAAAACTCAAAACAAAAAAATGACTGGTGTGGATTTCGGTTTCGGGGAATTGCTCGCGTGCGCGATTTCTCTCGTGATTTTAGTTCCGACGCTTTCCGTCGCGTTGATTCATCGCTTTCGGTTTTACAGCAAAGCCAATCTTGCAATCAACGTATTGGTATTCATTACGGTTGTCGTTTCGACCGTTCTGGTCATCCGAAAATTCGGCTCGAATTCTTTTAAGTTCCTTTTGGGTTACCTGCTGATTTTGGCGCTTTTGCGGCTTCTCAATCCGATGAAAAAGAAAAATCCCTAACGTCCTAAAGTCTGAATTCTGTAAATCTAGATTCTGTAAATCTAAATTCTAAATTCTGTAAATCTAAATTCTGCAAATCTGCAGTCTAAAATCTAATCAATGCGCCGCCCGACGTTTCAAAACGCCACCCGCGGCTTCCTTAATGATACTCGTAAAAATAAACGCCTTCGGATCGATGCCGTGCGCCATGTTCTTGAGTCGGCGCAATTCCATGCGCGTCACGACCGTGAACACGATATCGACGGGTTGGGAAATATCGAAACTGTCTTTTAAAAATCCGCGTTCGCCTTTGTAAACCGTGATGCCTCGGCCCAAAACCTTGACCAAGGCTTCTTTTATTTTTTCGCTTTCAGGCGAAATGATCGTCACGCCTGTGTATTCTTCAAGACCTTCGACTACGAAATTTATCGTGCGTGACGCCGCGTAATATGTGAGAATCGAGTACAAAGCCGTCGGCAATCCCAATTTGAAAGCCGCGACGAGGAAGATCAGGATGTTGATCCCGAGTATGATCTCGCTGATCGTAAAGCTCACGCGCTTTCCCGTGAACAACGCCAAGACCTCGATGCCGTCAAGCGCACAACCGCCGCGCATCGACAATCCGACGCCCAATCCCATGAAAACGCCTCCGAATACCGATACCAATAATTTGTCGGACGTGATTTGAGGATACGGGATAAACAACAGGCAGAGCGCCAATCCGATCACGGCCGCGAACGTTCGGATCGCGAACCGTTTATGGACCTGGAACGCGCCCAAAATGATGAACGGCAAATTCGCCAATACGATTACGATCGCGATGTTCCAATGATAGACTTCGTGCAGCAAGAGCGAGATTCCCGTGACGCCTCCGTCAAAGAAGTGGTTCGGTACGAGGAAACCTTTGAGCGCGAATCCGCAAAACAGGATTCCGGCTACGGTGTAAAGAATATCGGTTGTACTTTTCGCAAAATTGTTGCTTTCCATTCTAATTTATTTTGTTCAGTATTTCATCGAGATGCGCGAGCTTTTTGGCTTTCCGTAAATCGATCGCGGTTTTGGTGAAATAGCGGTGCTCCTTTAAAAATTGCGCCTGAAGGTTGTTCCAGTCTTTTTTGTTGTCGATACTTCCGATCTCCTGCATCTCGATAAACAGTTTTTCGCCGAGTTCATAAAAATCGTCTCGTCCCAAATAATCGAGATCGGCGTCGCAGATGATCTGTTCGAGAAGCGTTTTGGGTTCCTGGGGAACGCGCGTCGCTTGTATCATGCCGCAGACGACGTCGATTTCTTCGCTTGAATACGAAAACTTCGGCAAAATTTCGCGCGCGATCTCACATGATTTTTCCTCGTGCCCGTTCGTCAGGTAAATGTAACCCGAATCATGGTAAATCGCGGCCGTCAATAACAATCGCATTTCCTGGGGCGAAATTCCTTCCTGCATGCCGATGCGTTTCGAACACTCGTACACGTCCAACGTATGCGCAATCGTATGATAATGCAAATAGGACGGCAGGTCGTTTTCGAGCCGGTCAAGGATAATCGTGTATTCGGGGAATTGGGTCATACCTGTTTTTGGTGCGACTAATATAAGGATATTCGCGATTCGTGGCGCAATGCATAGGAAGATTAAAGACAGATTTTCAAACCTGCGATTACGTGATTTTTTTAGCTCGGGAGCGAATAGGTCTTGGCATTTTCGAGTTTGTCCATGACTTTACCCATGCGCTCCACGACAGCATCGTCGGTCTTGGCCGAGAAGATCCAATCGATGGTTTCTTTCTTTTTTGCGTCGGTCAATTTGAGGAATTTCGCGTGCAGTTTCGGTTCGTCCTTCAGGCACGTCAGGAAGTCATCGGGAATGACCATCGGCGCTTCGTCCAAATACAGGACAAGTTTGACCGAATCGCCCACTTCCTTTTTGATCGCTTTGCGGATATCGGCCTTGACTGCCATGAATGTTCCTTTTTTCATCGCCCAGATGTTGAAATCGACGATCTCGAACGCATCGATGAACCCGCGCACGCGAACGGTGCTGTTGCGTTTCTTGGGAACGGTTTCGAGGATTGGCATTTCGATGAATGTCCAGGCGCCTTTTTCCTGACCTTTTTTTAGGATGAAAGTATCGTCGATGATCGGTTTTTCCATGGGATGAAATTGCATAATCTTTTGCGCGAATTCCATAACCGTCCGCTCAAATCGAAATGCTAATTTACTTATCACAAACGATTAAACACAACAATTATGAAAAATGCAAGCGAAAGCCTCAACGGCGCTGAAACCGAATTGCCAAATGACATGTTCGGAAATCCTGAAGATATCGGTTATGAAATGTCAAACGACGATCCCGATGACGACAAGGACGAAGACGAAGATGAAGAAGAATCAGCCAACTGGGGCGACGTCGACCCGACACACGACCCGAGGCAACCGGCGGGCCCGATGGATCCGAGCGGACCGGGAAGTGCGGTTTGAGTGCTCAAGTGCAGAGTTCAAAGTGCAAAGCGCCTCGCAGCACTCAAAAAAATGATCCCATAGACGAAACGCGACCCTAGTTAAGTCGCGTTTTTTTATTATTCTAAACTTTGCGCTTTGCACCTCGCACTTTGCACTCTTAATGATAAACCCTCGTCACCTTATCAATCCCATCAATCTTCCTAATATTCTCCATCAACTTCTTCAGGATCGTATTGTTCTGGACGATCACCGCGATCTGGCCATTGAAAATCCCGGCCTCGCCGTTGAGCGCGATGCTTTGGATATTCACGTGCATATTGTTCGAAATGACCTTCGTGATCTGGTTCGTCAAACCCATCGTGTCCATTCCCGTGATGTTCAGGATCGCCTTGAATTCCTGCTGGGTCGAGTCGATCCATTTGGCGCTCATGATGCGATACGCGTAATTTGACTGAAGTGAAATCGCGTTCGGGCAATCTTTTTTATGCACTTTTATACCTTCGTTTATCGTGACGAAACCGAACACTTCATCTCCCGGAATCGGGTTGCAGCACGTAGAAAGTTTATAATCGAGTTTGTCGTGTTCAGGCCCGAAGACGAGCATGTCGAAATTACTCGTAAGCACTTGACGGTGTAGATCCTCGTCGGGAATCGGTTTGTCGGAGCGTTTGATCTTCGACTTGAAGAAATTGATGAACGTGTTGCTTTTCTGGGCCGCGTAATCTTTAAGCTGCTGGTTTTCAATCGCCCCGATTCCGACTCGGTAGAACAAATCCAAACTCGTCTTGAGCTTAAAGAAATTGACCAATTCGTTCACGACCGTTTCGCTCATCGTGATTTTGAGATGGCGCATTTTGCGTGCGAGCAGTTCTTTTCCGTCTTCGGCGATTTTCTTCGTGTTCTCGTTGAGTACGTTTCGAATCTTATTTTTGGCGCGAGACGTCGTCACGTATTCGAGCCAGTGCGTCGTCGGTTTTTGGTTCGGAGATGTGATCACTTCGACCTGGTCGCCGCTTTTTAATTCGTGATTCAGTGGAACCAATCGCCCGTTGACTCTCGTGCCTCGCGTCCTGATCCCGATCTCGGAGTGGATCGAAAACGCGAAATCGAGCGACGTCGCGCCTTTGGGCAATGATTTTATTTCCCCTTTGGGCGTAAAGATGAAAATCTCCTTCGCGTATAAATTCATCTTGAAATCCTCGACGAAATCAACCGCGTTCGTCTCGGAATTTTCAAGCGCTTCCTTGAGTAGATTGAGCCAGACGTCGAGCCCCGATTCCTCATTGCCGCCGCCTTGCTTGTATTTATAGTGGGCCGCGTACCCTTTTTCGGCGATCTCGTCCATTCGTTCCGACCGAACCTGGATTTCCACCCAACGGCCTTTCGGCCCCATGACCGTAATGTGCAACGCCTCGTAACCCGTTGATTTGGGCGACGAGATCCAGTCGCGCAAACGGCTCGGCGACGGACGGTAATGGTCGGTCACGATCGAATAGATTTTCCACGCGAGGAATTTCTCATCGTGCGGATCGGATTTGTACACGATCCGGAGCGCGAACTTGTCGTAAACCTCGTCGAAACCAACACCTTGCACTTTCATTTTGCGTCGGATCGAATACACCGATTTCGGTCGGCCCTTGATGATGTAATCCACGCCTTCCGCGTCGAGGGACGCTTTTAGAACGTCCGAAATTTCCTTGATATAATTGTCCTGTTCCTCTTTCGTCTCCTTGATTTTCGAAACGATATCCTTGTACGCCTGAGGTTCGGTGTACTTCAAACCCAAATCCTCAAGCTCGTTCTTGATGTTGTAAAGCCCCAAACGGTGGGCGAGAGGCGCGTAAATGTAAAGTGTTTCGCTCGCGATCTTGACCTGTTTGTATTCGGCCATCGAATCCATCGTCTGCATGTTGTGCAAACGGTCGGCGATCTTGATGATGATCACGCGCACGTCGTCGTTGAGCGTGAGCAGCATCTTGCGGAAATTCTCGGCCTGCATCGAAATGTTCAGATCCTTTTTGACCTGCGCTATTTTCGTCAAACCTTCAACAAGCTGCGCGACCTTCGGGTTGAACATGCGTTCGATATCCTGGACCGTCGTGTCGGTGTCTTCGACGACATCGTGCATCAAGGCCGCCGCGATCGACGTTGCGCCCAAACCAATCTGGGACGCCACGATTTTCGCGACCGCGATCGGGTGAAAAATATACGCTTCACCACTTTTACGGCGCTGGTCTTTGTGCGCATCGACAGCGACATCGAACGCTTTTCGGATCATTTTTTTATCGGCGTCTGAAAGCGTTTGGTACGAAATCCGCAGCAACTCCTTGTATTCCTGCGCGATCGCCTTATTTTCCTTTTCTATGAATTCATCGGTCAACTCCATGTCGGTAAATTAGGAATTAATAATTAATAATCAACAATGAATAATTGATTTTTGGGCGTTTCGTCGGCCGGGAAATATCGATGTTATTGAAGTTTTGTCTGGCCGTCGCCGGGCTGGTCGCACTCGCTATTTTGCGCTTGAAAGAAGCGAAAAATGAGCTCAAACAAAGCGACCATCCCTAACGCGAACCCGTCAAAAATCGCGCCTTTGTTTTGGTTGACGTCTGGCTTTTGCCACGAAGACACGAAGGCACGAAGTTTCACGATTGATGACAGTATGTCCAAAGCATCGCTTAACTAACCTTAACTATCTTACTAGTCCAAATCGAATCCTACCAAACTGAAAAACTTTGCAAGTTCCCAACACTTCGTATCAAACACCTTAATGAACTTAATGTCCTTAATGGTTCAAAACAAAACCTACAATGTTGAAAAATCTTGCAGGTTCCAATCGGACAAAATTCACAAAAGAATCAAATCTTCATCTCAAACACCTTAATGAACTTAATGCCCTTAATGGTTCAAAAAACAAACCTACAAAGTTGAAAAAACCTTACAGGTTAAACTATAAAACCGAAAATCAATTTCGAAACCTCGCGCCTTCAAAAAAAGAACTTCGTGTCTTCGTGCCTTCGTGGCAAAAAATAAAACACAACCTAAAAAAAAATTCCCGCATCCAACTACAACCAAACCTCATTCACCTACAAACCAACTTAAATGTTGAACGAACTTTGTCCCAACAAAAAATCAAAACAATGACACAATCAAAAAAACTAGGCTCACAAGGCCTCGAAGTGCCAACTCTCGGCCTCGGCTGCATGGGAATGTCCGGTTTCCAAGGCGGCGACATGTACGGCAAAACTAACGACGCCGAATCCATCGCCACGATCCACGCCTCATTCGACCAAGGTTTCAACTTCCTCGACACAGCCGACCTTTACGGCCCGTTCGACAACGAAAGACTGATCGCAAAAGCCATCGACGGCAAACGCGACCAATATGTAATCGCCACTAAATTCGGGTGGGAAATCGACGACGACAACAAACTGACCTGGCAAATCAACGGCAAAAAAGACTATGTCAAACTCGCCGTGGAACGCTCGCTAAAAAACCTCAAAACCGATTACATCGATTTGTATTACCTGCACCGACGCGACAAAACCATCCCAATCGAAGAAACCGTGGGCGCGATGTCCGACCTTGTAAAAGAAGGAAAAGTCAAGTACATCGGCTTGAGCGAAGTCGCATCGGAGCAAGTCCGGAAGGCGCACGCTGTTCATCCGTTGACTGCGGTACAATCGGAATATTCGTTGTTCGAAAGACGCGTCGAGGAAGCAGGCGTGAAGCAGACGCTTGAGGAACTCGGCATCGGTCTGGTCGCATATTCGCCGCTCGGACGCGGATTCATAACCGGACAATTCAAATCAATCGACGACTTGCCGAAAGACGATTTCCGTCGCAACATCCCCAAATTCCAAGGCGAACAGTTCCAAAAAAACCTCGACCTGTTATCGGAAATCGAAAAAATGGCAGCACAAAAAGGCATCAAACCGTCCCAGCTCGCCATCGCATGGACCATCGCAAAAGGTGCGATCCCGATCCCGGGCACGAAACGTCGGAAATACTTAAACGAAAACCTCGAGTCCTCGAACATCGTTTTGTCGGCCCAAGACATCGAACAACTCGAAAGCATCATCCCGATTACGACCGATACCGGGAATTCCTATTGGGATGACGTGATGCAGTATCAGGATTATTGATTAAATTGTGCAAAGTGCAAAGTTCAGGGTGCAAAGTGAAACGCCCGACTTTGCGCGTTGTACTTTGAACTTTTGCACTTCATTATGAAATTCACCCCGCCAATCCACATCCCAACAATCGCCGACATGCACAAGCTCATGTCTGTCCCGAAACCCACGCATCCATTGGTGTCGGTGGTTCGAATGGACGACGTAATCGGTTGCGTCGATCTCGTCGGGAAGACGATCACGTATGGTTTTTATTCGATCGCGCTCAAAAAGAACGTCGACCTGAAGCTCAAATACGGCGGCAGCTATTATGATTTCGACGAAGGCGTGATGACGTTCGTCTCGCCGCTTCAGGTAATCGGAGTAGAATCTGAGAACATCCAGAAAATGGGTGGCTTCATGCTGTTGCTGCATCCGGATTTCCTCAAAGGAAACGCGCTCGCTTCGAAGTTTCCCGATTATGGTTTCTTCTCGTACGAAGCCAATGAAGCGTTGCACGTGTCGGAACCTGAGGAGAAAATGATTTTCGGCATGATGGAAAGCCTCGAACGCGAGATCAACAACACGATCGACGCGTTTTCACAGAGCGTGATTTTGTCGCACATCGAACTGCTGCTCAATTATTCCGACCGATTCTACAACCGCCAGTTCATCACGCGGAAGAGCCGGAACATTGACGTATTGGCCGATTTCGAACGCCTGCTCAAATCGTATTTGAATTCGGACTTGCCACAGGAAAATGGTTTTCCATCAGTGCATTATTTTTCAGAAAGACTCAATTTCTCCGCGAATTATTTGAGTGACCTGTTGCGCAACCTCACGGGACGAAACGCGCGACAGCACATACAGGAAGCCGTCGTTGAAAAGGCGAAGGAACTGCTGTCGACGACGAATTTATCGGTGGGCGAAGTCGCGTTTAAGGTCGGATTCGAGCATTCGCAGTCGTTCAGTAAATTGTTTAAGTTGAAGATGGATGTGACGCCTTTGGAATATCGCGCGAGTTTTAACTAACTGCATTATAGAGAAGCGGTTAACTTTTAGGTGATTTTACTATTTAGTGAATTAAGAACATTCAGTTGCTGTGTTGGAGCGCTTTTAATAATGGGCGTTTTCGTTTTCAGAAGCTCTGAAAGGAAAAATGTTGCTTAAAACAAAATTGTCCTAAGACGTATTATTTCACCAATCTTAATGACCTTACTGTTCTAAACGCTCTTAATGTTTCAAAAAAATCTATTTCGTTTTTCATTTGAACAAATCATACTTGTCCAATTCCACCGAAATTTCTCTCCCATCGGGTTTTCTAACGACGACTTTGAGTTTTTCGTTCTTGATTAAATTTTGTCGAAACTCACACCAATCCATGTCCGACAGACCTGAAAGCACGGTTCCGTCCAATGAGATGATCTCATCGTCCAATTCCAGCCCCGATTTTTGCGCGTCGGAATTTTCCCAGATAACGCCCACGACCGTCTTCGTGTTCTCGCGCAAAGGCGTGAATCCGAACGTGTTTTCAGGCGGCAATTCCTTTTGTCTTTTCGGAAGCAACAATTCGCCTTTCCTGTAGTTGATCACGAATCTCCCGAACGGGCTCAGGAAGTCGTTTCCGAGCAGATACATCGGGCTCGGCGACACTCGGATGCGGCGTTGGAGCAATACGTTCCCGATGTAAACCGAGTCGGCCATGACCGTATGTTCGTCCTGTTCGGCATTTCCCAGCAGCGAATAAAACCCTTTGCCGCGGCTCTTGGCGATCCTGGGCACGTTCTTGAGCCGGCTTTTTTCGAACAAACTGTTCGGGATGTCGAGGCTGCCGTTATTCCCGGTGTCGACCGACGTCCTGAAATTGAAGCCGCCCGTCGTGATGATGACGTCGGGACTTCCCGAGAAATTTTGGGTGAACGGGACCGAATTCGCGTCGGGCAACGCAATCTTATCCGACGAAAAACGCAGCGACGGCTTTTCGTAATCGATTTCCCAATTGCAGACGCGCATGATGTTCGACCCGAAAATCCCATCGATCGGTCGGCACAAAAGCCTGGAAAACGTGTCGAGGTCAAACGATCCGACGCCGACATTTTTGAATGCGACCGATCCCAATTTGATTTCGGGAACCATATAGAAATTTTCGTCGGTCGTGTTTCCGGCCGAGTCGATGAAGCGATTCGACGTCACGGGTTGCAATCCCATTTGCTTGACTATATCGTCTGACAGGACCGTGATCGCGCCCGTGTCGAACAAAAACGTGTAGGTCTTGCCGTTGATCTCGACGGGAATCAGGATTTCGTCGGTCACATATTCTGACGGAATCGTTTCGTCAAACTTTTTGGGTTCGGCCTTGACGGCAAATAAATATGTATCGCGGTTTTTTGTGGATTTCTTGATTTCGTCTTTTGTCTGGCAAAAGCCCAGCGTCGAAAAAACCGAAAAGGCGAAAAGTAAAAAATCTTTCATGGATTTGATTTTTGTAAAAGTGCGAATTTTCGTTCGATTTTTTTACGCTAGGTATTTTGTTTTTAAATGAAATCTTGAAAAGTTTAACCATTAAGAGCAGTAAGTTCATTAAGATCATTGAGATTATGCGCTTAATGAACTTAATGCTCTTAACGGTTCAAAACAAACTGCCCTTGAAAAGCTACCGTTCCTCATTAGCACAAACCCTTAACTCTCTTAACTCTCTTAACTGTAAAAAAAAACTTCCCAGAATCAACGTTTCCAACTCAAACCCACCAAATACAAACCCTTCTTATCCCAACCCGTATTCGAAATAAACCAACCGTCCTTCTCATCGAAAATAAGCTCTCCCGCGTGAATCGGCAATTGCGTCACGAAATTCTCAATCGGGAAGTTCTCGGGATTATCGCTCCAATACACGTCGGTTCTATTGTAATTCGTGTTCGCGCGGCAGATGAACATGTAAAACAAACCATTTTTTTCGATCACGAAACTCGATTCGGCGTCGCCTCCATAATGGTTTTTGAGCGGTTGCACGTGCACGACTTCAGGTCCGCTCCAATGCAACAAGTCAGGCCCGGTGCGCAATGCGACCGATGAACGCTGATCGACCTCGGTGAAGGTCCGCGTGTAATAAAAGAAAAATTTGCCTTTATATTTCATCACATACGAATCGCGCGCGTGTCCGGCGTCGCTGAACAACGGATTGTTTTCGTGTCGCGTCCACATGAACATGTCCTTGCTCGTCGCGAGGCACAAATTTCCCCAAGATGAATAATCGGGTGCGTTTTCCTGTTGGTTGCCGATGTTGTAAAACATGTAATACGTGTCTTTTTCCTTGATAATCGTCGGAGCCCAAAGCACGCGTTCCTTTCCGGGCAAGGCCGTGAGCGCGTAATCGTGGTCGGCCCATTTGGTTTGCGTCAACGATTTTGACGAGGCGTGGAAGAACTTGGTTTCGCCTTTCCACGGATCGATGGGTTTGTGGCCGATGATACCGTAGGCGTGCCAACTTCCATCGGGACCTTTTGCGAAACAATGGTCGTTCGTGTACCAGGTCGTGTCCTCGGCGAATTTATAATCGTTGGGATTGTAGATGTGGATGGGTTTGCCGGAGATTTCGGGCGTTTCGAACTTCGGTTTCGTTTGTGCAACCGATGCAAAACTTATAAATAGGAAAAAGAGAAGTTGACTGCGTTTCATGTTCGTGCGATTGAAGTATTGAAAGTACGAAACATTAAAATACGAGTTCTTTTTTTAACCGTCGAGGGCATTAAGTTCATTAAGAGCATTGAGGTTATCCTCTTAATGAACTTAATGCCCTCGATGGTTCAAAACAAACTGCCCGTGAAAAGCTACTGTTCCTCATTAGCGCGAACCCTTAACTATCTCAACTATCTTAATTGTGAAAATCTCGTCCATTCTCACTTCAAGCGCACAAAATCCAAATCCTGAAAATCATAACTAAAATCAGTCAACGGCGAAATCGGCTTCATCGTAAAATGATCCTTGCCATCGATGAAAATGTGAGCGTCGGCATGGAAATATCGGTTATCCCATTTCACGACCAAATTGTTGTCCTTATAAAAAAACACTTCACCCGACAATTGAGGCGAGCGAGCCGAAGCGAAATACAACTTTCCTTTTTTCATCGAAAACGTCACCTCGCCGAACCAATTGTCCCTGAACGTTCCCACGAATTGCTTCATGTCAGGCACTTTTTTGTCCTTGATATTCTTGTTTACGGTCGCCCAAACTTCATCGGTAACCTTATCGGCGTCCGATTCGCGTTGGCGCATCTTATTGGCCAAATCGGTCACGTGATCGAATTCGGGTAGCCCAAGATAACTGTCCTTTATCGTATTGCTCACGGCCGTAAAAGCCGCTCCGGCCTGTTGGTTCGTCAAGACGATGATGCCGAGTTTGAGTTCCGGGATCATGAGCGTCTGCGTCACGATGCCTTCGAGCCCGCCCGTGTGCGACACCTGCAATTTGCCTTTCACGTCGGTCAATCCCCAGCCGAGGCCATAATTCTTGAAGTTCGAAAAATACGGAGGCGCGGGTTTATTGGGTTGTATCGTTTGTGGCGTCCACATTTCATTGGCGACTTTTTCCGAAAAAATCTGCTTTCCGTTGAATTTTCCTTTGTCCATTTGCAGGATCAGCCAATTCGACAAGTCGTTCACGCTCGCATACAAACCGGCCGCGGCGTCGAAGGTGTGCAGTTTATAACGCGAAATGATCTTGAGTTTTCCGTCGATGGGAACATGCGGATCGATCACGTTCGTCGTGTCCTTCAACCGATAAAACGACGACGCGCTGTTCTTCATGCCGATCGGACTCATGATGCGCTGTTCGACGAAGTCGTTCCAACTCAGGCCGCTTACGCGATGCACGACTTCTCCGGCCACGATGTACAGCAGATTGTCGTAATCGTATTTGGTTCGGAACGCCGATGTCGGCTTCAAAAACTTTAAATTATTGACGATATCCTGAACCTGAAAATCATTTCCGTCGGGCCAAACCATTAAGTCGCCCGCTCCAAGACCAAGTCCGCTGCGATGCGTCAACAAATCACGGATCGTAAACTCGTTGGTCACGTAATCGTTGTACATCGCGAATTCGGGAATGTGCTTTACGACTTTATCGTCCCACGAAATCTTGCCTTCATCGACCAAGATCGCTAGCGCCGCCGATGTGAACGCTTTCGAATTCGATGCGATGCCGAAAAGCGTGTTCGCATCGACTTTTTGCTTCGTCTTGATCGATTTTACGCCGTAACCTTTGGCGTGTATGACTTTCCCGTCTTTTACGATGGCGACGGCGATTCCGGGAACGTTGAAGGCTTTGAGCGCGTTTTCGACGGTGGCGTCGATCTTTTGTTCGGAGATTTGAGCCGAGAGGTTCGAGCAAACGCTCAGGATAAAGAAGAGCACTATTTTTTTCATAATATGTATTTTGTTTAGGGTTTAGCGTTTAGGGTTAACGCGATCGTTATAACGCGAAACTCTAAACTCTAAACCTAATTTAAGTAAATCCTCTTTGCCGTTTCGCCTCAAAAATCAAAATCGCCGCCGCCACCGAAACGTTCATAGAATCAATCTCGCCCTGCATCGGAATCAAAATATTTTGCGCAGCCGCATCTCGCCATTCCTGAGTCAAACCCGTAGCTTCGGTTCCGACGACGAGCGCGGTAGGCGAGGTGAAATCCTGTTCATGATAAGCGATCGAATCCTGCAACGTCGCGCCGTAAATCGAGATGTTTTTCTCGTTTAGAAATGCGATGATTTCCGATGTCGTGCCCGTCGCGATCTGATTCGTAAACAAACAGCCCACGCTCGAGCGCACGATGTTCGGGTTGTACAAATCGCCTTTCGGGTTCGCGATGATCACGGCGTCGAGGTTCGCGGCGTCAGCGGTTCGCAGCATCGCGCCTATGTTTCCGGGTTTTTCGGGTGCTTCGGCGACGAGAATCAATGGATTGTCGGACAATTCCAAATCGGATAATGACAAAGTTTTCGATTTCGCCACCGCGATAATTCCTTCGGTCGTGTCGCGATACGCCAGTTTTTGATAGACGTCCCTTGAAATTTCGACGTATTCGGGTTGATGTGTTGATTCGTTGATGCGTTGATTCGAGTTCAAGTCAGGAACGAACAAAACGGTCTCAATTTCGTAGCCGCCTTTGATCGCAAGTTCGATTTCGCGTTTGCCTTCGATCAAAAACGTTCCCGATTGTTTGCGCGCCTTTGCTTTTTCCTGCAATTGCACGAGTTCTTTTATGAATGGATTTTGGACCGATGTGATTTGTTTCATGCTGCGAAGTTATCTTTTTTCGCGCGTACCGAAAACAAAATCGCCGTCGGAGCCGTGAAGATCCCGAATTTCCATAGGATGCCGAGCAAGATGTACGGCAAATACGAATTGGCTTCCATCGACCATGAACTCGGCAGATAATCGCGATGGAACGAGGTCACGATGATCACGAATTTCTCAAAACTGAAAAATAGCAGGAATGCGATTACGAATCGCGATAAATAGTTCTCGCGCAATTTGTTGACCCAAAGCAATTGCGGCAGGAACATATACATGATCATCGGAACCCAGATCGAAAAACCGTATGGGCCGGTCAATCGGTCGTAAAAAGAACGCCAGGATTCGTCTTCGAAGATCCGATAATACGCGATCGTGCCCGCCCAAAAAAGAAAGAAAAGCACCGAACCGATACAAATGCAAATCGTCGCGCACCGATCGAATTCACGCAATTTTTCTTTCCGTTTCGAAAACCTGAATCCGAAATAAACGAGCGTATAAAAGAAAAACCCGCTCTGGAAATCAGCGAACAACTGCCTCGTAATCTGATAAAAATCCAAATCTTCAATCATACTTATAACTGCGTCAAACCACTCAGGCACTCAGCTTCTCAGGCACTCCCTACAAAATTCCCCTCGACTTAATCTCCAAATACTTATTAATCGTATCCAAAGTCAAATTCTCAGGCTTGGTCAACACCGAATGGATGCCGTATTTCTTCAATTCATTCACGATCAGACGCTTCTCGAACATGAATTTTTCAGCAACGACCTTGTCGTAAACCTCGTGTATGTTCTCGGATTTCGTATTGATGATCGTATCGAGTTCGGTGTTCTGGAAAAAGACCACGACGAGCAAATGTTGTTTTGCGATTCCTTTTAGATAGCGCAACTGTCGGTGCAAACCCTCGAGCGTCTCGAAGTTCGTGTACAGAATGATCAGGCTGCGATTGTTGATGCTCTTGCGGATGTCGGCGTACAAACGGCTGTAATCGCTCTCGAAATAATCGGTGGTGACGTTGTACAGGTTTTCGAGGATTTTCTGCATTTGGGACGAACGCTTCTCGGCCATCACGCGATTCCCGACTTTTTTCGAGAACGAGAACATGCCCGCGCGATCCTGTTTTTTGAGGATCACATTCGCCAAAACCAACGACGCATTGATCGCATAATCGAGCAGACTGAGCCCGTTGAACGGCATTTTCATCACGCGCCCTTTGTCGATCACCATGTATACCGACTGGGATTTCTCGTCCTGGAACTGGTTCACCATGAACATATTTTTCTTGGCGGTCGCTTTCCAGTTGAGCGTGCGGATGTCGTCGCCCGAAACATATTCCTTGATCTGTTCGAATTCCATCGTGTGGCCGATGCGACGGATTTTCTTCACGCCGTATTGGAACAGATGGTTCGAAAACGCGAGCAGATCGTATTTGCGCAATTGGATGTATGACGGATATGTCGGTACCATGCGGTTGTCGTCGAACGCGAAACGCCTTGAAACCAAGCGCAACGGCGATGAAATATAGATGTTCAGTTTTCCGAAATGATATTCTCCACGTTCCGTCGGGCGCAATGCATAACTGAATTCGTCGGTTGATGTCGGCTTCAATTTTCGTGCGATCTCAAAGTTTCGGATCTGGAATTGGATCGGAATTTCGTCGACGACTTTCGCCCAAACCGGAAACGTATAGAAGTTGCGAAGTTTGATGATTACAGGGTTTTCGTCTCCGTTCGATAGCTTTTCGGGCAGATCGCGTTCGGCCTCGATCGATTTGTCCGATACGAACAACACGAAAATATCGAGCACGAGAAACGCCATCAGCACGAAAAAAAGGTAGCGCGCGGCGGTGAACAACGTCGGGAAGAAAAACGCGAGCACGAAGAAAACGCCCACACCGATCAAGGTGTAGAAGAATAAGTTGTTGATGTAAAGCGCGCGTAGTCTTTTCATGTTCGTTTGCCGATGATTGTTTTTTTCGCCACGAAGGCGCGAAGACACGAACTTCAGCTTTTGTTTATTAATTTAAAATGCTTGCACTATTTCTTTTTTTTGCCACGAAGGCACGAAGACACGAAGTTTCCAAGCTTCGAATGTTTAATTTGAAATACGTGCACTATTGAACGACTCAATTAACTAATTAAAATCTTCGTGCCTTCGTGGCAAAAAAAGATAAAAAATCACCTCGGAATCTCCACCGATTCCAAAATCTGCCTGATAATCTCCGTTCCCGTCAAACCTTCCATCTCACGCTCGGGCGACACGATCACGCGGTGCTGCAAGACCGGAATAGCCGATTCCTTAATATCTTCAGGCGTCACGAAATCGCGTCCTCTCAAAGCCGCAAAACCTTTCGCCGCGTTCAATATGGCGATCGACGCACGAGGTGAAGCGCCCAAATAGAGGAACGCGTTTTCTCTAGTATTGATCACGATTTTCGCGATGTAAGCGACCAGTTGCGGTTCGATGATGATTTGTTTTACGGTCGACTGGAAATCGCGGATCTGCTGAGACGTCAATACGGCTTTGATATTGCCGAGCTTGTCGTGATCCTGCAATTCGTGTTCGCGTGTGATGATCGCGATTTCTTCCTCAAGCTTCGGATAATCGACCGAAATCTTGAACAGGAAACGGTCCAACTGCGCTTCAGGCAAACGATACGTTCCTTCCTGTTCGATAGGGTTTTGGGTCGCGATGACCAGGAAAGGCGCGTCCATCACGTAACGGTTGCCGTCGATCGTGACCTGACGTTCTTCCATGACCTCGAAAAGCGCGGCCTGTGTTTTGGCGGGCGCGCGGTTGATCTCGTCGATCAGGATAAGGTTCGAGAAAACAGGCCCTTTCTTGAATTCGAATTCGGTCTTTTTCAAATCGTAGACCGATGTTCCCAGGATATCCGATGGCATCAGATCGGGCGTGAACTGTATACGGCTAAACCCGATGTCGAGCGTCTTGGCAAGCAATTTCGCGGTGATCGTCTTGGCGATTCCGGGAACGCCTTCGAGCAAAACGTGCCCGTTCGACAGCATCGCGACGAGCAGTTGATCGATCATTTTTTCCTGTCCGACGATCACGCTCGAAAGTTCCTTTTTCACGGCTGCGATCCCTTCAGTCAGCGGCGCGAGATTGAGGCGATTGTCGAAGCGGACGTTGTCGGAATCCTGTTGCGGCTGTTGCGGCTGCGCGGATTGCTGCTCTTCATTTGTAAAACTGTTGTCGTTTTCCATCAGTGTATGATTTTTTCCAATGCGGTGTTGATTTTTATGAGATCTTCCTCGACGGCCGTATGCGGACTGTTGCGATGTGCCCGGATCAGGAAAAGTGCGTGTTCGATGTCGGCCATCGGCTTGCCTGATTTCTGTTGCAGCTTACGCGTGAACGCATCGTCGAGTTTGGTCGTGTCGATCAGATAATCGGTTCGGATCTTTTCGAGGAAATATATGATTTTTCGGTCGATTACAGTGTGATGGTCGCCTTCCTGATAATATAAGTTTCCGATGGTTTTCGCAAATTCCACGGTCGTATTGGGCAGCGGTTCCAATATCGGGACGATGCGTTGCTTGCGTCGCGCCTGGAAAATCATGAATGCGAGCATGCCAAACAAGAACATCAGCCACGCCCAGGTAAGCGCCGGTTGCGAGAAAATGTAGCGAAGTTCCGACTCTGAAATCGATTCGTCCCCGGGCTGTTTATTGAACCAATAGATTTTCCCTTTTGGCAGGTACGACAGCAATTTCTCGGCGTATTCGTGATGATCGTCCTTAAGCAAATGGAAGTTCGTGAACGCAGCCGGAGCCGTGTGCAGATAAAAAGTCCCGCCCCTGTAATCGACTTTTACGAAATTCGCGCGCAAACTGTCGAGAGACGTATAACCCAGAATCGTCGTGCTCGCCGTGTCGATGCTCGAAAAATAGATCGGGTTCACGCCTTCGACCAGAAAATTCGACAAGCTCAAAAAGGCCGAATTCCCGTGGCTCACGAAATAGAAAACCTCCTTGAGCGATTCGTTGTCCAGATTTTCGGCATTCGAAATGTTCAAAAACGTTCCTTTTATCTTATAGGTTTTGGCGAGCGTGTCGTATTTGGTGTCGAAAAACTCATAAGGCGTGACGCGGATCCGTTCGATCGTGTCGTTGGTCAAACGCCCGATTTCCTGATCGAACACGTACAGTCCAAGTGGATTCTTATCCTTGACGCCATACGTCGGCTTCCAGTTCACTTCCTTGGGCTGTCCGCCGTCGAGAACGATCATGAGCACGAAAACGAGCACGAGAAATCCTATTAGTATCTTGAGTTTTCCCATTATGTCGATTTAATGGTTTTTTGGAACGCGCGCACGGCCTTGTCGAACGTGGCATCGTCGGTTTCGAATTCCCCGTACCAAACGTAGTTGTATAAATACGACAGGTATGCGAAGTTTTCCTTGTCTTTCTCGTTTCGGATCTCGTACAGATAATCGGAATTGGTTTTCTCGACGTCCCATTCGATGATGCCCGATCGCGACATGCGTTGCAGCAACCACAGATAATAATATCGGATCGAAAGGCGTTTGTCTCCGGCGTTCATGGTTTCAGAAACGAGTTTTTCGAAATCGGCTTCCTGTAGGTTTTTTTCGATTTCGTCGGCACCGTAAATGCGATTGGCCGAACTGCGCCCGAAAACCCATTTTCCTTCCTTATTCAAGATCGCCTTCACGATAAGATAGATCACGAACAGGATCACGAGCCCGCAAACGATCCTGAAAATCCAGGTAACCAACGAGAGCGAACCTTCGCCGCCCATGCTGAACAATTCGCTTATCAAGCGCGCGAGCCATGCTTTGAAACGGTCGAGGGCGGTTTTTTGTTTTTCTTTGGGCGCGTAGTCGAATTCCTCGGCTTTGTAATCCTTCTTGAAGTTCTTCCTGAAATGCGCTTGGGTGATTGCCGAACTGTCGACCTTGATGTCTTTAATCGTGTATTTGATCGCCGGCGGTTCCGAATATTCGTCGTCTGAAACGTATTCGGTCGTATCCACGGCGATGCTGTCCTGGGCGAAAACGGCCGGACTCAGTAAAAGCAGTATCAGCAGGAATTTATACACGTTCTTTTTGCTGTTTTTTGTGTACGACGAACGGATATATCAAATAATACCAGGAAATCAATGAAAGTGTCGATAAGATGATCGCCGAACTCAGCCAAATCGGCATGTCGACCGAATATCTCGTGATGAAACCTTCGAGGAATCCCGCCGAAATCATGAATGGCCACGTACTCAAATAAATCTTGAAACTCGCCATGAAACCGCGCTTGAGCGAGTCGATGCGCGAATACGTGCGCGGAAACAGGATCGACGCGCCTAAAATAAATCCGCATGCGGTCGTGATCACGATGCCGAAAATCTCCATCGCGCCGTGGATCCAAATGCCTCGGACGCTTTCCCAAAACACATCGTGCTCGTAGAAAAGATACTGGAACGAGCCCAGCATGACGCCGTTCGACAATGCGATCTTGAATGTCCCGATCCCGAATGAAATCCCGTACATGTAAGCTTTCGCGCCCACGAGTAAATTGTTCAGCGTAATCCCGATGAAACTTCCCCAATTGCTTCCCGATTTGTACACCGCGACAGGATTTCCGTTTTCGATGTTCTCGAGCGACATGTTCACGTAACCGTCGCTGAGTATGAGCCGCATGAAACCTTCATCGTTACGCGCCGAAACCACTCCGATCGCAACCGCCAGAAAGAACAGTACGAACGCGTATAAAACGTAGCGTCGGTAGGCGTAGACGGCGAGCGGAACTTCGGTCTTGAAAAAGGAAACGAGGCGATTCTTCTCGATGCGTTTGGTCTTGTAGATTTTTTGGTAAATCTGGGCGGCGAGATGGTTCAGGTAGACGACAGTCTTGCTTTTTGGGTAATACGTCTGGGCAAAAGACAGGTCATTCATGAGTTGAATGTACAAACTCGACATCTCGTCAGGGTTTTTTTGGTCTTTTGAATTGATGGCACGTTCAAATTCGAGCCATTTTTCTTTATTTTGCCGGATGAACGCCACTTCTCTCATTGACGGCTAAAATAGAAAATATGACCCAATTATCAATAAACACTACGCAAAATGTGAACATCAGTTTTACGGCTGCCAGCGTGGGCGACCGCATTCTTGCCGCGCTTGCCGATTTGTTGGTGAAGGTCGCGTATTTCGTCATTGTTTTCATCGTGATCCTCAATGGTTTGGATATCACCGACAGGATTTCCCAACTCGACAACTGGTCGGCTGGGGCGATTTACATGACGCTCATGTTGCCGTGGGTTTTTTACACGTTGGTACAGGAAAGTTTGTTCGAGGGGCAGACGCTCGGAAAGAGATTGCTAAAGATCAAGGTCGTCAAGATCGACGGTTACCAGGCCTCGTTCGCCGAATACATGATCCGATGGTTCTTCAGGCTCGTCGATATTTGGATGTTCAACGGAATTCCCGCGATCATCAGCGTGGCCGTGACAGGAAAAAGCCAGCGTTTCGGGGATATGGCGGCCGGAACGTCGGTGATTACATTGAAGAATAAAATCAACATCAGCCATACGATCCTCGAGGAAATCGGAGGCGAATATGTGCCGATCTATCCGCTCGTGATCAAATTGTCCGACAACGACATGCGCATCATAAAGGAAACGTTCACGACGGCGCAGGCGCGTTCCGATTTTGAAACAATACACAAACTCGTCCGAAAAATCGAAACCGTAACGGGAATGAAGAACCAATCGGGGAACAATCCGGATTTTATTAGGACGGTTTTGAAGGATTATAATTTTTATACGCGAGGCGTTTAGTGGTTGATTCGTTGATTCGTTTATTTGTTTATTTGAGTCAGTGTCTTCCGTTGCGGGTTTTTTGCCGGGCCGATATTTCGAAGTTTCGGAAGGACAATTATTTCAAATCAAGGTGCTGAATCGCCAATTAAAAGCACAAACATACCACGGAAGCCAAGCATTCAAATAAACAAATAAACGCATAAACGAATCAACAAAATAGTCCCGTCAAAGACACTCCCAACATGTTCTACCTCCTAAACATCATCGGAACCACAGCCTTCGCCGTCTCAGGTTCGTTAACCGCCATGAACAAAAAGCTCGATCCGTTCGGGGTTTTCGTGATTGCGTTCGTGACTTCGGTCGGCGGCGGAACCTTGCGCGACGTGCTTATAGGCAATACGCCCGTGGGTTGGATGCGCGATTTGAATTTCGTGTATTGCATCATTTTCGGGTTCTTCCTGTCGATCGTATTCCGCAAGAAGCTCGACAAATTGCGCGTTTCGTTGTTCCTGTTCGACACGATCGGGCTTGGACTTTTTACTTTAATCGGCATTGAAAAAGGAATCGCGACGGGTTTGCATCCCGTGATCTGCGTGGCCTTGGGAACGATGACGGCCTGCTTTGGAGGCGTGATCCGAGATATATTGTGCACCGAAATCCCCGTGATTTTCAGGCGCGAGATCTACGCGACGCTGTGTATCGTAGGCGGCATCATTTTCTTTTTGATTCGCGACAACTTTAATGTAAATACCGAAGTGTTATACGTGATCGTTTCGGCCATCATTATCGTGTTGCGACTGATGGCCGTCCGATATAAATGGTATCTCAAACCACTGGAGAAGAAATAATCAATTGAAATGTTTCGCGATGAAAGCCGAGAAATTCTCGTCGCTCATCTTATTCGAAGTGCTTTCGGTCGACACGACATTCTTGTACTGGGCCGAATCGCTCAAAAACTTGATGAACTGCTCCTGGACCTGTCCCGTTCCCGTGATGTGGATTTCGTCGATGTTGGGCATCGTGGCCGCAATTTCCTTAAAAAATTTCTGGGTCAATGTCTTTTCCTGGTTGTTCGCGGCATTCTCGTTCGAATTCTTATCGGGCCCATCGTTGCTCACGTGGCCGAGTATCGTAAACTCATCGCCGTCGAATCCTTCTTTTCCAACTATGGTCGCGTGATGCGAATCCATCCAAACCCCAAACTGTTTCTTGTTCTTTCCTGACATAATTTTTTGCTTTTTTTAAAGGTAGGCGTTCGGAGAGGGAAAGATTTGGTTTTGGGTTAAGATTGTGATTGGGTTTCGTTTTGGGTTGATTTGTTTATGCGTTTATTTGAATCAATGCTTTCCAGTGACTTTTTTTCTAAGATGAATACGTCAATAAAAACAAATTCTCAAACGGAAGACATGCACTCAAATCAACAAATCAACGCATCAACAAATCAACAAATAAAAATCAATGCGCCAAATACAAAAATCCCGTAAACGCCTTCTGATATCCCGGGTCATGTAACTCCAACACATAATAATACGTCCCGTCAGGCATTTCCTTATCGTCCCAGCGCAGGCCTTTCGTCGCGACGCCGTCCCAATCGGGTAGGTTGTTGTTGCCTTTCCAGACCAGAATGCCCCAGCGGTTGTAGACCGACAGTTCGAAATCCAGGAAAATATCGCGCAACCCGACGATATGAAAATAATCGTTTATGCCGTCATTGTTGTTCGACACGAAGTTGTAGATGATCGGCGGACAGTTCCGAACGGTCAGTAAAAACGACCCAACGTTATAACACTCGTCATTCACGATGCGGAACCAGATCGTCTCAGGCGTCGTGTTCGCGTGATAATTCGACGTGTTTAGGATCGGTGCAAGATTGTCCTCGGCGTCCTGCTGCGAATGATGGAACGTCACGGCGTCGGTCGGGTTCACGGCGATCGCGTCGGCCAAATTCGAAAAATCAAATGTTCCCGAAGTCAGGCCTTCATTGCACGACACCAGATTTTCAGGCTGATTGAAATCGGGCAGCAGCGGCAACGACACGCTTGTCGCAAAATCGTTGTTGTCTTCATTTAGTTCCGTCACCGAACCGATTCCCGTTCCGTTGTTGTCGACCGACAGCGTAAGCGTGAACGTATCAGGAACGCCATCGGGCAACACGAGATTCACTTGGCCGTTTTCGCTGCCACCAATAGGGATTACGGTCGTGGTCAAGGTCGTTCCGAGCAATATTCCATCGGCGAAAAACGCGATTGCGGTCGCGGCCGGAAGCGCGTCGGTACTGTTTAAGTTCGACACCGTAAAGTCGACCGAAATCGCACGTGAATTACAAGCCGTCGTCACATTATCGGCCACGATCGTCGCATCGGGCAATTGGCTGTTGAGTTTGGTCACAATCACGTTGATCATCACGAAATCGCCCTGGACCTGATTGCCGACCTGAATGCCCGACGTCAACTGGATATGGGCCGTCGAATCGCCGATCGCAATGTTATTCTGGATGTCGTACACGTCGAGGTCCATGTTGTACAGCGTATCCGAACCCGTAAAACTGTTCGTGCCGTTGAACGCGTTGTTCGCGGGATTCAGCGGCGGATCGCTCAAAGGATTGTCGTTGATGCTCAAATTCTCGTTGTTCGCCAGATTCGCGTCGCCTTCCCAAGCCACGACACCGATTTTCGCGCCTTCGTTGTCGATGACGTTCAAATTTTCAAGCGTGATGTCAATTTGTAGCGGCACGTTTTTAAGCCCGTCGTAGACGTTGAGTTGATTCAGCGGAAGCGCAGCGTTCTCGTATATCACGACAAGCGTCCAGCCCGCGAAATTCGTCCCGTTGATGCAATAATCGGTTACGTTCAGCCAAGGCGAGACGTCGAGTTCCGACAGTGTGTAATTTCCGTTTCCGGTCGCCTGGATCTGAGCGGTCACATCAGCAAAAGCACTGAAAAACGGCAATCCCGTATTCGCGAACACGAGGCCGAATTCGCGTTCCGCAGTGATGTTTTGACCGTTGAGCTGCACGTCGAAATCGCCCGGACCCGAACCCGCCCAATATAGAAAAGCGTATTTTATTTCGTCGGAAGCTGAAAGCGAAAGCGTCGCGCTCGATTGCGTCAGGATCACACACGGATCGTTCGCGCCGTTCGGGGCCACATTCATCGTGTTGCCCGCGAACGTGAAGTCGTACCGCCCGTTGTATTGGCCGTACAGCGCGATTTCCTGAGCGCACGAAGCAGTCGGAAAAACCAAGGCGAAAAGAAAAGACAAGAGTAGAAATCCCTTCACGAGAGGATGCGTTTGTTGTGCTTAAAGATAGGGAAAGAAGTTTATTCGTTGATTTGTTTACTTGTTTATTTGAAGTCGGTGCTTTCCATTTTCGCACGGTTTTCAAATCGCATTTTCCGTGAAACCGATGGTCGAGCGGGAGGCAATAACTCAAATAAATAAATCAACAAATAAACGAATCAACAAAAAAGCATTAATTTTCCACTCAAATCCAACCGCGTGCCCAACTACACCATAAAAAAATTCGAACCGTCCGACACAAACGTTTGGAACGCATTCGTTTCCAAATCGAAAAACGGCACTTTCCTGTTCGATCGAGGATTTATGGACTATCATTCGGACAGGTTTCAAGACTTTTCGCTGTTGGTTTACGACGAAAACGAATTGCTCGCGTTGTTGCCAGCGCACAAAATCGACGACAAAGTACATTCGCATTTCGGATTGACGTACGGCGGTTTCGTGCTCGGCGAAAAAATCAAGTTGAAAGAAGTGATTTGGGCGTTGCAGGCGGTTCTGAAGTTTTTGTCCGAAAACGGAATCGGGACATTCCGCGTCAAATTGATTCCGTCGATCTATCACTTGTTTTCATCGGACGAATTGCCGTACGCGCTTTTTGTTGCCGACGCGAAATTGTACCGGCGCGACTCACTTTCAGTGATCGACCTGACAAAACCGTTTTCCATTTCAAAGACACGACGCGAAAGCATTAGGCGAGGCGCGAAAAACAACCTCGAAATCCGCGAGGAAAGCAATTTCAAATTGTTTTGGGACGAAATCCTGATTCCGAACCTTGACAAAAAACACGAAGTAAAACCCGTTCATTCAATTGCCGAGATCGAACTTTTACACAAACGTTTTCCCGAAAATATCCGACATTTCAACGTCTACGACAACGGAAAGATCGTAGCCGGCACGACGGTTTTCGTTTCGCAGAATGTCGCACATCCGCAATATATTTCGGGCAATGATCACAAAAACGAACTCGGATCGCTCGATTACCTGTACCATTTTTTGATAACCGACGTTTTTAAGGACGCGCCCTTCTTCGACTTCGGGATTTCGAACGAAGACCAGGGCAGGAAACTCAACGAAGGTCTGGTTTTCTGGAAGGAAAGTTTCGGCGCGAAAACCGTCGTACAGGATTTCTACGAAGTCGCGACGGCGAACCACAAATTGCTCGAAAACGTTTTGATATGATCAAATTTTACGATTTAAAAAAGGTCAATGCGCCGTACGAAGCCGATTTCAAGAAGAAATTCGACGACGTGCTCCAAAAAGGTTGGCTTATTTTGGGCGACGAGACGAAGCGTTTCGAAACGGAGTTCGCGGCATTTTGCGGAACCAGGCACTGCATCGGAACCGGAAACGGCCTCGACGCGCTCGTGCTGATATTTCGCGCCTACATCGAACTCGGAAAATTACGAAAAGGCGACGAAGTAATCGTGCCCGCAAACACATACATCGCCAGCATTCTCGCCATAATCGAAGCCGGATTGACGCCGGTTTTGGTCGAACCTGATGGCCTGACATTCAACCTCGATCCAAGTCTGGTTTCAAACAAAATTACTCCGAGAACCAAAGCCATCCTCGCGGTTCATCTGTACGGACAGCTCGCCGACATGGACAAACTCCGCGAAATCGCGACCCGAAACAATCTTTTGCTCATAGAAGACGCGGCCCAGGCACACGGTGCGAAATCGCGTAGAGGCAAAGCCGGAAGTTTGGGCGATGCCGCCGGGTTTTCGTTCTATCCGTCGAAGAATCTGGGCGCTTTGGGCGACGCGGGAGCCGTGACGGCGAACGACGACGAGCTCGCAGCGATGATCGCCAAACTCCGAAACTACGGTTCCGAAACCAAATACGTGCATCAGGTAAAAGGAGTGAATTCACGGCTCGACGAAGTTCAGGCCGCGTTTTTGAACACGAAATTACCAAGTCTCGACAGTGAAAACGAAAAGAGAATCCGAATCGCGAAACGCTATCTTTCGGAGATAAAAAATCCAAGGATTACGCTCCCGAAATTCAGCCGAAATGAAGATCACGTATTCCATTTGTTCGTCATCCGAACCGAACATCGCGGTGCGCTTGCCGAATATCTGAAGCAAAACGACATCGAAACGCTGATCCATTATCCAATGGCGCCGCACAAACAGCAAGCGTTATCGGAATTCTCGCACCTGTCTTTTCCGATCACTGAAAAAATCCACGAAGAAGTCCTGAGTTTGCCGCTGAGTCCAGCGATGACCGACGATGAAATCTCCACGGTCATCGGCAAAATAAACGACTGGAATTGAGGATCGTGGGCAACATAATGCGGTCGCCTTTGTTTCGCGTGACATCGCTCAACGGCGTGAGTGTGATCGTGAAGATCGCGATCGGATTCGTAACGTCGAAAGTGGTTGCGATCTTCGTCGGGCCTGCGGGAATGGCGCTCGTCGGGAACTTGAGAAACTTTTTGACATCGGCCGAAGGAATCGCGACATTGGGTTTCCAAAACGGTATCGTCAAATATATAGCCGAAGCCAAGCAGGACGAATCGGCTCTCAAAAAAGTGCTTTCCACGATTTTCATAAGTCTGGCCGCCGTTACCATCGTCAGTTCGCTGCTTTTATTCGGGCTTTCAAACTATTGGAGCGCGTCGGTGTTCTCAGGAAACGAGGATTTCGGCAAAGTCTTCCGGATCATGGCGCTCGCGTTCCCGTTTTATTGTGCGTCGATTTTCATCGTTTCGGTACTGAACGGTTTGGAAAAATACCGACAGGTGATTTGGGCGAACATCATCGGAAACGTGCTCGGGCTCGCGGTTTCGGTCATTTTGATTTACCGATACGAACTGTTCGGGGCAATGCTCGCGATCGTACTCGCGCCCACGACGTTGTTTTTCGTCTCGCTCGTTTACATCGGCAGGGAAATCAATCTGCTCCAAAATATCTCGTTCGCTTCTTTTGACAAAACGACGCTCAAAAACCTCGGATCGTATTCTTTGATGACATTGTTTTCGGCTGTTTTCGTGCCCGTCGTATATCTCGCGATCAGGCAGAAAGCGATCGCGGTTTCGGGCATCGACGCGGCTGGACATTGGGAAGCGATCAATCGGATCTCGACGTATTATATGTTGTTCATCTCGACGTTGCTCACGGTGTATTTCCTTCCGAAGTTGGTGCTGTCCCAAACCGAATCCGAAATGAAATCCGTCGTCAAAAGTTATTCGAAAGGAATTTTACCGTTATTTTTCATCGCATTGGTCATCTTATATTTACTCAGGGATTTCGCGATAAACTTACTTTTCACACCCGATTTCGTCGAGACGCGCGAATTGTTCTTGTGGCAGCTCGCAGGCGATTTCCTCAAAGCCGCGTCGTTGATCCTGGCGTGTATTTTTTTCGCGAGTCGTCTTACGGTCGCATTCATCGTGAGTGAAGTCTTATCGCTTGCGATCCTTTACGTTTCGAGCGTTTTTTTCCTGTCGGTCATGGGAATCAAAGGATTGACCGTCGCGCATTTCGTGACGTATGCGTTTTATTTTGTGGGACTGGTTTTCTATTTCCGTAAAATCATTTTTCGAAGGTCATTTTAAAAGGTAGATTTTTTTGGACAATTAAGATAGTTAAGAGTAGTTGAGTTTACGCGTAGCCTTAACTATCTCAACTATTTTAACTGTATAAAAATTTGAGTTTATGCTTAGCCTTAACAATCTCACTATCTCAACTGAATAAAAATTTGAATTTATGCTCAGCCTTAACTATTCTCAACTATCTTAACTGTTTAAAAATTGGAATTTACGCGTAGCCTTAACTATCTCAACTATTTTAACTGTATAAAAATTTAAGTTTATGCTTAGCCTTAACAATCTCACTCTCTCAACTGAATAAGAATTTGAATTTATGCTCAGCCTTAACTATTCTCAACTATCTTAACTGTTTAAAAAGTTTGAATTTACGCGTAGCCTTAACTATCTCAACTATTTTAACTGTATAAAAATTTAAGTTTACATTCAGCCTTAACTATTCTCAACTATCTTAACTGTTAAAAACACGTAAAACTCAATTTCGCCCTTTGTCTTCATTATTCACTATTCTCCGCGATCATACTTGCGTCCGAATAAGCCGCGAAACTTAAGAACTCAAAAAACGCCGTCCCCAGCAAATAATTCCTATTTTTGTGTAAACGACACGAATCATGATTCCATTGTATTTCGATCCCGGAACGGGCGCGCTCATCGTGCAGTTCTTTGCTGCGGCCGTGGCGGGCGTCCTGCTTTTCTACAAGACCGTGACGATGAAAATACGTTCGATTTTCGGCATGAAGCCAAAGCAGCAAACTGATTTCATGGACGAGGACGATCAAACTACCAAGCCCGAATAAATGAGCGAAACCAGGAACACGTCGTCGTTCCGCGATCCGTCTGGTTATGTCTTTACCGACGGCAATTCGGTCAAGCGCAAAATAAATCCAATCTATTTCAAACAGTTCGAATCGCTTTCAACGAGCGGTTTTTACGAACTTTTATTCTCGAAAAAATATCTGGTTTCACATTCGGTTTCATCTAAATCCGATGAAGCCATCGTGCTCGAAGCCGACAAAATCCCGTTCATCAGTTATCCGTACGAATGGAGTTTCCCGCAATACAAACACGCGGCTTTGTTGACGCTCAAAATCCAGAAGTCGTGCCTCGAAAACGGATTCACGTTAAAGGATGCGTCGGCGTTCAACATCACATTTTACAACGCGAAACCGATCTTCATCGATACGCTTTCGTTCGATTTTTACATTGAAGGCGAACCGTGGATGGCGTACAAACAATTCATCATGCATTTTCTCGGGCCGCTCATGCTGAGCCGTTACTTCGGGCATGATTTCCTGAAGACTTTGGCACATGACATCGACGGGGTTCCACTTTCAAAATTGTCGAAACTGCTGCCGTGGACAACAAAATGGAATCCGTTTTTGTTCGCGAATATTCACGTCTTGGCGCGTTACGACGAGAAATTTTCGGGCGATGGCAAAGCGTCGGCAAAACGCTTATCGAAGTCGGCCCAAATCAAAATGCTTGACGCGATGTACGATTTCATCGAAAACCTCGACGCGAAAAACAAGACCGAATGGGACGATTATTACGCGGTTGCCAATTATTCGGCCGACGCGCTTGCGGTCAAAAAAACGTACATCAAAGATTGGTTTACGTCGATTGGCGGCAAAACCGTAATCGACATGGGCGGAAACGACGGCACATTTTCACGTGAATTGTTGCCGATGGCCGATTTGGTGATCACGGCCGATGTCGATGCAAACGCCGTCGGAAGCAACTATCTCAAGGCGCTCAAAAATAAAGA
>NZ_SEBS01000043.1 GCF_004211145.1 Flavobacterium sp. | reverse complement strand
TTGAAATCCCGTATCTTTACGAAAACTGAACCTGCCATGTTGAAAGCCGTAGTCATCGACGACATTGAAGCCATCCGAAAAGAAAACATCGCGATCATCAAATCCAGTTGCCCGAACGTGTCGGTCATCGGGCAGGCCGATTCGGTCGATTCGGGAGCGAAACTCATCAAGCAACTCGCGCCAGATTTGGTTTTTCTCGACGTGGAAATGCCCGACGGAACCGGATTTGACTTGCTGCAAAAACTCAAACCGATCAACTTTAAGGTAATTTTCATCACGGGTTTCGAGGATTTTGCGATAAAAGCATTCCGATTTTCGGCCATCGATTATCTTCTCAAACCACTTGACGCCGACGATTTGGTCGAAGCCGTCAAGAAAGCCGAAGATTCGCTGGGCAAGGACGTTTTCGATTTGAAACTCAACAATCTGTTCTCGAATTTGGAGCGTCCGAAAAACCTCCAGAAACTGATTTTGAAAACGTCCGACAAAATCTACTCGGTAAATATTCAGGACATCACGAACTGTGAATCCGATAAAAACTACACGACGTTCCATTTCGTAAACGCGCCAAAGCTCGTCGTTTCTACGAATTTAAAGGAATATGAACTTATGCTGTCGCCTTACAATTTCTTCCGCACACACCAATCACATTTGGTAAACATGGCATATTTCGACCATTACATAAAGGCTGAAGGCGGCAATCGGATCGTGCTCAAAAACAAACAGATCATTCCGCTGTCGGTTCGAAAAAAGGAAGAATTTCTCGTGCTTCTTGAGAATATGTGATTTAGAAATGGATTTGCAGATTACAGATTTGCAGATTGTAGATTGTAGATTACAGACTTGCAGATTACAGACTTGCAGATTTACGGAATGGTTGGAACAGAACGACTCGGCAATCTCGTTAACGTTAAGTCCATCAATCTGACAAACCTTCAGATTTAATAAAATCCCAAAACGAATTTCCCCGAAAACTTTGCGAATTTCCTGCAAACGGAACCGCTTGTTCATTGGTCAAAATCCGAAACTTTTTTAGGGTTAACCTTGCAGCGCAAACGACATTTCCAAACATCGGCATCACTCATAATTAAACTTCAATAATCAATTAATCTAATGAAAAGACAATTATTCTTCACGGCAATTGCAGGCTTGTTTACCACGATGGCGTCGGCCGCCGACCTGATCGTACGCGATGGCGGTGCCGATGGCGCGTTTTCTACAATCAGTGCGGCTATTTCACAAGCTAGTGACGGCGATCGCATCATCATCCGCCCGAAAGTCGGCAACCTTCCGTACCAGGAAAATATTTTGGTCAACAAATCGCTTACGTTCGTTTCGGAAATCCAGGGTGATCAGTACGAAATCAACGGAAGTTTCACGATCCAAACCATGGAAAACCGAACGGTCACGATCCACGACGCGAACATCGTGAACGGGAACGACTTGTTGCTTTCAGGCACATTCACGGGCGACAGAATGACGGTGAACGTAATGAATTGCGCGGTCGCCGACGAGATCAAACTCGACACTCCGGGCGTTACGGCCAACATTTACGGATCTACCGCAGTTTATATCAACATGGTGCACGGGAAAGCGATCGCCAACCAAAGCCGTAGAATTTATGTTCTTGACGACACGTATCCGATGCCTGCCGAAAGCGACATTTACCTCATCGCGAACAAAGTGATTTTCCCGGCAACGGGAAGTTATGTAGGCTCAACGGTCAGCATTTCTTCGAGCCAATATACCTTCCATGTCTACAACAACTTTATCCAAAATAGTCTGGGCGGCCCGGCAATCGCAGTTCCGACGGCAAAAACCGGAGCGACCAACGACATTATGAACAATTTCGTTTATGCGAACATCAGCCCAAACGGCAACATCGTGAACCTCGGTGCGACTCAGGTATGCACCATCAATGTTCTTAATAACGCGTTCGACGCAGGAAATTATCAGTACTTGGTGGTTGCGTCTGCTGCGCCTTATGTCGTGGTTCAGTACAACGTCATGGACTCTTCGTCAAGTAACCAGTTCCAGTTGAACGGTGTCGATGTGGGCACAAACAACACCAACGGAAACTATGGCCTTACAAGTGATGGTGTCGTTACCGGAACAGTCTTGACGAATGCCGGAAATCCTGACGGTTCTTATGCCGACCTCGATTTGAGCATTAATGATGTTGGCGTTCACGGCGGATCTTACGCCTGGGCAAATTACTGGACAGGCCAAACGGCAAAACCGCACGTGTTTTTCCTCGACACGCCGCGCCGCGTATTCAACGGAACGACTGCGATCTTCGCATCGGGTGAAGCGGTAACGAAATAATTGTATCCGATGATGAACAACAAAATCAGATACACGTTATTGTCGCTGTGTTTCGGCTTTGGAGCTTTGGCACAGACGACGATCGCGCAGGCCGAATATTTTTGGGACACCGATCCCGGACAAGGAAACGCGAGCGCGCTTTTTGCTAACGACCAGGTTTTCAACTCGGCGCTGGAAGGTTTCAACGAAAGCGGAATTCCATTGCCGACGACGGGCGGACTGCACACGTTCAATGTTCGCGTGAAAGCATCGGACGGACAATGGGGCCCGATCCACAAACAGGTCGTCGCTTTGCCTACCGTGGCGGCGGTCATCACGCTTGCGGAAGCCGAATATTTCTGGGATGTCGATCCCGGACAAGGAAATGGTTCGGATTTTTCGAGTGCCGATGGAACGTTCAACGCCACTCTTGAAAACATCGAACAAAGCTCGATCGCGCTTCCACAAGGAAACGGATTGCACAAATTTTGTGTGCGCGTCAAAGATTCGAACGGCATTTGGGGACCGACCCACACGCAGATCGTTTACCGCGACAACGCACTCTTGGCAAACGCGGCCGTAACGACGATCGCACAAGCTGAATATTTTTGGGACAACGATCCCGGACAAGGCGGCGGCACGACATTTCCCGCCGAAGACCAGAACTTCGACGCGTCGATCGAAAAAATACTGCAAAGCGGAATACCGATCGCGCAACCTGTAGGCCTTCACGTGTTCAATGCGCGCGTAAAGGACAACTTCGGGGTTTGGGGTCCGGTTCACAAACAGGTGATTTACATTGAGACGACGTTGGCATCGGAACACTTCGACGCTTCAAAATTGATCGTGTATCCGAATCCTGTGAAAGACGTGCTTAACGTCGGGTCGGATCAGGAAATTACGTCGGTGGCCATCTACAATGTGCTCGGACAGCAAGTGATTCTCAAGTCGATTCGCGCTACGAACGGACAAATCGATGTTTCAGGCCTTCGACAAGGCACGTATGTCGTGAAAGTGACGTCGGCCCAAAAAACGAAAACAATAAAAGTAGTTAAGGAGTAATTTTTTTTAGTAGGATGAAAGCGCGGGTTACGGCTCGCGCTTTTTTTATTTGTACCGATTTGCCGTACTATTCATTTCGAAGGAATTCCTTGCAAAATCAAAACGCAATCGTATTTTTGCACCATGAGTTTAGTAAAGCTAACAATAAAAGGAATCTCATACAGCCAAACCCAAAACGGCGCGTATGCCTTGATTTTAAATGAAGCCGACGGTGACCGCAAACTCCCAATCGTAATCGGTGCGTTCGAAGCACAGTCGATTGCGATTGCACTCGAGAAGGAAATCCGCCCGCCTCGCCCACTGACTCACGACTTATTCAAGAATTTCGCCGACCGTTTCGACATTGTCGTCAAACAAGTCATCATCCACAAATTGGTCGACGGCGTTTTTTATTCGAGCATCATCTGCGAACGCGATAAGATCGAGGAAATCGTCGATGCGAGAACGTCCGACGCGATCGCTCTTGCGCTGCGTTTCAACGCTCCGATCTTCACGTATAAGAACATTCTCGACAAGGCCGGAATCTACCTCAAAGCGTCACCTGAAGGCGAAAAGGAAAACGACGACGTGCTCTCGGCGCCTGAGACTTTCGGCGTGAGCGAAGAATCGAACCAATCGGGCGAAACCTATACCAAACACACGCTCGCCGAACTCAACGAATTGCTTGAAGGTGCGGTGAACGATGAGGATTATGAGAAGGCGGCGAAGATTAGGGATGAGATTTCGAGAAGGGAATCTTGATTTGAGTGCCTGAGTGCCTGAGTGCCTGAGTGCCTGAGTGCCTGAGTGCCTGAGTAAAAAAATAAAAACCTCGCCTCCAAAAAAAAGCGAAGCATTTAATTTCCTGTCCTTTTTTTTCAACCGAAAAACAGTGAAAATTTGCGTCTTTGTGACTTTGTGCCTTCGTGCCTTCGTGGCAAAAAAAACCTGCAATACACAATCCAAGTTTCAACCAAAACTATAAACAATTCCTGTTCATTACTTTTTACACGAAAGCCACAGCTTTTGCGTGCAATATTTTACTTTTATCGCCACAGTTTTATTCGTGAATTGGACCGAAGTTTTCCTCAGAAGACATCAAGTCGCCCGACGCCAAAGGCCGAATGAGCGACGCCAAATAAACGAATCGACACATAAACGAATCAATAACAATGAAACAATATCACGACCTCGTAAACCACGTCCTCACCAACGGCGTCCAAAAAGGCGACCGCACGGGAACCGGAACCAAAAGCGTTTTCGGTTATCAGATGCGTTTTGATTTATCGGAAGGTTTTCCGATGGTAACGACCAAGAAACTGCACTTGAAGTCGATCGTTTATGAATTGTTGTGGTTTTTGAAAGGCGATACGAACATCGAATATTTAAAGGAAAATGGCGTCAAGATCTGGGACGAATGGGCCGATCCGAACGGTGATCTCGGACCGGTTTACGGTTACCAATGGAGAAACTGGAACGGGGACGAAATCGACCAGATCACCGAACTCATCGAGACGTTGAAGAAGAACCCGAACAGCCGCAGAATGTTGGTTTCAGCCTGGAATCCGTCGGTTTTGCCCGATACGTCGGTGTCTTTTGAGGAAAACGTCGCGAATGGAAAAGCCGCGCTTCCGCCCTGTCACGCATTTTTCCAATTTTATGTAGCCGAGGGAAAACTGTCGTGCCAATTGTACCAACGCAGTGCCGACATCTTCCTGGGCGTTCCGTTCAACATCGCATCGTACGCGCTTTTCACGATGATGGTCGCTCAGGTCGTCGGGCTTGAAGCCGGCGAATTCATCCATACTTTTGGGGACGCGCACATTTACAACAACCATTTCGAGCAATTGGAATTGCAGTTGTCACGCGAGCCGAGACCGCTTCCCAAGATGGTCCTGAATCCTGAAATCAAGGACATTTTCGATTTCACGTTCGAGGATTTCACGTTGGTCGATTACGATCCGCATCCGCATATCAAAGGTGTCGTCGCGGTTTAACATGAAACACATTTTCGGGGTATTTGCGCTGCTTCTTTGCCTGTCCGCTTTCGGCCAGGATAACCTCGCGTATTTCGACGAACAGATGCGTCCCGCCGATGCATCGGGATATTTCTACAAGCGCCTGATTTCGGCTACCGATACCGTCGGGCGTTATTCGGTGCAAGTGTACGATCGCAACGGTAATCTCGCGGTTGAAGGCTTTTCCTCGATTGCCGAATATCCGAAATTCGAAGGAAAAGTCACCGAATATTTTCCATCGGGCAAGATCAAAAGCGAAAAACGATATACCGACGGTCAAATCTTGGGCGCAATGACCGAATGGTATGAAAACGGCCAGAAGAAAAGCGTCGTCGAACATCTTCTTTCGATCGGCGTGCCTCAAATGCTGATACACGATTTCTGGAAGGAAAACGGCGAACAGACCGTGGTGAACGGCAACGGCCACTTCTATAACGAGGGCGATTTTTCGTCAGAAGAAGGATCGGTAAAAAATTCAAGGTACGACGGCGTCATAATCGGTCGCTCCAAAACCTCGCCGTACACGTATGAGGAAACCTATGTCGAAGGAAAGTTCCTAAAAGGGAAAAGCACCGGCGCCGACGGAACGCGCGAATACGACATCCTCGAGCAAAAACCCGAATTCGAAGGCGGCACAACGGAATTCTACAAATATATCGGCAGCAATTACCGATTGCCGAGGCGTTACTCGGAATCGGGGCGCATCGTGATCAGTTTCGTCGTGGAAAAAGACGGCAGCCTTTCAGACATAAAACTCATGAAAGGACTTTCAGAAAAACTGGACCAAGAAGCCTTGAGAGTCGTCGCAGATTCCCCGAAATGGCGTCCGGCAATGCAACGCGGTCGTGTCGTGCGCTGCGCCTTCAGCCTTCCGATCGTGATCCCGAAGCCGTAAGGACTGTCGCAATCAACCCTTAACAACGTCGCTTTTACACATCTCGCGCAACGATTTGGCTGCGTAACTTTGGCATATAACAAATAATCAAAGTAGTATGCCAACGAAAATCTTTGTAAACCTTCACGTAAAAGAATTGAAGCGATCGGTTGAATTCTTTACCAAAGTCGGATACACGTTCAACGAACAATTTACCGACGAAAACGCGACCTGCATGGTCATCAGCGACACGATATACGTAATGTTGCTTATTGAGCCGTTCTTCGAGAGTTTCAGCGACCGAAAAGTCTGCGACACCTCAAAATACATGGAAGCCAACATCGCGCTTGATTGCGAGAATCGCCGCGAGGTCGACGAAATGGTTGCGAAAGCGGTTGCTGCGGGCGCCACGACTCCGGTTCCGCCACAAGATCACGGTTTCATGTACGAATATGGATTTACGGATCTCGACGGTCACGCCTGGTCGTATTTTTACATGGACATGAGCGCGGTGCCGCAGCAATAAAGATCAACCTAAAACACATACCATGAAAAAGCACAAGATTATTTTCTGGGTCACGACCTCGCTTATCTTTTTGTTCGAGGGCGTGATGCCGGCACTTTTTTCACAATCGGACGAGGCGAAACAAGGCATCAGGCATTTGGGTTATCCCGATTATTTCGGCTCGGCCTTGGTCGTCTTTAAAATTTTGGGCTGCATTGTCTTGATCGTCCCGAAATTTCCGAAGCGAATCAAGGAATGGGCGTACGCGGGATTCGGATTCGATTTCATCTTCGCATCGATCAGTTATTTCTGCGTGGAAGGCGCCGTGTTTTTCGCGTTCTTCCCGTTGATCTGGCTCGTGATCCTCGCGCTCTCGTACAACAGTTACCATAAGTTGAATCCTGAAACCGTTTCGTAGTGGTCGAAGTTTTCAGGACGAACGTCGATTGTCGCACAAACGCGCACGACATGATCTTGCGACTGCTTTCGCTCCATCCGAACAGCGGTATTACGTTCGATCTTGAAGATTGCGACAGGATTTTACGCATCGAAAACGCGACTCTCGACTGCGGCCAAATAATATCATTGATGGAAGCGCACGGATTTTCGTGCGAAATTTTATCGTAATTTCGGATCACTATAACCAAAAATCTACGACATGAGAATCCTAACCATCATCATCCGAACGCTAGTAGGGCTGCTGCTTTTGTTCGCTTCGATCAGCTATTTCTTTGATTTGGTCCCGCAACCCGATCCGTCGACCTTACCTGACGGCATCCAAAAATGGGGAGCCGGAGCCGCCGCAACCGTGTATTTGATGCCGCTCGTTAAAGGGGTCGAACTTTTTTGCGGGTTGCTGTTCGTGTCGAGTTTCTACACGGCGCTCGCCGCTATCATCATTTTGCCGATTTCGATCAACGCGTTTTTGATCCATGCTTTTCTCGATCAGAAAAACATTGGAATGGCTGCATTTCTGCTTGTGGCGAACCTGTATTTGATTTATACGAACCGCGACAAATATGCGCCCATGTTCGTGAAATAACCGAACCGAATGAAAATAAAAAAATCGCCCTTTCGAGGCGATTTTTTATTTGAGTGGTATTTGACTACGTATTAAGGACGCTGTTTTCGGCTCCTGCGAAATCGTTCCAACGGCTGCCATCGGCTTCCGCTTCGTTTGCGTATTCTCCGTCAACGATGTATTTGAATTCAAACGACGAATCTTTCGGAAGTTCGAAAACACCTTTGAAAGTTCCGTTTTTTTGCTTTTCCAATTTACCTGCTTCCGCGTCCCATGCATTGAAATCTCCTACTACTGAAGCGGTTTGTGCCTCTTTGGCGGTTACTGAAAATGTCACCTTTCCAACCGGCTTTGTCTTCGTAAATTGTTTTTTGATCGCCATAACTATTTCATTTTAAGAATTATGGCACAAAGGAACGGCTTTTCAAGATATGTTGCGAATCACATTGTAAGATTTACAATAATTTTAGAAAATCGTTGCTTTTAAATTCATTTTCTTAATCTATCTGCATATTTCTTTTACATCAAAAATCAGAAAACGTTTTCATAATCCATTATTGTCAAGATTGACTTTCGGGATTTTGGATGGAAAAAGTATCTTTATGGCACAAAATCAGCCTTTAACATGATTATACTCATCGCCGCCGCCGCACAAAACAATGCGTTAGGAAAAGACAACGATCTGCTCTGGCATTTGCCCGACGATTTCAAGCGGTTCAAACAACTCACGAGCCATCATTACATCATCATGGGCCGCAAGACGTTCGAAAGTTTCCCGAAACCGCTCCCGAACCGGACGCATGTCGTGATCACGCGTCAAAAAGAGTACGATCCTGAAGGCTGCATCGTCGTCGGGAGTTTAGACGAAGCGTTGAAAACCGTTCCGAGTGGCGAAGATGTTTACGTTATCGGTGGTGGCGAAATCTACGCGCTGTCATTGCCGTTCGCCGATGTGATCGAACTTACGCGCGTCCACGAATCGTTCGCAGCCGACGCGTTCTTTCCTGATTTCGATAAGAATGAGTGGAGACTCGAAGCGTCGGAATATCATCCGAAAGACGAAAGACACAAGTTCGATTTCACATACGAGACTTACGTTCGGAACAACACATAAAAAAAACATCCGCCCAAAAAGCAGATGTCTTTACCCGTGAATTACGTTATCGAGAACTATTTCTAATCCTGAAACAAGATCTGGTAACTTAATATGAATACCGCTATTGCCAAACTCACACCCGTAAGCAGAAGAATGACGTTGGCGGATTTCTGAGAGAACCTCTCAAAAAATGCCTTAATACCAAATACCACAAAGATACTAAGGACAAAAAAAACTAAAATTTCCAAAAACAAATTTAACCCTAAGAACGTGTTTGTGGCCTGTCCACCAGAGATTGGGAGACGAAAGCCGTTATTCAGTCTGTCTACTAAAACTAAAGAAATCACCAGTGAAAGGCTCATCCATTTAAGTTCGGTTAAAAAAGTTCTTGATAACATAGTAATCCATCGGTTTGATACTTGTAAAATTCCACATTATATAAAAGCTACACAATACCGTAATTTGGGTAAATTTCAAGCATCCCTGAAACTAGGTATGTTTAAGGAAACATCTTACTAAAATGCGTTTGGAATAAGTACATGAAAACCGTAACGGTCATTAATTCGTTTGTACTATCTTTGCCCGCAGATATGGAACAATCACGTAAAGTCACGCCCTATAAAGATTCTGACCTCGGAAAAAAGGAACAGGTCACGCGCATGTTCGACAACATTTCAGGAAATTACGACGGGCTGAACCGCGTGATTTCATTTGGGATCGACAGGAGCTGGCGCAAAAAAGTGCTTGCCCTGGTCGCAGAAACAAGACCTGAAGACATCCTCGACATCGCTACGGGAACGGGCGATCTCGCTATCTTAATGGCCGAAACGAGGGCGATCCAAATCGTCGGCCTTGATCTGTCGGAAGGAATGCTCGAGGTCGGTCGCAAAAAAATCGCCGACAGAAATCTCGAAAAACGCATCAAATTGATCCAGGGCGACTCTGAAAACCTACCGTTCGACGACCATACGTTCGACGCGGTCACGGTCAGCTTCGGCATCCGGAATTTCGAAACACTTGAAAAAGGTCTCGAAGAAATATTGCGCGTCATGCGGCCCGGCGGAATTTTAGTGATACTTGAAACATCGAATCCCGAAAAATTTCCGTTCAAGCAAGGCTATCGTTTTTACAACAAGTATATTTTGCCGCTTATCGGGAAGCTGTTCTCGAAAGACAATTCGGCTTACGGTTATCTGTCGGAATCGGCATCCGTTTTTCCATACGGTGAGGAATTGAACAATATTTTGCGTAAAATTGGGTTTATAGACGTGGAAGCGCTGCCCCAAACCTTTGGCGTCGCTACCATTTATGTAGGTTTCAAAAATTAGCATGAGAAAGACCGTAGCCTTACTTTTCGTATTGTTCGCCATACAAATCCACGCCCAGGGACCGACCGGAATTTTCGGGACCGACCCGATCGTGAACCTTGAAAATTTCGATAAACAACGCGTACACTGGGGATATTTCCTCGGGTTCAACAGTTATGATTTCAAGTTCGAATTCAAGGATCCGAACCAGAGCATCCAAACCACACGCACGACAGGTTTCAACGTCGGGCTCATCGGCGATTTGCGACTGCACGAATATTTCGACTTGCGTTTCGAACCGGGATTGTATTACACCCAACGCGATCTGCATTTCTCAGGTTTCGCAGCCGACGACGAAATAAATTCGCTTCGTGAAGTGCGCTCCACGTACATACATTTTCCGCTTTTGCTCAAATTTTCGGCGTTGCGGACAGGAAACGTCCGGCCTTATTTGGTTGGCGGAGGTTCAGCCACGCTCAACCTTTCGAGCAACTTCAAATCGATGGACGATAACCAGCAGCAACGGTTCCGAATGAAACAGTGGACGACGAACTACGAAGTCGGTTTCGGGATTGACCTTTACTTTGAGTACTTCAAATTCTCGCCCTCGGTCAGAGGTGTTTTCGGGTTAAGCGACGAAGTGATCCGCGATGCCGACCCGAACAGTCCTTGGACGGGGAATATTGCGAGTATGAAGACGAGGGCGGTTTTGATTAATTTTACTTTTCATTAAAAGCTTCGCTTTTAATTCGTTTTCGATCGCGGGATATATTTTTTGCTTCGCAAAATAAATTTTCGTCGAGTGACGTGTCTGCTTCGCAGATGTTGCTTGTGTCGCTTGCAGCGGGCCTTCTTTTGCCTGGCCGCAAAAGAAGCAAAAAGGCCTAGCGCCAAGTCTCTCGGCGACCCGACAGGCGCGAAAATCCTACGCGGCTGGTCGCGCATGCGCGATTAACAGCCGCGCTTAACGGATTGTTCGCGTCGCCGGGTGCCCGCCTGCAAGACTAAACGGCGCAACTAATTGGAAGCATTTATTGACATTTGCGCCGCTGCGCTCTGCAAATGCGCTTTCAAATGGACGTTTCGGATAGCCTTTGGCGGGCGTTTAGCGGCGAACTTTCTCCGGAGAAAAGACGAAATCAGTACCTAACACTTTCTCCGGAGGCGATTTTGCAAAGCGCAGCGGAGCAAAATCACAAATAAAAACTTCCGATTAGTTGGGCGACATTGTAAAATCGGGCGTAAAAAATCACGTGAAGAATCCGTTAAGAGCGACAACCAAGGAACGGTAACAAAGACGCGCGTTAAAAAGCGAAAGACGACAAGGTATTGAAAAATGGCTTTGTCGCTCCGGATTCAAGCGTAGATTTTTAGCCAGATTTTACCGTCGCGCGGCCTTTTTGCTTCTTTTGCGGCCAGGCAAAAGAAGGCCAGCTGCAAGCAACGAAAGAGAATTAAGTCTGCGAAGCAGACACGCCGCTCGCAGTAGATCTATTCGCGAAGCGAAAAGAAACAACTTCGCAAGGCGAAAAATTAAGCTCCGCGCCTAAACTCACTCAAAACCACCGCAGTCGCCGTCGCCACATTCAAACTCTCCGTTTCGCGAATCTCCCCAAACTGCGGAATCGCGATGCGGCTCGTGACGAATTTTTCAACTTCAGCCGAAATCCCGTTCGCTTCATTGCCCATGATAATAACTCCATCGGTCGGAAGTTTTTCAGAATAGATGTTTTTTCCGTCCATGAAAGTTCCGAAAACCGGAAGTTTGATTTTCGACAGGAATTTAGTTAAATCCAAGTAGGAAACGTTTACTCTCGCCAACGATCCCATCGTCGCCTGCACGACTTTCGGATTGTATAAATCGGCGGTTTCATTGGAGCAGACCACTTGTCTGACGCCGAACCAATCGCACAAACGCAGGATCGTGCCTAAGTTTCCGGGATCGCGTATGTCGTCGAGCGCAACGATCAATCCGGATTCATCGATCGGTTTTTCGTCGGGAATCCTGAAAACGGCAAGACAGTTGTTGGCCGTCGTGAGCGCGCTCATTTTCTTGAGGTCGGCTTGTGTTGCGGTCGTTTTCTTGTCGGGCGAAACCTTGGGGAATAACGGTTCGGTCTCAAAAAGATGCTCGAGTTCGAACTGCGATTTTAGCAACTCACCAATTACCTTGATGCCTTCGGCAATGAACAAGCCCTCGCGCTCGCGGTACTTTTTTTGGTGCAGCCCCGTTATTAGTTTTATTTGGTTTTTACTAACCATGGAAATAGATTACTTTTGAATTAAATTAGACAATTCGCCCTGCCCGTTGAAAAGCCTGTCAGCAAAAATAGCATTATTTATCGTTAGCGGATTGCTGCTTTCGGCCTGCGACACGGTAAGACGCGTCCCGGCTTCGAAAAAACTGCTTACCAAGAACGAATTCACGGTGAACGGCAAGAAGCAAAACACCGAGGAACTCGAAAACCTCATGTATCAAAAACCCAATTCGAACTTGTTGGGTTATCGACTGCGACTCAATCTCTACAATCTCGCGAACCCGAATCCCGATTCGACCTACAAAGCGAAATTCATCAACAAGCCCGGCAAATACGAACGTTTATCGAAATTGCTTTCAAAGAAACAAGTCGATCGTCTGGGCAAATCGTTTTACTATTACGGCATTCATAATACGTTGAAACGCGTCGGCGAAGCGCCCGTGATCATTGATACGAACAGCATCCGAAAGTCGCGTTTAAGGCTTCAGGGTTTTTATTTCAACAAGGGTTTTTTCAATGTGAAAGTGTCGTCGGCTATCGATTCGACGGCTCCCAAGAAAGCCAAGATGATGTATACTGTCGACACGGGAAAACCGTACATTCTCGATTCGCTGCAGCAAAGCATCACGACGCCGGTTCTCGATTCGCTGTTCCAGGCAAACAAGGACAAGACGTTTTTGGTTAGCGGAAAGCAGTTCAACAGCATGGATTTCGACGCCGAAAAAGCGCGCGTCACGTCGAACTACCGCAACAACGGCATCTACCATTTCCAACAGAATTACGTGAAATTCGACATCGATACCGTTGACACGGGCTACAAGGCGCACAGCAACATGATCATCGAAGACTACAGTTTCCGCGAGAACGATTCGACCAAGACGATGCCGTTCAAGCAGTATAAGATCAGCGAGGTCAACATTTACACCGACGCGACTTCAGGCAAGATCAAACCCGCAGTGAAAGACAGCGTCACGTACAACGGTTTCAATTTGTATGCGACCGACAAACTTAAATATCGCCCGAAAGCCATTACCGACGCGGTTTTCATCAACAAAGGAAACTTGTTCGCCGATTTCCGGACGACGTTGACTTCGCGCTACCTGAGTAATTTGCGCGTGTTCAATTATCCCTCGATACAGTATGAGATCGATTCTCGCGACACGCTCGGGAAATCGTTGATCGCCAATATTTATTTGGTTCCGAGGAAGAAATACAGCTTCGGATACAGTATCGACGTCACGCATTCGAACATTCAGGATTTCGGGATACAGGGAACGACTTCGTTTACGATCCGAAACGTGTTCAACGGAGCGGAAACGCTCGAGATTTCGGCCCGTGGCAACATCGGATCTTCAAAAGATTTAGCGAATCCGAACGATACGTTCTTCAACGTTTCCGAATACGGAGCCGACATGAAACTCAGTTTTCCGCGCGTTTTGCTGCCGATAAACACTGAAAAGATCATCCCCAAAAACATGATCCCGATCACAACCTTCAGTTTGGGTTATGCCAAGCAACAGAATATCGGGCTTGACAAGGAAAATTTCACGGGAACGTACACGTACAGTTGGACGCCTAAACGTTTTTATACGGCGAGGCTTGACGTGCTCAACATTCAATATGTGAAAAATTTGAACGTCGAGAATTATTTTAACGTGTACACGTCGTCGTATTCGGCGTTGAATGAAATTGCAAAAGAATATTTAGACCCGACTGACCAAACGTATTTCAACGAAAACGGAAATCTGAGGATTAATGCCGACAACAATGTCGGGCTTCCGTCGGGAACACAAACTTTTCTGGATACGGCGCTCGGTGAAAGCGATGCGATTCCGTTGACCGCGGCCGATTTGAGAACCGTCCGCAGCATAAACGAACGCAAAAACCGACTCACCGAAAACAACCTTATCGTCGCCTCGAACTTCAGCTATTCACGCACGACGAAAACCGATTTGCAGGACAATGATTTTTACGCGTTCCGAACCAAGATCGAATCGGCCGGAAATTTATTGTCGCTGATCGCGCGCGCGTCGAAACAACTCGAGAACCAAAACGGCAACAACACGATTTTCGACATCGAATATTCACAGTATATAAAAGGTGAATTCGAATACATAAAACATTGGGATCTGAGCCGCAAGAAAGTATTGGCGATGCGCGCATTTGCCGGAATGGCGGTTCCGTATGGAAATTCGACGAGCGTTCCGTTCTCCCGAAGCTACTTCGCGGGCGGATCGAACGACAATCGCGGTTGGCAGTCGTACAGCCTCGGACCGGGTTCTTCGGGCGGAATAAACGATTTCAACGAGGCGAACATGAAACTCGCGTACAGCGCCGAATTGCGATTCAATTTGTTCGGGGATTTGCACAGCGCGGTTTTCGTCGATGTCGGAAACATTTGGAACGTGCTTGACAATGTCGAGGACGAACGCTATACGTTTACAGGCTTGAAATCGCTTGAGGATATTGCCGTCGGCTCGGGATTCGGCTTGCGATATGACTTCAACTTTTTCGTGGTACGGCTCGACACCGGCTTTAAAACCTACGATCCGGCGATATACGAAGGCAGCCGTTGGTTCCGCAATTACAATTTCGCGAACGCCGTACTAAATATCGGAATCAATTACCCTTTCTAATTTCAGAAATTGTTATTTTTGTAACCTTTAATTCAAAACAAACCAACATGGCCCATAATATCAAGCCCGGTGTGGCAACCGGCGACCAGGTTCAGGAAATCTTCCAACTTGCCAAAGAAAAAGGATTCGCGCTTCCGGCGGTAAACGTTACAGGTTCAAGCACTATCAACGGTGTTTTGGAAACGGCTGCGAAACTAAAGGCTCCGGTCATCATCCAGTTTTCTAACGGCGGTGCGGCGTTCAACGCTGGAAAAGGATTCCCTAACCAAGGTCAAAGTGCCGCAATTGCGGGTGCGATCGCTGGTGCGAAACACATCCATACATTGGCCGAGGCTTACGGAGCTACCGTGATTCTGCACACCGACCACTGCGCGAAAAAATTATTGCCTTGGATCGACGGATTGCTCGACGCGAGTGAAAAACACTTCGCCGAAACGGGAAAACCGTTGTTCTCATCGCACATGCTTGACCTTAGCGAAGAACCGATGCACGAAAACATCGAGATCTGCAAAACCTATTTGGAGCGCATGAGCAAAATGGGCATGACGATCGAAATCGAGCTTGGCATCACGGGCGGTGAAGAAGACGGCGTTGACAATTCAGGTGTCGATCATTCGGAATTGTACTCGACTCCTGAAGATGTCGATTACGCATACACCGAATTGTTGAAAGTAAGCCCGCGTTTCACGATTGCAGCTGCGTTCGGAAACGTTCACGGCGTCTACAAGCCAGGAAACGTAAAATTGACTCCGACGATCCTTCGCGATTCTCAGGAATACATCCAGGAGAAACACAATACAGGCAAGAATCCGGTTGATTTCGTCTTCCACGGCGGATCGGGATCGACTGCCGAAGAAATCAAGGAAGCGATCGGCTACGGCGTGATCAAGATGAACATCGATACGGATTTGCAGTTCGCGTTCACTGAAGGCATCCGCGATTATATGGTCGACAACATCGATTACCTCAGGACACAAATCGGAAACCCGACCGGAGACGAATCGCCTAACAAGAAATACTACGATCCACGCAAATGGATCCGCGAAGGAGAAGTTACTTTCAACACGCGTCTTGAGCAGGCTTTCGCCGATTTGAACAACGTAAATACATTATAGTGGTGAGTTTTGAGTATTGAGTATTGAGTTTACGCTCTGCTTACGACTCGACTCATTGCCATGCTATTAATCGGACAAAAGTTATGATTATTTACACAAAGACTCATAACTCAAATCTCATAACTCATAACTAAGAATATGGCTTGGTTTAAAAGAACAGAAAAAGGAATACAAACCGCGACCGAAGACAAAAAGGATGTCCCAAAAGGTCTTTGGTACAAGTCGCCGACCGGAAAAATCATCGATTCTGAAGAACTTGCGCGCAATCTTTACGTAAGTCCTGAAGATGGTTTCCACGTACGCATCGGAAGCAAGGAATATTTCGAGATCTTGTTTGACGACAACGAGTTCAAGGAACTTGACAAGAACATGACCTCGAAAGACACGTTGCACTTTGTCGACACCAAAAAATATTCCGACCGTTTGAAAGACGCCCAGGAAAAAACGAAACTCAAGGACGCCGTTCGCACAGCCGTAGGTAAATCAAAGGGGAATGATCTCGTGGTTTGCTGTATGGATTTTGCGTTTATCGGAGGTTCGATGGGTGCTGTCGTCGGGGAAAAAATCGCACGTGGCATCGACCATTCGATCAAGAACAAGATTCCGTTCGTGATGATCTCGAAATCAGGTGGCGCACGTATGATGGAAGCCGCATATTCATTGATGCAGTTGGCCAAGACATCGGCTAAACTCGCACAATTGGCCGATGCGAAAATCCCGTACATTTCACTTTGCACCGATCCGACAACCGGAGGAACGACGGCTTCGTACGCGATGCTTGGCGACATCAACATCTCAGAACCCGGCGCATTGATCGGATTCGCGGGACCGCGCGTCGTGAAAGATACCACAGGTAAAGATTTGCCTGAAGGTTTCCAAACGGCCGAATTCGTCCTCGAGCACGGATTTTTGGATTTTATTACGCCCAGAAAGGAATTGAAGAACAAGATCAATTTGTTTATTGATTTGATTTTGGATCAGCCGATAAGATAGGTTCAGGGTTCAGGGCACGAGGCTCCGGGTTTTGACTCGATAACCGAATGAAATAAGAAAAGCTGCAAGATTTGATACTTGCAGCTTTTCTTATTTATATGAAATTGATGTCGGATGTCGCACCGACTATTTTAAAACACATTCTTCTTTTTACCCAATTCATTCGGCTAACGATTTCCTGAACCTTGCACCCTGAACCCTAAACCAAAAATCACATCCCCGTCCGGATCGCCTCGACCGGATCCAATCTCGAAGCCGAAATCGCAGGAACGATTCCCGAAATCAAACCGATTACCGCCGACAATCCTGCGCCAAGTACGATGTTTCCAAGCCCGAGCACGAATTCGAAGTCAAGCAAGTTCGTCATGAGCGCCGCGATTCCCCAGACCATGAGCAATCCCACGAGCCCGCCGATGAACGAAAGGATTACGGCCTCGAACAAAAATTGATACAATATGAAACGGTTTTTCGCACCCAGGGATTTTTGGATTCCGATGAGATTCGTGCGTTCCTTTACCGACACGAACATGATGTTCGCGATCCCGAATCCGCCTACAAGAAGTGAGAATCCGCTGATGATCCAGCCGCCCATATTCAATATCCCGATGAACGAGTCGATCATATTGGTCAGACCCGACAAAACGTTGATGAAGAAGTTATCGATGTCGCCCGTCTTGAGGCCGCGATAACTGCTCAGTTTTTGGGAAATTTCAGCTTTGAGTTCGTCCATGTCGACATTTTCGGTCGGCTTGATGATGATGATCGGCGTCATGAAGTCGTTGTTGTCACCGAATTTGTTTCGGATGAAATTCACGGGAATGATCACCGACGTATCGTTGCTGTTTCCGAACATGCCCGAACCTTGCTTGGGCAAAACGCCGATTATGGTGAATTTTTGGCCGTACAATCTAATTTGCTTGTCGATCGGATCGATATCGCCGAACAATCCATTTGCGATTTCATGCCCGATGACGGCGACCGCCTTTCCTGAATTCGATTCGCTTTCATTATAGAATCGGCCAGATGCGAACTCCTGCGCCTGAATGTCGGTAAACTCGTACGAAACGGGAACGACATTCACGCTGCTCACTGTATTTTTTTCATATTTGACCGATTCGGGCCCGACGAAAAGCTGGTAAGCCGCGTCGTCTATACTATTGAGTGATGTCTTGAGATATTGGTATTCGTCGTAGGTGACGTTCGGGAACTGGTCGCGTTTCCAACTCGGAATGTCTGACGGGCCGAACGGTTCCTTGAGCAAGTAAATCGTGTTCTTGTCAAGCGAGCTCAAATCCTTCTTGATTTTCCTGTCGAGCGAATCGACCGCCGTAAGTACCGCGATGATTGAGAAAATTCCAATGGTAACGCCCAAAAGCGACAACAGCGTACGCAATTTATTGTTGCGCAGCGCGTTCATCGCGAAACTAAAACTTTCCTTAAGCAGCCGCAGGTAGACGACCATAATCGTGATTTTATGTTTGGTAAAATTGCTGATTTTTGGCGCGAAAACCTAATAAGATTTACAGATTTACAGATGTTGGATTTATAGAATTTAGATTGACACAATTCAGATTGACAGATTTTGCCTATCCGATCTTGGGTTTTCAGGCTTTAAAAGCATTCGAAAATCTGTCTTATGACCTGATTATCTTATATTTCCATGAATCTGTAAATCTGAATTCCGTAAATCCAAAATCTAAAATAAAAAAGTACTTTTGCACCTTCAAACACAACTTCTAAAATGAGCACGAACAAGACCATCAAATCAGCGTTAGTTTCAGTATTTTCAAAAGACGGATTGGAGCCGATCGTCCAAAAACTCCACAAGCAAGGCGTCACTTTCTATTCGACTGGCGGAACCGAGGAATTCCTTAAAAACCTGGGCATTCCGGTCGTTGCTGTTGAAGATGTCACGTCGTATCCATCAATCCTTGGCGGACGCGTAAAGACTTTACACCCGAAAATCTTCGGCGGAATCCTGAACCGTCAGTACCACGAAGGCGACGTGAAACAAATGCTTGAATACGACATCCCGCAAATTGATTTGGTGATCGTGGATTTGTATCCGTTTGAGAAAACCGTGGCTTCGGGCGCGTCGGAAGCCGATACGATCGAGAAAATCGACATCGGCGGCATTTCTTTGATTCGTGCGGCGGCGAAGAATTTCAAGGATACGGTGATCATTCCGTCGATGGACCAATATTCGGAGTTCCTTGATTTGCTCAATGAGAAAAACGGTGAGACGACTTTGGAAGACCGGAAGAAATTCGCGACAAAGGCATTCCACGTTTCCTCTCACTACGACGCGGCTATTTTTAATTACTTCAACACCGACGATACGTTCTTCAAACAATCGTACTCGAACGGCCAAGTGTTGCGTTATGGAGAAAATCCGCATCAGAAAGGTTATTTCTTTGGGGATTTCGATGCGATGTTCACCAAGAAACACGGAAAGGAATTATCGTACAACAACCTTCTCGATGTCGACGCTGCCGTGAATCTTATCCTCGAATTCAAGGACAACGACCCGACGTTCGCTATTTTGAAGCACAACAACGCTTGCGGCTTGGCGACTCGCGCGACGATGAAAGAAGCGTATTTGACGGCATTGGCGGGCGATCCGACATCGGCGTTCGGAGGCGTCTTGATCGCGAACGGGAAAATCGACGCCGATACGGCAAACGAAATCAACTCGTTGTTTTGCGAGGTCGTGATCGCTCCTGAATTCTCCCAAGAAGCCATCGCGATACTTTCAGAAAAGAAAAATAGGATCATTTTAATACAGCACGAAGTCGAACTTCCGCAGTCTCAGGTAAGAACTGCGTTGAACGGCGTTCTGGTCCAGGATAGAAATAATTTGACGGACAATAAAGACAGCCTGAGAACCGTTACCAATACAGCCCCAACCAGCCAGGAAGTCGAGGATTTGCTTTTCGCTTCCAAAATCTGCAAGAATACAAAATCCAACACCATCGTATTGGCTAAGAACGGCGCTTTGATCGCTTCGGGCACAGGACAGACATCACGTGTGGATGCGTTGCGCCAGGCGATTGAAAAAGCGAATTCTTTCGGGTTTGATTTGAACGGATCGGTTATGGCGAGCGATGCATTTTTCCCGTTCCCTGATTGCGTCGAGATTGCGAAGAACGCCGGAGTATCGGCAGTAATCCAACCCGGCGGATCGATCAAGGACGAATTGAGCATCAATTATTGCAATGAAAATGACATGGCGATGGTGTTCACGGGAACGCGTCATTTTAAACACTGATGTTAGTTGTTTTGAGTTTTGAAATTTGAATTTTAAATGGCCTCAAGCGCCTGATTACGGCATCGTTTAAAATTTATGATTTAAAATTCAAAACAAAAAATTAGCGGTTCGTTTATCGCTATAAATAATTACCTTTGCACATTACTTTTAACTTTTAAAAACCCTCTTTACAGTATGGGATTTTTTGATTTCATGACCGAGGATATCGCAATAGACCTTGGTACCGCGAATACGCTCATCATACATAACGATAAAGTTGTGATCGACAGCCCGTCAATCGTTGCCAGGGACCGCGTTTCGGGCAAAATAATTGCCGTCGGGAAAGAGGCCAACATGATGCAGGGGAAAACGCACGAAAACATAAAGACCATACGCCCGTTGAAAGATGGTGTTATCGCTGATTTTGACGCTTCCGAGAAGATGCTTCAAATGTTCATCAAAAGCATCCCCGCGCTCAAAAAACGCATGTTTACTCCGGCTCTACGTCTGGTTGTCTGCATTCCGTCAGGGATTACCGAGGTTGAGATGCGCGCGGTAAAGGAAAGTTGCGAACGCGTAAACGGTAAAGAAGTATACTTGATCCACGAACCAATGGCTGCGGCTATCGGTATCGGAATCGACATCATGCAACCGAAAGGAAACATGATCGTCGACATCGGCGGTGGAACGACCGAGATCGCGGTTATCGCTTTGGGCGGAATTGTGTGCGACAAGTCGGTCAAGATCGCGGGCGACGTGTTCACGAACGACATCGTGTATTACATGAGAACCCAGCACAACCTTTTCGTCGGGGAAAGTACAGCAGAAAAAATTAAAATCACCATCGGAGCGGCCATCGAAGAACTCGAGACGCCACCCGATGATATGTCGGTTCAAGGTCGTGATTTGCTCACGGGAAAACCGAAACAGGTCGACGTTTCTTACCGAGAAATCGCAAAGGCTTTGGACAAATCGATCCAACGTATCGAAGACGCCGTCATGGAAACGCTTTCACAAACGCCACCGGAACTCGCCGCCGATATCTACAACACGGGAATCTATCTCGCGGGCGGAGGTTCGATGTTGCGCGGTCTGGACAAACGTATCTCGTTGAAGACCGATCTTCCCGTTTATATCGCCGAAGATCCGCTTCGTGCTGTTGTTCGCGGTACCGGAATGGCACTCAAGAATATCCCGAAGTTCCGAAGCATTCTCATAAAATAATAGTTTTCGCGACGGCTAAAAACGCCCGTGTGGAAAATTGCTTAAACAGTTGATCGGCAGATGCAGCAAATCTTTAACTATATCTTTAAAAACAGCCATAAGTTGCTGTTTTTGCTGCTTTTAGGGATTTCGTTAGTTTTGACGATACAGGCGCATTCGTTCCACAAGAGCAAAGTCATCTCGTCGGCGAATTTCCTGACCGGCGGCGTATATGCGCAGATGAACAACGTCGAGGAATATTTCCACCTCAAATCCCAGAACGACGCGCTCGCGAAAGAGAACGCCGATCTGCGCCGCATGATCTTCAACGAGAAAGACACGGCAAAAGCGCCCGTCGTCGACACGATTCACGGCGTTCGCAAAATCGACGTTATCGTGGCGAAAGTCATCCACAATTCCTACACGGTCCATCAGAACTTCCTTACGATCAACAGCGGCTCGGCGGCCGGCGTGCAGGAAGATATGGGCGTCGTGAACAGTCAGGGAATCGTCGGGATCGTCGACAAGACGTCCAAGAATTACGCGACCGTCGTGAGCATCTTGAATACTGATTCACAGATCAATGCGAGAATCAAGAAATCGGATCACTTTGGAACGCTTGTCTGGAACGGTAAAAACACGGGATTCGTACAGTTGATCGACATTCCGAGATTGGCGTCGGTACGAAAAGGCGATACGATCGTAACGGGTAACCAATCGGTGATTTTCCCGCCGAACGTGAACATCGGAACCATTTCCAAGATTTACACCGACAACGAAACGCGATATTACACGCTCGACATAAAATTGTTCAACGACATGACCAATTTAGGTTACGTGTACATCATCAAGAGCAAAGACCGCGAAGAAATCCTGAAACTCGAAGAAACCACGAAACCGAATGAATAGCACGGTGCTTTTGAATATCGCCCGTTTTATTTTGCTGCTTGCGGCACAGGTCGTCATTTTCAACAATTTCAACTTGTTCGGGTTCATCAATCCGTTCCCTTACATTTTGTTCATCATGTTGTATCCCGTGAACGGCAACCGCAATGTGTTGTTGCTTACAAGTTTTTTCCTCGGGTTGATGATCGACATGTTCAGTAATTCAGGCGGCGTGCACGCGGCTTCGTGTTTGGTGCTTGCGTATACGAGACCGTTTATCTTCAAGTTTTCGTTCGGATTGAGCTATGAATATCAAACCGTCCGACTCGACGATGTGTTGACACCCGAACGCTTTTCGTTCATTTTGATCGCCGTCGTGATCCATCATTTCACGCTTTTCCTGCTTGAAGTGTTCCGACTTACGTTGTTTTGGGACGTTTTACTCAGGACGTTCTGCAGCACGATTTTCTCGATCGTGATCTGTATTATCCTGATTTACATGTTCAAACCGTCGAGGCGATGAGAAAAGTACTGCTCCCAACGCTGATTTTCATCGCAACGATTTTGTTGCTCATCCGATTGTTCTATCTGCAGCTCATCGACGAAACGCTAAAGCTCAAGTCTGACAACAACGCGATCAAGATCCAATACGACTATCCCGAGCGCGGTTATATTTACGACCGATTCGGCAAACTCATGGTCGCCAACCAGCCGTCGTACGACATCATGGTTATCCCAAGGGAAATAAAGGAAATCAATGTTCCCGCGTTCTGCAAACTCTTGCACATCACGCAGGCGTTTTACGAAGAACGCTTGAAAAAAGCGATCGTGTATTCGCCTCGCCTTCCGTCGGTTTTTTTGCCGCAATTGAACAAGCGCGAATACGCCGCGTTCCAGGAAAAGGTTCGGAAATTCCAGGGATTTTATATCCAGAAACGTTCGTTGCGCGATTATCAGGTGAATTATGGCGCGAACGTATTCGGCTTCATCACGCAGGTCAGTCCCAAGATTATCGAGAAGAATCCGTATTATAACAGCGGCGATTTGATCGGCAAACAAGGCGTCGAAGAAAGTTACGAGATCGAATTGCGCGGTGTCAAGGGCGTAAAATACATTCAAAAAGACAAGTACAACCGCGAGATCGGTTCGTATAAGGAAGGCCGATTCGACACGATCGCCCAGCAAGGCGAAGACATTACGCTTTCAATCGATTCGGAACTCCAGAAATACGGGGAAGAACTCATGGTCAACAAACGAGGCGGCATCGTCGCGATCGAGCCCAGCACGGGTGAAATCCTCGCGTTGGTCACGGCTCCGTCTTATGATCCGGCGCTTTTGGTCGGGCGCGAACGTTCACGGAACTTCACCAAACTCTACAACGATTCGGTTGCGAAACCTTTGTTCGACAGGCCGCTTTTGGCGCAATACCCGCCGGGTTCGCCATTCAAGATCCTAACCGGGCTGATCGGATTGCAGGAACAAGTCATCGACGAGCAATCATCGTTCGTTTGCCATCACGGTTTCAGCTATGCGCGCGGACGTTTCATGAAGTGCCACGATTCGGGCGTGTCCCAACTGCACAACGGCATCTACAATTCGTGCAACACGTATTTTGCGAGCGTGTACATGAAAACCATAAACAAATACGCGAAAACTCCGGTCGCGGTCGATATTTGGAGCAAGCACGTCAAGAGTTTCGGTCTCGGCGATTTCATGGGCTACGATTTGCCGACAGGAAAAAAAGGCCGCGTCCCGAACAGCAAACTCTACAAACGCATTTATCCCGATTGGCAATACCGCGCGACGACGATCGTTTCGAATTCCATCGGACAGGGCGAAGTCGAAACCACGCCGATCCAATTGGCGAACATGATGGCCGCCGTCGCGAACCGCGGTTATTGGTACACGCCTCACGTCATCAAGAAAATCGAAGGCCAGAAGATCGACAAGAAGTTCACGACGAAACACATGACGACTATCGACCGCAAGTATTTCGAGCCCGTGATTTCAGGATTGGCCGATGTTTATAACGTCGGAACCGCTTTCGGGCTTGGCATCGACGGCATACAGATGTGTGGAAAAACGGGAACGGCCGAAAACTTCGCCAAGATAAACGGCAAGCGCGTCAAGCTTCAGGATCACTCGATTTTCGTGGCGTTCGCACCTCAGAACAATCCAAAAATCGCGATTGCGGTATTCGTAGAAAACGGTTATTGGGGAAAACGCTGGGCAGGTCCGATCGCGACACTTATGGTCGAAAAATACATCAAACGCAAGATCACGCGCACCGACCTCGAGAAACGAATGCTCGAAGGTAGCCTGCAAGGCGAATACGAAAAATACACGGGCAAAGCGAAAGTCGACAGCCTATTGATCCGCAAGCCCGCGATCGAAGCGGTCAAAAAAGAAAACGACACCATCGAAGATCCAGAAGCCGAGAACTAATGAAAAACCAAAGCATTCGAAGCCATATCGATTGGATCAGCGTTTTCATTTACGCGACGCTCGTCCTTTTGGGCTGGCTCAATATCTATTCGTCCTCGTCTCCCGTGGGCGTCGAATCGGTTTTTGATTTCAGTGAAATTTACGGCAAGCAGATTATCTTCATCTGTCTTTCGATTCCGCTCATCATCGTGATTTTGGCGCTCGACGGAAAATTCTATGAGAAATACGCCGTCATCATTTTCGGTTTCGCATTACTATTGCTCGCCGGATTGTACGTCTTCGGGAAAGAGATCAAAGGCCAGGTCAACTGGTACCAGTTCGGGCCGATAAGTTTCCAGCCAGCCGAATTCGCGAAAGCCGCCACGGCGTTGGCATTGGCGAAATACCTGAGCGACGTGCAAGTCAACCTCAAAGATCAGGCAAGACAGTTGCAAGCCTTGGGAATCATCATGCTTCCCGTTATTTTGATCGTGCCTCACGATCCCGGGAGCGCATTGATCTACTCGGCATTTTTCCTAGTTCTGTACCGCGAAGGTTTGCCCGCTTGGTATCTGTGGACGGGATTCATCGCGATCGTCGTTTTCGTTTTGTCGCTCGTTTTGGAATCCTGGGTCATCATCGGCATCGCGGCATTGATCCTGGTATTCTTTTATTACCGAAGCAGGATCGTCGATCGCAACATCGTCCAAAGTGCGCTGATGTTACTCGGCGTTACGATTTTCACGCTTTCCGTGGGATACGTTTTCGACAATGTCTTCAAGCAACACCACCGCGACCGTTTCAATATCTTGCTCGGTAAACAGGTCGACCTGAAAGGCGTCGGATACAACATCAACCAGTCAAAGATCGCAATCGGATCTGGCGGTTGGTTCGGCAAAGGCTATCTCGAAGGCACGCAGACCAAAGGCGGTTTCGTGCCCGAACAACACACCGATTACATTTTCACGACTGTCGGAGAAGAATGGGGATTTATCGGTTGCGTGGTCGTACTCGGCCTTTTCGTGATCCTTTTCATGCGGATTATTTACCTCGCCGAGAGGCAAAAAACCAAATTTTCGCGGGTTTACGGGTATTGCGTAGCCACAATTCTGTTCATTCACTTCTTCGTGAACATCGCGATGGTATTGGGCGTCTTCCCGACCATCGGCGTACCGTTGCCGTTCTTTTCCTACGGCGGTTCGGGACTTTGGGGCTTTACCATTTTGCTGTTCATTTTCCTGAAGATGGACGCGAACAAGGTGAACGAATGGTGATTTGATTTTAGATTTGGGCAACATCTTCCCGCTGCCCGCTCCTATCTTTTTGCCAAACCTTGCAGGTTCAGCCAAAAAGGATATCCGCTCGCATCGGGGTTGCGGTTTTCGTTACGTAGAAATCCCGTCATCCAAAACTATATTTCGGCGTTCATCTTCGCTTTGATCTTGTCGAGACACAAATTGTTGATGCTACCTTCGTGCGTATGTTTCGTGGCTTTCGGCGATGAGAAATTCCCGTCATTGATTTCGCTCGCGACCTGTTGGTAGGCCGTCCTGAAAGGAATTCCGTTTGAAACCAGCTCGTTCAACGCATCGACCGTGAACAGGTAATCGTATTTCTTATCGTCGAGGATTTCGGGATTCACGATCAGGTTTTCGACTCCGAAGATCACAAGTTCCAAACACGATTTCAAACTCTCAACCGCGGGAAAAATCCCTTCCTTAAGCAATTGGAAATCCCTGTGGTACCCGCTCGGCAAGTTGTTCGTGAGCAATGTGATTTCGTACGGCAACGCCTGGATTCTATTGCATTTGCCGCGAATGAGTTCAAAAACATCGGGGTTTTTCTTGTGCGGCATGATGCTCGAACCCGTCGTCAAATTTTCGGGCAAACTCAGGAAATTGAAGTTCTGGCTCAGATACAAGCACACATCCATCGAAAATTTCGACAGCGTCGCCGCAACCGACGACATCACGAACGCCGCGGTTTTTTCGCTTTTTCCACGGCTCATTTGCGCCGCGACGGGATTGTATTTCAAGTCGGCAAAACCCATTTCGTGTGTCGTGAAACTTCGGTCAATGGGAAACGAACTTCCGTAACCCGCCGCCGATCCCAACGGGTTCTGGTCGACGACTTTGAGCGCCGCATTCAACATCGTGACATCGTCTACCAAACTTTCGGCGTAGGCTGAAAACCACATCCCGAAAGACGACGGCATCGCGATCTGCAAATGCGTATATCCCGGCAACATGACGTTTTCATTTTCATTCGCGCGACGCAACAATAAGTCGAAAAGTGCTTTGACTAACTGCTTTATCTCGATCAACTCGGCTTTCAAATACAAATGCACATCGGTCAAGACCTGGTCGTTTCTCGAACGTGCGGTGTGGATTTTCTTTCCGGTTTCGCCTAATTTTTCGATCAACAGGAATTCGATTTTCGAATGAACATCCTCAAAATCATCCTCAATTTTAAAATTTCCTTTTTCGATTTCAAACAGGATTTCCTCGAGCGCAGTGACCAGATCCTCAGCTTCCGCTTCAGATATCAGATTTGTTTTCGCGAGCATTTTGGCGTGCGCCATCGATCCGATCGCATCATATTTCGCCAAATGCAAATCGAGTTCGCGGTCGTTACCGACTGTAAACGCGTTTATCTTTTCATCGGTGCCGATTCCTTTTTCCCAGAGTTTCATAGGCTATTTCTTTTCAGACGGTCAAAAAAACCGTCGATGATTTTTATGTACAATTTGATGCCTTCGCCGATTTCGTCCACGTAAATGAACTCGTCCGCCGAATGTGATCGCGGCGAACTTCCCGGCCCGAGCTTCAACGATTGGCAACTCAAAACCGATTGGTCGCTCAACGTCGGCGAACCGTAAGTCGTTCTCCCGAGCGCGATTCCCGATTGCACGAGCTCGTGATTTATTGGAATACTCGATGGATTCAAATGCATCGACCGCGGAATTACCTCGGCGTTGACGTTGGCGCGAACCGCTTCGAGAATTTCAATGTTCGTATATTTTTCGTTCACGCGTATGTCTACGACCATACGCGTTTCGGCCGGAACCACGTTGTGTTGCGAACCTGCATTGACTTGGGTAACCGTCATTTTTACGGGTCCGAGAATTTCGGAAATGCGCTCAAATTCAAAAGTTCGGAACCAATCGATTACCGCCAAACTGTTGTAGATCGAATTGTCGTTGTTTGGATGAGCGGCGTGACCAGGCGTTCCTTTTACCGTAACATCGAGTACTAGCAAGCCTTTTTCGGCAATGGCCAATTGCATCTCGGTAGGTTCGCCCACTATCGCGCAATCGAGGTTCGGCAAGTGTTTCAACACGCTGTTCAAACCGTGTTCGCCGCTGCTTTCTTCTTCGGCCGACGCGACGACGATCACATTGTAAGGCAAATCATCGCGCTCATAAAACCACGCGAATGTCGCCAGCAACGATACGAGGCAACCACCTGCGTCGTTGCTTCCCAAACCGAAAAGTTTGCCGTCTTTCTCTATCGCCTCGAACGGATTCAGCGTATAGCCTTGATTCGGTTTGACCGTATCGTGATGGGAATTCAACAACACGTTAGGTTTCGAATCGTCATAAAACTTGTTGAGCGCCCATATGTTGTTGTTCTCGCGCTCGAATGGAATGTTTTGGGTCGTGAACCAGGTTTCGATGCGAGCCGCCGTTTGCTCTTCCTGAGACGAGAAAGACGGAATTTCAATCAAATCCTTGAGCAACTGCAGGGCTTCACGCGTTAATTGGTCTATAGTTTTGGGCATAATCTCGTTTTAGTATAGCAGGATTTGAGTTCCCGAATGTTCGTTTTTAAGCAAATCGATATCGCCGATCTTAACGGATTCAACGCCATTTTGGAGTGCGCGGAAACAATTTTCAAGCTTCGGCAACATGCCCGAATGGATTTTTGCGCTTCGCCTCAACTGCGAATACAGTTCAAAGTTAAGTTCTTGCACGACCGAATCGTCGTCGTCGCTATTTTCGAGGACGCCTTTCTTTTCAAAGCAATACAAATGAGTTATGACGGCAAATTTACAACTGAAGTAGCCGGCTACCGTCTTCTTGAAAAGATCGGCGCGGGTGGCATGGGTGAAGTATATAAGGCCTACAATCAATCGTTAGATCGTTATGCGGCTGTCAAAATGTTATACCAGTCTTCTTTTGCTGAACGATTTAAAAATGAAGCTTCTATACATTCTTCAGTCAGCCATCCCAACATTGCCAGGTTATATGAAT
>NZ_SEBS01000080.1 GCF_004211145.1 Flavobacterium sp. | reverse complement strand
GCTCGGGCATCGAAAACGAAAAAATCGCAAACCTTTCTTATTTCGTGAACGGCGCCGAAGTCCTGAACCAGGAAGTTGGAATCCGCATGCATGGCGGGATTTCAAGGACTTTCCAAAGCAAATCAATCGCGCTTTATTCGCGTTCCGATTACGGAAAGCCAAATATGGATTACAAATTCTTCAACGACCTGCCATACGACAGCTTCGATAAGCTTGTTTTGCGCAACTCGGGCGGTGACTTTCACAACACGATGTTCCGCGATGCGATGAACCAGGAAGTCTGCCGTTTCCTTTACCCTGACCGCGAAGCCTGCCAGAACACGATTACTTTCGTGAACGGCGAATATTGGGGAATCCTGAATTTGCGCGACCGTTACGGCGACAGCTATTTCAAGCGTGTTTACAATGCCGATGCGATCGACCATTTGGAGGCGAATGCGGTTCCAAAGGAAGGCGACGCTGCGAATTACAATGCGATGATCAGCTACATCGGCTCGCATCCGCTGTCGGTTCCTGCGAATTATGATTATATCAAAACCCAGCTGGATCCTGAAAACTTCGCCGATTATTTTATCGCGAACATTTTCCTTCTCAACGAAGACTGGCCGAACAACAACATCGAATATTGGAGAAACAAGATCGCCACGAACAATCCGGGAGCTGCAAACGGCCTTGACGGACGCTGGCGCTGGCTTTTCCACGATATGGACAATACCTTCGGAGTGGTTTCAGACAACGTCAACCTCAACAGCCTTGCAATTGCGACATCGGTTGACACTGCGCCGACGAATCCGGACTGGTCTACATTCCTGCTTCGGAAAATGCTTGAAAACCCGACGTTCAAAAATTATTTCATCAACCGTTTTGCCGACTTGCTCAATACTTCATTCCTGTCAAGCCGTGTCACGTCAATCATCGAAACGATGAAGAATGAGATTTACGGCGAAATCCCTGAGCACATTGCGCGCTGGAAATCACCTGCGAACATTGGCGATTACGATTATTACGTGCAGAGCGAAAAAGATTTTGCGACTCAACGTCCGGCGCTGCAGCGAAACCACATCCGCTCGGTTTTCGCGATTTCTTCGAACATCAATGCAAACCTTGATGTTGACGACGCGTCGCACGGCTATGTGAAAATTAATACGATCGACATTAAAGACGGAACTCCGGGAATTGTAGGAATTCCGTATCCGTGGACGGGAGTTTACTTCTCGAACATTCCTGTAACTGTGAAAGCGGTTGCGAATCCGGGGTTTGTTTTCAGCAACTGGAGCGGCGCATCGTCGAGCACATCTGCCGAAATCACGCTTACACCGTCGGCGACTTTCAACCTTGTTGCGCATTTTGTTCCGCAAACCGTCGCGTCAAGCCAGCCGATTTATTTCTGGATGATGGACGGAACGATCCCGAACAACCAGCCGCTGCAAACGCTTAACTCATCATTCCATGTTCCGGCTTCATCGGGTGTGATCCAATACCAGTCGTGCCTTGTCGGTTATCCGTTCACTTCTGCCGATCCGCTTTGGAGAAAAGCATCGATGGAACGAAGAAACAGCCCTACG
>NZ_SEBS01000042.1 GCF_004211145.1 Flavobacterium sp. | reverse complement strand
ACAAAATCCTGCCGATCGTGGCTGATTTGCTCAATCCGGCGGCGGGTTACGGCTTCCACAACCGCGAGCGTTTTTCGTTGCACGACCGATTGAAAAGTTTCGAAGCCTCGGGTTGCATGGCGCTCGCGTTGATCCATCACATCACGTTGTCGGGCAACGTACCGTTCTCGTTTTCAGCCGAATATTTCGCCTCGCTTTCCAAAAACCTGCTCATCGAATTCCCGACGCGCGACGATTCGTGGGTGAAATTCCTGCTCGAAAGCAAACGCGAATTCAAGGCGCATTTCGATTTTTACACGGTCGGGAATTTCGAGAACGATTATTCGGAATATTTCGAAATCGTCGAGAAACGCGACATTCCCGGAGCCGAACGCATTCTGTATTTCATGAAAAGGCGCGAACCATGAATCGCGTCGAGAAATTCGTAAGGAGCGAAAAGGAATATCCGCTGTTGGCGGGCTTGATCGTGGGTTTTTACATGTTGTTATTTTATTATTCGAACAATTTCGACCTCGCGAATTCGTACCAGCAATTTCTGTTTTTCACATGCTACTTCGTGGTTTTGCCGATGTTGGTCTGCGGAATCGGATATTATTTGTTCAGGAAAACAAGATTAAAAAGCCGCGCGCGCCAAGTCGTTTTCGTATTGATGTTGTCGTTTTTCGGTTATTACATTTCACAGCATCTCGGGCTCTCGATCTCGTGGAAAAAAGTGACATTGGCCTGGATTTTCGCGGTTGGATTATTGTCGTTCAAGTTCAGCAATTACAAGGTCGTCATCGTGTTGCTTTCGATCATGTCGTTGTTTCCGGCGTTTACGTTGGCGAAAATCATTTTGAGAAATGCGTCGGCGCCAACCGATTGGAACAAGCAGCCTGACGACATCGTTTCGGCCAAATTCAAGAAATCCCCAAACATTTACTATCTGCAGCCCGACGGTTACGCGAACGCCGCGACGCTAAAAGGAAAGTTGTACGATTACGACAATTCTACATTTGATGCTTGGCTGACGGCGCGTGGCTTCACGCATTACGACAACTTTCGCAGCAATTACAATTCGACGTTGAAATCGAACGCGTCGTGTTTCAATATGTCGCATCATTTCTCGAACGAAAATTCGCTTTTGAAAAACGCGAACGACTACATCATCGGAGAAAATCCGGTTTTAGAAGTCTTCAAGCGCAACGGTTACAAGCGATTTTTCATAACCGAGCGGCCGTATTTGTTGATGAACCGACCTGATATCGCGTTCGACTACACGAATTTCAAGACCGAGGAACTTCCGTTTTTGCAGGACGGTTGGTCGTTTTTCAAACCGATTTCAGAAGAATTCAAAAAACAGGTTCGTGAAAACAAGAATTCCAAAACGTTTTTCTTCGTCGAGAAGTTCGATCCTGGCCACATCGCCGTGCACGAAAATTACAGCCAGGGCAAGGCAGGCGAGCGCCAATTGTATTTGATGAAACTCAAGATCGCGAACGATTGGCTGCGGGAAACCGTCGACTTCATCGTCGCGAACGATCCGGATGCGATGATTATTATCGGGGCCGATCACGGCGGTTTCGTCGGGTTCGATTATTCGTGGCAGATCTATGACAAGATCACCGACAAGCAGTTGCTCCACTCGGCGTTCGGGGCGAAACTCGCGATCCGATGGAACGGAAACGACAGCAAAACCTACGACTCGAAACTCAAAACATCGGTCAATCTTTTCCGATGCGTCTTCTCATATTTGTCTGAAGATCCGAAGTATCTCGATCACGTACAATCGGATGCGAGCTACAACACGTACGACAAAAACGACGAGACCAAAATCTACAAGGCGCTCGACTGATCGTTATTCCAATGTTCGAGATAACGCGACGCGATCGCTTTGTAATCGTGTTCTTTTTCGATGAAACGACGCGCATTTTTCCCGATTTCAACCAACATTTTTCGGTTTTCGATAAGACGCGAAAGTTCCGAAACGATCCAATCGACATTCGGCAACGCGTTTATCGCAACCGTTCCTGAAAGTTTGTAATGCTCTTGAAATTCCGATTCGGCTCCCGTAAAGACGACTTTTCCACGCGCCATCGCCTCAAGCGCATTGTAACCTTGGTCGAACGCGTAGACCTGGTCGAGTACGATATGCGCTTTCTTCACGTGTTCGATGTATTCGGAATAGGGAAGACTGTTTACGGTTTCAATCCGCACATCTGCACCATATTTCTGTTTGATTATTTCGAGTGCTTTTTCGAAAAATTTCCCGCCTTTCTTGACCGAACTGTATTTGTTCGCACCATAGAAAATTACGGTCGGGCCGTCAGAAGGCAACGTTTCGAACGTGATTTTGTCGACGTTTACGGGATTCGGGATCAAAGTCGTTTTTATGCCGGCCTCGTCCATAACGAGTTTGTAATCAAGGTCCGACGTAAAAAGTGCGTCGGCTTTTTTCGAAACGAAATCATATAATTCCCGATGTTTGTCCGACGTATATTTCAACGTATATCGATAAAACGGTTCGAGATTTTTGTCCTCGAAGTACGGCGTCAAAACCGAGTAGCGTAATTTGTTTTTGAGCAGTTGGTCGACCACGGGCGTTTCATCGCCGCAAATCAAAAGGAAGATTTTTTTGTTTTGGGAGAACAGTTTTCGGTACAATTCGATTTCAAATTCGGGAGTGGTTTCGATCGCGTCCGAATTGATGAGTTGCACAATGTCGTAATTTTTCAATTTCGGGAGCAAACGCTCGAACCGTCGGCCTTTTTCAATCGTTTCCAACCGAATTCCGAACAACTTATTCGAAATCCTGCTCAAAAACCGCAACGACCCGGAACTTTCGACAGTTCGCGAGGCGATCGAAAAATCAACCGGAAAATCCTTGAAATCATCTCCGCTGCCAACCAGAGTAACCTCGTGGCCAAGCGCGACGAGCCCTTCCTTGAGCGAATTGTGAAGCCTGCTGAATTCACCCACGAGCAGTATCCTCATAAAATGGTATATTTGTTTCAAATGTAATTAAAGTCATCGGATGCGACGACCCAAAATTTGCCTGATCGGGAACAATCTTTCGTCGGGCGGTGCCGACAAGATCCACGCGGTGCTCTCCAATTACTTCTCGCGACAAGGCATCGACGTGCACAACGTCATTTTCATCGACGCGGTCACGTACGAGTTTTCAGGCGAATTGCTCAACTTGGGCAAGGATTGGAAGGGCGGGATTTTCAATTTGTTCTGGCGGTTCAAAATCCTTTCCGATTATCTTAAAAACAACGATTTCGATTTCATAATCGATTTCAGGACGCGCCACAAACCGTTTCGCGAGCGCATTTTCGCAAAACTACTTTCGCGCTCGAAATACATTCCGACGATCCACAGTTACGAGACCGATTGGTATTTCACGCCGAGTTTGTCAGTCGGGAAAAAGCTGTTCAAAAACGCGTTCCAAATCGTGACCGTCGCATCGCAAATTGAAGAAAAAGTGCGCTCGAAATATGGGTACGAAAACGTGACGACGATTTTAAATCCGATCGAGACCGATAAAATTGTCGCGCTTTCGAATGAATTTTTCAACCGCGATTACGAGTATATTCTCACCGTCGGCCGCATGTCGCTCGACGACCACAAACAATTCGCGAAATTGATCGGGGCGTATTCGAAATCGAATTTGCATCAAAATGATGTGCGTTTGCTTTTGCTCGGCGACGGTCCGCTCAAACCGACGCTCGAAAAACTCGTGAACGACGAAGGTTTCGACGGAAATGTGATCTTCGAGGGTTTCGTCGACAATCCGTACAAATACATGAAAAATGCCGAATTTACGGTACTTTCCAGTAAATTTGAAGGCTTGCCCAACACGATTGCCGAATCGCTTGCCTGCGGAACGCCTGTCGTGTCGTTCGATTGCGCGTCCGGACCATCGGAATTCATCGAAAATCGCCAAAACGGCTTGCTCGTTCCCGACCAGGATTGGAAGGCGTTCATCGACGCGCTCAATGAAATGCATGCGAATGACGAGTTGCGAAACGATTGTCGCGCAAATGCAAAAGCAAGTGTCGCCAAATTCGATATCGAACAAATCGGGAAAGTTTGGATGCGACTGCTCAACCTGGATCAATAATCTAACTTATCCGGCAGGCATGCACTCAAATCAACAAATCAACAAATAAACAAATCAACAAATCAACAAATAAACGCATCAACCACGAAAATGCAAATCCAACTCATACAAGTTCCCACCATAAACGACTACCGCGGCAACATCGGCGTCATCGAAAAAAACGTCTTGCCGTTCGAGATCAAACGCGTCTATTATTTGTTCGACGTCCCGAGCAGCGCGTCACGCGGCGGTCATGCGCACAAGGAACAGGCGGCGTTGCTCGTGCCACTTTCCGGAAGTTTTGACGTGGTTTTGCACGATGGGAAATCACGCGAAACCGTAACGCTCAACAAACCCGACAAGGCGCTTTTGATTCCCAAAAATACCTGGCGCGAACTCGAGAATTTTTCATCGGGAGCGGTTTGCTTGGTGATTTCGTCAGGCGAATTCGACGAGGACGATTACATCCGGGATTTCAACGAATTCCTGCGAATTCAATAGTAAGCCGAGACCGAAACGCCGTTTCGTTCCAATTTCTTTTTGAATTGGTACAGCGGTTTTAGTAATGCGAGCGGAAGTTTAAGCAACACGTTCGTGCGCCACGGAAGATTCCTGAAATCGATCTGTCGCATGTAAAAATCACTTCGGACATCGTTCGCGAGTTTCATTTTGAGCGCGAATTCGGCTCGGTATAGATCAAGAAATTTCTTTAACGATGGATTGTTTTTCTCGTTCGATGAAAATTGATCGAGCAAAGCGAACGAACGCGTCGTCGTATCGGTCAACGACATTCTATTTTGCGCGCCGAGATTGTGGATTGCCGAGGATTTATTGCAGAACGCGACCTGATATTTAATCGCGATCCGAATCCATAGATCCAAATCTTCGCCCGCACCGAGCGTGATGTTTTCGTTGAAATTTCCAACGTCGTCCAAAATTTTTTTCGGAACCGCGACCGCCGATGTCCAGGCGATCCTGTGCTTTAAACTCGACGCGAAAAAGTCATTTACGATTCCACTTTTATTTCTTTCAATTCCCGAAAATCCGATCGGAACTATTTTTCCATTTAGTCGCCAATCGTAGGCTGTCGCAAACAATCCGCAAGTCGGAAATTCGATTGAAAGCCGATGCAAATCTGAAAGATGGTTTTGGTTCCAGGTGTCGTCGGCGTCCAAAAAAGCGACGATTTCACCTTGCGATTTTGAAATTCCGAAGTTGCGCGCAGCTGAAACACCTTTGTTATCGGTCGTGAAAATTTTTATCCGATCATCCGAAATTGAACTTGCACGATCTAAACCGTCATCGGTCGAACCATCGTTCACGATTATGATTTCAAAGTCAGGAAAGGTTTGCGAAAGCGCGCTGCGAAGTGTTTCCTCGATGTGATTTCCTTTGTTGTAAAGCGGTATGACGATCGAAAAATGCGGCATGTCAGGATTTTAGGCTGCAAAGATAGCCGAGTCGGTACACGTCGTACCAAAACAGCGACGGATTCGGTTTTGAAATATCGGAAAGCAATGATTTTCGCGTCAGTTCAAAAAACGCCGACACGAAAAACGCTAAACTTGTTTTTTTGAGAAACGCATAATAACGTCCCATTTTGACGTACTCGGGCGATATTTTCCCTGATTCGACAAGCAATTTCAACGCTTGCAACGATTCGTGTTCCTTGTTGAGCATGATGTCGAACGTGTCGAGCCCTAAATGGTAAACGGGATTGTCGATGTGTAAGACCGTGATGTTTTTCTGTTGCAATCGGTATGAAAAAACCGTGTCCTCGTGCCGTAGATTCGGAAGGCTTTCGTCGAATTTCACTTGTTCGAAAAGCGCTTTCGGAATCAGGAAATTCAGCGATAAAAACGCGAGATACGGATTTTTGGAACGAGCGTTCGCGGGTAACGCTTCTCGGCTTTTCCCATATGTCCAACGCAACATTTTGTTATCGTCCGGTTTTTTATTGGTATATAAAATTCCGCCATTCACGGCTTGTAGCTTGTTCGTGTGTTCCAAATAATTTGCGATAAACGAATCGCGAACCGGCAACACATCGGCGTCCAGGAACAACAGCCAATCATATTTCGCCCTCGAGGCCAGCAAATTCCTGATTTTACTGCGTCCGACATTCTCGGGTAAAATCGAGTAGGAGCAATTGTTGAGCGAATTGATGCGGCTATTTTCACTCACGAACCCGCCCGACGCATCGTCGATCACGATAACCTCGAAATCGATTTGTAGCAACACGCATTGTCGGTTCACGTTAGCGGCGAGCGCGAAAATGTCGTAATTGTAAGTTGGGATCAGGATTGAAAGCAATTGAAATTATGAATTATAAATTATGAATTATGAATGGGATTCAGTGTAAAGGACGATTTGACCACAAATTATGATTCAAAAAAAAAATGCGTTCGGATTTCCCAAACGCAATTTATAATTCATAATTCAAAATTCATAATTAAACCGTGCGTTGCACCACTTCAAAAAGCGTATTGTTATCGCACTTCAACGTCTTACTCGGAAACTTGAGCAACAACGCATAATCGTGCGTCGCCATGACGATCGCCTGTCCGTTCGCGTTGATCTTGCGCAACCAACAAAGCGCGCGCGATGGCGATACGTTGCTGTTCTCCGCCCGAGATCTGGTGCGGCATCTTGTTCGCCTTGTTGCGCATGTCGACCTTGTCGAGGACTTCGTCGATCTTGGCTTGCATTTCGGCCTTGTCTTTCCAACCCGTCGCACGTAAAACGAAAAGCATGTTCTCGTTCACCGAACGGTCGGGCAGGAGTTTGAAATCCTGGAAAACGATCCCGATTTTTCGTCTCAGGAAAGGAATCTGCGACTCTTTCAACTTCGCCAGATCATAACCGACGATGCTCGCCTGACCTTCCTTTAACTTGAGGTCGGCGTACAACGTCTTCATGAACGAACTCTTTCCGGTCCCGGTTTTCCCGATGATGTAAATGAACTCACCCTGGGCGACTTCGAGGTTCACATTCGACAAAATGACGCGTTCGTCCTGAAAAATCGTGACGTTCGAGAGGGAAACTACGGGTTCTGGCATGATTGAAAGTTTGAGCGTAAAAGTAAGGAAAAAGTGCAAAGCGCAAAGTGCAAAGTGCAATGTTTAGCGTATAAAATGAATGTTTTGGGCGTTGCGCCGATTCGCGTGCGTTCTCTGATTCGCGAATCAGCGGCGCCGGGCTTTCCGCACTCGCTGTTTTTGCGTTGCACTCCAAAACGAGCTCAAGCAAAGCGTCAATCCCTAACGCGGGCGTTCCAATTGATGATTGTGCAAAATGTGGACTTGTGATTGGAACGCGGATGATTGGGATATTCGCGGATTCTAGTTGGTTAACAGTGCGGTCGGGGACGTTTTGATTTTTTTTCCGACTTTTTAAAAGGAACGCGGATGACACGGAAAGGCGCAGATTAAACGGATTCTTATCAGTTCTCGCTGCGCTCGGGAAAATCTGGTTTTCAAAGGAATGATCTTGTGGAATCGTCAAATTTGTTTCTTCTACAAAAAAATGCGAAACAAAAATATTCGTCTTATAATCCAAAAAAACGAATCCGTCAAATTAGTGCCTTTTCGCGTCATCCGTGATCCAAAAATCAAATCGCACAAAACATCAACCAAAGCAAATTCTCCCAACGGAAGACAAGCACCTCAAATCAACAAATCAACAAATCAACAAATCAACACATCAACAAGTCGTCGCCTAAAACATCCCAACAAAAAACCACTCATCCTCCAATCCAAAAAACGAATCCGTCAAATTCGTGCCTTTCCGCGTCATCCGTGTTCCAAAAATCAAATCGCACAATGCTTCAATCAATAAAAATTCACCTCGGAAGACAAGCGCCTCAAATCAACAAATAAACAAATCAACAAATCAACGCATCAACACATCAACAAATCAAAACATCAATCAATGCAAAATCCCAAACGGAAGACAAGCACCTCAAATCAACAAATCAACAAATCAACAAACCAACAAACTCAAAAATGTTAAAAAAAATGTTCATAATAAAACCCAAACCCAACCCGTTATAACCTGCATAAAAAGGTACTTTTGATGGATTGGTCTGGTTTTTCACGCCGATCCGAAAATTTAAACAACACAAGAATGCGTAAACGAACCCGCCTCGCCGCCCTGCTTTTCTTTGGGGGAATCGCCTCCATTTCAGCGCAGATGTCTGAAATCAACACCCATAAACTGAAGGAATTCGACCGCGCGCTAGAGCTTTATAAGGATAGCCAATACCAGTCGGCCCAGACACTTTTCGAAAAGGTCAAGGACGAAAACGAAAGCACGTCGGTAAAAGCCGATTGCGCCTACTACAGCGCCAATTGCGCCATTCGCCTCGAGCAACCCAACGCCGACGAGAAAATGGAAGCGTTCGTAGCCGATTACCCGACGAGCACCAAACAAAACCAAGCGTATATCGAAGTCGCCCACTATTACTTCGAGCAAGGCAAATATCCACAGGCGCTGCAATGGTTCGACAAGGTCGACGAAGGCACGCTTTCAGCATCGGAGCGCGATAAATTCAACTTCCAGAAAGGCTACGCGTTCTTCAGCGCCGGCAAGAAAAAAGAAGCGACCGCCTATTTCAACCAGGTTTTGAATTCACCCGAATACGGTTCCCAAGCCAAGTATTACATGGGCTTCATGGCCTATGATGCGAACGATTACAAGGAAGCGAGCAAGTATTTCGACGAAGTGTCGGGCGAAGAAAAATACAAGGAGAAACTCTCGTATTTCGAAGCCGACATGAACTTCAAGCTCGGCAAGTTCGACCAGGCGATCAAGTCGGGCGAGAAAGCCATGGCACGTTCGAATGCGATGGAAAAATCGGAGCTCAACAAGATCATAGGCGAGAGTTATTTCAACCTCAAGCAATACGACAAGGCCATTCCATATCTCAAGGAATACCGCGGCAAGAAAGGCAAGTGGACGAACACCGATTATTACCAGCTCGGTTACGCGTATTACAAGCAAAACGATTACGAGAACGCGATCACGCAGTTCAACAAGATCATAGACGGCAAGGATTCGGTTGCGCAAAACGCCTATTACCACTTGGGTGAAAGTTATTTGAAGACCGACAAAAAGCAACAGGCGCTCAATGCGTTCAAGAATGCCTCCGAGATGGAATTCGACGCGAAAATCGCCGAAGACGCAGCGCTCAACTACGCGAAATTGAGTTACGAAATCGGAAACTCGTATCAACCCGTTCCCGATGTGTTGGCGAATTTCCTTCAAAAATATCCCAACAACGCCGGAAAAACCGAGGTCGAAGGCTTGCTGATCAACTCCTACATCACGTCCAAAAACTACGAAGGCGCGCTCGTACTGCTTGAAAAGAACAAGACGGCGAACCGCGAAGCCTATCAGAAAGTTACTTTTTACCGCGGCCTCGAATTGTACACCGACGGCAATTACGCACAGGCGCTCACGATGTTCAACAAATCAATCGCCGAACCTCGCAACGCACATTTCACGGCTCGCGCCACGTTCTGGAAAGCCGAGACCGAATACACGCTCGACAACTTCAACGAAGCGTTGATCTCGTTCAAGCAATTCGCGAATTTCCCCGAGGCGAAAGCGACGAACGAATACAAGAACTTCAATTATAACCTGGCTTACGCATATTTCAAATTGAAGGAATACGACCAGGCCGGGAATAATTTCGACGCGTTCATCGCATCGGGCAAAGCCGACAAAACAAGGCTCAACGACGCTTACTTGCGTTTGGGTGACTGCCGTTTCGTGACCGCGAAATACTGGCCGGCGATGGATGCGTACAACAAAGCGATCGAAATGGGCGGCGTCGATGCCGATTACGCGGCGTTCCAAAAAGCGATCTCGTACGGATTCGTACAGCGCAACGACAAGAAGATCGAAGACTTGAATAAGTTCAACGCGAAGTTCACGAAATCCCAATATCGCGACGATGCGATGTTCGAACTCGGAAACGTATATGTGGCCGAGAAAAAAACCGAACAGGCGAACCAAACCTACGACAAGCTCGTTTCTGAATATCCGAACAGCTCGTACGCGCCAAAAGCGTTGCTACGACAAGGATTGAATTACTACAACGCCGACAACGACACGCAGGCATTGACGAAATTCAAACAGATCGCGTCACAGTTTCCGAATTCGCCCGAAGCAAAAGAAGCGGTCTCGACGGCGCGCATCATCTACGTCGATAACGGGCGCGTCGATGAATACGCGACTTGGGTCCGCACGCTTGATTTCGTGGAAGTATCCGATGCCGAACTCGACAACGATACGTACGAAGCGGCCGAAAAACAATATCAGCAAAACAATACGAAAGCGGCTATTTCAGGATTCAGCGGCTATGTCGCGAAATTCCCGTCGGGATTGCACGCGCTCAAAGCTAATTTCTACCTCGCCCAATTGTATTATAAGGACGGTTTGATGGACAACGCGGTTTCAGGTTACGAGTTCGCGATCTCGAAGCCGAGAAACGAATTCACCGAGCAATCACTCGCGCGCCTGGCCGAAATCTATCTCAAGAAAACCGACGTCGCCAAGACGCAGGCGATCTTGAAGCGTCTTGAAGCCGAAGCCGAATATCCGCAAAACGTCACGTTCGCACAGGCAAACCTGATGAAAACCTATTACGAGCAAAAGGATTATCCGAATGCCGTGATCTACGCCGACAAGGTGTTGGCGAATCCTAAAATGGACGACAAAGTCAAATCGGATGCGCAGATCATCGTGGCGCGATCGGCATGGCAAACCAACGACGAGGCGAAAGCGAGAACGGCTTACGCCAAGTTGCTTACGATCGCCAAAGGTGAACTCGCGGCCGAAGCCTTGTATTACGATGCTTATTTCAAGAACAAGGACGGCAAATACGAAGCGTCGAACACGACGGTGCAAAAACTCGCCAAGGATTATTCGGGCTACAAATATTTCGGAGCGAAAGGTTTGCTCGTCATGGCCAAGAACTTCTACGGTTTGAAGGACAGTTTCCAGGCGACCTACATCCTGGAAAGCATCATCAAGAATTTCGCGGCTTATCCTGACGTGGTCGAGGAAGCGCAAAAAGAACTCGCGACGATCAAATCTCAGGAATCACAAACCAATTCATCGATCACCGAATAAACGCCAACCCGATAAAATCATACACATGAAATTAAAGACCCAATATATCATCGCGTTGTTTTTGCTGTCGGCAGGCGTTCAACAAACGTTCGCCCAGAAGAAAAACGAGAACATAGGAACCGAAGTCGTAAACGTCGTAAAACCGTATACGCCGACGATTTCAGACGCGTTCAAAGTAAAGGAAACGCCGACGCTTGAAGATTCGGTGACCACGAAAAAGGAAATCATCAAGTACAATATTTTCTCGTTTCCGGTCGCCTCGACGTTCACGCCTTCAAAAGGACGCGCGGCCGCGGTTGATAAAACGGCAAAGGAACGGCTGTTCAAGAATTACGCGACGCTCGGTCTCGGAAATTATTTCAACCGCGTGGGCGAATTGTTCGTGACCGAGGAAGTCGGTGATAACGGCTATGTCGGCGGTTCGTTCCGACATTTCTCGTCGAATGGCGGCATAAACGATCTGGTGCTCGACGACAAATTTTCGAACACGTCTCTCGATTTGACGTACGGAAGCCGTGTCGATAATTTATCGTGGAACGTCGACGCCGGATATCAGCACCAAGTCTACAACTGGTACGGAATCTATCGCGACGAACCATATTTCGACGAGGCGTTGTTCAATGATATCGATCCGCAACACACGTATCACAACGCTTATCTTGGCGGTCGCGTTGAAGTCGGCGAAAGCTTTTTCACGGGTGCAAGTTTGAAATACAACCGTTTTTGGGACAGTTACGATTCGGCTGAAAACCGTTTGATCTTCAAGCCGTCGTTCGCATTCGACATTGCCGAAACCGCTATCAAGACTGACGTTATCGTCGATTATTTGGGAGGTGAATTCGACCGACCATATTTCGGGGATTCCACGACTCCTATAAAATATGGATTTGCGAATTTCGGCATCCATCCGTCGTTCGTAATCAACCGCAACGATTGGACGGTAAATATCGGTGCGTCGGCATTTTACTCGATGGACACCGAGGCCAGCGAAAGCAAATTCTTCATCTATCCGCAAGTCAACGCTACGCTCAAGCTCGTGGGCGACCTCATGGTTTTCTACGCGGGAGCTGAAGGCGGGCTCGACCAGAATTCATATCGCGATTTTACCAATGCGAATCCATTCGTTTCCCCGACGTTGTTCATCGCGCCGACTGATCGCCAGTTCGAAGTTTTCGGCGGGCTCAAAGGAAAACTTGCGAACAGCGTGAGCTACAATGTGCGTGGCTTCTTCAAGCGCGAAAAGGCGAAGGCGATGTTTTTGCTCAATCAATTTCCTGGACCTGACGGAAGCCCTGATTTCGGTGGCTACGAGTATGCGAATTCGTTCGGAGTCGTGTACGACAACGTGACGACGGCGGGCGTTTACGGTGAATTGAACGCTGATTTCTCGAAGTCGGTTTCGTTCGGAATCCACGCGGCTTTCAACAATTACAAAACCGACGATCAGGAATACGCCTGGAACTTACCGAAAATCACGGCAGGTGCAAGCCTTGACGTCGACATTACCAAGAAATGGTACGCCGGGGCCGATGTTTTCTACGTAGGCGAACGCAAGGATCTGCTTGACTTCACCGATGTCGGCGGCGGAACTACCGAAGTGCAGACGCTTGACGGCTATTTTGACGCAAACGCTCACGTTGGATACAAATTCAGCGAGCGCTTGTCGTTCTTCCTGAAAGGCAGCAATCTCGCGGCCCAGAATTACGAGAAATGGCTGAATTATCCGGTACAGGGCATTCAGGTTATGGTGGGCGCGAATTATAAGTTTGATTTTTAGGCGGCTTTAGGCTGTAAGCTTTAGGCTTTAGGCTTTAGGCTTTAGGCGTGCTTTTTTCAGTTGGAAATTTGTTAAATCCTATTTCGATCAGAGATAAGCGCCAGGCGAAGCGCGGGCCGGACATGTGCTGTGATGAGTAGAACAAACTGGAATATGATAACAAGCAGATCGACGGTATTGATAAATGCTCCGAAACAAAATGTCTGGAATGCGCTGACCCAGCCGGAACTTGTCAAGCAATGGCAATTTGGCAGCGATGTCTTGACCGATTGGAAAGTCGGAAGCCAAATACGGTTCCAAACAAAATGGCAAGACCAGATATTTGAGCAATGGGGAACGATACTCGAGGTCATCCCCAATCAATTGATCAAATACAGCCTGTTTTTCCCAAGGCCGGGACTCGAGGACAAACCTGAAAATTATTTTGTCATGAGCTACGTCATCTCAGACGTTCAAAATCAAACGAAACTCGAAATTCTAAAGGAAGACGATCGGCCCGGCGCAATGCCTGAAAAAGAAAGCGACGAAGAAAATCCGGTATTGAAATCACTCAAAGAGATTGCCGAAAAGTAAACTCCATTTCTCCCAACTTAATTACGATCGAACGCGAGTTCTTACGGAACGAAGAACGTCATCACAAAACGATTCCAAAGCCTAAAGCTTAAAGCCTACAGCTACAAACAATGAAAAAAGCCATCCACGAACGCTATCTCCAACTCGTCAACGATAAGATCGATGTGTTCCGCGACATGATTTCAGGGTTGACGATCGACGCGCAGAACGATGCGAAAGGATCGGCAGGAGACAAACACGAGACAGCGCTTTCGATGATGCACATCGAGCAGGAAAAACTGAATACGAAACTGTCGGAATGCCTGACGCAAAAGGCCGTGCTCGAAAAAATAAATCCTGAAAATTCTTCAAACAGGGTCGTTCTCGGAAGTTTGGTAAAAGCAAACGGCATCCATCTTTTCGTGAGTGCCGCTCTGCCAAAAATCAACATCGACGGCACGAATATCCTCGCGCTTTCGCCCCAATCGCCACTCGGAACCGAACTTCTTGGCCACGAGGCTGGCCATTCATTCGAAATACACGGTTCGAAATATACTATCGAAAGCGTTTTGTAGTTGTAAGATAAAACACACTGCAAATGAAAACGTTATGCTTTTTTTTGGCATTGCTCCTGGGGTTTGTCGCAAGCGCCCAATCGGAATTTCCGGTCCACGACAACGGGCTGATCTACTCGGACGTCGCCGTTTCCAAGCTCAAGCACATCGTCGATTCGCTGAACCTCAAGTTCAAGGTGTGCGAAACCAATAAAGCTTTCATCTCGGTAAAGCAAGCACGCGGACATCACGTGACGCTCGAAGGAAAACGCGCGAAAGAAGCGCTTAAGGATATCGAAGCAGGTATGTCGTTCGAGAAATTCAAGGCGAAATATCCGCGAGCCATCGTCGATGAAGATCTGTTGTTATTGCAATCCACTCAGGATCGCCGTCAAGAAAACATCACAATCATTTCGGCAGTCGAAATAGGCGAGGCGGGCGGACAGCGTTTGGAATTCGATTCGGCCGACCCGAAATTAAAGTCGCCTCTGCGCGCAAAATGGCTGTTTAAATTTTACGAAAAGGACAACTACAGCGCCGAATCGATCGAGGCGTTCTATGTCGTGGATGATTTCTCCTCACGCAAACTTCCCGAGAAATATTCGCGCATGATCTCGTATTCCGATTGCTTGATCGACACGACGTCTCACGTGATCTACAGAAACGCGAGTTCCAATTTTGATTTTATCGATTCGGACGACAAACCATCGCAAGCAAGAAATTTCGTCGAATACATCCATAAAACGCTCAAACGACCTACGCCCGATTTTGATTATAATACGTATTACGAAACGACAAATGAAAAGCTCAAAGCCAAAATGGAAAAGCAAATGCGCGTATTCGACAAACGCGACAGTTTGTACCTTGTGAAATTGGAAACCCGCGTCGATTCGCTTAAACGCGTCGATTCTAGTTTTACGAGACGTCTTTTTGAAGCGCTTTCCGACGCCAAAAACAACAATGGCAGCGAAGGTGAATTCGAAGATTACGTGGCAAAATATATTTCAAAATCCGACGCGCTCGAATTGAAACGCCATCGCATAGTGACGGGCGGTTGCAGCATGGACAGCCGGCCGCGCGAACATGCCCAACAAATCGCGTTGCTCGCCGCCGAAACCACGAAATGGGAAATCTTCCTGCGCGCTCACCTCGACATCATGAACGACCGCATGGATTGTGTGAGTGACGGTAGTTATGCGTGGCAATCGCGAAAAACATACATAAAGGAGATCGAAGTCCTCGACGTGAACGTGCCCGATTTGATCTTCGGGATTTCATTGCGCACGCAGAATGCCGCCGACAACCATTATTACAGCAGTATCGGCAGGACGGGACGCGCGTTGTCGGAGAGCGCCGACCTCGAACTTTTCCAAAGCCGGATGCTTGAAATGATTTCCGATGCGACGCTTGACGATTTCAATCGCGTGCTCGTGTATTTCATGTTCGACCATTACAATTATAATCTCACCGACAAACAACAGCAAACCGCAAACGCGTCGCGATTGAAAACTGCGGTTGCGACTTTCCCTCAATACATCGCGAGCCGGATAAAGTGACCGATGGGCAGGAGCACTGATTGAACGGATTGCGCAGATGACACGGATTCCTCCAATAAACGTTATCGTAGAAATCCGCGTCGTCGTGTCATTAATCAGATATGTATTCCATCAGAAGAATGCCTTTTCACGACTCGTTAAAGTTTCAAATTATAAGTGGAAACAGCATCTTGACTTTAGATTTGATACCGTATAATCATTTTTAGCTTTTGAATCTTACACATTTTGTGTTTTTCGAATTATAAAATTTAAATTTTAAACCAAAACTACCGATTCCGTTTTTCAATCATAACCAATCCCACATCTTTGCATTATCAATAAAAACAAGATAAGCAGTTATGTGTGGAATACTCGCCATCATCGGAAAAGGAAAAGACGAACAACTCGTAAAGCAATTGTCTAAAAGGATGTCGCACCGCGGTCCCGACGAAAGCGATATGCATGTGACCGAAAAAGGCCACATCCTGAGCCACGAGCGCCTTTCGATAATCGACCTTCATTCAGGAAAGCAGCCGATCCAAGGTTGCAGTTCGGCCTGGATGGTCCACAATGGCGAAATCTACAACCACCAGACGTTGCGCGATACGGTCTTGAAACACCATACGTTCCGCAGCAAATCAGATTCTGAAGTTATTGTGCATTTATACGAGGAGTTCGGATATGAATTTCTGCACCTGTTGGACGGCGACTTCGCGTTTGTCGTAATTGACGGGGACGATTTCATCGCCGGACGCGATCCGCTGGGAGTGAAGCCGCTTTACTACGGGCTTGATGAACGTGGCCGTGTGTATTTCGCGTCCGAAATGAAGCCCATCGCCGACCAATGCAAGACGTTCTCCACGTTTCCTCCGGGACATTATTACACCCCGAAAACAGGCTTCGTAAAATACTACAAGCCAGAATATGAAGATTACACGAAAGCCGACAAAGGTTTGGATATGGAAGCGATCCGCGAATCATTGACGCAAGCCGTCGAGAAACGATTGATGAGCGACGTGCCGATCGGAGTGTTGCTTTCAGGCGGATTGGATTCATCGTTGACATCGTCGATTGCCGCGAGATTGCTCAAGGAAAAAGGAAAAGACCTGCATTCGTTCTCGATCGGGCTTGACCCGTCGGCTCCCGATGCGGCGGCGGCACGAAAGGTGGCCGGATTCCTCGGGACAAAGCACCACGAAATCCACTTTACGATCGAGCAGGGAATCGAGATCCTCGAAAAACTGATCTGGCATTTGGAAACGTACGACGTGACGTCGGTTCGCGCAAGTACGCCGATGTATTTCCTATCGAAAGCGATCACCGAACAAGGCATAAAAGTCGTGCTTTCAGGCGAAGGAGCCGATGAGATCTTCGGAGGTTATCTGTATTTCAGGAACGCGCCTTCAACTGAAGAATTCCAAAAAGAAACCATCGAACGCGTCCAAAAGCTCTTCACAGCCGATTTGCTTCGTGCCGATAAATCCACGATGGCGCACGGTCTCGAAGCCCGCGTCCCATTTTTAGACACACAATTTCTCGACGTCGCCATGCTTATCGAAGCTGAGCAGAAGCAGCCAAAAACCTATGGCGGCGTTGAAAAGTATATCCTCAGGAAAGCATTCGACACACCCGATCAGCCGTATTTGCCGGCCGAAGTGTTGTGGCGCCAAAAGGAACAATTCAGTGACGGCGTCGGTTACAACTGGATCGACACGTTGATAGGTTATTGTTCGTCCCAAGTCACCGACGAGCAGATGGAAGCCGCCGAACAGCGCTTCCCTTACAACACGCCTGCAACCAAGGAGGCGTATTTTTACCGGGACATTTTCCATAAACATTTCCCTCAGCTCGCGGCGGCGCAAACCGTGCGCAAGTGGATCCCGAAATGGCAGGAAAACCAAGATCCTTCGGGAAGAGCGAACGCGGCCCACGTGCAGGCCGACACCGAAATCGCAAAATCCCAGATAACCGCGTAGTTGTTTAGTTGGTTTGTTATATAGTTGTTTGTATTTTTTAAAAGCAGGGTTGTAGTTGGCCCTGCTTTTTTTTGGTACAAGGTTCAGGGTACAAGGTTCAGGGTACGAGGTTCAGGGTTTGGGCGTGCCGCCGGCGAATGCATTTTGCGCCTGCCGACGAACTTATAAAAGCGCCGGCGTCGGGCTGTCCGCTGTATCTTTTGTAAGCTGAAAAAGCTCACAAAAGGATGCCGCTGCAATCCCTCACGCGGAATCAATAATTGACAACGTCTTAATTCCTATAACCGTAAAAACCATACATCCGCGGCAAAAAAAATAAGCGGCAAAACACCATCGAAAACCAGGCAAGGAAAAAAACATATTTACTTAACAGTTCTACACATGTAATGCATACAATTTTGGCCACAGATTCACAGATTTCGTTTGTCGCAGAATTCGTTTAATTTTAAAAAAAAAAGAAATCTGTGAATCTGTGGCTAAAAATATGCGGCTATAAGCGAAGTTCATGTAATTCGCGGCTAAAAAAAAACAAAATCCTATCTTAGCTAAAAACCACAAATGCCGCTCTCGCTTTCCTACCGTTTTTTCGACCTGCCGCTACGCCACAAATTCGAAATCTCGCGCTACAGCGTAACTGTCCAAAAAACAGTAATAGCAATTGTTTCTGACGGCGAAATCTCAGGCTACGGCGAAGCGACCGCAAATCCTTACTATCATTCCACTCAGGAAAAACTCGGCGCGAGTCTCGAGAAAGTAAAAGACGTGATCGCATCGGCGAATAGCAAGCATCCGTCAGAACTGTGGCCCGAACTCCATTCAAGGCTTCCAGACGATTATTTCGCCCTGTGCGCGGTAGACGTAGCGTATTGGGATTATTATGCGAGAAAACACGAAAGAACGCTGCGTAGCTTCTGGTCGGAACCGAATTCCAAATGTCCGATTACTTCATACACGATCGGAATCGCGCCGATCGACGAAATGAAACGCAAAATCCTCGAGTATCCGTGGCCGCTTTACAAGATCAAACTTGGCACGGAACACGACATGGAAATCGTATCGGAACTTCGGAAAATCACCACCTCAAAATTCCGCATCGACGCGAACGCCGCCTGGAAGTCAGGACAAGCGATCGGATACTCCAAAATCCTAGAAGAACTCGACGTCGAATTCATTGAACAGCCGTTGTCGGCTCAAGACATTCAAGGAATGAAAAACGTCAAACCCGAATCGCATCTGCCGTGCATCGCCGACGAAAGCTGCCAACGCGAACAGGACGTTTTGCCCTGTGCCGAACAATTCCATGGCATCAACATCAAACTCATGAAATGCGGTGGAATCACGCCCGCGTTGCGCATGATAAAACAGGCGCGCGAACTTGGGCTTTCCGTAATGGCGGGCTGCATGACCGAATCGACTTTCGGGATTTCGGCTCTCGTCCAATTGGCGCCGTTACTCGATTTCATCGACGCCGACGGACCGCTTTTACTTGCATCGGATATCGCCGTGGGAGCGTCGTTCGTCGGCGGTGAAATCGTCTTTAGCGAAAACGTTGGAGCAGGCGCCGGATTCCTGTAGTTTTCAGCAACAAAATGTTGATAACTTCACGTGCGTCGCGCCGCCCGAACTGCCTAAAATCCTTGCTTTTTGCTTATATTTGCGCGTAAGTCAAAAAACATAGTTTCACACCAAAATTTCATATGAGCGAAGAAGTCAAGAAGGACAATTATTCAGCGTCCAGTATTCAGGCGTTAGAAGGAATGGAGCACGTAAGAATGCGCCCTTCCATGTATATAGGCGACGTTGGCGTCCGTGGTCTGCACCACTTGGTTTATGAAGTAGTCGATAACTCTATCGATGAAGCCATGGGCGGGCATTGCGACACTATTACAGTTGCCATCAACGAAGACGGTTCAGTTTCAGTAGAAGATAATGGCCGCGGAATTCCGGTCGACATGCACGAGAAAGAGGGCGTAAGTGCACTCGAGGTCGTCATGACCAAGATCGGGGCCGGCGGTAAATTCGACAAAGATTCGTATAAGGTTTCCGGCGGTTTGCACGGGGTCGGGGTTTCAGTTGTGAACGCCCTTTCAGTGCACATGAAATCGACGGTTTTCCGCGAAGGGAAAGTGTTCGAACAGGAATACGAACGCGGTAAGTCGCTTTATCCCGTAAAACAAGTCGGGACGACCGACAAGCGCGGTACGATGCAGACGTTCTGGCCCGATGATCAGATCTTCACGCAGACGACCGAGTTCTCCTACGACACGCTTGCCGCACGTATGCGCGAATTGTCGTTCCTGAACAAAGGAATCACGATCACGTTTACCGACAAACGCGAAGTCGATGAAAACGGCCAATTCCGTTCTGAGGTGTTTTTCTCTAACGAAGGTCTGAAGGAATATATCCGTTACCTCGATGGCAACCGCGAGCCGATCATCGCGCACGTGATTTCAATGGACCACGAAAAGGGTGAGATCCCGGTCGAGGTCGCGTTGATCTACAACACGAGTTATTCTGAGAATATCTTCTCATACGTAAACAACATCAACACTCACGAAGGAGGAACGCACCTGCAAGGTTTCCGTTCCGGATTGACGCGTACATTGAAAAAATACGCCGATGCTTCGGGATTGCTCGATAAATTGAAATTCGAGATCACGGGAGATGACTTCCGTGAAGGTCTTACTGCAATCGTTTCAGTGAAAGTGGCTGAGCCTCAGTTCGAGGGTCAGACGAAAACCAAGTTGGGTAACCGTGAGGTCGTTTCTCCGGTTAGCCAGGCGGTTGCTGAAATGCTTGAAAATTATCTTGAAGAAAATCCGAACGATGCGAAAATCATCGTCCAGAAAGTAATCCTTGCCGCCCAAGCCCGTCACGCCGCGAAAAAAGCGCGTGAAATGGTACAGCGCAAATCGGTTATGGGTGGAGGCGGACTTCCGGGTAAACTATCCGATTGTTCGGAACAGGATCCTGAAAAATGCGAGATTTTCTTTGTCGAGGGAGACTCGGCGGGCGGAACGGCCAAACAAGGCCGCGACCGTAATTTCCAAGCGATCATGCCGCTTCGTGGTAAGATTTTGAACGTTGAGAAAGCCATGCATCACAAGGTTTTCGAAAATGAAGAGATCCGAAATATCTTTACGGCTTTGGGCGTTACCGTGGGAACTCCTGAAGACAGCAAAGCGCTCAACCTAGAGAAACTGCGATACCACAAAGTAGTAATCATGTGTGATGCCGATGTCGATGGTTCGCACATTGCAACTTTGATTTTGACATTCTTCTTCCGTTTCATGAAAGAATTGATCGAAGAAGGACACGTTTATATCGCAGCGCCGCCATTGTATTTGGTGAAGAAAGGTGCGAAGAAAGAATACGCATGGAACGACGACCAACGTGACAGCGCCAACGAAAGAATGGGCGGCGGCGCAGGAATCCAGCGTTATAAAGGTCTTGGTGAGATGAACGCCGAGCAGCTTTGGGAGACCACGATGGATCCAAATGCGCGCACGCTTCGTCAGATCACGATCGACAGCTTGGCTGAGGCCGATAGGATTTTCTCGATGTTGATGGGCGATGAAGTTCCGCCTCGTCGCGAGTTCATTGAGAAGAACGCGGCGTACGCGAAGATTGATGCATAATTGACGAATGACTAAAGACCAAAGATAAAGGACTAACGACAAATTTACCGAGCACGACTCGTTCGTCATTCGTCATTTGTCTTTCGTCTATCATCTTTCGTCTTTTGTCTAAAATAAACCAACCAAAACGATTAATATGAAAGTAACAATTGTAGGCGCCGGAAACGTAGGAGCAACCTGTGCCGACGTAATTTCCTACAGAGGAATTGCAAGCGAAGTAGTGCTTCTCGATATCCGCGAAGGTTTCGCTGAAGGTAAAGCGATGGACATCATGCAATGCGCGACGAACACGGGTTTCAACACCATGGTCAGTGGCGTGACGAATGATTATTCGAAAACCGCGAATTCGGATGTGGTCGTGATCACGTCGGGAATTCCTAGGAAACCGGGAATGACGCGTGAGGAACTCATCGGGATCAACGCCGGGATAGTGAAATCGGTGGCCGAAAATGTGTTGCAACATTCTCCGAATACGATCATCGTCGTGGTATCGAATCCGATGGACACGATGACGTACCTGACGTTGAAGGCGACCGGCTTGCCAAAGAACCGAATCATCGGAATGGGCGGCGCGCTCGACAGTTCGCGTTTCAAATATTACTTGTCGAAGGCGCTCGACAAACCATCGAACGACATTTCGGGCATGGTAATCGGCGGACACGGCGACACGACCATGATTCCATTGACGCGTCTGGCTTCTTATAACGGGATTCCGGTAACGCAATTTTTGTCGGACGAGAAACTCAAGGAAGTCTTCGAAGCGACGAAAGTTGGAGGCGCGACCCTTACGGGCTTGCTCGGAACTTCGGCCTGGTACGCACCGGGAGCTTCGGTGGCGTATCTCGTGGACTCGATCTTGAACGACCAGAAGAAAATGATCGCGTGTTCGGTGTTGCTCGAGGGCGAATACGGACAAACCGACATTTGCATGGGCGTTCCATGTATAATAGGTAAAAACGGACTCGAGGAAATCGTCGATATCGAACTCGATGCGAACGAAAAAGACTTGTTCGCGAAAAGTGCCGAGGCGGTTCGTGCGATGAATGGAGATTTGAAGTCGGTTTTGGCGTAAATTTCCTATAATAAATCACAAACGCGTCGGGAAAAATTTCGGCGCGTTTTATTTTGTATCACGCGAAAAAAGTCCCGCAATCGGTGAATTCGCGTCAAAATAATTTCAGTTTCATCGCCAATCGAGTTATCAACAATTTACGCGTCACTTTTTTGACAGAAATCTGCAAATAAATTGGTTAATCTTACCAGTAATTATATATTTGCACGTTTTCAAAAAAACGGGGTTTCGTGCGTCTTTTCGGTTTATGCCTGAAAGCCAGCAACAACGGGGCTTTGAAAAAACCAATCATAAACAATCTGTAAAAGGAATAATTAATTTTTAAGTAATGCAGAATAGAGGACTAGTCAAGTTTTTCGCAATTTTATTTGCACTGGTATGCGTTTACCAGCTCATCTTTACGTTTGTCGCTGACAACGTTGAGAAACAAGCCAAGGAATATGCGGCCGGAAATTCGGAGAAGGAAGTGAAATATTTGGATTCGATCGGCAAAACCGACGTATTGAATCTTGGTTTCACGAAATTCACCTACAATGAGGTAAAAGAGAAGAAGATCAACAAAGGACTTGACCTTGAAGGCGGTATCAACGTAATCCTCGAGGTTTCGGTCAAAGACATCCTCAAAGGACTCGCCAATAAAAGCACGAACGCGGTTTTCAACAAGTCGCTTGAAGATGCTACAAAAAACAAACAAGGAAACCAGGATTACCTCGATGCGTTTTTCGACGCGTTCGAAGCGAATTCAAAGGGTTCCGTAAAACTCGCTTCACCTGAAATTTTCGCGAACAAGACACTTGGGGACGAAGTGAATTTCAAGATGACCGACAGCGATGTTGAGAAGATCATCCGTAAGAAAGTCGGGGAATCGATCACATCGGCGTTCGAGGTATTGCGCAAGCGTATCGATAAATTCGGTGTAACACAACCGAACATCCAGCAATTGGGCCAGTCAGGACGTATCCTTGTGGAACTTCCGGGCGCGAAAGATGTCGATCGTATCAAGAAACTATTGCAAAGTACGGCTCAGTTGGAGTTTTGGGAAACGTTCAAGGCTGAAGAGTTCGGACAATTTTTCCAGGCTGCGAACGAGGCGCTTACGAAAACCGAGAAAACTGCCACAGCTGCCGTTAAGGAAACTGCAACGACAGGTGCCGATTCACTTCTTGTAAGCAAAGACAAGGATTCACTTGCAAACGCGACGGCTCCAAAAGGACCACTTTTCGAGAAAATCGTTTCAGGAGGCGGAGGCCCGATGATCGTGATGGTAGCGCCGAAAGATACGGCTGCGATCAACGGTTATTTCAAGCGTCAGGACATCCGTTTGTTGTTGCCTGCTGACAAGCGTTTCGCCAAATTCGTTTGGGGATTGCCTGAAGTCAACAAAGATGACAAAGGAAAAGAGACTGAAACCGTAGCGCTTTACGCGTTAAAAGGAAACCGCAGCAACCAGGCTGCCATGAGCGGTGGCGTCGTTACCGATGCGTCGGACACATTCGACGAATTGGGTAAGCCTGCCGTTTCCATGCAAATGAATGGAGCTGGATCACGCGAGTGGGAAGAGCTTACAGGAAAAGCATTCAACGAAAAAGGATATATCGCGATCGTTCTTGATGATATCGTATACTCTGCGCCGGGCGTTACGTCTGGACCGATTGCAGGTGGACGTTCTTCGATCTCAGGAAACTTCAACGTAAGCGAAACGAAAGATTTAGCGAACGTATTGCGTGCGGGTAAATTACCGGCGGCAGCCGACATCGTACAATCAGAAGTGGTAGGTCCGTCATTGGGTCAGGAAGCTATCGACAATGGAACGAACTCTGCGATCGTAGGTTTGCTTATCGTGTGTTTATGGATGGTCGTATATTACGGAAAAGCAGGTTGGTTCGCCAACGCGGCGCTTTTGGTTAACTTGTTGTTCCTTTTCGGATTCCTTGCAAGTATCGGAGCTGTCCTGACACTTCCCGGTATCGCGGGTATCGTACTTACAATGGGTACGGCCGTCGATGCGAACATCATCATCTACGAACGTGCGAAAGAGGAATTGCGTCACGGGCTTGCATTGCCTGACGCTGTGAAAGCATCATTCGGATGGAAAGGCGCGATGCGTTCTATCGTCGATGCGAACGTCACACACATCTTGACAGGTGCGATTCTTTTGATCTTCGGAACAGGACCGATCCAAGGTTTCGCGACTACGTTGCTTATCGGTATCGTAACGTCATTGTTTACCTCTATTTTCATCACACGTATTTTGCTCGATTGGAGCGTTAGCCGTGGCAACCAATTGACGTTCACGACAAGCTGGTCTAAGAACTGGTTCACGAACTTCAACTTCGACTTCTTGCGTATCAAGAAATGGTCGTACTTGGTTTCAGGTATCGTGACAGTCGTGAGTATCATTTCATTGTCAACGCACGGGCTTAATCCTGGTGTCGATTTCGCAGGTGGACGTACGTTCCAGGTCCGTTTCGACAAAGACGTTGATCCTGAAGTCATAAAAGAAGAACTTGTAGCCGTATTCGAAAGTGCCGAAGCGAAAACCTTCGGTGGCGACAACCAACTTAAGATCGTTACGAAATACAAGGTGGACGTTCACGGAAGTGAAGTCGACGAACAAGTAAACCACATGTTGTACGACGCGCTTAAGAAGCACTACACGACTGACATGGGTTACGACAAGTTCGTAAACATCTACGACGGGAAAAAACTCGGAGTCCTGAACTCCTATAAAGTTACGCCTACGGTTGCCGAGGATATCAAGACCAACTCATACTGGGCGGTTCTTGGAGCGATGGCTGTCGTATTCCTTTACCTGATGTTGTCGTTCCGCAAATGGCAATATTCACTAGGAGCTATCGCTGCCGTTGCGCACGACGTTATCTTCGTATTGGGAGCGTATTCATTGCTTTGGAAATACATGCCGTTCAGCATGGAGATCGATCAGCACTTCATCGCTGCGATCCTGACCGTAATCGGATACTCGATGAACGATACGGTAATCGTATTCGACAGGGTTCGTGAATACCTTGGCGGTAAGACAAAAGGAACGTTCAACGAGATCGTGAACAAGTCGATCAACTCTACGATGTCACGTACTTTGAACACGTCGCTCACGATGATCTTGGTATTGGCTATCATGTTCGTGTTCGGTGGTGAATCGATCCGCGGATTTATCTTCGCGATGCTTATCGGTATCATCGTCGGTACATATTCGTCGCTCTTCATCGCGACTCCTGTATTGTGCGATACGATTCCGGATTCGGAACACAAACGTATTGAAGAAGAACACAACGCTGCGAACGCATAAAAATATTTGTTGTAAAAAGAAAAGCCTGGATTTTGTCCGGGCTTTTTTGTTGCTATAGGCTTTAGGCTTTAGGCTTTAGGCTTTAAGCTTTAGGCGTGGTTTTGGGTAGATTGATGCTTTGGTTTTTGAAAAATAAGTAAATGTATTTCGCGTTAGCGGATAGATTCCGCAACAAAACTACACGCCAAGTAATTCCACAAAACCTAAATCAAAATATTAACCGTCAACGCTATCGAAAGAAAGCCTAAAGCTTAATGCCTAAAGCTTACAGCGTAAAGCAATAGGCTTGGTTTTGGGTAGATTGATGCTTTGGTTTTTGAAACATAAGTAAATGTATTTCGCGTTAGTGGATAGATTCCGCAACAAAACTACACGCCAAGTAATTCCACAAAACCTAAATCAAATATTAACCGTCAACGCTATCGAAAGAAAGCCAAAGCTTAATGCCTAAAGCTTACAGCGCAAAGCAATAGGCTTGATTTTGGTAAGGTTGGCCGCTTTGATTTTTGAAGAAGATAAGTAAACGGGTTTCGCGTTAGCGGATCGATTCCGCAATAAAACTACTCGCCAAGTAATTCCAGCAAACCAAAATCAGATACTAAACGTCAACGCTATCGGAAGAAAGCTTAAAGCCTAAAGCCTACAGCGTAAAGCAACGCGTTGGTTTTGGGTAGATCGGACGTTTTGGTTTAGAAAAATGTATTTCGCGTTAGCTTGTTGATTCGGTCGATTAAAACTACGCTCCAAGTAATTCCACTAAACCTAAATCAGATACTAAAACGTCAAAGCTATCGGCAACGAGCCTAAAGCCTAATGCCTAAAGCCTACAGCTAGCGTACCGCGTAAAGCATTACCCTATCCAAGTCCAAATCCCCCAAATCAATCCTTTTTCTCGGATACAATTTAACGGTTGTAACTTCCACGCGAGGTAGGTTTTTATCGTACGAACCGTCGGGGTTGTGATACGTGAAGTCCATGCCCGTTTCGATGCGTGTCAGGGAAACCAAGGTCAACGTGTCGGCATTGCTATCGAATTTAATATTTCCGAGCTTAAAACGCATCGTTCCCAACTCTTGCGCATTGTATTCATTTTGCACGTCGTGAAATGTGAGTTCGTTTCTATCGCGCGTGATTTTATCGAACGAATATTCGCTGACCTTTGCGGCGTTGCAACCGCTGTACTGAAAAACTTTTATAGTCAAGTCATCCAATTTTTCATACGTAATTTTGGCAATCGTGTCACGAGGTTGGTCAGTGTTTCCGCCGAACCGACAAATCGACAAGGTGTCTTTCGAAATCCACTCTAAAAGACTTCCGTTGACTTCATAGCCGCTGTCTATATCGAACTTTTCGTCTTTCCTCAGGATCAAAGTTCCATACGATTCGCCTGTAAACGCAAATTCCGACGCAAGGCAATATTCGTAAATCCGAAACTTCCCGTTGTCAATCCGCTGCACATCCAAAGCGCAAAATTCGCAATCAGCCTGAGAGCACGAAGCCAGCATAAAAACTACCGCAGTCAAAGTTTGGACGATTCTCATACTTGCCGATTTTCCACTCATACACAATTCCACAATACTTTCTAAGAACCCAAAGCGTCCAAGTAATCTAACCGAAGCCTAAAGCCTACGGCCTATAGCTTAAAGCTACGATCCCGCAATCGGACTCCCAAAAATCCCAACCGCCATCTCAACCCAAACGACTGCGAGTGCCAAAAGGATAGCCACACAGATTCCAATGCGATAGTCGGTGCGCTTTACCATTGTGAGCACAAATTCAATCGCCAAGCCTGTTCCGTAAAGCAGGAAGGCGGCGATAGCGAAGTCTGAGGCGGTCCAATTCACTTCGTCCGTAAATTGCATCGCCACCAAAGGAGCGGCGAGTAGGGCAGTGGCGAATCCTAAGATTCCGATCAATCTTGTATTTTTCATAATTCAAATATTTAAAGTACTTTGAAATTCAAAGTTATTGAAGTCATTTTGATTGACAAAATTTTTCCGGAAAAAATTCACACCCTACGATCAAATCAATATGTACCAAACAAAAAAGCCGCCTGCATCGCAAACGGCTTCCACTATAACTAAGTTCTAACTTTATTCTAAATTCTAAAATCTAACATCTAAAATCTAACATCTAAAATCTAAAATTGTCACTCCTCAACTCCCTTAATCGGTTTCTCTGCGAAGAAAATCAAATACAATCCAGCGAGAATGAATGGGATGCTGAGCCATTGGCCCGTCGAGAACATGCCAAGCGCACTTTCAAAACCGCCCTGGCTTTCCTTTACATATTCCACGATGAAACGAACCGTCCAAAGCAACACCAGGAAAACGCCCAGGATAAAGCCTTTGCGTTCGCGCAAATCGGTTTTCCAATACAAATACATAAGGATCGCGAATACGAATACATATCCGAAAGCCTCGTACAACTGCGACGGATGACGCGCCGGAACCTGAGCCAGCAGCGATGCGAACTGAGGATCGGTCGCGATGGCGTTATACGCGTCGTTCGGGTTGTTGATTCCCGTAAGGCTAACGGCTTCGCGCGGCTTGAAATGATCCCTCAAAAAGCGCACGCCAAATGATGAGTCGGTCGTGTAGCCGATGATTTCCGAATTGAAAAAATTCCCGATCCTAACGAAAATAGCCCCGCTCGCAACAGGCAGCACCACGCGATCCAACACCCAAAGTAGCGGTTTGTGTACGACGTTCCTGCTGTAAAAATACATCACGACAATAATCGCGATCGCGGCTCCGTGGCTCGCGAGTCCTTGAAATCCGGTAAATTCGAATTCAGGCTCGAATCGGAACGGCAATAAAATTTCTGATAAATGATCCTTGAAATAATCCCACTCGTAAAAGAAAACATGCCCCAAACGCGCACCGACCAAAGTCGCCAAAACCGTCCAGATGAACAGCGTATCAAGCTTCTCGAGCGACACGTTCTCTCGGTCGTAAATCTTCTTCATGATGTACCAGCCGAGCGCGAACGCCACGACGAACATCAAACTGTAAAAGCGGATTACGAAAAAGCCCAGGTCGATCCCTTCAGAAGGATTCCAGAGCATGGTTAATGGGTATTTCATGTTTGTTAGTTATTGAGCCTGTAAAAATAAAGAAATTCCTGTTAAGGGAACTGTTTAAGGAATCCTAATGTTTGTGGTCGCATTTTTCTCTCGGGACAGGATCGTAACCACTGCGTCCCCAAGGATGACAACTTAAAATCCGTCTCACGCCCAAATACGTTCCATAAAACAAGCCGTGGATCTGCAAGGCTTCGAGGAAATATTTCGAACACGTCGGGTAAAACCTGCAACTCGCAGGAGTAAATGGAGAAATCGCGGCGCGGTAAAACCGTATAAGCAATTCAAAGGGCAATATGAGCAGCCGTTTCAGCGTCACCCGTTGAGTGAAAATGAAGTGCCTTCCTTGCCATCTTTGAGCTGGATTCCCAAATTGATAAGCTGGTCGCGGATCTGGTCGCTCAAAGCGAAATCCTTGTTCGCACGCGCCTGGTTGCGCATGTCGATGAGCAGGTTTACGACGCTTTCGAGTTTATCCGTATGTGAATTCTCGGCCTTCTCATCGGTCAGTCCCAACACGTCGAACACGAAACCGTGCATGGTTTTCTGGAAATTCACCAGATCGGCCTGCGTCAACGTTTCTTTCGCGTCCTTGAGCAAGTTCACGAAACGCACGCCTTCGAACAATTGGGCGATCAGGATCGGGCTGTTGAAATCGTCGTTCATCGCGTCGTAGCACAATTTTTTCCACGCTTCGATGTCGATCGTCGAGTTTGCGCCTGACGATAGATTCGGCAAAGCATCCATCGCTTCCATCAATCGGTTATAACCTTTTTCAGCCGCCGTGATCGCGTCGTCACTGAAATCCAAAATGCTGCGGTAATGCGCCTGCATCATGAAGAATCGCGTCACCGACGCCGAGAACGCCTTGCTCAAAAACGGATTGTCGCCGTTCAGAATCTCACCCGGTAAAATATTGTTCCCGGTCGATTTCGACATTTTCTTTCCGTTCAACGTCAACATGTTCGCATGCATCCAATAATTCACGGGCGAATTTCCGGTTGCGGCTTCATTTTGGGCGATTTCACATTCGTGGTGCGGGAATTTCAAGTCCATTCCGCCGCCGTGTATGTCGAAGTGGTTGCCCAGATATTTCGTACTCATCGCCGTACATTCCAGATGCCAGCCCGGGAAACCGTCGCTCCAAGGCGAAGGCCAACGCATGATGTGTTCGGGTTCGGCTTTTTTCCAGAGTGCGAAATCTTGGTGATTTTTCTTGTCGCTTTGTCCGTCGGTGTCGCGCGTATTGGCGAGCATGTCGTCGATGTTGCGTCCGCTCAAAATCCCGTAATGATACTTTTCGTTGTATTTTACGACGTCGAAATAAACCGATCCGTTCGATTCATATGCGTAACCCTGATCGATGATTTTCTGCACGATGCCGATCTGCTCAATTATATGTCCGGTCGCCGTCGGTTCTATGCTCGGTGGCAAAAAATTGAACGCGCTCAGAATCTGATGAAAATCAACCGTATAACGCTGTACGATTTCCATCGGTTCCAATTGCTCGACGCGTGCCTTCTTGGCGATCTTGTCTTCTCCGTCGTCCACGTCATCGACGATATGCCCGACGTCGGTGATGTTACGCACGTATCGGACTTTATAACCCAAATGCTGCAGATACCTGAAGATCACATCGAAAGACATGAACGTACGCACGTTACCCAAATGCACATTGCTGTACACCGTCGGTCCACAAACATACATGCCTACATTTCCCTCGTGAATGGGCGTAAACACTTCCTTGTCGCCGCTAAGCGAGTTGTAGATCCTGAGTTCGTTGCTTTTGTACAATGGCATTTTGATGGTTTTTAGGAGCTGTTCCGGCTGTCTGCTATTAGCTTTCTGGGAAATTCCGGGTTTTCTAAATGCTGCGACGAGCTTCCGTCGGTCGCTGTCGCACCTTGAGAAAACCACGGCCTTTCCTGCAAAAGGCTAACCGCGTCCATCCGGGCTAATTGCGGTAAATATCGCGATTTAGGTCGGAAAATTAAAACTGCGTATCGAGTTTGATGTAATCGAGGAATTCACGTCGCGTCTGAGGTTCTGAGAACTTCCCTCCGAACTCGCTCGTCACGGTGCTGCTCTCGATGTCCTTGATGCCGCGAGAGTTCACGCACAAGTGTTTCGCGTCGATCACGCAAGCCACGTCCTGAGTTCCCAACGCGCGTTGCAATTCCTGCACGATCTGCATCGTGAGGCGTTCCTGGACCTGCGGCCTTTTGGCGTAATAATCCACGATGCGGTTTATCTTGGACAACCCGATCACGCTCCCGTTTGAAATGTAAGCCACATGGGCGCGACCTATGATAGGCAGCAAATGGTGCTCACACGTCGAATAGACCGTGATGTTTTTCTCGACGAGCATTTCGCCGTATTTGTAGTTGTTTTTGAACGTCGACGGGCTCGGTTTCTTGTTCGGGTTCAAGCCTCCGAACAGTTCCTTCACGAACATCTTCGCGACGCGGTTCGGCGTGCCTTTCAAGCTGTCGTCGGTAAGATCCATGCCGAGTGTCAAAAGTATGCTTTCGACATCTTTCTTGATGAGTTCTATCTTTTTCTCGTCCGAGAGGTCAAAAGCGTCTGTACGTATAGGATTCTGGGCACTTGTAGCGATGTGGTCGTTACCGATTTCGTCCTGAAAATCGTCGCTGGATACCATATATTTTCGTGTTATAAAAGTTGTAAAATCTGGCGGCAAAGATAGGAATTCTCGCCCAAAATGCCTCTATACTAGTTAATATTTGAAAAATCAAAAATTAACTATAATTATTTGCTAATTTTATGTAAATTTCGCGCTTTCTAAAACTGCCCAACTATGAGAAGACTATACCTATTCTGTGTATTTGCTTGCATATCTTTCAATGTAAAAGCGCAAAACACAGAAAATCCTTGCAATTTCCAATTTTCCACCGAAGTCGAAAAGTGTAGTGAAGACGTGGCTAACCACCTCAAATTCGCCACGCTTAAGTGGGATTTCACCAATACATCGACTGCCCAGGCGTCGGCCAAAATAGAAATCGTTCCCATACTGGATTGTTGGGAAGAAGTAAATGGAAAGCAATTCCGCGATATGGTGACCATCATTATTGACGCCGACCATCTTAAAGGACAAACCGAGGTTAAGTTAAGGGAGTTGACAGCCAAATGTTTCAAATGGCGCACCGTCATCACGACTCCCGGTTGCACGACCGAGACCATTTGGAAATACCACTCTTTCCTTCCTAAAAAACAATAAGCATGAGAAAAATATTTTTACTCGCGTTCGTCTTAATTACGTATTTCGGCTACTCACAAGGAAGTACGTGCCCTAACGCCACGCCTTTTTGTGCTGGCGCTGACGCATTTATATTCCCGAACGTAACCGGAGTTCCAAGTACGCAGAACGTTGGGTGTCTGGGTTCGATTCCAAACCCGACATGGTTCTATCTACAAATCGACAATCCCGGGGAATTGGTATTCAACATTTTCCAAAGTACGTCGTTCGACGCGAACGGAAACCCGAACGGAAACAATATCGACGTCGATTTCATCGCATGGGGACCGTTTAACAGCCCTGACGAAATGTGCGCGCTCATCGATCTCGATGACTGCGACGGATGTCCAAGCAACACATTTGATCCTGGATTTTATCCGGCCCCGACCGGAAACGTGATCGACTGTAGTTACGATGGTAACTTTACTGAAACGATGACGATCCACAATGCCGTGGCAGGACAGATCTATGCGGTTTTGATAACGAACTTCAACGGTCAGGCCGGTTTTATCAATCTCCAGCAAACCAACGAGGCCAACGCTAATGCGGGAAGCACGAACTGCGAGATCGTATGTCCATTAGTATTGACCGAGCCCGGAATTCTTTGTCCTGACGGCGCGACTTCAATCACGGCGACCTCAGGCGCTACGAACCCGGTTTACACCTGGTACAATGCCGCCGACGGTCCTGACGGTACGGGTTCGGTGATCCAAAATGGAGGAACGCAATTGATCATCACGGCTCCGGGAACATATAGTGTGCACGCTTCTGGCCAGATCGGTTCGGGACAAACATGTAACAATACACAGAATTTCACGGTGACCGAATGGACGCCGCCGGGATTCACGCCACCTGCGACGGTTACGGCTTGTAACGTTCCGGGTCCGGCATCTTTCAACCTTGACGAGGCGATCACCTCGACAGGACTGGATCCGACGCAATACGAAATTTATTTTCATACATCGGAACAGGATGCGATGGACGTGGCCGATCCGATTATTCCGTCAAATGCGTACACCGGTGGAGTAGCGGGTGATGTTATCTGGATGTCGATCCAAAGTTTGGGATCCGGTTGTATGTTCATCTCGTCGTTCTCCCTCGATTACGAATGTGATCCGGCAGGAAATCCGCCCGATTTGTACTTGTGTGACGTAGCCAATGATGGTGTCGAGAATTTCGATCTTACCCAACAGGACACGTTCGTACTTGACGGTTTGCCTGCTGCCGATTACACGATTTCGTATCACGACAACCAAGCCGACGCGAACACAGGAAACAACCCTATAAACCCCGCGAACGCTTATCCGGGCAACGAAGGCGATATCATTTACGTGCACATGCATGAAAACGCCGATCCCGCGAACGTCGCACTTACTGATTTCACGCTTCATTTATATGGAGTGCCCGATGCTATACTTGCCGCCGGTCCGCTTTCAGTATGCGTGGGCGCGGCTCAGCCAACGGTAACGTTTACAGGCCAAAATGGTGTAGCACCGTACACATTTACGTATACGATAAATAATGGTACGCCTCAAACTGCCGTATCGACGGGAAATTCAGCTACGATCAACATCAATACGGCGACTCCGGGAACTTTTGATATCGATTTGACGAATGTCGCCGACGCGAATTGTTCGCAATTGCAATCCGAATCGATTACGGTTACGGTTAATCCCGCACCGAACGCGAGCATCTTGGCTCCTGTAACGCAAGTTTGTGTCGGAGGCGCTCAACCGCAAATCACGATTATCGGCACAGACGGAACAGCTCCTTACACATTCTCGTACATTCTCGATTCGGTTCCTTACACCCAAACGAGTAACGCGGCAGGAACTTACGTCGTGAATATCCCGACAACCGCACCTGGAACTTTTTCGTTCTCGTTGACCGATGTGGCCGATGCAAGTTGTAACCAAGCTCAAAACGACGCCGTTACGATTACCGTAAACGCGTTGCCTGAAGCTACTGTTTCAGCGAGCGTGGCTTCGGTCTGCCAAGGTGGAACCGACCCGACGATCACATTGACAGGTTCGGGAAGCACAGCTCCTTACACATTCGATTATACCGTCGGAGGTGTTCCTTTCACCGATGTATCGAACGCGGCAGGAGTCTTTACATTTACAATCCCGACTACTGCTGTCGGACCTCAGGTAGTCGCGATCACTAATGTTTCGACGGCAACTTGCAGCCAATTACAGAATGATACGGTTACCGTTACCGTCAATCCGACTCCGGATGCAACGATTTCGGCGCCTGTAACTCAGGTTTGCGTCGGTGGTGCGCAACCGCAGATTACCATTACTGGTACTGGCGGAACCGCTCCTTACACATTCACTTATATTCTAAACACCGTTCCGTACACACAAACAAGTGACGCGGCGGGAGTTTACATTGTAAGCATCCCGACTACCGCTCCTGGAACTTTTGATTTTGCATTGACCGATGTTGCTATCGGAGGTTGTAACCAGCCGCAGACCGATACCGTCACGATTACCGTCGATGCCTTGCCTGAAGCTACGGTTGCAGCCAGCGTTACGTCGGTTTGCCAAGGCGGAACCGATCCTGTGATTACATTGACGGGATCCGGAAGCACGGCACCTTATACATTTGATTATACGGTTGCAGGAGTTCCATTTACGAATGTTTCCGACGCCAGCGGTGTTTTCACATTTACGATTCCGACTACAGTTGTCGGGCCACAAACAGTCGTAATCACCAACGTTTCGACAGCGACTTGTAGCCAGACACAGAACGATACGGTTACCGTTACGATCAATCCTGGTCCGCAGGCGACTATCCTCGCATCGACGACTACGGTTTGCGCCAACGGAACCCAACCTCAAATTACGATCACAGGTACAGGCGGAACCGCTCCTTATACATTTAATTACACGATAGGTACGACGCCGGGCACTGCGACTTCGAATGCCGCGGGTGTTGCGACCGTTTCTATTGATACGACGACTCCTGGAACTTACGTGTTTGCTTTGATCGATGTTGCCGACGCGAACTGCCTTACGCCTCAAAACGATACGGTAACTATCACTGTAAATCCAATCCCAGACGCCACGATCTCCGCAACGCCGACCACGGTCTGCATAGGCGACGCGGCCCCTGTGATCACGATCACGGGCACGGGCGGCACGGCCCCGTACACATTCTCCTATGACTATAACGGTGGCGCGACGGCCACGCTTGTCAGCGATGCCTCGGGCGTGGCGACCTTCACGGTCCCGTCGACGGCGACCGCGGGCTCTTACATATTCAACCTGACCGACGTTTCCGACGCGAACTGCAACAGCGCCCAGAGCGACACGGTGACCATCACGGTCAACGCGCTTCCCACGGCCACGATGGCTGCCGACGTCACGGCGGTATGCGTGGGCGGCACTTCCCCGGTGATCACCTTCACGGGAGCGGGCGGCACGGCACCATACACGTTCAGCTATACGCTTGACGGCGCGCCTTTCACGGCACAGACCGCCGCGGGCTCGAGCACGGTAACGGTAACGGCCCCGACGACCGTTGACGGCATCTTCACCTATGAGCTCACGGGCGTCTCGGATGCCAACTGCAGCCAGGCGCAGACGGCCACGGTAAGCATCACTGTCAACCCGCTGCCTACGGCGACGATCACGCTCGACAACGCCACGGTATGCCAGGGCGGCACGCAGCCCACGGTGACCTTCACCGGAGCGGGCGGCATCGCACCGTATACGTTCGACTATACCCTGGGCGGTACGCCGCTGCAGGTCATAAGCAACGCCGCGGGCGTGGCCACCATACAGATACCGACCACGACCGCCGGCACGATCGCGATCGTCCTTACGGGCGTTGCCGAATCGGGCGCCACGACGTGCTTCCAGGCGCAGTCGGGCTCGGTGAGCGTGACGGTCGACCCGCTTCCTGCGGCCACGGTTTCCATAAATGACACGGCGATCTGCCAGGACGGTACGCCGCTTCCGGTG
>NZ_SEBS01000079.1 GCF_004211145.1 Flavobacterium sp. | reverse complement strand
ATGACTTCAAACCGTTAATAAACACGGCGTCAACCTCTTGCAATATACGAACTTTTTCCAAAGTGATGTCGCCAAGTATCCGAATTGACAATCCCGGTCCCGGAAACGGATGGCGCCCGAGCAATTCAGGATCAATTCCGAGTGTTTTCCCCACGCGGCGGACTTCATCCTTGAACAGCATCCGCAGCGGCTCGACGATTTTCAGCTTCATATAATCGGGCAAACCGCCAACATTATGGTGCGATTTGATTGTAGCCGACGGACCTTTCACCGAAACCGATTCGATCACATCCGGATAAATCGTTCCCTGAGCAAGCCATTTCACGTCTTCGATTCGGTGCGCTTCGTCATCAAAAACCTCGATAAACGTTTTGCCGATGGCTTTTCGCTTGGCTTCAGGTTCTGAAATTCCCGCGAGCGCAGCCATAAAACGGTCGGTCGCATCAACGCCTTTGACGTTCAATCCCATGTGCTGGTATTGATCGAGAACGCTCTGGAACTCGTTTTTGCGAAGCAATCCGTTATTGACGAAAATGCAGTACAATTGCTTGCCGATGGCTTTGTTCAATAAAACGGCGGCAACGGTAGAATCGACTCCGCCCGAAAGCCCGAGCACGACTTTATCGCCGCCGATTTTCTGTTGCAGTTCTGATACGATTTCTTCAACGAACGCATTCGGCGTGAAATTCTGCGGAACATCGGCAATCTTAACAAGGAAATTGTAAAGCATCTGCTTGCCGTCGGTCGAGTGGAAAACTTCGGGATGATACTGGATCGCGTAAGTCGTTTCGCCTTCGATCCGGTACGCCGCGTTTTCGACATCGTTGGTGCTGGCCAATAAAACGCCGCCTGTCGGAAGCCTTTTGATCGTGTCGGAATGCGACATCCAGACCTGCGAATTCTCAAGGACTTCATGAAAGAAATCTTCGCCCGATTTTACATAAGACAAGTTCGCGCGGCCGTATTCACGTGTGTTGGACGGCGCGACTTCGCCTCCGTGAAAATGCGCCAGATATTGAGCGCCATAACATACGGCAAGCAGCGGCATTTTGCCACGGATTTGAGACAGATCGGGATGCGGCGCATCGTCTCCGCGTACCGAAAACGGGCTGCCCGATAAAATCACGGCTTTATAGGTTGATAAATCTTCAGGAACATTGTTGTACGGGAAAATCTCGCAGAAAATATTGAGTTCCCGAACCCGGCGCGCAATGAGTTGTGTGTATTGCGAGCCAAAATCTAAGATGAGGACGTTGTGTTGCATGTGCAAAAGTAGATTAATTTTTTATTCGAAAAAAGCGAAAATAAAATTTTGAAACATGCGTTTCAACCGAAATACACGCCTTTTGTCCGATTAATTTGCGCGCGCGCAACAATCCCCTAATTTGGCCGATCCAAATCTACCCGATGAAAAAATTCCTACATATCGCACTCGTGCTATCTTTAAGCCTGCCATTAATTCAATGCAGCAGCGACGACAGCCAAACTTCCGGCTCGCTCACTGTAAACGGCGCCGAATTCAAGCTCGGCGGATCGGCTTATAACATCATCAAAAGCAGGAGCGAAAC
>NZ_SEBS01000078.1 GCF_004211145.1 Flavobacterium sp. | reverse complement strand
AAAACCTTCACGATGGCGAACGTCATTGAAAAAGTCGAACGCCCGACGCTTGTTCTCGCTCACAACAAAACTTTGGCTGCGCAGCTTTATTCGGAATTCAAGCAATTCTTCCCGAACAATTCCGTCCAGTATTTCGTTTCGTACTACGACTATTATCAGCCTGAAGCGTACATTCCCGTGACCGGCTTGTACATTGAAAAGGATTTGTCCATCAATGAAGAGCTCGAAAAAATGCGTCTGGCGACGACTTCGGCGCTTTTGTCCGGCCGACGTGACGTTTTGGTCGTAGCCTCTGTTTCTTGTCTGTACGGTATTGGAAACCCGGTTGAATTCCAGAAAAACGTCATCTCGATCCACCGCGGGCAAATGATCTCGCGGACAAAACTCCTACATAAGCTTGTTCAAAGCCTTTACGCACGGACGGAAGCCGAGTTTAATCCCGGCTCGTTCCGCATTAAAGGCGACACCGTGGAAATCTTCCCAAGCTACGGCGACGAACCGTTCCGCATCCATTTCTTCGGCGATGAAATCGAAGAAATCGAGGCGTTCAACGCGCGCAGCTCACAGGTTGTTGAAAAATACGAAAAGCTGAATATTTATCCGGCGAACATGTTTGTTACCTCGCCGGATGTCCTGCACAATGCAATCTGGGAAATCCAGCAAGATCTGGTCAAGCAGGTCGATTATTTCAACAGTATCGGAAAACATCTCGAGGCAAAACGTCTTGAAGAGCGCACCAATTTCGATCTGGAAATGATTCGTGAATTAGGTTACTGCTCTGGGATTGAAAATTACTCGCGTTATCTTGACAGGCGTCTGCCGGGAACGCGGCCGTTCTGCCTGATCGATTATTTCCCTAAAGACTTTTTGATGGTTGTCGATGAAAGCCACGTGACGATTTCGCAGGTTCATGCGATGTACGGCGGCGACCGCTCGCGGAAGGAAAACCTTGTCGAATTCGGGTTCCGTCTGCCGGCGGCGATGGACAACCGTCCGCTGAAGTTTGAGGAATTCGAGGCGATGCAGCATCAGGTCGTCTACGTTTCGGCGACGCCGGCCGATTACGAGCTGGAAAAATCGGAGGGAATTTACGTCGAGCAGGTTATCCGCCCGACGGGACTTTTGGATCCTATAATCGAAATCCGCCCAAGCAAAAACCAGATTGACGATCTTATCGAGGAAATCCAGCAGCGCGTTGAAGCCGATGAGCGTGTTCTTGTGACGACACTGACCAAACGAATGGCTGAAGAGCTGACCAAATACCTGACGAAAGTCAACATTCGCTGCCGCTACATTCACTCTGAAGTCGACACGCTCGAACGTGTCGAAATCATGCAGGATTTGCGCAAAGGCTTATTCGACGTGCTTATAGGTGTAAACTTACTCCGCGAAGGCCTGGATTTGCCCGAAGTTTCGCTTGTTGCAATTCTCGACGCCGACAAGGAAGGCTTTCTTCGCAGCAACCGCTCGCTGACACAAACCGTCGGGCGTGCGGCGCGGCATATCAACGGCAAGGCGATCATGTACGCCGATACGATAACGTCGAGCATGCAGAAAACGATCGACGAAACCAATTACCGCCGCGAAAAGCAGAT
>NZ_SEBS01000007.1 GCF_004211145.1 Flavobacterium sp. | reverse complement strand
TTTATATATAATATTATATATACTATTAACTAATATTATAAAATACTCAATAAACCCTCTACTTGCAAGGGTTTACAGAAATATTTTCCAAGAGGCCGAAGGCCAAATCTCCGCTACAGGTTCTTAAATCCATATTAAACTTAGTCCAACCCGCCGAAGGCGAAATAATGCCTTAAACGGTCTGTAATGATGTCAATGATGTGAATCCACTCCAAACCGCCAAGCTGTAATACTGACTTCCAAAAAAGTTTTCCAAAGAACCCATCCCCCAATTGCGCGCTCACCCCCTTCCCAATCTGACAGACTTCACTTTCCATGAATTTTGAATATATATGGATTATGAAAGGAACCGTAACAATTGAGAATCTGAGAGGATTCTCTCCATTCCAAGTTAGCTATCGAGACCTGACGGAAGATGTCATTGAGGTGGATGTGAAGGGTCGCGGGATTCTGCGAGAAAATCAAGACCACATCCAAGAAAGACTTCGAGAGACTTGGATGATTTATGATGAACTGACTTTGCATTCCAGCAAGTTGATTGGTTATACATTCGATTTAAAGCCCGGCCACATTAAGACAAAAGTTCAGCCTGGCATCCAAGATGCGTTCATCGATATGGTAGTCACTTTTGAGAAACCATTTAAAGACTCGGCTGATAGATTCGTTCCAACTACGGAACTCATTGTTTCGAATATTTTGGAATCCATATTCGTAATTCCAACCTTCTAAAACTCCCTAATAATTCTTAGGGACTCTCAGCCTTCATTTTCTGCTATGTCGCGCCTATTTATTTTCAGATGATAGGCAAAATATACATTACCGACGTAATCGGTCAAGACACAACCCTTGTTGACATTGTTCGCCAAGTTAAATCACAAAAGGATGCGACGGAATTCGTAGCGGTGATTGACTCTGTAGGTGGCTATGTGAACGAAGGGTTTGCCATTTTTGATTTCCTCAAGGGTCTCAAGGTTCCTGTTCATACCTACGCTAAGAAAGCATATTCCATCGCCAGCGTAATCTACATGGCAGGCGAAAGAAGAATCGTTGATGAGAACGCCACGGATGTTCTGATGATTCACCTTCCGTGGGCTGACATCTTCATGAGAGGCACTTATGATGAACTCATCGAAGGTGCCGAAGATTTAAGGCAAGCTGAGGAAGACCTCATCAAGTTCTATTCTTCCAATCTCGACATCGACCAAGACACAATCAAAAATCTTTTGGCGAAGGAAACATTTCTAAACTCCAATGAGGCTGTTGACTTTGGTCTTGCTACCGAAACAAAAGCTGTTGCGACCGCAATGGCCAAACTCACCAATAATAAAGAAAAAGAAGAAAAAAGTTTAATGAAAAACTTGATTGACGCAACAAACAAAAGACTCGATTCTCTTGCAAAGTTCGTTGGCTTAAAAGCCGAAATGATTCTACAAGATGGAAATGGAACCGAATTGGTTTTCTCTGATTTAGACTCAGGTGACACACCAACAGTTGGTGACCTCGCAAAGGTTGACGGAAAGGACGCTGAAGGCGATTTCGTGATGCGTGACGGTTCAACTTACAAATTCGAAGCTGGAGAATTGAAGGAGATTGTTCCTTCGGATTCAGATGAAGATTCAACAGGCGATTCAACTGATGATGTTGATGCAACCTTGAACGATTCCAAAGCGGAAACTGTAAAACAGCTATGCAAGTGGTCAATGGAAGTCGACAACACAACGTTCGCTGAAGGTGACATTGTTACCTACACTTATGAGGCTGTAAGCTACCCACTTTGCGCGGGTGAATATGAACTTTCAGATGGAAGTTCATTTGTGACCGATGCCGATGGAAAGATTGTCAAAATTCTTGACAAGACCACAGGCGATGATGACGCATCAACTGATGACACCACTACTAACCCAGCCCCTTCAGACAATGCAGATGCCAACATTGAAACCGTCGAGAGACTTCTTGACATCATTGAGGCCAACGCGAGGAAGATGGTTGAAATCGAAGCAAAATATCAAGCCTTGGCAAAGTCAGTTGGAAGCAACTATGAGCCAAGCGCACCGAAGAACGTGTCTTCTCAAACTATCAAAGCTGATAGCGAAGACAAACCAAAATTTTCTATCAGTAGAAAATCAACTAAGAAATAACAAAGCCCATAACCAACTAAACTATAATGGCAAATTTCGATTTTTCAAACGTTTCCCTTTCCCCAAGGGAAGTTGAAGAACTATCAAAGGTAATTTTTGAGACTGCCTTTGCTAACCCAGCACTTGCAGAAATGCATGATGTCATCGAAGGCATCGATATGAAAACCCAAATTCTTCTTTTCGGAAGCATGGGTCTTCAAGGTAAGGCCGCAAACGGTTCTTGCACACCTCAAGATTCTGAAGCTGGCATCGTTGCCACTCAAAAATATTGGGAGAATAACCAAATCGACATCAGAATTCCTTACTGTGCAAAGGAACTTCCTGAATTGCTTAAGGCATTCGGTAGAAAATCCAACAAGTACGATGTAAGCGGTTCTGACGAAATCAAAATGATTGCAAGTCTCTTGCTTGAAGCGATTGATGAAGCTATTCTAAGACTTGCTTGGTTTGGTGATAAAAACGCTAAGACAATTGTATCAGGTGGAACTTTCACCAATGGAACTGACCTTGGATTCTTTAACTCTGTTGATGGAATATACGCTCAAATCTTCAGCGGTGTAACGGCTGGACAAATCAAAAGAATTGTCATCGGTGCCAACACGGGTGCAACGTATTCTGCTCAGGAACTTCCAGCGGGAGAAGGTCTCACAATTCTTAGAAAAGTTTACAATCAATCTGATTCGAGGCTTTCAAATCACCCTGACGCATACTTCAAAGTAACGCAGTCAGTTTACAACAACTTCCTTGACAAACTTGAGGACGCTGGTCTAAATGCGGTTGGTTCACTTGCCGTAAACGACGGTGTAATGACTTACAGAGGTAAGAAAATCGTTGTTGCTGAATTCGTTGATAGAATCATTGATGCTTACCAAGATAACGGAACAAAGAGAAACCTTCCTCACAGAGTAGAGTTCACTATCCCAAGCAACATTCCTGTCGGAACTCTCGACCAAGGTGAATTCAAAGAACTATCTGTTTGGTATGACCAAACTGAAAGAAAAGTTTACACCGAAAACATCTTCAGCATTGATGCTAAGGTTCTTGAACCATACTTCATGAGTGTGGCATACTAAGAAAAATAAGGAAGAAGAGGGCGCGGGATCCCGCGCCCCTCTGAACCTACCAAATTACAAGAAGTTTAACCTCTAAAATATAATGGCATTATGCACATATAGAGTTAGCAAATCTATCGCTGTCGATTGTGAACCACAAAATCAACCAAAGACAGGTCTTGAAGAGAAAGCAATTCTAATCACACGTAAAGACATTGACCTTGCCACCCTTACTCAATCAGGGGCAACAGTCACCAATCTTAATCTAAAGTCAGGCACTACAGCCGTAAGCCTTGAATGGGTGAAGCAACTTTCAACTTCCTCATCTGAGTTTGCCGCTAACGAAACTGGTCTCGACGGATTCACTCACCGTTTCGCGGGTCGAGTTCACTATTCCGACGCTCACTCATCCGAATTCTTAAATGAACTTAGAATGGCTGAAGTTGTAATGGTTGTTGAAACAAAATACAAAGGAACCAACAACGCAAGCGCATTTAAAATCTACGGACTTGAACAAGGTCTAAGGATGACGGCAATGAATCATTCAACGGCTGAAAATGGTGGCGGTGCAACTTTCGAAATCGCATCACAAGAAGGTTATTCTGAATCATTCCCATGGTTGGTTTGGAACGAGGGTTCTTATGCGGTAAACAAAACAAAATTCGACGGTTTATTCTAAGCTGTTTCTTTTTCAATTTCATTTCAATAAGAAAGGTGGATGGGAAAACCATCTGCCTTTTCTTTTTTTAAAATCAACACTATGGCTTGTAGTTCTTGCAAAAATAAATTAGTAACCCCGGTTGTCGTAATCGACAGCAATTTTAGATTACGCGATGTCGGAATGTTTCCGTTCGAATTCGGTTCGGGAGAATTCATTTCCAATCTCAATATGAGTGACGAAATCGCACTCCGATACTTGAAAGAAAACCCAAAGAAAATTTCTCTGTTTGAAAAATTCCCTGAGAATTGGTTAGACCTCATTTCCGAAGATAAACCTCAAGCAGAGGTGAAAAAGAGTAACTCAAAGTAATGTCAGAAAAAAATAAGGGATTGCGTGCTACGCTTCTTGATGTTGAACCGTCGATAGTTGTAAAATTTGACAAGACTCAAGGTATTCAGACATGGGGTGACAATAATAATTATCCGACTCAGATGCGCAACTTAATTGCGGCATCGGTTACCGCTCGTAATTGTATCAAAAGAAATTCGGCATACATCAGAGGAAAGGGATTTGCATTTGAACTTGCCAATGAAATATTAGTCAATCAAGACGGTCAAACTATCAATCAGGTGTTGGGTGACAGTTCAAAAGAATTGGCATACATCAACAATGTTTTCATTCATGTAAATATCAATTCTGAGTACAAAATTACCTCTGCTCAAATTATCCCAAGCACGGACTCGCGCGTTGGAAAGGAAGACTCCAAGGGCTACGCTGGTAAATTTATAGTTTACAATAATTGGGATTTGAGTATTGAAGAGAGCATTAAGAAAGGTGATTTTATAACTATTGACCGTTTCAATCCCGACCCAAAAGTTATTGAATCGCAAGTTCAGGCCGCTGGCGGTTGGCAGAAATACAAGGGTCAAATTCTACACATCAAAGGTGACGCATCAAGAATCTACGCTGAAGCAGATGGAGACTGTGTCGTTTTCGATATGGACTCAGAAAAGAAGGCGGCAAGATTTAAAAACGGTGGTCTTAGGAAGGGAAGATTTGGCGCGAGAATTTACATGACTCAGCCGTTTGATGATGACTATGAACGCCAAGCTTTTCAAAATACACTAAAAGAACTTGAAGGCGAAGATAGCCAAGAGTCAATTATCGTAATGGAAAGCAACGAAATGAGTGATGACTTTGACACCCAATTTAAGATGTTGGATTTGTCTTCCAACATTGATGACAAGATGTTTGAATTCACAGAAAACAGCGTTGCCCGTAATATTAGAAGAGCATTCGGTGTCCCATCTATACTTGTGGAAACAGATTCCGACGCTGGGATATACGGGAATAGTGGTGAACTATTGAAACAAGCTAAGCTTACCCATTGGGAAGACCTTGAAGAGCAACGTTCATTATTGATAAACGCCTTCAAAAGAATTTTCACCCGCTGGGTTGAACCACTTGAAATAAATGATTGGTCAATTATCCCAATCATACAAGATAAGCAAGCAACGCAATGACTCCAATAATCACAATCGATGACCTTAGATTAAAAAAGGATGTTGCAAAAACTACCGATACTGATAAAATCAATCCAATAATTCTTCAAGCCCAAGATGTGGATTTGAGGGACTATCTTGGAATGCACTTTTATTTTGACGTTTTAAGCAACTTGGAAACGCCATCTTATCAAGACCTTCTCAGCGGTTCTACTTTCATGCAAAACGGGGTTCAGTTTGCTCAGGATGGTTTAAAATCGATGTTGATTGACCTCACCTATTCCCGCTTGATGCTGGAAATTAATGTGAACATAACTCCGTTTGGTGCGACCACAAAATTGACCGTCGATTCCGAACCAACTTCGCAAGCCGCGTTGAAGGACAAGGCTCAACAAAACCGCGAATCAGCGGCTTCAAAATGGGAAATCATCAAGTTATACCTCGATGACAACAAACAGTTATTTCCTCATTACAATTATAAAGCTGACACTATTAGAACGGGTGAACGCAAGCTTAAATTTTGGCGAATCTAAATGCAAATTATTCAAAATATTGATAGCGGTTATTTCCGCTTAAATGGTAAGAGGCGAATCAAAAATTATATTGTTCTCCCGATTGAAGATGACGCAATCGCAATCTACAACGCTTACGATACGAGGATGCAATTACTTCCAGCAACACACATTTCCGAAATTCGAGTAAATGGTGTGGTGTTCGGTTCTCAGGTATCATTGATGGAAGTCTTGGTACCGATGATTTTTTCGAAGCAAATTGTGTCTTTGAGCGGCCTTGAACAAGACCAATTGATTGACATCGACCTTGAGCGTATAGATGATGAAATACATATTTATTCAGGCGGCACATGGAGAATCAGCGGTGAACTATACGGCAATTCTGAAGAATTCGTTTACGTAGTTCCAGCGGCTTCCAGCGGCGCGACAAGAATTGACATCATCGTTGCAAATGGTGAAAATACATTTGAGGCAATCCAAGGAACCGAAGATGATGAAAATCCAACATCACCTGTAGTCCCTAATGGAACTTTATTGGTTTCCACGGTTACAATTATCGGAGAAACAATCATTGAAGAAACACCATTTGTAATTCCTGATTTTTTTGTTACAAAACTCGAATCAAACGAATTGCAACTTTACTTCATTGGAACGCTAAATACCTTTGTTCTACCATCATATTTAGGTGCTGTAAGACACATCGGAACATGTACACAATGGAATAGTGTTGGATTTAATGAGGTAGAAGGTCAAGCCCTTTATTCAGGTAAGAAATTCATTGTAAAGAATTTTCAGGCAACTCCGTTGACATTGAAACACAACTCAGGAACGGGTGCCTTTAAATTCTATTTCCCAAACCTACAGGATTTTGTTCTTGAGCCGAATCATGTAGTTGAATTTAGCATCTCCACAGCCGCCTCAAGGTTAGAGTTCATCGGTCTGATTCCTGACGGCGGGAATCAAGACCTTCAGGCAGTTCTTGACAATGGTAATATTGCGACAGACCAAACAATAGGTCTTGCATCAAGCGCATCGGACAATAGCATATACTTAACTCCTACAGTAGTTTTAGTGCAATCACCAACTGAAGATTTAAGACTTGAACCTCACAGGGTGATGTTGACTGACGTTGAGGCTTCATCATCGATTGAAGTCAGTAAATCAACAATCACCATTACGCAAAACGATGGGGAAAGAAATGGTGGGTTGATAATCGGAGCAGAACAATTTTCGATTAGTGGAGACACGCATGAACAAAAATTCCGTCACAAAAGCGGCTATGTTGCAACCGAAGATTTTGTTGATGAATCAATAGCGACCTTAAGCGGCGGTACTCAAAATTTACAGTCAGTTCTTAACTACGGTTCAGAAGCGCAAGGTCATGACATTCACTTAGAATTAGACCAATATGCTGATGGAGCAATTGATTTCGTTGTAACGGAAGACTATAATCGAAGTTACATTAAGGTTTCTAATAGCGGTTCAGGTTCGGGTGGACATTACTTAGAAATTGATGGTTCATCAATCAACTTTAATGCATCGACGGATTACAATACTAAGCTGATTGGTTTCAACGGTGTTGAACACGCTGATGTTATCGCGAGAATGCCTATGGAATCAGGAACACTTGCCACACGTGAGTATGTTATTCCCCAAATCACGGGCTTAACAAGTAGCATATTATCAGCGTCTACAATTTCGAATGTGTGGCTAAATAGTGATGGAACAAAAGCAAATCAATCCACCAATCCAGCGTATAGAACAGGTAGCATTATCCTAACAGGTGGAAGTATTTCATACAACACCAATAATGGTAATTCCAATTTTGGAACATCATTCGGTCATATAACGGGCGCGGGTGGAATCACAGGCTTTCTTCAATTATTCAGCCAAGGTTCTAATGGTGGTATGGTTAATCCAATTGTCTCATCATTCACAGGAGCATCGACCAGTCAAGCCCAACAAGTTTTTTCTGCCGTTAAATCGATAGCTTACGATAAGTGGACTGATAGCCGATTACTTTATTCCTTTAAGAACGGATATGGTTCGACAGAATCTGCGGCTCCGACCTTGTTGAATATTGGAACCGATTATTTACAGTTCAATCAATATCCAACTTCAAGGTTCGATTCAGGGACAACAACAAATTATCTCTCGACAGACTCATCAGGTAAAGTAATTTCTAAACCTGTGAGCGGTATTACAGGTACGGATTATAGTTCCTCAATTAATGCCATTAGTGCTGTGACAAGCGGGCATTCTACGACCATTTCAAACTTAATTTTGAGCAAGGTTGATAGATTCCCCATAAAAGAAAATTATTGGGTTCTTCCAAACATCGGTACGGTTAACCTAAATGTTCAAGGTCCCGTACCTGTAATATCGAACGGGCCAGCATCAAGGAATTATGTTCAGACAAATGCCTTTACAAGAACGGGGAGATTTGGGTTAGAAACAAGTTCAACATCAGGCACATCATCGGGTGGCCGCCAAGGAGCATACTTCTCACGAAGTGATTCTTCCTTCGAGATTTGGACAAAGTTCGGAAGTTCAACGAATGGAAACCTTTCAGGAATCAGGTCTTTTGTTGGATGCGTAACAGGGAACTTTCTTGCATTTACGATAGATGCTACAACGTTCACCAACTGCATGGCATTCGCAAGAATTGCAACTTCCAATAATTGGCAGATTGTTCACAATGATGCATCAGGTTCTGCAACTGTTGTAGATACGGGTTTACCTGCAAATACTGTTGAAAGTGATATTTACCTCGGTTATATCAATTCATCATCATCAGGAGTAACATTTGTTTTGACCAATCAAACAACGAACGCCTCTTTTACATATTCCACATCATCAGACCTTCCAACAGTTGCATTATCGATAGGATATGCAACATGTAATAATACCAACGCTTCGGCTGTAGGTCTTGATTACTTCGGTCATAACATAGCTTTAATTCGATAGGAATGAACTATTACATCACCAGTCAAGGTCAAACATATACAGACCTTGGAGAATTAGTTGTAATGCAAGATAATCACCCGACGTTTCTTGCTTATTTATCATTTCTTCACACAGACGGAACCGTTTTAATCTACCCTGGCATTCATCCGAGCGAGGCTCAGGAAATTGCCGTTGAAGATGAATATTGTAAATACCTTAAGCGTAAAGCAGATGGGGAAAGTGCATATCTGAAAATCAGCGCGAAGCTCCGTGTGTCGAAACTTGGTGGCCTTATAAACGATGAAGAACATATTGCTGTTGAATCTGCAATCGAACCTGTGAGAGCAGAAATAGTTTTAGGTCAATGGATTGGCGGCAAGCAAAAGCTTGAGGCAATCGGTAGTGAAATTATTGGAGAAAATTTCTACAATGAACTGCTAACCATTATAACAAGCTACATAGATGAAAATTATTAGTGAAAACAATGTTGATTTTGGGCGGGATAGTTACGGCTTTCCTTGCGCCAATTAAAGGTTTAATAATCCTTATGGTTCTTTTCGTCACACTCGACACCTTCGCGGGAATCTTTGTAATGTTTAGAAAGGAAGGCTGGACAGGATTTAGAAGTCATAAACTGTTCAACCTCGTTATAAAAAGTTTCTTCTATCTGATGACTATTATCATGGCATACTTCGCTGATGTCCATCTTTTGAACGGCTCGTTTATGGACATTAAGCTATTCCTCAGCAAATCAATATGTGTTGTTTGGTGCTATGTCGAAATGAAATCAATTGATGAAAAGTCACAAAAACTTGGAAATAAAAGTATTTGGACAATCATCCAAGAATTGATTGGTAAACTCAAAGGAATCAAAAAAGATTTGAATGAAATTACCGAAGAAGAAAAAGAATCTGACGCAAACAAGCCTGTCGAATGATTCGAAAAATAGCCAGCCGAAAATAGGCTGGTTTTTTTTTGGTCAAATCTTCACTTTGAGAATTATGATACTATTTATAATAATATGAATAACATGAAATGGCAAGACCAAAAGGACAATCAAGCAAAATGAAAATTTGGACAGATGCGCTCAAAACAGTCCTTGAAGGCAAGAAGGTCATTTTCCTAACTGACGAAGATTTGGTTCTGCTCGTCAATAGGGAAATTAAAAAACATGGTGACCCACGATGCATAATCAGCAACCGCCAATTCAGGCGGTGGAAAGCTGGGGAAATCGAAAATGAACATGCTGAAGAATTCCTTGAAATACTTCAGTTGGCCTACATCGATATGAAAGAGGTCGTTGGTGAAAAATTGATGAACGATGCAAACTTTACTCGTTGGGCTTGGATTCTCGAAAGAAAATTTAGTAGTGAATTCGCTCTCGTTCACAAGCAAGAAACCACCCGAACGAATCAAACCATTATACAAATCGAAGCGGGTTCGGAATCAAAGAAAAATCTCATTGACGCGATTAGGAACGGAACCGTCATCGACATCAATTATCAAGATGTTGAACCTTTAAAAATCAACATGCCAACTTCAACAGATAACGAAAAAAGTGATGAATATGATTTTTGAAAGAAGTAACTCAAACCTCTACGGAAGACGATAAACCGAAGGGAACAATTCCAACAACCGCCTTCGAGAAAGTTGCAAAACTATCGAAAAGGATAAGAGCAGTCCGAGGCGGCCAATCAGCGGGAAAGACGTATGCAATTTTGGAATACCTCATTTGGTTTGCCGAAAAGCGCAAGATTAACATCAACATTGTCGGAAAGGATATTCCAGCTTTGAAGAATACAGCAATGAAGGATTTCTTCGACATCCTCGATTTGCTTGGTTTATACGACCCTGAAAAACATAATAAAACCGATAGGACTTATCGCCTCAACAAATCAAAATTCAAGTTCCTTGGATGTGACGAACCTGCTAAACTCAAGGGAGTCAGGGCTGATATTACTTATTTCTGTGAGGCTAATAACTCCCCGCATCAAGCATGGCATGAGCTTCATTCAAGAACAAAGTTGTTTAGTCTCCTATGCTGGAATCCTGATGCTCCATTTTGGTTTGACGAACGACTATTAGGAAGAGATGATTGCGATTTCATCACGCTAACGTTCCAAGACAATGAAGCATTATCGGATGACATTAAATCCGATATGTGGGAATGGAAACGGTTAGCAGAATTAGGTGACCCCTACTATGAAAATCTTTGGCAGACAAGAGGATTAGGACAACTTGGAAGTCTCACGGGAGCAATCTTAACCAATTACGAAACCATTGATGAAATACCACCTCATGCAAAATATGTTGGCGGTGGAATGGACTTTGGATTCTCAAATGACCCAACAACATTTACAGCCATTTGGGAAGCTGATGGAACTCTGATTTGGGATGAAGTCATTTACGAAAAAGGATTATTCAATCCTGACATCTTCGCAAGGCTCAAATCTACTAATTACAGAACTCAGATAATTTATGCTGACCAATCAGGAGCGCAAGCGATTGCAGAATTAAGGAAGTTTGGGTTACCGATTCTTGGAGCCAAGAAATATGAGAACTCGATAATTCACGGGTTAAGTCTCATGCAACGGGAGCCGTTTAAGGTGACCGTGAGTTCTAAAAATCTGATTAAAGAACTCCATAACTACAAGTGGTTGCAAGACAACGATGGAAACAGTTTGAACGTTCCAATTGACAAGTATAATCACAGCATCGACGGAATCAGATATTGGTATATGATGACAAGAGGCAAAGGCCAAAAGAAATTCGGTTTTAAATGGCGATAACAGGAATTACAAATTACACATTCGAGGAATTTCTCTTGGTAGATTATGACGAACTCCGTCAGATAAATGAATTCCTTCAATGGCTTAGTCCAATACAAGAATTTGAATTTGAGGATGAAACAATTCAACTATTGGAATTGGACTCATTAAGCTTCGGAGATGTGACGAACGTTAGAGATTATTTGTCTGACGGCAATCCTGAAAGCTTGGTTGAAATCGCGAAGCTAATTACAGGATTAGACACCGACCAATCATATCGAATTCCAATCATCGAATTCTACGGAATCTTGAATACCATCAAAGCGCGGGAAAAACAATTGGCAACGATGGAGCAAAACGAACTCCATCAGGAACCTGATGCCGATTGGATTCTTGTAAACGGCTCTGAAAAAATGGGTCAGTTTGGTGTTCTAAATATAATCGATGACCTCGCAGGTGGCGATATATGCAAATGGGAAGCGGTTGAAAATTTGCCGTATTGGACGGTTATTCAAAAATTAAGAATGAACAAGACAATGGCTTCGCTACAACGTGCGATTGCCTCTAATAAAAAACAAAGACAAAACAACAAATGACATTAAAAGAACTTTTCGAAGATGTGGCAAATAAAAGGTGGTTCTTCTTCTATGGAAGAAAGGATTATCAGAATCTAATTGAACTTGAAAAGGATGTCATTGGGTTATTCGTTGAACCAATTGTTGAAGACCCAAAGTTCAATGAATATGGTGAAGCGACTATGACCTATTCAGGCCGCTTTCTTTTGGCGGTACATTCCGATGTTGATGAAGAATATGATTACAAGTTTGAAACATATATCAAACCGATTAAGGAAAATCAACTTCCCTTTATTCTGACCGCTCTCCAATGTAACAGCTATAAGATTAACCAATTCAGAATTCTTGAAGTAATCAATATGGAAGACATGAATGTCGATGGAAAATTGGTTAGCTATAACCTGACATTGATTGACTAATGAATGTTCGAAGAAGAAACTAAAGATGTTCTCCATGAAGAAATGGAACGACTCCGGGATGACATCCTGAAGGTCTACAATTCCAGCGGCAAAAGAACAACAGGAGAATTCGAAAGAGGGTTGCTGACATTATATCAACCGAACCAAGCTTTCCTGTTTGGATATGAATATCTCGGCGGTCGAAGGGCTGGAAAAATGCCACCGCTGGAAGCAATAGAGAAATGGATAAAAGCCAAGGGTTTGAAACCATTAGAAGACAAGCTTTCAATCAGTTCATTAGCATTCCTCATTGCGCGTTCAATCGCTAAGAAGGGAACCAAAAAGGAAAATAACCTTCCAATTTATACTCAAGTGATTACACCCGACCGAATTCAAGAAATCCTTGATAAAGTCGAGCAAATAAATGTTAGCCGCTTCATCAAAGATGTTGAGGCGATGATAACAAAAAGCTTCAACGAATTTCAATGATTAGCATAATTAACAGCTTACCGAACTTAAATCCCGCCTACAACAATTTCATCGTAAAATTTCAAAGTGACACAATCGATGAACCTGTTAGGGCATCCGTTATGGTTGACGGTTTGGAGTTTGTCTTCTTCCCTTTCGAAGGTGTGTTCACAATGAATTTGAAGGACATGGCTAAGGCTTTGTTTGCACCTGACAGATTCAAGGATTCAATCATTCCTGACTTATCTGAATTGTTCATTTATGATGATGATTCAATTGTAAAATCTTTAGTAGTTGACATAACCGTTGAAGCCGATTTCGTGAGCGATTTTAGAGCCTTCACGTTTAATTTCTATGGCGGTGTGGAGCAACAGATTGGTTATAGAAAGAAACTCGCTTACGCTCAAGATACCGACGTAAGAATCCTATTGCCAACGGCAAACTATCTCACCTATACGGTTCCCTATTTTGAAGGTTATCCATTTGATTTTTCAGTCTATGGAACTAATTCGGGTGACACAATTTCCTTTAGAAATATTAGCACCTCAATGACAAGTGAGTCGTATGCAATTACAAATTCTGACACTAAGAGAATGTATCTGTGTGACGGTGGTAATGAGGTGACTTTTGATGATGTCATTCTTTTAAACTCGGCACTCAACCGATTGGAGTTATATGTGAATGACGAATTCAAATGCAACGTCAACATCTTCCGTAAAGAAAGTGAATGCGGTCATTATTTGAAATGGCTGAATAATGAAGGTGCATATTCCTATTGGCTGTTTTCTTCGGTCGCGCGTGAAACCTACAAGACCAAAGAACTTGATGTGATTGAGGGAGATTACGGAAATCTTCAGGACATCTATTCTTCCATTTATCCGATTGGAAAGACGGCAACCGCAACGCTCCAACTTAACACAATTGCTGACGGACAATTCGCTGATTACTTTAAGTCGCTTTCTACAAGCGCACAAGTTGAACTATATTATTATTCAAGTCCATTTAATCAAATTGAAGATGAAAGCGATTTCATTAAGGTCTATCTGAACGCGGGTTCAATGGACACAAAAACGAAAAATGGTAAACTCTCAATAAGCTTGTCAGTCGACTTGCCACCGATAAACACCATCACACTTTAATGCGATTATTTGTCAACGGTCAGTTGATGGATTTAGATTCTGATTACGCCGTATCGAAGACCCTTCAGGTGAACGATATTGGCAGTCTCAGTACTCGACAATCCAGCCTGACAAGTAAAATCAAACTTCCTAAGACAACAACCAATCTTGCGGCCTTAGGCTTCCTTTCAGTTGGTGGAAATACCTCAAACATTCCTTATCAAAGAAACAACGCTACGCTCTTAGACGAAACGGGTGAAGCACTCATTTACAATGGTTGGGCTGATGTCATCAAGACTAACAAGGCGATTGAGATGACAGTCTACGATGGGATTTATGATTTTCAAAAAACTCTTGAGAATAAGACTCTGACCGACATGGGACTTTCCGAACTGAACCATCTCAAGAATCTTCATAACGTTCTCGAAACATGGAGCGCAACAACGCTTCCGTATCGCTACAACATCGCGGATTACAATGGAAAAACAATCTTTCATTACAGCGGTGCAACGACTACAAGATTCAATATTGATTACTTCATCCCAGCCGCTAAGGTTGAGTTCATTTGGAATAAGATTTTCAATTACGCGGGTTACACTTATGACGGTTCCATCTTCCAAACAGAGGACTTCAAAAATCTTTGGATGACATATCCGAAGCCCGTTGGTTCAACTAATCAAGCATTGGAATTCATCAATCATCAAGATTGGACAGACCCGCTATCGTTCTCCACAACTTTCCCAACAGATTTTGGGTTTGCTGTTGCGACCGTTTACGAGTCGACACTTTTAACCCAATGTTTCACATCTACAGCCGCAACTTCAGTTCAACAAACTGATGGTCATTGTCGCGCGATTAAGGTTGATGCTGACGGACTCTACAGGTTCAACATCGAAGGTTCGTTATACTTTCCACCGAATGCAAATGCAAGCTACGGAATTGCGCTCCAAAGGGTCAATCTTTCGACCAACGTTGTGACATACACACCAATCGTTCAGGGCATCACGGGCGCAACTGACCTTGATATAAGTTACTCATTTACAATGACGGATGAAGAACGTGTCGGTCTCCACTTGATGAACTTCCAATATGGAAATATTCCGTTCACAACAAACTCACATTGGCAACCTAATCAGGTTGTCGGTGGAAATCTCGACATAGATTTCTATAAGGTTCTTGGTGATGTGGTGAACTTCGATGAAGCCTTAATTGAATTCAAGGCAACTGATTTTGTCATGGAAATTATCAAGAGATACGGCCTGACAATGTATAAAGATAAGTACACCAAGAAGCTGACGTTTTTGACTCTTGGTCAATTATTGACAACAGACAATATTGATTTGTGGGATGAAGATATTGAAATTGTTGAAGAAGAATACAGCTATGGAAACTACGCTCAACAAAATCTTTTCACATACAAATACAATGAAGACAACGCCTCACATTTCAACGGTAGCATCGCAATTCTGAATCCAAATCTGAAAGATGAAAATACAGTTATCTCATCCAAATTCTACGCGCCTGAAGCCTATGACAGATATTTAATTGGAAAGCGATTCAGGGTCTACAAGTTTTGGGATAAGGAAGTCAAGGATGATGGTGAAGTTGAATACAAACCATTAGATAAACGCTTTTACCTGATGCGCTCGGAACCATACATCATGCCGCTCACAACGAATATCGATTCGGAAGCCTTTGGACAAACCACAACATTCAAAAATTGCTACGTCGAAAACTATAACCGAATGGGAATGACTGACGTGATTGAAGATTATTACTTACCGATGCAAGGCATTCTTAATCGCTCGAAAGTGGTAACTGTCAACAAGTGGTTTACTTCAAAAGAGATTACGGATTTCGACTTCAGAAAACTCATCTATCTCGAAAAGCTTGGTGAATATTTTATCATTAACAAGGTCGCTGATTATGTGGTTGGAAAACCTACGAAAACGGAGTTGGTGAATGTGAAGTTTTTCGCTGAGGAAGATGATGATAACAATGGTGGAAACCCGCCTGAACCGCAAGTCTTCCAAATAACAAACATGACTCAGAGCGGATGTTCGGTCACCTTTAATTTTGAGACTGACACGCCTTTCCCGATACTACTTTACATTACAGCAACTGAAGTTTTATTCGGTCAAGTCTTCGGAACTGCGATGTGGCTCCCTGATGCAACAACAACATTCACAATAACTGATTTGCCCGTTCCAGCAAACTACCATTGGGTGCTGAACGCAAGTTATTTAGGTGGGAACATCGCCACTCCAAATTACACATTCCTACTCAATCCATGCTAAGATGATTTACAGTTTAAGAAGAAAGAAACCATTCATCACATGGGGACTTGGAAGAACAGAAATAACTATCACCGCTGGCGAAAATGTATATCTGTGGGTTCAGACATTATATGACGGACTCTACACATCTCAAGCGGTATTTCCAACGGGAGTCAGTTCAGCGAAGGTTTCAAATCAACAGTTCCGAATTACGTCAAGTACAGTCGGAACTTATGAAATCAGGATTGACTATCCGAAACAAAACCTCAAATCCAACACCATCATTTTGAATGTGGTGTAATCCAATAACACGAAAATAATGCAACTATGAAGTGGCAAATCAAGTCGAGATTCTATCTCTTAATATCAACGTTGACCAATTAACTAAGAAGCTTTCCGAAACCAAGAAATCAATCGATGACCTTCAGGCATCACAAAGACAACTTGCCAAGGAAGGTCAATCTTCATCTGAACAATTTGTTAAGCAAGCGGCTCAACTCCAAAACCTCAACACGGCTTACAACAGCCAAAAGAATGTTCTTGCGCAAGTAAACGCGGCAAAGGATAAGGCAAAGAATGTTGCTGATGCTCTCAACCAAGCGTTACATCAGGAAGTCGAAACGATTGCACAAGCGACCGCAAACAATCGTCAGCTTATCGCAATTCGAAACAATCTTTCTACCGCTACAAAAGAAGGTGCGCAAGCCATTGAACTCATCAATCAGAAGTTGGATGAGAACAATAGACTGACGAAGGAAAATTCCTCAGCGGCTGAAAAGCAAAAACAAAATATTGGGAACTATACTTCCAGCTTCCGTGAAGGTTTTGACAGCATCAATATTTTCAATGGTGGTCTTTCAGGATTATTAGAACGCTCAAAGGAAGCTGGCGGCGCGGGTAACCTCTTTAAGAACTCATTCGGTCAAATGACCACGGGAATCAAGGGAGCCACAACTGCCGCAATGCAGTTTATCATGACTCCCATTGGAGCCGTCATCGCTGGAATCACAGCGGCCTTCGCGGCTGGGAAAGCAATCTTCGATTACAATAAAGGGCTTCAGGAAACGAACAAAGAACTTAAAGCACTTGGAGTAAGCGCGGGTGAACTTTCCACTGTTAGAAGCGAAATACAAGCAACAGCGGAAACCTTTGATAAAGATTTCAAGGACATAGCGGCCAAGGCCAATTCACTTGCCAAGTCTTACGGGATTTCAATGAGTGAAGCCAACGATATAATCGCTCAAGGTCTTGCTTCAGGTGGAGCGCAAAATGAAGAGTTTCTTGATTCTCTTGGGGAGTATGACGGTCTGTTTGCTAAGGCTGGGTTTTCTGCTCAGGAGTTTGTCAATGTATTGAACACGGGTGCTGAATTGGGAATCTATTCAGACAAATTACCTGATGCAATTAAAGAAGCCGGACTTTCATTAACCGAACAAACCAAATCAACAAGGGATGCTCTTGTGAATGCCTTCGGTGCGAACTTCTCAGATGATGTGCTGAAGAAAGTCAGGACGGGTGAAATGACTACCAAGGAAGCACTTCAAGCAATTGCAGAGCAATCCGCTAAGACTCAACTGACCCAACAACAACAAGCGGCATTGACCGCTGACGTGTTCAGGGGCGCGGGTGAAGATGCTGGTGGTGCATTGACAATACTTCAAGCAATCGGGCAAGCTTCAAACAAGACTCTTGATGAAACGGCAAAGAAGCAATTGGAACTTCAGGAAGCAACAGAGCGACTTAACAAGGCGCAAGCGGAACTGTTTGAGATAAAAGACTTCGGTGACATTTGGACTAACATCAAGATTACCGCCACCGAAGGACTCGCGGCAATCATTGAATACCTCAGCGATGTCAAGGAAGACATCCAGCCGTTGATTGACCTTGTGAGCGTGGTATTGGCTAACGCATGGGTGAACCTCAAAACAACCGTTGGTGGAGTCTTCGATTACATCGGTGGAGTCTTCAAGGTTCTATCCAACACTATCGGAACATTCTTCAACTTCTTCAAGGCGATTGCTCAGGGTGACTTCCAAGGAGCGATTGATGCGCTTAAGAATGGATTCCTCAATCTCCTGAACATTGTCAACGAAACCTTCGGTAAGATTAAGAACACCATCATCGACGGAATCAAGGGAATCATTGACAACATCAGCCCCGCTCTCGATGCGCTCGGATTAGATGTCGAAAAAATTAACAAAGCCTTGGACTCGATGAAGTCTAAGGAAGTCAATTTCAAATCAAAGACTTCAAATGAAACGGCCAACACCTCAACAGACAAGAACATTGTTTCAGATGTTGACCCGAACGCCGCCGCCAATGCGAAAGCGGCCGCTGATGCCGCCAAGAAAGCAAGAGACGAAAAACTCAAAGCCATTGAGGCGGAAATCAAAAAGCAAAAGGAAGCGATTGACTTATTTATCGCGGGTCAAGGCTTCAGAAAGAAATCATCGGAAGACCAACTTAAGGTTGATGAGCAGATAATGAACAAGCGTCTTGCGCTGAATGATTTTGAATACAAATCAGGAAAGATTAGTAAAGACGCTTATGAAGCGGCCAAGTTAAATCTAACGACCGATTACGCAAAGAAGACGGCTGATGCAACCGTTGAGAATGCTCAATTGGAATTGGAAGCTTACAAGGAGAATCTTGCAAGAAAGGTCGATGATGAAAAGTTTTTCTCGGCTGAAAAGCTTGCGGTTCAATTAGCGGAAAACAATTCTTTGATGGAGATGGAACTTGAATTCCAAGCTACCAAATTGGAGAACGGGCAAATCAACGAAAAGGAATATCTCCTTGCCATTGATGCAATCAGAGAAGAGAACAGGATTGCGAATGAGGAAGCCGAACTCGAACGCGCTGAAGCGAAAAAGGAAAAGGAACTTGAAGACTTCGATACCAAGATGGAACTTGCTGAAGAGCAAAATCAAGTTACCCTTGAACTGCTATTGGAAGACCTCGAAAACCAAAGGGTTGCTGAAGTCAAGGCGGCTGAGAAATCAGGAGCCGACCTCAATCTTATCAATCAAAAGTATGCAGCGTTAGAAAAGAACTTGCGCAAGTCTGTTGAGATGGCTAAGATGGAACAAATTGCCAGCACCATCGGTCAAGCCAAGGGCTTATTTAAGGAAAACACGACCGCCTACAAAGCGGCGGCAATTGCCGAAATTGGTATTACCACCGCGAAGAATGCAATGAGTGCGTATGACGCGGCCTTCAAACCTGTGGCAACGGTCGCATCACCAGCCCTCGGAGCAATCTATGCAGGAATCACAGTCGCGCTTGGTGCGGCTCAAATCGCAAAGGTTGCGGGTATTAAGTTTCAAAAGGGTGGTCTTGCGAGAGGCAAGAGCCATGCACAAGGTGGAATTCCTTTCACCGTAGCTGGAACGCCAGGCTTCGAAATGGAAGGGGGTGAAGCAATCATCAATAAACGTTCAACTTCGAAGTATCGCAATCTCTTATCTGCAATTAACGAAGACGGTGGCGGTCTTGCATTTAGTTACGGTGGGCAAGTTCCAACCTACCGTTTCGCAAACGGCGGCGTTACGGGGAACGCTAATCTTGGACAGCTTAACGGAATAGCGATGGATATGGATTCGCTGGCCGTTAAGATTGGAGAACAAGTTTCGCTTGCCAACCTTTCGCTACCTGCACCTCAAGTTGACGTAAGGGAAATTTCCGCAACGCAAAGGTCAATCGCTTTGGCCGCTGACAAGGCCAACATGTCTTAACCAATGAAAATATTTTATGATGAGAACCCGCCAATAGCGCGGGTTTTCCCATTTATTTCAAAAAATTTATGGTAAAAATTACACTTTGCAATTCGACAGACTATATATAATAAACAATGAAAATGAATGACCCTAATGACCCAAGACCTTTTGACGAAATCCTTTGGGAGATAATTGTGAGAACGAAACAATTGAAGGAACAAGCAATGATAATCCAAGAAGAAAGGTCAATAACAAAAACGATAATCCGCTGGATAAATTCCAGCACCAATTAAATTATGTGCAAATTCTGTTTACAAATGAAGAACGAAGCTGAAGCCGCTTCAAAAATTACAAACATAACATTCACCGAAATTAAAGCAGGTTCCCTTGTGACTGTGAACGGTTACACTCTACCGTGGTCGGTCAATCGGATTTACGATGACAATTTCTTCAATCAACTTGCCGAATTAATTAGGTTCAATGAAAAGGATGAACTTATCAAGATTATCGTGAATCTCACCCTGCTAAAACTTGTCTGTCCAATCTGTGGAAAATCGACTTGTCAATGCCCACAAGCGAATGAATGCCCAATCTGTGGAAAATTGTCTTGCCAATGCTCATCAAAGGAATTATAATTCTCACAAGCATTGTTCTTCTAATCATTGATTTGAGAAGAGATAATTAATAAGAAGCCCGTCGAGCCAACCAAGAACAACATCGCGCGGGGTTATCAAAAGAATGTTCAACAATTGAAATGAAAACTGAACTATGGAAAAAACTTGAATCAATCAATTTAAGGTATGAAATCTCAGACCAAGGAAAACTGAGAAAACTAAACCTCAACGGAACCTACAGGAACCTGAAAGGATGTTTTACGAACTCCAACGGTAATTATCACTTCCACTACATTGATGGAATAAAATACTACACTCACAGATTGGTGATGCTTGCCTTTGTTGGAGAGTGTCCAACGGGTCAAGAGGTTGACCACATCAATCGTGATGCTCTTGACAATCGCATTGAGAATTTGAGATACGTCACTCGCATGGAGAACTGTCTTCGCGGGGAAGATATTACTCAAGCAAAGCTTAACGAAACAAAAGTCAAGGCGATTTTATATCTCACATCGATTGGCGGTCTAAAACAGAAAGCCATTGGTGAATTGTTTGGAGTAACGCAATCAGCGATATCAAGAATAAAAAGAGGAAAAGGTTGGGTTCATGTCGCAAGATAAACCGAAGCTTGAAGATTATCTTGGATTTGCGAGACATTATGCTCGACAATTCCAAGGGTTTCTTAAGCAATATCCGACGCTTGAACATGATGACCTATATCAGGAAGCCCTTCTTGCCTTAGACAAAGCTTGCAAGGCGTTTGACCCGTCAAAGAATGTGAAGTTCGAATACATCGCGGCGATTTGGATGAAACAGGCAATGCTAACTCTCATCAAAAGCAAGGGGAACACCGTCAAGAGGAAGATGGATAAAGATGAGCATGGGAATGTAATCTTCCACAGCGTTCCAATCGACGGCATGGATTGGGTTGAGGACGTTGAGGATGATGAGGAAGCTGAGAAATTGTTACTGATGCAAGAAGCACTTAAGCACCTCAGGCCAATTGACAGAGAAATCCTTACCCTTCATTATGGTCTTGGCAATCACGAACCAATGACTTTCAGAGCAATTGCCAAGCACCTAAAAATCAGCAATTCTCGCGCTGGGCAAAAGGTTAAGTTCGCCATGGAAAAGTTGGCAGAACAAATGGGGCGGGAACAATCTGAAGCTGAAAAAAAAAGACGGAAAAAGATTAAGGAATACAATGACAATCAAAAATTAAATCGGAAGAAATACTATTTGGAAAACAAAGATAAAATCCACGCATACAATAATGAATGGAGAAGACAGAACCGAAATCTTTTAAACGAACAGAGAAAAATAAAGAGCCTTGCTAAGGAAATGGCTAAAACCACCCGAACGAAGGATAAGTTTAAAACTACTTATCGAAACAAATCCAAGGAACGAGATGAAGAACTATGATTATATGAAGGCAAACCTCAGCACGGTCGAGGAATTGGTCAAAAGAGGACTTATGTCTTTCACTATAGTCCGAGACCTTGACATTTATACATCGTTCCTATCGCTGGATAAGTTCAGCAAGGAAGGAAGATATGCGATACTAAGCCATGACTTCCAACTTAGCGAGAAGAGGATTGAACAAATCGTTGCAAACCTCAGCAAATAACAAAGAATCCCGGCACAAGACACATCGCGCGGGGAAGATTAAAAGAACAGAAATGATAAGAGATATTAGAAACCTGTTGATGATGAGAGATGAAATTTACACCACCCAAATCCAGCAAATGTTGGATGAATCCTTCGGGGAAGATTTTTTTGAAATTACGCAACCGACCGATGTAAAGATAAATGATAGCTGTGCCGAAACCCATTTCACGGTTAAACTCAAGAGAAAATTAATACCAAATGAATCCAGCAATCAAGAAGCCGAAGGAATATGAAATTTGTCAGGTGGTTGAGGCGGCTTGTTGCATTTCATCGTGTAACAGCCAACACCTTGACGTGGACAAATTCTTTACAAGTTGGCTCAAACCGTATGTGAAACTGAAGCTAAGCCAACGTTGCCAAAAATAACCTCAGCGCGGGGAAAAGAAAAGGAAGCCTTAATCAGCTTCCTTTTTTTATGCCCAAAAACCATGTCCAATAATTCCATTTCCCATTTTTTACTTTGGCCGAGAACTATGAAAACGAACTGTCCTATTTTAAAATTATCACAGGAATTATGTTTGTGCCATGTAACACCAAGTGTGATTTAATCGGAGAATTTTTGCCTTTGGAAAAGGTGGATTTTTTGTGTCCTTTTCTAAAATTACAGAATAAGCTACACTTGCAAAGTATTGGAAACATAGGGGTTTGGAGAAATTTGACTTTTTGCTGGGTCAGGTGGAACCATAATAGGTAAAAGTAGTTATCAAGTTACAAACAAAGTGATATTCGTTTATAGGTTATCAGGGAACCAATGATGAAAAGAAAGAAGATAGAAAGAGAAAACAGAAGGATTAATCGCGTGACGGTGACGTGCGTGGTTATCGGTGTTGTTATCTCCCTTATCCAATTTTTGAAGCCTGAGTCAAAACCGCAAGTAGTTATTCATAAGCACTATCATTATTATCAAACACCACTTCCAACACCTTCATATAATCGCCTAAATTCTACTGAGAAATATATTCGTTCAAAAGATAGAGCCGCGCGGGGAAAAAATTAAAGTTTTTAATTTATTTTTTCGTGAATATATCGTTGATATCTTTTCTTTCAATGACATCTGTTTTTGTTCTTACCATCTCGAACGTAAGGTTAAGGAACTCGAAATGGAAATCAAAGTTAGGCGCGGGATTAAGAATCAAACGATGCTTATAGTTAATCCAATCGGACGGTTGAGCCTTGGTAAACAAAACTGCTGACACTCTCTTATATTTCGGCGGGTTAACCGCCCAAAATCCCTTATTACTTCCAATGTTATTTAACAAGGCTTGATTTACGTCGTGATGTAAATCCAATTTCCAATTATTAAGGTTAAAGCACATTATGTAGGGCTTGTCTAATTCTCCATAGTGCATTGCTTTAAATTTAAAAGCATCCTGAATCGCTTCCTTTCCACCCACGATAACTTCAAAATTGGTGGGAAATAAACCAATTGGTCTATGGTCATCAAAATCTTCGGGAACTATACTCTTGACATTTGAAGAAAGCACACGCATCACAATAAGAATTTTCTCATTTTCAAATTTCAAATATTCCCGACTGTCAAGGTCTGAGCCTGTTTTGATTTCATCAACAGAAATTTTGCTAACCTTACTTTCAATCCATTTGGTTATTTTTCTTAGTGATGGAACATTCTCATCTTTAAATTCAAGCTTATCTAAACTCAACAAATGATTAGGAAGATTCATTTCTTGGAGCCTGTCTTCAATCATTTCGCGAATGGTTATTAATCCTTCTTCGCGTTTCGATAATCCCGTTAAGACTTTAGCTTCAACATAACAGCTATAACCTTTTTTAGTCGCTAAGAAATCTGGTCGTCGAGTTGAATTAGGAACTTCGGGATGAACTTCCATTTGAAAACCTTGAAGAAAAAATAATTGATGGATGAAAAGTTCATACCATGCATCTCCGAACTTATGCTTAAAGTCTTCACGTAATCGGTTGCGATGTTCTTCAGGGTAATTCGCAAACCATTCCTCTAAATAATCTTTGGCTTTCATAACATCATCTATAACACAATTTTCCCAATAGTGGAATCTGTTTTCACCTGACTTATAAGACTTCCGTGTTGGTTCGGATGGAGTCCCAAACAATTTATCCTTACACATTTAAAATCAAACTAAAATTATCTATATCGATAGCATCCCGCCCGTTTAAGGCCGCCAAAAAAAGAACCGCCCAAATCAGCACCAAATTCCTACCTCACCAACATTTGCACGTTTAGAGTATAGTCATATGGTGCAGGTTTTACCCTAAGGAAACCCTAAGGAAATCGTTAAAAATTATTTGCAAAAATAACCACCCTAAATTTGCATACTATCCTGGCTTTCAGTATCTTTACCTCGTTGAATTAAGCAACACACGTTAATTGAAATATTGAGAATGCCACCAAATAAAAAAGGGCTGGTGGAACAGCCCTTCAAGCGTCAGGTTCGAATGAACCTAATACTTATAATCATGACAAAGTTAAATAAAAATTTCGATAATATCGAAACCCTGTGTCAAAGGGATTTCGACGTACAGGACACACTTAATCTGCTGATAATGACTAACGGTTCCATCTACATGAGTTGGGGCGTTGAACGCAAAATCAGTTACAAGGGCAAAGGTCTTTTGCTCTATGTGAACGGACACCTTCACACAGGATGGGTCTTAGTTGTTCTTGCTTGGAATGATACTTACAGTTTCTATCTATTAGAAGGAACCAAGGAAATCAAGCATGAAGAACATGAACTTTACTTCGATGTTATCCAACAGCGATTGGACATAGCAATTGAAAAACAAAGTAACTACAATTTCTAAATTTTAACCCGTTCATTTGATTCCTGATGCTTGGCTTGGTGGTCACTCAATATCAATACTAATCAATACACATCATGGAAAAAAAATTTAAGGCACGGTATATACGCACGTCAAGTCAGAGTCAAAATAACGCAAGACAATTGGCAAAGCAACATCCCGATGAACAATTGTTCATCGATGTAATTAGTGGAACTATACCCTTCGAGAAAAGGCCAGCGGCTAAAAAGCTACTGCATCACATCGCACTCAAGGAAGTTGAACAAGTAAGCGTTATTGCTGTTGACCGCCTTGGACGTTCGACGGTGGATGTTCTATCAACAATCGACCACTTCAAGAATCATAATGTAAACTTACACGTCGATAATCTTGGCCTTGATAGCATGATGCCAAACGGCAAACCAAACCAAATCTTCGAACTAATGGTAAGCGTAATGGCCTCTTTGAGTTCACTCGAAAGGGCAACACTCCGAGAAAGACAATTGGAAGGGGTGGCGGCGGCCAAACTACGCGGAACCTACAAAGGTCGTGCGCTTGGCTCTAAGGAGTCCGATGAGGACGTTATTGAAAAATATCCAAGGGTTGTGAAGTTGCTGAAGGTTGGTAATATGACGAATAATTTGATTGCCGAAACCACGAATGTTTCACCTCACACGGTGAAGAAGGTTAAGGATATTTTGAATAAGAAAGCCAGCTAATCGCTGGCTTCATTTTAATTTTGGTCTTCGCCATCTTCTTCCTCTTCAACCTCGTGATAGTCTGAAAAATGCGCTTCTTCGGAATAGTTTAGATTAGGGTCTGAATATTTTTCATCACTAAAGTTATGCAACACGACATGAAGCCGTTTGAACAATGTGTTCAATATTTTATCATCATCGCGCGTGCCAAGACCAAGGCTAACAATATGCTCTTTTTCAGGTGTACTTTTTTGTTTATCTACACAAAGTAATGATGCACTAAATCCACCCGTTCCGTAAAAGGAGACTCCTACAATGTCGAAGCGTTCTTTGTCAAGCTTGAAATAGTTTGCGAACGATGATAAGTCATCACCGCCAAAATGTGCCATTAAATCAGAAACATCCGCTGAGGCTGTCCCTCTTAAATCATTGTATTGTACATCAGCTTTCATAAATAATTGAGTTAATTGGTTGTGCTGAAATGTAAGCAACTTATTGTAGCAATACAATCCCCAATTTCGGGGATATAAAAAAGCTAACACATTTTGGAAATCAATTGTTGGGGTTCAAATCCTCAAGGCTATTCCTGAAGCATCAAATCTTTCAAAGTTTATGTGGAATGCTTGGCAGAAAAAAGTATTTACCCACTTAAGCGTAAAACAAAGCCAGCGATTCTACTGCTAATTTGAATTTTCATATTCAATCAGTCCACACACCGCTAACAAGGTCATTGAACATTTGAAACCTTTTGCGGCAACCGACAGCAAAACACTTTAGGTGCAACTTTTTTTCTAAGCATTTTCTTGTCAGAAAAGTGACGAGCGATATTTGCAGATTTATCGAAAAAGTCGGTTGTGCCATCAACCCTCTCGTGATAGAACATGAAGATATATTTGCAGTTATCATGTTCAAAGATTGTCTTCAGCAAAGTGCGGTCTGAAATAGCCATCGAGTGACCAAGTACTTGAACAAAAAATGGCTTTGACTCCACAAAATTCATCAAATTCGTGTAATTCGATGTGGTCAAATAGCTCGCTGACTTTGTAAATTGTAGGTAACTATTTTCATTAGCGACTTCAAGTTTTGGAAACAATTCATCTGATTCATCACCATAACCGAATACGATAGGATAATTTTCATGCGCCCTATGTCCGTGGATGTAATTTACAGCAACCTTGGAACTTTCACGAATATATTGGCGAACTGTGTCCGTGTAATTGAAATTCAAAACCATTGTACGACCATCATCCTCTTTGTAACGCTTGCCAGCCATCAACTCTTGGAATTCTTCTATGTCTTTAAGGTGATGTGGAACGGACTCGGAAAATGCTGAGGTGAAACTTAGTCCCTCGACCCAGTTATTCAGTATGTGATTCATGCCTATCTGATACAAATTTTCGCTTTCAAAATTGGGGATGACCTCATTAAGATACTCACCAAACAGCTCTCTCACTTTCCCAAATTGCTCGTTTAAGGTTTTAATTTGTTTCTCGCGATTAGTACTTTGATGAAATGCCGCAGATAATTGAAGTTTGTAATATTCCTCGATGTCAACCCAGTTTTGAAAATTTTGGATTTGACAAATTTGGATGAAGAAGGCATTCTTATAACTATAGTGTTTTCCATTCTCACCGTTATTAAATATTTTCTCAAAATCTGCTAAACTAAGACAGTCAGGAACTTCTGACCAACTCTTCGCCGAAATGAAATCATCTTCATATACAAAAGCATTCCCATCCCAAGCAATAGCATTGACTTTCTTCCAATACCAAGAGAGAAAATGATTGTAGCTCGTTGGCAGACCGTGAGCCAAGTCGAATCCATTACCAAGAATTACAAGTCTATTCATCTTACATTTTTTTTGCGAGCCAAATATACCAACATAAGTCGTAATCTATTCGATTGTGAAAATCAAATAATTCTTTCGCCCTTGAAATTCTTTGACTATTTAACTTGAGTAAACCATCAGTAAGTTCAATAATACTTTGACGAACCGGGATAATTCTAAGCAGTATCGTTAATATATCTATATTAGCCTTATAACTAAACAATTATGAGCGACAACAAGTCCAATCCAGCGTTAGGGGTAGTCTATGCAATCATATTCGTTGTAGGTATTATTTTCTTCGTGAAGATAATCCAACCGAAGAACATCACTCCCGAACAATCTACAACTGAGAGCAGGGTAATTTCCACAAGTGAGAATATGGGTGATTATGCACGTGAGAGAATGAATGACTCTCCAACGGAAAACTCGAATGTCTCTCCAAAGGAAAACCTGATAGCCCACAATATTTGTTCAGAATGCGGCAATTCAGTTTCCAATGATGCGCGGGAATATGCGGGTGATGTTGTTTCAGAATATTCACCTTACTACGTTTGCGGTGATGCTTGTCAACGTCAACACATTCTTAAAAAGATGAGAGCGGAAATGACACCCAATCCGACTAATGAGGTACAGACGGGAATAGACGGGAGAATCTATTCGAAAGACGCTTGCAGTCTATGTAACGGAACGGGAATTGAAACGGCTACGGCTTCGAACCCAGCCACAGGTGTAAGAGAAAGACGAGTTTGCCCACAATGCGAAGGTCGCGGCGTGGAAAGCTGGTAGCGATGCTAATTGCCATACTCGCATCTAACAATTCAATTTCTATAATCTATAGTTAACAGCATTTCGTCATCCACATCTTTCTTGGGTTCGAGATGTATTATCGCTCCATTCTTCTCGGCCACCATCAAGAGATAAGCAAATCCGACAACTTGATTTTTGGATTCTTCAATTTTATCATAGTTGTTTATAATCAATTTTTCATTCGGTCGGCTAACTAAGATACCATCTTCAAAATCTATCCCAATAATTTTAAGTCCCACATAAATTTCGTCAGGGTCTTTGCCATAGAGAATCACATCAATCTCAACACTCTTTTTGTTTTCAATATCATTTTTATTAATTAAAAAATGGTCAACAAAAACACCTTCTTTAAGCATTAACGGCAACTTGTTATTTTCCATTTTAAAGTCGTTCAATATTGCGTTTAGTAATCTCCAAATCTTTCTCAAGTTTTCCACGCGCGTCATTCTTTCCGAGTGTAATGGTCGAGCCGAAAAGGCAAATGGCTGGCATGGGTTTATCCTTCTTGGCTCTTGGCGCAAGTGTCCACTTTCGAACGAAGTCCAATCTCATGTTCTTTTCCCGAGCTTGAACAAACATCGATTCATCCAATGCGTCTAACTGCTCGATTGCCGAGGTCAATCTTTCCACGTGATGAAGTAGGTCTTTCTTATTCATTGGTTTAGTCTTGGGTCAAAGTTTTCAATTCTGTAAATTACTGAGTAATCGCGCCCCGTGATTTCTTCCTGATATGCATACCCTGATGGGAGTTCAATGTTCTTTCTGATATTGGCCATCAAGGTTTCTTTCTTGATGAAATAGAGATTGGCTTCATTGTCATGCTTTCCCAGCAATCTATAATGTTTGTCAATTCCACTCAGAGAAACATTGACATCTTCGTAAATTTCCAAATATTCGATAGTCGCATTTTCATCAATTTCATCCAATTGTGATTCGGTAATCAGGTCACCAGTTTCAAAGAGAATTCGTGACATGAACTCAATTTCAATGTCCACTTCCTCTACACCCGCAAACTCACAGACACACCATCTTAGAATTGGTTTATGCGGTTCCCACGGATTAAGTTTTTTGATTCCCTTGAAGAATTCAAAATCAATTTTCCTGTCATTTGTCATAGGATTACCAATCGCTCTTCTTCTTGCCTTCACCCGTGAGGTAGGAATACAATGAGAGGTTCAAGGAATTCATCTCTGCCTCAATCATCTTCGGAGCCTCATCATACATTCCACGAAGCGAACCATCTTTCTTCCAAAACACTTCGTAAGAATAACTAACGTTTTGCCCCTGCGACCCTTTAAACCCACCTATGATATATGTGAATCTATACTTGCCTTCCTTGAATTCAATTTCGAGCGTGTAATCCATATCCATATAGACTTTCATCAATCCTTTGATAAACCACGCGCTTTGCTTAAAGCCTTCGACTCTGATTTTCTCATCAGCAATGTTTGCCTTCAAAACCTTATCAGGATTCTTATAGGCTTCTTGAACCCAATTGAGCGTCTTAAGGTAGATGTCGTGGGCATTTTTGCCCTCGACATTGACAACCACGGGTTCGACTCCTTGAGCTGTAAGTTTGAGTTGAGGTAAATCTTGCGCAAATGCTGGCATAGCCGCAAATAGCAGAAAAGTAATTAATTTCTTCATTATTAAATGGTTTTGTTGATGTGCTAAGTTGAATGCTAATATATGAAACCCCAGCAAATCCGGGATTGTTTCTAACGTAAAATCATGGCAAGCGCATTAAAAACCGTATTTCTTCGGTTGACCAAATCCTTTTGAAACTTCATCCAACTGCCGTATGATAGATAACTCAACAATCTAACATGCTTCTCCGTAACATCGACTACATGGAAGAATGAATAAGCAACTGCATTGTTCACCTCGCTAATCTTTCGTTCCACATAAACTTCAATAAGCATATCTGCGACTAATTTTGTGACATCAATTTGGAGACTTCTGGTGAGACTTTTAGGCAACGGAAAGTGAGCCTTTATGTATCTCCTGAAATCTATCTCATGTTCAGATTTTGGCATTTCGGGAACCGCGATTCCTATTCTGGCGCAAAGTTCTTGGTATGTAGCAACCTGCTCTAAGGCGTACTCAGACAATTTCCGCTTGGCCTTTACACGTCGCTGAAGCATTTCTTCGGTGAAGTAAATTTTCCCTTTTACTATTGGGAGCCAATGCTCCGTTTGTGATTCAAGTTCTTTCATAATGGTTTCAGTTAGGTATTAAACAAAAAAAATCAAACAATTTCGCTATCTCTTCGAATCCCCGCGCGAGGGTTCAAAGATTTTCAAGTGAGATTATTTGATTAATACAATGCAAACTTACGCATTATTAATTCTTCAACAAAATTGGATATAAAGAAAGTTTTTCGTATATTAATGAAGGTAAATATTGTTTTATATTTGTACTACTATAAAAATATTTCAAATCTTTAACAATTCTGTAAATCCTGGGTACAGTCATAATTATCCGAAAGAACATTGATTATCTTTGTGTGGTAATCAAACGATAAAATATGGTAGTAATCTATTGCAGACGCTCAAATAAAGATTTAGAACGTGAAACCAGCACGGCTGTTCAGCGAGAAAAAGGAGTTGCTTTTGCGAATCGACTCGGATTACCTTACACAGTTCTCACCGACGCGGGAGTTTCAGGGACGCATGACGAAGTTGAGGACAGACCTGAGTTCGCGAAAATGATGGATGCCATCAGAAAAAATCTTGTTAGCCACGTTTGGGTTTATGACCAATCACGATTGGAGCGTTCTCCCAAGATTTGGCACATATTTCAGCACTTAGTTGTTCTCAAAGGAATCAAGTACTTCCCTAATGGAGTTGAAACAGATTTGAATGACCCGCAAACACAGTTAACGACAGGTGTAATATCTTTGACCAACAGAATGTTTGCTCAGCTAACGTCGAAAAAATTGAAAGATACAAAGGCCAAGCTTGTTGCCGCTGGTCGTGCAAATGGAATCAATCCCTATGGCTACACGACCGATGAAAATGGAATGCTCGTATTAGATGACGTTGAATCAGAAGTTGTAAGGAGACTATATCAAATGTCGTTAGACGGATTGGGCGCGTACACAATTGCGAACGTCCTCAACGATGAGGGAATTCCAACCAAATCAAAAAACTTTAAGGGCAAATCGTTTTACCGCAAGGATGATTATACTAAAGATGTCAAAGAGTTCAATCGTGATGAGGTAAAATGGCGCGGAAATGTTATTCACGACATTCTTAAGAACACCATCAATAAAGGCAAGAAGCGTTGGAATGACATTTTCGTTGATGCACCCGCTATCGTTACTGAGGAATTATGGGGAAAGGTCAACAACAATTTTGAAAATAACAAGAGAAACGCGGGTCGGAATAACACTTACCGTTATCTTTTGAAAGGAATACTGTTTTGCGATTGTTGCGGTGGTCAAATGGTTGGAAGAAAGAGACCATTGGCCAAGGACACAACTTATAAGTGTCGTCATGGACAGGCAACGAAGTTCGGTTGCAGGGGAATCGCGATGGCCAAAATTGAAACCTTCGTTACAAAACACCTCTTCGAATCAAAAGGATTAAAAAAATTCTTGAGTTCCCAACCATCTTTCGACTCCGTAGGTGAGATGCGAAAGCATTTGAAGTCTGTGGAGTTAAGCAAGGACAAGTTGGAGAAAAAACAGAAACACATTTACAGTTTGTTGCTTGACCCTGAGTTCTCAGATGACGAAACCATCAAGAACGAACTGATAAACGTGAAGAGAAAATTGGAAAATACAATTAACGAAATTGAGGAAGCCAAAATAAAAATTGAAGAATCCGATTCAGTTACCAAGGAAAGAAGATTCACCGATGCATTCGAAGCTTATATCAACGATAAAAGCTTTGACACTATCAAACGCGGAATCCATAACGTGATTGAGAAAATCCAAGTCCTTCACGTCAAAGAGAGTAAGGAAGGTCATTACCTCATTAAAATTTGTTATCGCGGTTACCGTCAAAATTCGGTCTTTATGACTAACTACCAAGCTATGGATTGGATTTGGCTAAGTGAGACAGAAGTCGGTGAGAATAACTCAAATCCCGAAATCCTTGTTGATATCCGAAATACGGAACACGGTGTAAAGTTTGATTACCCCACACTCAGTAACACTACTGACAAGATTGAGTTGTTGAGGTTAAAGAAAAATAAATTATTGAAGTTTAATTAAACCGCCACACTAATTGCCCGAAGCTATATGTTGATGCGTTTCGCGGCCGAATTGTTCAAAGGATCCGAAACGTGCTTCTGCGTCCGGAGCTGGTGTTCGATCTCGAAGAATTTTTTCTTGAAATCGGAAATCGAAAGTTGCAGGTTTTCATTTCCGACGAATGCGTTTTCGAGTCCGCCGTGATTGACATATAAATTCTTTATGGCTTCGATGAATGTCGAGAAATCGCGTCCGTTGAAGGTTCGGTGCACGAAATTTTCGAGTCGGGCCAAATCGTTTTGGGAATGCGACATCACGAAATCGTAGGGCGCGTTGCCCATCAATTCCATCATTTTGGTTGCGTTCGTGATGATCGATTTGCGGTTTCCCCACGCGATCGTCGCGCTTAAAAATCCTGAGATTTCGACGTCTTCTTTAAGCGAGAACGAATGAGGGATCCGGATCGGATCGCTTTCGATGAAATCGGGATTGTTGTACAGATCGGCTTTTTCATCCAGGAAGGATTTCATTTCATCAAACGTCATGGTCGTTCTTTTCGGAGGCGCAATTTATGTGTAAATCCGAAACTGAGCAAATGGCTGTACGCAAAATCGGGATTCGGTGAAATCCTGAAAATGCTCGGCTGGTAATTGACCTGAAAATAAAATCGCCGGTTGATGCGCACTCCCAAGTCAAGATGCGCCGTGAGTGAATTGTTCGAGAACGACGCAACGTATACGTCATCTCTAATCCCGAAATCATAGCTGTATGTTTTGAAATGAGCGGACATGAATCCGGCGCCGTAGCCAAAATGAAAGCGTTCCCAAACGTAGTTGTCGGTCAGCCTAAGGAAAATCGCGGACATATAGTCAGGATCGGTAAAAATCGTATTGTTTAACGGCGCGACGAAACCCGTTCCGACCGAAAAATAGCGATTGTCGGCATACGCATAATCCAGGTTAACGCGTGCCGTTAAAAATGAAACACCGGAAACGTCATTGTTTCTCGATGAGATGTTTATCGCAGTGATAGGCGAGATGCCAGGCGTCAGATATATTTCTCCTTTGCGGATTCCATAGAGCGAATTCCAATCCTGCTTTGTGCTTTTTTGCGGCTTTTGCCCGAATGCGCGAGGATTCGGCCCATATACGCAGATCGAATCGCCATGTGTTGAAATATTTACGAAGTTCCCGTACGAGAAACGCTGCCTGCTGAGTAAATCAACCGTAAAACCGACCGGCATGTACGGGCCAAGGCTGGCGTTTATCGCGATTTTGCTGTCGGTAAACGGATACAACGTGAGATTTTTCGAAAGGCTGTCGACTTGTATTGAGAATGGAATCTGTTTTTTTTGACGCTTCACGTTGACCTTTGCCGGGAGTAAATATGTGCTGTCGAGAATGGTCACGCTCGTGTTTGGCTTGTCGGAACTGAACAAAATGTCGTAATGGCTTTTGTTCAGGATTGTGGCGCACGAAGAAAACAATAGGCAAAAAAGGACGGGAATGAGAAATCTCATGGTTGGTGTTTTAATCTGGATGCCGAAATGGGTTTTGGTTGCGTCAACGCGTCGGTAAACTGTCTGAAATGAATCCAGCCGAGATTTCTTTTTCGCGAAGTTGCGTGCGCCGACCGAAATTCTTTTCGAAAAATTCAACCTGGTCTTTGTTCACGCAAGGCAACGGGCCGTCGCCGGTTTTCCAGAAAAAGTCATTGTTTACGGGAGAAAAATAATTGAGATTACCGTTTTTGAGACTTTCGAATTCGGTATCCGACTTTGAGTTCGAATGTGGGAAGATGAGATTTTTAGCTGAAAGTGAAGTCGATCGGTTCGCATATTTGTTTTTGGTCAACGAATCGAGCTTGACCGGAACAAAGACGATGACAGCCGCGGCGGCGCAGGAAACCCAAAGCAGGATTTGGACCGCGATTCGTTTCGAAAGCAGACACGCCGTGCAGAAGAACCCGAAGAACAGGATAAAGTTCATGAAAAAACGATATTGGGGCGACAAATACAACAACAGGACGAGCTGGAAAAGCATCGTGACATATAACAACCACATCGGTTTCGTGTTCCGGAACTTAAAAATGAAAACGGGCGAGAGTATCGCGAGCATCACGCCGACGGTGTTGAAAAAGCCATGCAATTTGGGGAGTCGGAGCCACGTCAGGAAGATTTCGTAAAACGGCATCGCGTCATATTGGGATTTCGTGAGTCCGAAAGGATACGGACGGCTTTCGACGAAAAAGAAATTCGCGACGGTTTTCGGCATGGCGTAATCGGAATCAAAGCCGAACGTATTCGGCAATGGAAACAACGGGAATCCGCTTGCGATGCAGTTTCGGATCACGAACAACGACAACACCAAAATTCCGAGAATCGCGATTCGCAACGTGATCAATTCCTTGACGTTTTTAAACAATAGGAATATCGGCAGGAGCACGATCGCGATAACGGTTATCTTGATGAACAACGCGAACAAAATTAAGATCACGAGAAGATTGAAGGAGTTGCGATTCGGGTCGCGCCAACTTCCGACGAAATAAAAACACGCCATGAACGTGAGCACGAAAATTGGGATGTCTGCGGCCGGCGCCCCTGAAAATTGCAGGAAAAACACATTCGCGACGGGCAATAAACCAATGATCAACGCAATTTTCGAGTCGGTTTTAAAATATTCGCACAGACGTAAAACGGCGAATAGGTTCGCGAGTAACAGGCAATATCCGCTCAGGTCGTTGAAATTCGGATACAGGAACGAGAAACTGAACGCGCTTTGTGCGATGTGCCAGCCGCTCATCTGCGCGAGAAAAATGTGCAGATTGGCGAGTCCGGGCACGAAACCATATTCGTTGAGCCATTTCACGGTTTGGATGTAATAGGATTCGTTGTCGAGAATGTACGGAGCCGATGCCGATTTTGCGATGATAAGGAATCCGCTGACCGCAAAGAACAGCTTGATTGTTTTGGGTAATTTCCCGAATTCTATCCTCAGCGCGCGATAGATCGCGGTTACCGAATTTCGGAACACGAAAAACAATGCGATGTTGAGCAGCAGAAGCACGACGTGGAATTCCCAATTGACGCGGTCGAAAATCGCCCAAACGCTCGTGAACATCGTGACGCCGAAAAGCCCGAGCATTGAAACCGTCGCGAAATCGGTTGTCTTCGTTCGGAAAAAGACATTGGTGAAAGCCCCGAAATTGATAGTCGTAAAAGCAATGTATACGAATGTCAGGGCGATGAGCAACATGATTAAATGATTTGTCCGTCGCTCATGACGAGTTTTCGGTCGGCCATGTCGGCGAGATCTTCGTTGTGTGTGACGATCACGAATGTCTGTCCGAGTTCGTCGCGCAACGTGAAGAATAACTTATGGAGATTTTCAGCGGCGGCGGTGTCGAGGTTTCCTGAAGGTTCGTCGGCAAAAATAACGGCCGGTTTGTTGATCATCGCACGTGCGACGGCGACGCGTTGTTGTTCGCCTCCTGAAAGTTCTCCGGGCTTGTGGTCGATCCTATGCGAAAGCCCGAGGTAATCGAGTAGGCGTTTGGCTTCAATCTCGGCTTCGGCTTTCGGTCGATTCGCGATGAATGCAGGCAGACACACGTTTTCAAGCGCCGTGAATTCGGGTAACAATTGATGGAACTGGAAGATGAAACCCAAATGCAGGTTTCGGAACTTGGAAAGCGTTTTGTCGTTCATCGCCAGAATGTCCTCGCCGTTTATGAGTAGCGATGTGCCTTCCTCTCGAGACGGTTTGTCGAGCGTGCCCAAAATTTGCAGCAATGTCGTCTTTCCGGCGCCCGAAGCTCCCACCACCGAAACGATTTCGCCTTTGTCGATAGTCAGGTCAACGCCTTTCAATACATGGAGTTTGTCGTAACGCTTATGGATATTCGTGGCTTGGATCATCAGGGGTAAGGCTTTTTAATGCGTAGGTGTGGCCTTCGCGTCTTCGCCTTTGTGGCAAAGAAACGAACAATTTTTAAAAATTGGAATCTTTTGGAGGCAATCTTTCGTAAGTGGCTGCAAGGGTAATGGCGTCCGATATAAACTTACGTTAAGGACAATGACTTCCAGACCAACAACAATTAATTTTGTACCGCTAAATAAATCTATATGAAAAAGTTATTTGTAGTGCCGTTTCTTGCCGTCTTTTTTTCGTGCATGGCGGGAGACAAGCAAAAAACAGCGCAACAACAGAACGACAGCCTGAAAATCGAAGAACAAAAAGGAATGGAAACCGCAACGTTCGCTGGTGGATGTTTTTGGTGTACCGAGGCCGTGTTTCTGGAGCTCGATGGTGTAAAGAGCGTCGTTTCAGGCTATATCGGCGGGAAGACCGTGAATCCGACGTATAAAGATGTCTGCAGTGGCGATACAGGTCATGCCGAAGCGATCCAGATTACGTTTGATCCCAAGAAAGTAACATTCGGCGATCTCATGGAAATTTTCTTCGCGACGCACGACCCGACAACGTTGAATCGTCAGGGCGCCGACGTCGGAACACAATATCGAAGCGAGATTTTCTACCACAATGAAGACCAGCGAAAGCTAGCCGAAGCGTACATACTGGAACTCGAATCTGAAAACACATATGGCTTTGGCAAGAAAGTTGTTACGAAGGTGACCAAAGCGCCCGTTTTTTATCCGGCCGAGGATTACCATCAGAATTATTACGCACAAAACAAACAACAACCGTATTGTACGTTCGTGATAACGCCGAAGATAGAGAAGGTTCGTGAGAAGTTTAAGGCGCAGCTTAAGAATTGACAATTGATAATTGACAATTGATAATTGATAATTGACAATTGATAATTGACGATTGATAATTAATAATTAATAACTAAGGAATTGAAGAAAATGCCATTGTATGTTAACGATATGGTCAAGGAGAAACTCGATCTCACGCCGCGTGTCTATAACAAGAACCGCGATTTGGCTTTGAGTATCCTGTTTGACTGCATAGGGATGTTGTCGTTCGGGATCCCGTTTATCGGGGAATTTTCAGACGTGATCTGGGCGCCTGTTTCAGGTCTGCTCATGGCTTGGATGTACAAGGGTTGGTCAGGTAAGGCCGCCGGGGTTTTCTCGATTTTAGAGGAACTTTTCCCGTTTACCGATTTCATTCCGAGTTTTACTTTGATGTGGTTTTATACGTACTACATTAAAAAGACGAATAGATAATAAACGAATAAACAATAAACCGTATAATCAAAAGAAAGCCTCGTTATTCGCGAGGCTTTTTCGTTTCCTTAAATAAAAATCCGAGTCCCATTCCGCGCAACATCTTTTTTTCGAACGCCCAAAAGAATTTGAATTGTCCGAACAGGAATCCGTAGGAAACCAACAAAACCTGATAAACGGGTAAAATCAACACGATGTACAACGGATAGTACAACCACAAAGACGTATCGGCTTTCGTAATCCCAAACCACGCGAGGATCGGCTTGGACAAATATGCCGCCGTCGAGCCCGTAATCGCGAATACGATAAAGATTATGGTGAGCTGGAAACCCGATTCGATGCCCCAGCGCTCTTTGAGTTTTTTCATTTGGGTTGACTATGACCCAAAAATAACATAAAATCGGGCGCGTCGCAAGCCAAATATGAGTTAAGGACGCGGGATTGCGCCGCTGAGCTTTTGGTTGTTCTGGATTTGGAAATACGTGAGGTAATTGAATAGCAGGTAATTCACTTCATAGCCGTAATTCGTGCCCTGCCGGTAGTCGATTTCCATTTGATAGAGATTGCCGTAGCGCTGCGGTTGCCTCACGCGGAAATTCCATTCGGTTACCCAAGGTATGTTTCGGGCCTCGAGATACGATTGGGAATAGAAACCTCTCGGTTGTGCCTGTGATACCAGCCAGGTGTTGAAACCGCCGTCGATGATAATCACTTCATACTGCAGCGAATCATTTGCGATCCGAACCGTGTCGTTCTTTGTAGTCGTTGTTTTCGAATCCGTTTTTGCGATCGAACCTTGCTGTGTCGAACACGCGTAAATCGATAGGCACACAATCGAAAATGCAATCAGGTTTTTTTTCATGATGTTTCATTTTCTACTTAAAGATACGGATTCGGGGGATTGGGTTGGATGACGTTGGGATTTAATTGACAATTGGCAATTGACAATTGACAATGGATGATTGACAATTGACAATGAATGATTAACAATGAATAATTAACAATGAATAATTAATAATTATTGGGTAGCCGGAAATCTCATCGCTTTTTTGGCGATTAGTTATGCCGAACGTGAAAGAAAAAAACAAAAGTTAGATTCCATTTTTGTCGGACAAAAGCAAAGGCGTAAAATAGATATCACAGCTGATTATCAGTTACCAATTTTCCATTATCAATTTTCCATTCTCCATTCACCATTCTCCATTATCAATTGTCAATTGTCAATTGTCCACTCCCAAACGTCCAAAAACAAAAATGGCGTGAATCTTACCTCACGCCAATTATTAATTATTAATTATCAATTGTCAATTATCAATTGTCAATTATCAATTGTCAATCATCAATTAACTTCCGGTTTCAAAAGCCCGATGATCTGCTCCGCTAATTCCGTTCCGATTCGGTCCTGAGCCTCGTTCGTCGCAGCTCCGATATGAGGCGTCAACGAAATTTTCGGGTGCATCAAAATCTGGATTTCAGGCGAGGGTTCGTTCTCGAACACGTCCAATCCCGCGAACAGGATCTTACCGCTGTCGAGCGCTTCCAACAACGCCACTTCGTCGATTACGCCACCGCGCGACGCGTTTACGATTCCGGCTCCGTCTTTCATCGATTCGAATTCCGCCTGTCCGATCACATAACCGTCCTGGGCGGGAACGTGAAGCGAAATGAAATCCGAATGTTTCAGGATATCTTCCATCGGTTCGGTCACGATGTCGACGTTTATGAATTGTCCGTTGTAAAAATCGACTTTGATCTCAGCATTTCCGACGAATTTGTCCGACGCGATCACTCGCATTCCAAGACCGAGCCCGATTTTGGCGACCGCGCGTCCGATGCGTCCGAACCCGATGATCCCAAGCGTTTTTCCACGCAATTCAATCCCGTTCGCATACGCTTTCTTCAAACCGTCAAAGTTCGAATCGCCTTCGAGCGGCATGTTGCGGTTCGAATCGTGAAGGAAACGCACGCCGCTGAACAGGTGCGCGAACACCAATTCGGCAACTGATTCTGATGACGACGCAGGCGTATTGATCACGTGCAAACCTTTCGATCTCGCGTAGTCCACATCGATGTTGTCCATCCCGACGCCGCCTCGCCCGATGATCTTTAGCGAAGGGCAATTGTCGATGATTTCCTTGCGGACCTTCGTCGCCGATCGCACCAAAATCACCTCGACTTTATGCGCATTTATGTAATTCGCCACTTGTTCCTGGGCGACTTTCGTCGTGATGACTTCAAATCCGGCTTTTTCGAGGGCCGTTTGGCCTGCTTTTGAAATGCCGTCGTTGGCTAGTACTTTCATTTTATTTAGATTGAAAGATTGAAAAATTTAATGGTTAAAAGATTCAGTCTCTTGCGTTTTAAAATTGTTTTTTGGGCGGACGTGTCCGGCTATCCGCTGTATCTTTTGCGCGCTAAAGAAGCGCACAAAAGGATGCCGCTGCTATCCGGGCCGCGGTTTTGGTTAGATGGAACTTTCGAGGTTCTTCATCACGTCGACCAGTACCTGAACGCTTTCGATCGGCAAGGCGTTGTACATCGACGCGCGGTAACCGCCAACTGAACGGTGTCCGGCCAAACCTGAAATTCCCGCGGCTTTCCACGCTTTGTCGAACGCTTCGGCGTGCGCTTCGTCGTTGAGCAGAAAACAAGCGTTCATCTTCGAACGGTCTTCTTTTGCCGCCGTTCCCGTGAATAACGGGTTGCGGTCGATTTCATTGTACAAAAGTTCGGCTTTGGCGTTGTTTTGTTTTTCGATTGCCTCGATCCCGCCAAGGTTTTTGAGCCATTGCAAGGTCAGCAAACTCGTGTAGGTCGCGAAAACGGGAGGCGTGTTGTACATGCTTTCCTTTTCGATGTGTTGTTGCAAGTTGAGCATGTTCGGGATCGTGCGTCCCGTTTTGCCCAGGATTTCCTCTTTCACGACGACGAGCGTAACGCCCGCAGGTCCCATATTTTTCTGTGCGCCCGCGTAGATCATCCCGAATTTCGAGAAATCGATCCTGCGTGAAAAAATATCCGAACTCATGTCGCATACCATCGGCATGTCGGTATCGGGAAACTCGAACATCTGGGTTCCGAAAATCGTGTTGTTCGACGTGCAGTGGAAGTAGTCGGCATCTTCAGGAATCGAATAGCCTTTTGGGATATGCGTGTAATTTTCGGCCTTCGACGATGCCACGACCACGGTTTCCCCGAAAGCCTTGGCTTCTTTGATCGCGCCGCTCGCCCAGGTTCCCGTATCGAGATAGGCGGCTTTCCCGGCTTTGGTCATCAGATTATAAGGCGTCATCAGGAATTCAAGGCTTGCGCCTCCGTGCAAAAACAAGGCTTGGTAGCCTTTGCCTTCGAGTCCCATAAGTTCGAGGACAAGGGCGCGCGCTTCGTCCATGACGGCTACGAAATCCTTGCTTCGGTGGGAAATTTCCAACAACGACAATCCTGAATTGTTGAAATCGAGCACGGCCGCAGCTGCTTTTTGAAGCACTTCCTGAGGAAGAATCGATGGGCCTGCGCTATAGTTGTGTTTCTTCATGTTTCTGAAAAAATTTTCGCAAATTTCGTAAACAGAATGCGAAACGAATAGGATTTTTATGAATAATTAACCTATGTTATCAACAGAAAACGATATAGTTCACTGTTTAAGGATGCGATGTGTTGAAATCGTACCATCAGAAAAAATGACTTTCAAGAGGTAAACGCCGCTCGTGATTTCATCGATCCGCATGCGGTCGGGACTTCGGTCAACGGTTTTAATAAGCGCGCCCGTAATTGAGTACAGTTCCAATTTTTCGACCGACGTGTTGAAATCCGATTTCACGAAAAGCGTCCCGCTCGCCGGATTTGGATATATCGTCACGAGATTCTCGTTCTGTTCAGGCGTCGACAATTGCAAATCGAACCAGTACGCTTTTCCGCCGGGCAAAGGCGAAACATTTCCTTCCTGGTATGCGCCCACGATCAATTTTCCCGAATCGGGATCGTATGCGAACGCGTTCCCGAAGTGATCGTCCTGTCCGTCGGCGCCGCTTCCCATGAGCGCGAATTGGTAATTCCACGCGTTGTCCTGGTTCGCAAGAACGATAGCCTTCCATTTCCGCTGGATCTGCAACGTGTAGAAAAATGCGCCCAAAAACATCTTTTCATCGCGCACCAGAATATGCCCGAAGTTGTAATCGGCCCCGTACGACGGATCGATGTCGAACGAGCTTTCATTCGTCCAAGCGCCGTTATCCAAAGCCAAGGTCGCAACGATTCCGTTGCCTTGAGAACCGCTCGAATGCACGACGTAAATTTTGCCGTTGTCATAGCTGAAATCGGCGGCGTACGAGCTAAGATTCCCGAAACCTTCGGTCGAGTCTTCAAACGTCCACGTATCGCCCACGAGCGCAAAACTGTGGAAGATGCGCGATCCCGATGTATTGTCGGAGGCCGCGATCAGTCGACCTTGCCGTGCTTCGGTTTTCAAACCCAGATGCGACGTCGAAGGAATTGACAATTTTTGGTGAAAATCCCAGTTCGTTGCGTTGCGTTTGTACACGTAAACCGCGCCCGTAGTATTGTTCCCGCTTGCCGTGAGATAGGACGAAACGAAAAGGAAATCGCCTTCGATCGTCACATACATGCCGAATTGGTCCTGGGCGACGGCGTCGTTGGCGGTTATTTTTTGGGAAAGCGACCAAACGCCTGCGATTTTTCGGTAGATGTAAACCGCGCCCGTATTGATTCCGACGCCGTCCTGTTGCGGAGCCGAGATCGCGAGATATTCGTCGGCGATATCGAAGAAATGCCCGAAACTGTCACCGTCGACGAGATCGTCCGGATAAAAAGTCTGGGTCTCGGTCATTTGCGAGCCGTTCCACGTAAACAAAAACGATTTGAGTTGTCCGGGGCCGGTCGGAAATTGGGGATTGAGCCCGCTCGCAAGCACTTCGTTCCCGTTGATGGCAACGTTCGCGGCGAAGAAATTGATCAAATTATCGCTCGTATCGAATGGCGTCCCAATAATCTGGGCCTGCAATTGACTGATAAACAACAGCGCGAGAAGCGTAATTTTTCTCATGTTCGGAATTTTTCCTAAATATAGGAAATCCCCGTCAGGAATCGCATGGTGTCGACGTTGTCGGCGTAATCCCAAAGCTCCGGTTTCTGCGTCTGTCCGAAATCGACGCTGTTCTCGACGATTCCCGACGAAACGATGCATTGTATCTGATTGTCATCTTTTTGCAGACGATTTATGATGTCCGAAATATTGTCGTAAAATTCATAGAAAACGCTCGAAATAGGCGAGGCGTAGCTGGAATCTTCCTTGATCGTCAAGAAACCGTTGTCGCGCAATTTGAAGTTGCTCATCAGGAAAACGGCCTTGTTGTAGTCGTAATTGTTCGCGTATTTCTCGTATTCGATGACGTCTTTGTAGGCAAATATCGCTTCGAAAAAGGGTGTGAAGTCATATCCCGTCGGCACGAATAGTTTGGAAACGTTGCGGCATCCGAGGCCGAAATATCGGAAAATGTCCTCGCCCAAAGCCACGAGTTGCTCGTGTGTCTCGTTTCCGTCCAGAACGGCGACGGAGTTTCTATTCTTGCGGATGATGCTCGGTTTGTCCTTGAAATAATATTCGAAGTAACGCGCCGTGTTGTTGCTTCCCGTTGCTATCACGGCGTCGAAGTTTTCGAGTTTTCCTTCGCTCCATTCGATGAAATTGCCGAGTTCAGGTTCGACCGTCACGAGAAACTTGGCCAGGAACGGCAGCAATTTCTGGTCGTTCGACGACAATTTGAGCAACGCCTTATTGCCCGATAAGATCACCGAAAGGAAATCGTGGAAACCAACCAACGGAATGTTTCCCGCCAAGACAAGCCCGATGGTTTTGGGTTCGCGCTCTTTGATTTCGTAAGGCGACAGCCATTCGGTCAGATTTTCGCGGGTCAACGCGTCGGCCCAAGACGAAATCGCGAACCGCACTTGTTCAGGCGTGTACCAACCGTTGTGCGATTGCGAAAGCGCGATGAGTTTCTCGAAGTCTGAAAAGAAAATTTCGTTGAATGTAACGTGTTCGTCTTGCACCGGATTCTCGTCTTTGAACTGTCTCAGGAAATCCCCAAGAGCAATAAACGCGTTCATTTTATCTAAAGCTGTCATAATAGGTTTGCCAATACGGACTTTTGCCGTAATTTTGCACAAAAGTAGGGTAGGAGTGCTGAAGTGCAAAGTGCAAAGTGCAAAAGTTACTGCCCGTTGACCAAATCCGAACTGCTATGGCTATTATCATAACCGACGAATGTATCAACTGCGGAGCCTGCGAGCCCGAATGTCCAAACACGGCCATCTACGAAGGCGCCGACGATTGGCGCTATAAAGACGGAACGTCACTTCGCGGTAAGATCGTATTGCCTTCGGGCGAAGAGGTCGATGCCGAGGATGCGCAAACACCGGTTTCTGACGACATCTACTACATAGTTCCCGGAAAGTGCACCGAATGCAAAGGTTTTCACGACGAGCCACAATGCGCCGCGGTTTGCCCCGTCGATTGTTGCGTTCCTGACGAAGACCATGTGGAAAGCGAGGAGGTTTTGTTGGATAGGCAGGCGTTTTTGCATAATGAGTAGTGCAAAGTGCAAGGTGCAGAGCGCAGGAGTAATTATTCGTAGAAGAAAAAGTTAGTCTTAAAGACTATAAAAAATTAAAAAGCCGGATCTGATTGGTCCGACTTTTTTTTGTGCATAGTCTTTGCGATTTGCACCCTGCACTTTGCACTCTGCACTTTGCACAAAAAAAATCCTGAGTTAAAAAACTCAGGATTTTTTGTGGTATATATGGAGTGTTAAGAAGATTACTGCCCTCTGGTATACGTTTCAGTAGTGATTTTATCGGTCTTTGAATCGTAAGTGCTTACGACAAGGTTTCCGCTGCCATCAAAATGAGCGTAGGCTGTTTTTCCTTTTGTGTTTGTGTAGATGTAATTGTTCGGACCAACGTTTCTCAATCGGCCGTATGGTTTCCCATCGTTGACCATCGTATATCCGACGTTATCGATTTTGACTTGATATTTCGAACTTCCTGACGTGTAGTAGGCAGAACGGTCAACATCGACTGTTCTCGTCGTTCCATCGGGCGCCGTGATCGTCGTTGTCGCCATCACCTGAGTCGGAGAAGCCGCCAAATCCTTGTTCAACGCTTTTGAATTCGCATCCTGGAACTCAAGGTTTTGTACTTGCTGTTCCGTTTTTGTCTTGACGAGTTGTTTTTCACCGTCGGAATCCTTCACGGTCGTAACCGTAGTCGTCGATTCTTTTTGGACTTGTTGTTGCGTTTGAGCTTGGGTTGTGATCCCGAAAACTATTGCTGTTGCTGTTAAGATCAATCTTTTCATGATTATTGTATTTTGGTTTTAGCAAAGTTAGATTATGGGCTTCAGGATAGCTTACACAATTTTTTTTTTGATTTACATAATTAAGACAGCTCCCGATTATATGCGTATATTTGCGCACTTTTTGAAATAAAAATAACCATGAAAGCAGGAATCGTAGGGTTGCCAAACGTAGGAAAATCAACTCTTTTCAATTGTTTATCGAGCGCAAAAGCACAAAGCGCCAACTTCCCGTTCTGTACCATAGAACCGAACATCGGGGTAGTGAACGTTCCCGATCCGAGACTGCAGAAACTCGAAGAACTCGTAAATCCTGAACGCGTCCAACCCGCAACAGTCGATATCGTCGACATCGCCGGATTGGTGAAAGGTGCGAGCAAAGGCGAAGGTCTCGGAAACCAATTTTTGGGAAATATCCGCGAGTGTAACGCGATCATCCACGTGTTGCGTTGTTTCGATAACGACAATATCGTTCACGTCGACGGAAACGTAAACCCGATCCGCGACAAGGAAACTATCGACATCGAACTCCAATTGAAAGATTTGGAGACCGTCGAAAAACGCCTTGAAAAAGTGAGTCGCGCCGCGAAAACCGGAAACAAGGAAGCCCAGACTGAGAAAGCGTTGCTCGATAAAATCCGCGAAGCATTGTTGCAAGCCAAATCGGCTCGTACGGTAGTTCCCGCAAATGCCGACGAAGAAGCGCTAATGGAAGATTTCCAACTCATCACGACCAAACCCGTACTTTACGTGTGTAACGTCGACGAAGGTTCGGCCGTATCAGGCAACGCTTACGTCGATAAGGTGCGTGAAATGGTAAAAGACGAACAGGCTGAGGTTATCGTGCTTGCCGTCGGGACCGAAGCTGATATCACCGAACTCGAAACGTACGAAGAGCGCGCCATGTTTTTGGCCGACGTCGGTCTTGAAGAGCCGGGCGCGTCGGTTTTGATCCGCGCCGCATATAAATTATTGAAACAACAAACGTATTTCACGGCCGGAGTAAAAGAAGTCCGCGCGTGGACGATCAACATCGGAGACACGGCACCGAGAGCTGCGAGCGTGATCCACACCGATTTCGAGAAAGGATTTATTCGCGCCGAAGTCATCGCTTATGATGATTACGTGTCGTTCGGATCGGAAGCTAAAGTGAAGGAAGCCGGGAAGTTACGTGTTGAAGGGAAGGAATATATCGTTAAGGATGGAGATGTGATGCATTTCCGATTTAATGTGTAATTGCTGTAGGCTTTAAGCTTTAGGCAGTAGATTTGGGCTCGCGTTTATTCGCGGGCTTTTTTTTTTGGATTTTGCCACGAAGGCACGAAGGCGCGAAGTTTTTACGCTTGGAGTTATTTGTCGGGGCGGGATCTGATTTATTTACGCTTTGGGAAGGAAAATGTTGACGCAGGTTTGGGCTGATAATTATATTGCGTTATTTTAAGATTTTGCGATTAGATTTTCTCAAATTTTGACCTGATATCGTCGGTAAGTTCACCTTTGTTTTTAACCTTGGCATACTGTTTTTTCGCCTTTTTCATCAGTTTTTCATCATTTGTCCTGGATGCGACCTCGTATAGGCTCAGCGCATAATTGCCATTAAAATGACCGATTTTCGAGAACGTCGATTTGACACTTTCATAGTAGTCCAGCGATTCCTGATACTGACCGTTCATTGTGAGCAGCACAGCCTTAACAAATTTAATATCTTCTTGTTTCGTATCGCGTTTGGTTTCGGCAACGTTTATTTTCTCCAGACCATTCTTTACGTCGCCAATCATCGTGCTGGTCAAAGCGGTGGCAAGTTATCGAAATTGGGGTTGTTTCCAAACGAACTCGAAATTTAAGTTTTTCGGCAGAAAACCTGTAACCAAATCTCCAAGAAAAAGCCGAACTTCGCTAGACCTAACAGGTTTATCATCGGTGTCTACAGAAACCTGTTAGGTCTTAAGCGAAAGCCGATTTTTTGAATTTAGCCACGAAATCGTAAAACCGACATTTCGCGGATTGTTCTTTTTTTGGGCGCGTCGGCGGCTTCAAGTTTTCGGTAATTTCACGTTCCGGAAAGCCGCCGTCAGGCTATCCGCTATATCTTTTGGAAACCCGCGAGGTTGAAAAAACCTCACAGTTTCCCAAAAGGATGCCGCTGCTATCCTTCGCGCGGATAATTCGAGATGTCGCATCTGCACATTTCAGAACATGAGTTTTACGTAATTTCCGAGGGAAGCGAGAAAAAAATTGACGTTGAAGGAAATCGTAGCGTTCTTCAACTTCAATAAATAAAATGCTCGCGTCGATTCGCTGGCTTTTTTCTGGCTTGAAAGTTGCGTGGCGCGTGCCAAACCTAACAAAGTGAAATCATTTTATATTTTAATATCGCTTGCTTTTTGCCTCGTCGGATGCAAGCAGACTGAGGAAAAACCGGCTGACGGAATTCTCTTCACTTCGTCGCAACCTCAAGGTGAACCGTCGCTTTCAAAAATCCCACGGACATTTCGCGGAACATTCATGAATAAGGATTCGGTGTTGTTGCAAATTGGTCGCGAAAACATCATAAAGGAATATCATTGGCTGGTTCGGTTCCATATGTCGGAACGGGATTCGTTGAGAAAGGAAGGTATTTTTCTCAAAGGAAATTTGGCTGTCATAAAAGGCATAGGTTATCCCGCCAAGATGGTCAGCGATTCGATTGAGATTTCATTTAGCGAACGTGATACTTTGTTCAACATCGGTCAGGGAATGGTCGCCAAACGAATCGATAGAAGTCTCGTACTCAATTATAAGGATTCTATTTTTTGGAACATCTGCATAATCGAGCACGAGAAAAATAAAGTACGATTGCGTTATGTCGGCATCGACGACAAACCGATTTTTGATTCCATCGTGAAAACTACATCGAAACAAGTTGACTCGACACGTTTCGTCTACAGCCCGAATGCAAAAGAATTCGAGTCGGTCCTAAAGAATTTGCGTCGGGTTACCGGAAGCGTATATTTCAAAGTAACGTCAAAATGATTTTAACTCGATTGTCGTAACTTCCGCAACAAAACAAGCAGTATGAAACTAGTCGCGATTTCCGGATCGAATTCCTCAACCTCCATAAACAAAGTGCTTGCGACATTCGCAGCAGGTCTTTTTGAAAACGCCGACGTGTCGGTTTTCAGCATGCGCGATTTCGAAATGCCGTTGTTCGGGGTCGATCTTGAAAAGGAAATCGGGCAACATCACGCGGCACAAAAGTTCCTCGACATTATTTCCGATGCCGATATTTTAGTAGTTTCATTGCCCGAAAATAACGGATCGTATTCGTCTGCGTTCAAAAATGTTTTCGACTGGGCGTCACGCATCCGCAAAGATGTCTTCCAGCAAAAACCGACTTTGCTCATGGCGACTTCTCCGGGCGGACGCGGCGGAAAAAGCGTTCTCGAACTTGCGACGTCGAATCTGCCGCGCTTCGGAATGGAAATCAAGGAGACGTTCTCATTCCCGTTGTTCTACCAAAATTTCAACCTCGAAGAAAACCGAATTGTGAATCCGGAACTCGAAGCTGAATTGCGCGCGAAAGTATTTTCACTTGAGAATGCAATTGAAAATGTCGGCTAGGAAAGTAAAGAAATATACACTTAAAACCTTGTTATTCCTGGGTTTGTTTATCGTCGCGTATTCGCTTACGATGTTTATCCTGTCGCACATCGAGGTAAATTCAAATGATTCCGACCCGAAACAAGACGTTACCATTTACATCAAATCGAACGGCGTCCACACCGATATAGTGCTTCCGATCAGATCCGAATTTAAAGATTGGACATCGCAAATTCACACGAAAAAAACGCTTTCGAAAGACACGACTTTCCAATATGCAGCCTTCGGTTGGGGCGATCGTGATTTCTATCTGAACACGCCGCGGTGGAGCGATCTCAAAGTCAGCACCGCTTTCAATGCCGCTTTTTTCATGGGAAAAGGCGTGATGCACGTGACGTTTCACCATGAATTGGTCGAGAACGAAAGATGCAAGAAAGTTATCGTGAGCAAGGACGAATATTCGCGGATCGTCGCATTCATCGGTGGCAGTTTTACGTACGACGCCTCGAACCAAACCGTGCTGATTCCCAACGCGGCATACGGCGATCACGACCTTTTTTATGAAGCGCGCGGTAAATACAATCTTTTTTACACCTGCAATTCCTGGGCGAACAACTGCCTGAAATCGGGTGGCCAAAAAGCCGCATTTTGGACATTGACGGACACGGGAATTTTAACGCATTACGATTGATCGGATAATTTCGGTCGACAAAATCCGCTTTTTCGACTTCGCAATCCGTGCGAACGTCTACTTCTTTTTTAACGCGCAAAAAAGCAGCTTTCCTTTGGTGAAAATTACGACACCATGAAAGCCATACTTCAACTCATCGCCATCCTTTCGTTCGGATTTGCCGTTGCGCAAACCAACGAAACTCCAAAGAAATGGTCGCTTGCCGATTGTATCGCGTACGCCATCAAAAACAACATCACTATCAAAGATGCTGTGCTTACGCAGCAAAGCGCCGAGGTCAATCTCACCCAATCCAAATACGCGAAACTGCCGAGTCTTTCCGGTTCGGTTTCCCAAAACGCGACGAATGGAACGAGTATCGACCCGATCACGAGTAACTACGTGAGCCAGATGATTCATTCGACGAACGTCGGCGTAGGAACGCAACTCACATTGTTCAACGGAAACTACCTGAACAACACGGTCAAGGAAAACGAGCTTCTCGTAAAGCAGAACGAGTTTTTCGTCTCGGAAGCCAAAAACAACATTTCACTTAGCGTTACCGAGGCATATCTCCAGGCGCTATATTACAAAGAAGCGATCGCGATTGCTGAAAACACAGTTGCTTCATCAAAAGAACAGGTTTCACAGATGAAAGTCAAGTACGACGCGGGTTCGGTTGCACAACTTGATGTAGCCGACTTGCAGACGCAACAGAGCAGTGATGAGGTCAACCTGATTACATCAAAAAACAATTACCGCCAGCAACTCATAACGTTGAAGCAATTGCTGGAACTCGATCCGTTGTCGGAATTCGATATCGAGTCGCCGGAATTGCCCGACGCCCAACTCATCACTCCTGATCTGAAATCGGTTTATGAAACGGCGGTTTCGACATTGCCCGAAATCAAAAGCGCCAAAACCCAAATCGAGATCTCTCAAGTCGCACTCGACAAATCAAAAGCGGGCTACTTGCCGACGCTTTCGTTGAACGCCGGTTTGTATTCGGGTTACACGAGTACGCAGGATCCGAATTTATGGACGCAAATGGACGGAAACTTCTATCAGACAGCCGGCCTGCAACTGTCGATCCCGATTTTCAGCAACTACAAGAACAAAGCGTCGGTGGCGAATGCGAAGATCGACATCGAAAAATCCAAGATCGCCGCGGTTTCCGAATCGAAACAATTGTATCTCAAGATCGAAAGCGCCTGGCAGAACGCCACGTCGGCCCAAAGCCAACTCGATGCCGCGACGGCTTTGAGAAGTTCATCGAAGCTCGCTTATGAAATGGCACAGAAAAAAGCGACCGCCGGAGCCTTGAGTTCTCCCGATTTGATCGTGAGCAAGAACACCTATCTGTCGGCCGAACAACAATACCTGCAAGCCAAATTCTCGATGGCGCTGTATTATCAGCTGCTTCAATTTTACCAAGGAAACGAAATAACAATCTAAAACAACAGTCATGAAAAAAGCAAAATTCATCATAATCGCGATCATGCTTGTCGCAATCGCATCGGTAGGCGCGTTTTTGGCCTTCGGTACAAAGGAACAACCGCTTGACGTCCAAACTACGATCGCCAAAACGGGAAACGTGAGCACGGTCATCACGGCTACGGGAACCATCGAGGCCGTAAAACAGGTCGAAGTCGGGACGCAGGTTTCGGGCGTCGTTGAGAAGATTTACGTCGATTACAATTCGTCGGTAAAAGCGGGACAACTTATCGCAGAGCTCGACAAGGAGAACCTTCAGGAGCAATTGACACAGGCGCAGGCGGCGTACACGGTTTCGGCAGGTGAGCAACGGTATCTGCAAACAGTCTACGACAGGCAGAAATCGCTGTTCGGGTCAGGCGTGATCTCCAAATCGGATTATCAGGAAGCCGAATACAACCTGAACACCGCGAAAGGAACCGCTCGCCAAAAACTGTCGGACCTTAAAAAAGCACAGACGAATCTGGGTTACGCGAACATTTATTCGCCCATAAACGGGGTCGTGCTGTCGCGAGCAGTCGATGAAGGCCAAACCGTAGCCGCGAGTTACAGCACGCCAACGTTGTTCACGATCGCCCAGGATTTAAAGCAGATGCAGGTCGAAGCCGACGTGGATGAAGCAGATATCGGGAACGTAAAACAAGGCCAGCGCGTGGAATTTACGGTCGACGCTTTCCCCGGCCAAACGTTCTCAGGTTCAGTTTCACAAGTGCGATTGAATGCGACTGTAACCTCGAACGTCGTCACGTACACCGTAATCATCAAGGCCGACAACCCCGATGAAAAACTAAAACCGGGATTGACAGCAACCGTTTCCATTTACACGATGGAGGTCAAGGATGTGCTCACCGTCGAGGCAAAAGCGCTTACGTTCACGCCCGATGAAGCGCTGCTCAAAAAATACAATGCTGAAAATGCGCCGAACGCGCTCGGCGATGCGACGACCAAACCTGAGATTCCCGATTCGGATACACAAAAAACGATTTGGATACAGGATGACGGCGGCATTCATCCGCAATTGGTCAAAGTCGGCGTGAATGACGGAATTAATTATGAGATTTTGGATGGATTGAAAGACGGCGTCAAAGTAGTGACCTCGATGTCCCAGGCATCCGGATTGTCGGCACCGATCGCCGCTTCGTCTGAGAGTTCCAGCCCGTTCATGCCAAAACCACCCGGAAAACGCAAATAAGACATCATGAAAACAATCATAAAAATCGCCGACCTAAAACGCCAGTTTACCATGGGCGAAGAAATCGTGCACGCGCTCAAAGGGATTTCGTTCTCGATCTATGAAAAAGAATTCGTGACGATCATGGGTTCGAGCGGTTCGGGAAAATCGACACTGCTCAACATTTTGGGTTGTCTCGATACGCCGACGTCGGGTTTGTACGAGATCGACGGTATCGCCATGAAGGATTTGACGCGCAACGAACTCGCGAAAGTCCGCAACGAAAAAATTGGATTTATTTTCCAATCGTATAATTTACTTCCGCGCACCACGGCCATTGAGAACGTGGAACTGCCGCTCCTGTACAACAACAATATCCCGGCGAAAGAGCGGAGGGAGCGCGCGGAACATGCGCTGGAACTGGTAGGGCTCTCGGGGCGATTGTACCACACCCCGAGCCAGCTCTCCGGTGGCCAACAACAACGAGTCGCGATTGCGAGATCGTTGGTCAATGATCCGGTTTTGATTCTGGCCGATGAGGCGACCGGGAATCTCGATACGAAAACTTCCTATGAAATCATGTCGTTGTTCCAGAAATTGAATTCAGAAGGAAAGACGATCGCGTTCGTGACGCATGAACCGGATATCGCGACATTCAGCAACAGGACGATCATCTTGAAAGACGGTTTGATTACGAAGGATTCGATCGTCGAGAACGTGAACGATGCGGCTAAGGCGTTGGAGAACCTCGTTTCAGAGGTTGGAACTGACTGATTTTGGGCTCGCCAGACCTAACAGGTTTTGAAAACCTGTTAGGTCTGGCGAAGTTCGAATTTTCAAACCACAAAATCCAACATGTTTTCCACCTTAAATGTTAAAACATACTAACGTAAAAGAATCAAAATGAATTTACCAAACCTCATAAAAATCGCATTCAAAGCTTTAAAGCTCAATAAAATGCGCGCGTTCCTTACGATGCTCGGCGTTATAATCGGCGTGGCGTCGGTCATTACGATGCTCGCGATAGGCGAAGGTTCGAAGGAAAGCATCAAGACACAAATCTCTTCGATGGGTTCTAACATGATCACGGTCCGACCCGGAGCGGGAATGTCGGGCGGCGTGCGACAAGATCCGTCGACGATGCAATCACTTACGCTAAATGATTTAGCCGCCATCAAGAAAGAGTCGAAATACACTGAAAACACATCGCCTCTCGTGAATAGTTCGGGCCAATCCATCAACGGTTCCAAAAACTGGCCGACCACGATTTACGGCGTCGCTCCCGATTATCTCAAAGTGCGCGTGCTCGAAGTCAAGGACGGTGCGATGTTTACCGACCAGGAAGTCAGGACATCGGCGAAAGTCGCGGTCATCGGGCAAACGGTTGTTGAGAATTTGTTCGGAAGCGAAGATCCGATCGGAAAAACGATACGTTTCAACAGCATCCCGTTCAAAATCATCGGCGTGTTGTCTGAAAAAGGCGAGAACACATTCGGACAGGACCAGGACGATGTAATCCTCGCGCCATACACGGCCGTCCAAAAAAGGATTTTAGCCGTGAATTATCTGCAATCGATCGTCACGTCATCGAAAAGTGAAGAACTGGCCACGAAAGCCGTAGACGAAATCACCCAAATCCTGCGCGACAAACACAAGCTCGCCACCGGCGAAGACGACAATTTCAACGTGTTTTCTCAACAGGAATTGATCTCAACCTTCAGCGCGACGAGTGAGATGCTTACCGTTTTGTTGGTTGCGATCGCGAGTATTTCGCTATTCATCGGTGGCATCGGAATCATGAATATCATGTATGTTTCGGTAAAGGAACGCACGCGCGAGATCGGATTGAGAATGGCAGTCGGCGGACGCGGCAACGATATTTTGATGCAATTTTTAAGCGAAGCCGTGATCATCAGTATCACGGGCGGAATAATTGGCGTAGCTTTGGGATTGGGATTGACCTTCGCCGTGGAAAAACTTGCGGGCTGGCCGGTGAGCGTGACCGCGTTCTCGATCGGGATTTCGTTTGCGGTCTGCGCCGTGACGGGAATCTTCTTCGGATGGTATCCAGCCAGGAAAGCCTCGGCACTCGACCCGATAACCGCTTTGCGTTATGAATAATTTTTTGAGCAAGAATCGTTTTGTCGTGCCAGCGTTGCACGTGTTGGTTTGGCTGGTATTGTTCAGCCTGCCGTATCTGTTGTCGTCCGGACAGGAATTCAACCTGACCCGGACGATACAGCATTTATGGCTGCCGCTCGTGCTGTATGCGATACTTTTTTATGTGAATTACGTCGTACTCGTCGACAGGTTGTTGATCCGAAAAAAAGTCTGGCCGTACGTCGCCGTCAATCTGGTTGTAATAATCGCATTCATTTACCTGAGGTTTTTGTATCGGAACTGGTCGGGATTGGAACCTGGACCCGAAGGAAACCGCACGCCGCCACCGTTGTTGTTCTTCATCTATTTCGACGCCTTATCGCTGATGATTCCCATGTTGTTCGCGATCGGACTTCGCATTTTCGAACGTTGGATACTTTCGGAATCGGATAGGAAAGAGACCGAGAATGCTCGCCTCACGTCGGAACTCCAACATCTGAAATACCAATTGCAGCCGCATTTCTTCTTCAATTCGCTCAATAACATCTATTCGCTCGTCGACATTTCGCCCGAGCGCGCCAAACAGACGATCCATAGCTTGGGGACGCTGATGCGGTATCTGTTGTATGACACGAACATCGAATTCGTCTCGCTCAGGAAAGAGGTCGATTTCATGAAGCAATATGTCGCGCTCATGGATTTGAGAACGTCCGACAAAACCGTCGTGCACACCGATTTTCCATTGGTTTCCGACGCCGTAAAAATTGCACCTTTGCTATTTATTTCATTGATTGAAAACGCGTTCAAACACGGTGTTTCAGCCACGAATCATACGGAGATTTTCTTCAAACTAAGCGTCGTGGGTTCGAACGTCGTTTTTGAAAGTACGAACGGCGACTTCAGCAAAAATTACAGCGACAAGAGCGGATCGGGAATTGGGTTGCAAAACTTAAAAAAACGTTTGGAATTACTGTATCCGAACGCACATTCGTTTACTTTCGGAACCGACGGCGGTCATTTTTCGACGCGACTCGAAATCGAACTTCCAAACCTGAAAGCATGAGCGACAAAAAAATAAAATGCCTGGTCGTGGACGACGAACCGATGGCGCTCGCACTCATCGAGAACTACGCGAAGAAAACGCCCTTCCTCGAATTGCGCGCGGCCTGTTCGAATGCATTCGAAGCGCTCGAGATTCTCGAAGACGAAGCGATAGATCTGGTTTTTCTTGACATACAAATGCCCGAACTCAACGGATTGGAGCTTTCCAAGACGCTTTCCAAAAACACGCGCGTTATTTTTACCACGGCGTTCAACGAATATGCGATCGACGGTTTCAAGGCCGACGCGCTCGATTATTTGATGAAGCCGTTCAGTTTTGAGGAATTTTATACGGCGGCCGTCCGTGCTAAGGAATGGTTTGCGCTCGTCCGAAGCCGGAAAAGCGAAAAACCGGAATCGGATTTCATGTTCGTCAAGTCAGATTACAAACAAATAAAAATCAATCTTTCGGACGTCTTGTATTTCGAAGGTTTGAAGGATTACATCAAGATTTGGATCGCGGGAAACCCGAAAGCGATACTTACGAAAATGAGCCTCAAATCGCTCGAAGAAGAATTACCCGAAACCAAATTCATGCGCATCCACAGGTCTTTCATCATCGCGCTCGACAAGATCGAAGCCGTGGAACGCAGTCAGGTCTTGATCGGAAAAGAGCGCATTACGGTTGCCGATCAGTATAAGGAGCGGTTTTTGGAGTTTGTGCGGGATAATTCGATTGATAATTAACAATTAATAATTAATAATTAATAATGTGACCATTCGTGGTAGATTCAATTGTTAATTATTCATTAAAAGTCACATTTTTATCTTCTCAAAAAACGCCTTCTTATACGTATCGCTCACCGGAATCCGGTTGTTGTCAATCAGCACGCGGTTCCGCTGTATGGAATTGATGTAACTGATGTTCACGACGTACGAATTATGTACCCGGAAAAACGTATTCTCGGGTAACTTGTCCATCAGGTTCTTGAAATTGGAAAGCGTCAAGATGTGTTTCCCGCTCGTCAGATGGATTTTGAGATAATCGCGCAGGCTTTCGACGTACTTGATGTCGTCGGCGAAAATCTTAAGGCTTTCGTATTCCGACTTGATGAAAATGTATTGTTTTTCAGTCGATTCGGTGTTTTTGATAACGTCTGACGTTGCTTCGGTCGAAACTAATTTCCTGACTTTATTCACCGCTTTCAAAAATCGTTTGTACGGAACCGGCTTGATCAGGTAATCGCAGGCGTCGAGTTCGAAACCTTCGAGCGCAAACTGTGGATAGGCCGTCGTAAACACGATCTGCGGCCGGTATTGTAATGTTTCCACGAGTTCCATTCCATTCAAAAGTGGCATTTCGATGTCGAGGAAAACCAGATCGACCGCGTTCGAATTGATATACGTCATCGCTTCGACAGGACTCGAAAACGTCGCGAGCAGTTCGATTTCCTGGAGCGATTCGCAGTAACTTTTGATGACTTCGATCGCGAGCGGCTCGTCGTCGATGATTACGGTTTTGATGCTCATAATGTGATGATTAGGTTTACGATGTAACGTCCGTCGAGTTGGAATGCACTAAAAAAGTTCCGGTTGGGAAAATATAAATTCACGCGCGACAACGTATTTTCAAGCCCGACGCCGGATCGTGTCGCGGCAGTGCGTTCCTTGTGGATCGTATTCTCGACGCGAAACCCAATCTGTTGCGGGCTGATGTCGAAACTAATGTTGATCTCGGTGTCTTTTGCGGGCGCAGTTCCGTGTTTGAATGCGTTTTCAATGAAACAGATAAACAACAGCGGCGGCACGAAAATCGAACCCGGTTCGCCATTGATCTCATAATTCACTTTGTTGTTTGCCGTGAGCCGGAGTTTTGAAAGTTCGATGTAATCGCTCAGATACTGCAGATCGTCTTCGAGCCGAACCACATCCTTATCGGTCTCATACAACATGTAACGCATGAGGTTCGACAGGTTCATGATGGCCTCGGGCGTCTGTTTGGATTGCTTGATCGACAGCGAGAAAATCGTGTTCAGCGAATTGAAGAAAAAATGCGGATTGAGTTGCGCCTTCAAAAACAACAGCTCCGCGGCGCGCTTCTCAGATTGGGTGCGCATCTGCATCTTGCTCGCACTGTTCCATTCGATGTACAAACGCGACATCGTGCTCGCGAGCGCATGGATCGTAAACGTCACGAAGGCCGGCAGATAGCGCATCACGAACGACGGGAAGAAATGTCGGTCACCATCGGGCGGGAGGTTGCGCATCGGGCCGTGGAAGTCGGTCCAATACGTCGACAGATACGACAAGCCCAATACGAGCGGAATTATCGTCACCATATACAAAGCGACTTTGCGTTCGATCAAAAGTTTCGGCACCAACACCAGATAGTTGAAACAAAAAAGCGCGAGTGCGATGAAGAACCGCAACAACAGCCAAAGATCGAAATCATCGCGCCTCGTGACCAGATCCAGGAAAGGCACCGATAACAAAATAACCCAAAGCATTAGATGCAATGGGAAATTCGGGGTTTTATGCGTTACCGAAAAGTAAAGTTTCTTCAGCATTTCGTGTTGATTTTCAAATCGTCGAGTTCCTTTTTTGTCACCGATGGATTTTGCCGGTTCACGATTTTCGCCTGCACGAACCTACAAACCCGCGCGGCGTCCAAACTGTCGCAGAAATAGCGCGTACCGCTGATTCCGGGGATGGTTTCCTGTTGCACCGCGAGCTTATTGTCGATGAAAATCCTGTAGGCGAATCCGTGGGGCGTTTGGTGGACCTTTCCGGAAATGTTGTTTGGTTTCGGTTCGCACGAAATATACGACAGCGTCAAAAGCGAGACTGTCAACAATGTCATAAATTTGAAAAAAGGCCGAGCCCCGAAAGGCCCGACCATGAACAAATAAAAACTAATCTTCATCTTCATATTTTTCAAGTGGCTTGAACTCGTACATGTCGTCGAAATAATAGTTGCCGCTTTTTCCGAGCAATACGAAACCTCGAATTCCATTGTAGATGGCGAGCGCATCTGATCGCGACGCTCCTTCAAAACCGGTCTTGTTCTTCCAGACATCGGTTGACGGATCGTACTCCCAAGTGCTCACGTAACCGTTTCCTCCGCTTATGTAACCGTAGTTTCCGATAGAGAAAGCCGCCGCGTTCGCACGTACGATCTCATATGAACTTTTTTCGTCGAGATCCTTGAGTCGTGTCCAGATTTCGGTCGACGTATCGAACACCCAAAAATCGACTTGGTTGATGCTGTTCGACGCGCCTGTCCCGAAATACACTTTGTCGCCAATCGTAAAACTCGCGCCTTCACGACGCTTGTTTCCGCCGAAGCCAAACAATTCCACCCATGAATCGGTTTCCGGTTCGTACCGCCAGAAATCTTTCTTGTCGTTCGTGCCGTCGAAACCGGTGCCGACATAACCCGCGGTCGACGAATCGAACCCGATGGCCGCGCGTCTTGCCGTTCCGCCAAAATCGGAAATCGGTGCCCATGTGTTCGATGCCGTTTCGTATTTATAGAAATCGCTTAATTCGGACGTTCCATCGTAGCCGGTTCCGACATAACCGGTCTCAGCGATCGCGAAAGCCACAGCGGAACTTCTCGCCGTGCCCGGAAAATCGGAAACCTGTGTCCAATAACCACCGTTGATATCGTATTTCCAGAAATCCGTAAGATATACGTCTCCGTCATATCCCGTTCCCATATATGCAAAATCGCCGATCGTGAAACTCACGGCGCTTGCACGCGGCACGCCGTCGAAAACGGTAGAGACGAGCCAGTTTCCTTTTATGGTTTCCTCATCATCGGTACATCCTGAGAAAAGCAGCGATAACAAAGCCGAGACATACAATGGAATATTTTTTTTGTGTAGCATAAGTGTTTACAAATAGGGTTTGTTTGAAATATGGCCAAACTTAGGCATTGCGTATTGTCGGGTAAATTATAATATACCGATGGGGCGATTTCGTCGACAAATACCCATTTTTCGGTGCCGGTTGGATTTTGAAGGCGATCGTCGCGACCTCAGAAGCGTTTGTCTATGAAATAGGGGCGATTGTAGAAATTGTTTTCGGGACAGGTATGCCGCTTCTACTTTTGGCCCCATGACTCACTCCATCAGACTTTTTTCTTTACTGATCGCCTTTGCCTTTTTGGCTTCCTGTTCGGGCGATACCGACGTTTGGCTCGACTCTGGCGACTTGACGGGAACCGGGCTTCGGCTCGTGGAAATCGACACGTTCCAAATCGAAATGTCGACGTTCAAATACGACAGCCTCATCAATGATTCCGAAAGCCGATTGCTTGTCGGGCGTTACGTGGATCCGATATTCGGCGAAGTAAAGTCCGAAGCGTTCCTCGAGCTCGTTCCGTCCACGTATTACATTCCTGACGCGGCGGTCTTTGACAGTATCGTCCTCAACGTCGCATACGATGGTTATTTCTACAACGATACGTTGGTTCCACAGCATCTTGAGGTACGACAACTTACTGAAACGATCAACCTCGATAATGGGGTTTCGTATTATTACAACACCGCAAACTTCGAAACGTCGAGCGAATTGCTTGTCAACAAAACATTTTTGCCGCGAATCAGCAAGGATTCCATTACCGCGACGGTTTCGAGTTTGTTCGGACAGGATATTTTTACCAAACTGCAGAACGGCACATTGAGTGATGCCGAATCGTTCACCGAGTATTTCAAGGGCATAAAAATAAGTCCGTCCGATTCCGACGACGGTTCCATCATCGGATACACGGCAGGCGGAACGTACATGCGGATTTATTATTCGATCGAAGGCGATGTTGACGATGACAATTATCTCGACTTAAAACTCAACAGCGCGGCCGAAGTGATCAAATACGTCAACCGAATCACGGGCAATCGTGCAGGGACGCCGGTTTCCGGTTTGGGACTTCAGCAAAACGACGTAGATTCAGGATCCATGCAAGACCTTAGTTATGTGCAGGGCGGGATCGGAATCGCCACGAAAATCACGTTCCCCACGATCCGAAGCATAAAGGAAATCAACGACAACGAAGGCGCGATTTTCAAGGCCAACCTGAAGTTACGCGTGAATCCGGCCTATTACAATGACAAATTGTATCCGTCTGATTCGATGTACGTCGGGATCGTTTCCCAAAACAACTCGATGCTCAGATTGCTTACGGACGCGTCGGGCGCCAACGTCATGGCTTATATCGATCGCGAAAACCCTGAATACAATGAAATCTATCTCATCGTTCCCGTGTCGGAATTCCTCAACAAATCGATATCAAGCACCCAATATCTCAACTACGGTTTGATATTGTTACCGATGAATTACAACACCACGGCAACACGCACGGTGCTGAACGGCCCAAAAAATCCAGACTACCAATCCAAACTCGAACTTACTTATGCGATTTACGACTAAGACCGCACTTTTTTTCTTTATCGGTGCGAGCGCCTATTCGCAAACCAACAACCAGACGAGTTCACCCTATTCGCTGTTTGGTTTGGGACGACTGAACGACGCGGCTCCCGGGAAAACCAATGCGCTCGGCGAGGGCGGGGTCGCGTTGCCCATGACGTCTGAAATCAACAACCTCAATCCTGCGGCCTACGCCACGATTCCTGAAAAAGTCTTCATGTTCGACCTTGGCGCCAAAGGCGAGAAAACGAATTACAGCAACACCGATGCGAGCCAGAACGCCACGACGTTCTCGTTCTCGAACATCGCGCTTGCGTTCGCGCTTTCACAAAAAGACGGTGTCGGCATCACGTTGCTTCCGTATTCGGATGTGGGTTACAATATCACGGGAATCGCGGGCGTCATCGAAGGTTCTGACGACACGTATAGCAGCGACGTCGCGGGAAGCGGAGGCCTGAGCAATTTCACGGTGAACTACGGCAGGAAGATAAGCGAGCGCTTCAATGTCGGGATCGGCATGAACTATTTATTCGGAAATATAGAAGAAACGGAATTCGCCACCATCGGCACCGATTATCTCGCCGTGACCCAGGAGAGTTTTTACCGAGGGTTGCGATTTACCGCGGGCATGCAAGCCGTGCTCAACAAGGAGATCACATTCGGTGCGACTGCAAAACTTCCGGCCTCGATAAAAGGATCGAAAGATCTCACGGCCTACAAAATTGTCGATCTTGTGCAGACCACGCTCGAAGTTTCGGCCGACGAACCCATCGACAGTTTCAAATTGCCGCTTGAAGTCACGATGGGCGGATATTTTCAGGTCGGGAAAAGCCTTGCGATAAACGCCGACTACAAGCGCTCGTTCTGGAACGCGACGGGAATGCAGGACAACATCGGGAAATTCGTCGACCAGGATTATCTCGCCTTCGGATTCGAGTACAGGCGCAATAAGGAGAGTTTCAATTATCTCGACCGCGTCTCGCTGCGCGCGGGTTTCAACGTGGACAACGGTTACCTGGAAGTCAACGACAAACGCATTTCGAATTACAAGGGCGTTTTCGGGCTCGGATTGCCGTTTCCGGGAAAGACGAATTCGATGATCAACCTTTCGTACGGTTTCGGGCAAAGAGGCGCGGTTTCAGAGACGTTAGTAAAAGAAAATTACAATACGTTCAGTTTCAATATCGTGCTTCAGGACATTTGGTTCCTCAAGCGCAAATACGACTAAAATACTCCCTATGAATGCGTACTACAAGACAAACGTAACGACCACGAGGCAGGCCGAAATCCTGACGCGCTTGATCCACAAACGGATTTATTATGCGGGAGAACTCAGTTTCGATCTCATGCATCAACATAAATTGCTATCGGCGGTCGGGATCAAGAAAACCGAAACGGGAATCATCAGCCAATGCATGACCGATCTGGGCTTCAGTTGCGAGCAGCTTTGACTTTATTGAACTCGCTCGGCTTGACGTTTCTGTGTTTCTTGAAATAGTTCGACAGATGGCTTTTATCGGCGAATCCGAATTCATCGGCGATTTGGTTTATCGGGATGTTTCTACCCGCGATGCGTTTCTCGATGAGCTTCGTGCGCAGGTTGTTGCTGTAATCGCGATACGAAATCCCGAAATTGCGTTTGAAATACGCGCTGAAATAACTTTGCGCGATGTTGAAATGGGCTGAAATCGCCTTGATCTTGACCATCTCAGGCTCGTAAATGTTTTGATGAATGTATCCGATGATCTGCTTGTCGTCGAACGTGCAATTCTTGGGCGAGATTCCCATGTTCTTGATGGCTTCCTTGAGCAGCCCGAAGATCGAAAGGATCTGGTAAAATACGATTGGCGACGCCGAAATATCTTTGCGGCAATTGTACGAAACGATGTTCTGCACCGTGTTTTTCAAGATGCTGCGGCACGGTTCGTCGAGTTTGAGCGTGCTTTCCTTGAGCAGTTTTTCGCGCATGAAATCCTCGGGCGTGTGCAGCAACATGTCGTCGGTAGCCAAGTGTTTCTTGGAACTGAAATAACTGTCGGTGAACTTGATGTACACGAAATGCGTGCTTTTTTGGATGTCGAAGTAATGATGGTCGTCGGGCGACAACGCGAACAAATCCCCGCTTGAATACGGAATCAAATTGTCGTTCAAATGATGCACGCCTTCGCCTTTCACGATGTAGATCAGTTCGTAATACGTATGGCTGTGCATCGGTAAATGGAATTTTTCTTCCTCGAATTCATCGAGCAAAAGCGTATCGTATTGATTTAATTTGCGCATGTCGTGTTCTTGCAATTATGTATCGCAAAAGTACAACTTTAATGGCCGACCACCGACGTAAATTTGCGCTTCATTTTTAGGAACACAACATGAAATCAAGTCTTCTTCCGCTTGCTTTGGGCGGACTTACCATAGGAATCACCGAATTTGTCGTCATGGGATTGTTGCCCGATATCGCGCTCGATCTCGGCATCAGCATTCCGCAGGCCGGACATTTGATCTCGGCCTACGCGCTTGGCGTTGTCGTGGGCGCGCCGTTATTAGTTATTGCGGGCCGAAATGTTCCGCCAAAGAAAATGTTGATTGCCCTGGCGATCATGCTTACGCTGTTCAACGCGATCTCGATTTTCGCTCCGGGTTATAATTTAATGTTGGTGTCTCGATTCTTATCGGGATTGCCGCACGGTGCGTTTTTTGGCGTCGGAGCGGTCGTGGCCAGCGGATTGGCGCAAAAGGGAAAGGAAGCCCAAAGCGTCGCGATCATGTTCAGCGGTTTGACGATCGCAAATGTCGTGGGTGTTCCGCTCGGGACCTATGTCGGACACAGCATGAGTTGGCGTTATACGTTCGTGATCATTGCCGTCATCGGGGTGATTACGGTCGTGAGTCTGATTTTCATGCTTCCGAAGATCGAGAAAAATGCATCGGGTAATCTCAAGACACAGTTGAAGTTTTTTGGTAAAACTGAAGCATGGCTGATCATTTTCATCACCGCGATCGGGTTCGGCGGATTGTTCTGCTGGATTAGTTATATCGCGCCTTTACTCACCGATATCAGCGGTTTCGCGGCTGAGGATGTTCCGTTTATTTTGATTCTCGCAGGCGTCGGGATGGTCGTCGGAAATTTCGCGGGCGCGCGACTGGCCGACAAGTTCAGTCCGGCGTATGGCGTCCTGTTGATGTTGTTGGTCATGGCCGCCGATTTGTGCGCGGTTTACTTTTTGTCGGCGTCGAAACCGGTTTCACTTTTCCTGGTTTTCCTTACGGGTGCGGCTTCATTCTCAGTCGTCGCACCGATTCAGATGCTCATGATCGATTCGGCGAAAGGCGCTGAGATGATCGCGTCTGCGGCACTTCAGGCGAGTTTCAATATTGGGAATGCGCTCGGTGCTTTCCTTGGCGGATTGCCTTTGGTTATGGGGTATAATTTCGCTTCACCGAATCTTGTCGGGGTTTCCATGGCGATTTTAGGGGCGATCGCGACTTTGGTTTTGATTCGTATTTCCGGGCCCTATGTTAAGAGTGATGAGGAAGTTGTTTTGATGCATTGAGTTTTGCTGGCATGAAAGAAGGTTTTTTTGCGATGATGGGCGAAGTTTTTTTTTGACGAGAAGGCACAAATTTTTTTTTGATAATGTCTTTGTACTGTTTTTTTAATTTTTTTTGCCACGAATGCACGAATGCACGAATTTTAGAAATGCGAGAATCTGTGGCAGACTTTTTTAACTTCCTTTTGGAGCGTTTTTGGCGATAAAATCCAGCGCTTCGGGATAACGTCGGCTTCGGCCGAAAAAATATTGGATTACCATGGAGAAGTGGTTCTTCTTGATGATGATCGGCTGTACATCGGGTTGGAATTTGCGAAGTTCGTCAAGGAATCTTTGGTTGCCTTTCCTGATCATTTCGAATGTATTTTTTCCCGTATACATTAAAATCGGCGGCGTTTGTTTGCCTATGAAATAGATTGGCGAGGCGTCGTGCCATTTCTCGGGATCATTGCCCCAGGTCGCGAGATAGTCGTGGCTGTCGGTCGGCGGATCGAACTCGAGATGTTGTTTCATGTCGAGTCCGGCCGCATCGTTTAAGATTAATCCTGCGACGGTTCCGTCGGGAATTCCATATTTCGGATTCATTACCGCGAGCGCGGCGAGATGTCCGCCCGCCGAGTGACCGCTCACGTAAATTTGCTTCGGATCGATTTCATATCGGAACGCATTGTCGCGCGTCCAGATTATCGCGGCCGCAACCTGTCGTGTCATTTGGTCGTAATCGGCGTCGGGACTCAGCGTGTAGTCGGGAATGATCGCGATGATTCCTTTCTTGGCAAAATTCCGACCCATCAGCACATATGTATCTTTATCGCCCGAATTCCAGTTTCCGCCGTGCACGAAAATCACCACGGAGAGTTTTTTTGTTTGCTTGTCGTACGGTAAAAATATGTTGAGCTTTGGCTCTTTTTTCTGGGTTTTTAGATCACTCGGCAAATAGGAAATATCGCGGATTTTGTGGGACGCGCATCCGACAAACGTAAAAGTGATCAGGCAAATGATGAGGTTTCGCATGGTGTTTGTTTTATTACGGATTAATATACGGGGAAATTCCGTTTTAGGTATTGCTCGTTCGTCGTTCGTCAAAACTACTCTTAAAATAAAAACTTTACAACCGCGTTAACTATTCATGGCAAAATAGTTGCCCGATGGCGCCGTATGAAAAAGATCACCAACCTTAATTTACCCTTTGTCTTACTGTTCGTCACGTTTGCTTCGGCCCAGGATTTTTCGTCGGTCGATGCGAAGGTCTCGACATATCCAGCCAGTTTCTCGAACCCTGAGAAATTAGCTGAAAGAGTCGCTTCAGACTTCTCGTCGGACACCGCAAAAGCGCGAGCGATCTACACGTGGATCGCGAACAACGTGCGTTACGATTTGAACGAATATCGCAGCAATCAAGGCGGGAAGGTCGCATTCACGTATCGCTCGGCCGAGGAAAAAGAGAAGAAACTCAAGCAATACAACCTCGATTTGGCGATACGGACGATGCGCACCAAAAAGGGCGTCTGTCGCGGCTATACGGCTCTTTACGACCGCGTCGCCGAGTTGGTCGGTTTGGAAACCATGACGATTCCGGGAACATCGAAATCGCATCCGACGCATATCGGGAAATTGCCGACCGCCGCCGACCACATTTGGAACGCGGTGAAAATCGGGAACGAATGGAAGTTTATCGACGTGACTTGGGGTTCGGGTTCGGTTGATTCGCAGACCGGGAAATTCGTAAATAAATTCAATCCCAGTTATTTCTTTACCGATCCCGATTTGTTTTTCCTGAATCATTTTCCCGACGAGAAGAAATGGCTGCTCACGAACAGGACCGCCGAGGAATTCGCGGGATTACCTTTGTTTTCGGGGCAGTACATCGATTCGGAATATACGATTACGTTCCCTAAATCGGGAATTTTGCCCAACAACCACATCATTCCATTTAAAATCCAAAACCTGAAAACCGACCGCGTGGCCTACGCGTTGAGCAAAGACGGGAGAATCCGAATTGCCGATGTGAAGAAAAACGGCGATGTTTCAGAATTTGAAGTGCCGCTCGAAAAAGGCGCATCGGGATTCGTGACGATTTTCATCGATCAGGAATCGGTGGCGACGTATAAGATTTCCGCGTCGAAATAGCCTGAGTTTTGGAGTTGACGATTTAGGGTTAACTTTAATCGGGAAGAAAATCGTGTGTATACTTTAACATTTTTTACGTGAAATCTGCTGGAAATTGTTGGGGAATTCTTCGAACTTCGTCAGACCTAACAGGTTTCTCTACGCCGGCCACTTAAACCTGTTAGGTCTAGACGAACCTCGATTTTTTCGAAATTTTATTTGTTTACCGAATAAGCCCGAAACAATTTCGACACCCAAAGAATTTAATCGTATCCAACCTAAACCCATCCATCGAGTTTTGCGTAGGTATTGACATGAGATACCTGTTCCTTTTGCTTTTCCCGACGGCGTTTTTCGCACAAAAAATCGATAACATGGCGTCGTTCCGCGATATGGGTGCCGAAAGTTATTTCCGTTTCCATTACGACAATGATTATTTCACGTCGACCGACCGGAATTACACGCAAGGCTACAATTTCGAAGTCGTACTCAAGTCGCTCGAGAAAAATCCCGTAAATCATTTGTTTTACAAGCCCGATGAAAGTTCATACAAATTCGGTTTGTCGATCGAACACATCGGTTTCACGCCTCATCATTATAAGTACGAGGAAATCCAATACGGTGACCGACCGTTCGCGTCGGCCATCATGCTCAAAAGCTTCGTGATTGCGACCGATACGATCAGGAAGTCGCGATTGACGTCGTCACTTAACGTCGGAATTATCGGTCCGGGCGCGTTCGGTGAAGAAATGCAGGTCGGCATCCACGAAGCCACGGGAAACACGATTCCGTTGGGTTGGCACAACCAAATCAGGAACGATGTCGTGCTTAATTACGAAGTCAGTTTTGAAAAGCAATTGTACCGATTCCGCGATTATTTTGCGGTTCAGGGATTGGGAACGGTTCGTGTCGGGACGCTGTTCACGAACGCTTCCGTGGGTGCGAATGGTGTGATCGGGATTATCAATTCGCCTTTTTCGTCGTCGGCCCAAAAAAAGAAATTCGCATTGTATTTTTATTCGCAACCCATGGTCAGCATAATCGGATATGATGCGACGCTGCAAGGCGGATTGTTCAATGATAAAAGCCCGTACACGATCGCATCGTCCGACGTGAAACGTGTCGTCGCCCAACACAATTACGGATTTGTGCTCCAGACTCGAACGCTGTATTTCGAATACTCCCGAAGCGCGATCACGAAGGAATTTGACAGTGGGAATTCGGCGAAATGGGGCGGGATTCGGATTGGGTTTACTTTTTGAGAATTGAAGAATGACGAAAGACTAATGACTAAAGACAAAGGACTTTCGAGTCGTCTCTTGCGCTGATTGGTACATTTTCGTTTGTCCTTCGTCGTTTGTCGTTCGACATTCGTCTTTCGTCAACTGTCAATATCATTCTTAATAACTTTCCCGACCACTGCTTTCCTCACGCGCGTATTAGATATATATTAGCGCAAAACTGATTCCCGCGACATGTCTGAACAAACCGAATACAACGAAGGCAATATACGTTCCCTCGACTGGAAAGAGCATATCCGAATGCGTCCCGGAATGTATATCGGGAAACTCGGCGACGGCTCGTCTCCTGACGACGGAATCTACATCCTGCTCAAGGAAGTCATCGATAATTGCATAGACGAATTCGTGATGGGCGCGGGCAAGACCATCGAAGTCACGATCAAGGACAAAACCGTTACTGTTCGCGATTACGGACGCGGCATTCCGCTTGGGAAAGTCGTCGATGTCGTGTCGAAAATGAACACGGGCGGTAAATACGATTCGCTTGCGTTCAAGAAATCGGTTGGATTGAATGGTGTCGGAACAAAAGCCGTTAACGCACTTTCCAACTATTTCCGCGTCGAATCGGTACGTGATGAAAAGCAAAAGGCCGCCGAATTCAACGCGGGAAATCTTACGATGGAAGAAGACATCATCGAATCCACGAAGCGCAAAGGCACGAAAGTCATTTTTATTCCCGACGAACTTATTTTCAAGAACTACAAGTTCCGAAACGAGTACGTCATTCGGATGCTCAAGAATTACTGCTATCTCAATACCGGATTGACAATTTATTTCAACGGCGAAAAATATTTTTCGGACAATGGTTTGAAGGATTTGCTCGAAGAAGACATCAAGGAAGAGGACATGCAATATCCTGTCATTCATTTGAAAGGCGAGGACATAGAGATCGCGATGACGCATTCCAAGACCCAATACAGCGAAGAATATCATTCGTTCGTCAACGGCCAGAACACGACGCAAGGAGGAACGCACCTGAACGCCTTCCGCGAATCGATCGTGAAGACCGTGCGCGAATTTTACAATAAAGGCTTCGAACCATCGGATATCCGAAAGTCGATCGTCGCCGGAATCTCGGTCAAAGTCATGGAGCCTGTCTTCGAATCCCAGACGAAAACGAAATTGGGATCGACCGAAATGGGACCCGATTTGCCAAGCGTCCGAACCTTCATCAACGATTTCATCAAGACCAAACTAGATAATTTCCTACACAAGAATCCCGAAGTCGCCGATTTGCTTCTGCGTAAAATTTTGCAGGCCGAGCGCGAACGCAAAGAACTTTCGGGAATCCGCAAACTCGCGAAGGACCGCGCCAAGAAAGCCAGTTTGCACAATAAGAAACTGCGCGATTGTCGCGTGCATTTGACCGATACCAAGAATCCTTTGAGTTTGGAAAGTACGCTGTTCATCACCGAAGGAGATTCCGCTTCAGGTTCGATCACAAAATCGCGAAACGTCAACACACAAGCCGTTTTCTCGCTGCGTGGAAAGCCGCTCAACTCGTACGGAATGTCCAAGAAAATTGTATATGAGAACGAGGAATTCAACTTGTTACAGGCCGCGCTCAACATCGAGGAAAGCATGGAAGATCTGCGGTACAACAACATCGTGATCGCGACCGACGCCGATGTCGACGGCATGCACATCCGCTTATTGCTGATCACGTTTTTCCTGCAATTCTTCCCCGAAATGATCAAGGAAGGCCATTTGTACATTTTGCAAACGCCGCTTTTCCGTGTGAGAAACCGCAAGGAAACCATTTATTGTTACAGTGAGGAAGAACGCGTAAACGCCATAGAAAAACTCAAACCGAAACCTGAGATCACGCGATTCAAAGGTTTGGGAGAGATTTCGCCCGACGAGTTCGTGCATTTCATCGGAGCCGACATCCGCCTCGATCCGGTCATGCTCGACCGCGCAACGACAATCGAGTCGCTGTTGGAATTTTACATGGGGAAAAATACACCGGACAGACAACAGTTTATAATTAGGAATTTGAAGGTTGAGTTAGACGTTGTGGAGAAGAATTGATAATTAATAATGAACAATTAATAATTATTGGTTGGGCGGATATTTCCGCTATCGGTTCGACCGGCAAGCGACTGATCGAAACTTTCGTGCTATAGAAACGTGAGGTAATATACTTGGCCGAGAGCCTGAACATTGCAGAATACTCCGCCAGCCAAAAGGAGCTCCGCTGCGGTTCGGGCGGCGGTTCGCAACAAAAAAATTCGTTCTGCGGGACGAAAATCAATTATTCATTGTTAATTATTCATTATTAATTAAAAAGTGAACGACGAAGAAAATATAAATGATCTCCCCGAGGGCGTAAACGATAAAGAAGGACAATTACCTGAACAAGGCGATTTGTCATCGAGCGCCTCATCGGCTGAAACGGCTCACTTCTTCGAAAGCCAGGAAACGAATCCTGAAGATACGATCGTCAAAGTTACCGGTATGTACAAAGACTGGTTCCTCGATTACGCGTCGTACGTGATTTTGGAGCGCGCCGTTCCCGCTATCGAAGACGGTTTCAAGCCCGTGCAGCGCCGCATCATGCACTCGATGCGCGAACTCGACGACGGCCGTTACAACAAGGTCGCGAACGTGGTCGGGCACACGATGCAATATCATCCGCACGGAGACGCGTCGATCGGGGATGCGATGGTGCAGATCGGGCAAAAAGATCTATTGATCGACACCCAAGGAAACTGGGGAAATATCCTAACGGGCGACGGTGCCGCAGCTTCTCGTTACATCGAAGCGCGACTCACGAAGTTTGCGCACGACGTTTTGTATTCGCCGAAAATCACCGAATGGCAAGCGTCGTATGATGGTCGAAGAAACGAACCGGTCAACCTTCCCGTCAAATTCCCGTTGTTGCTCGCTCAGGGCGCCGAGGGAATCGCCGTCGGACTATCGACCAAAGTCCTGCCGCACAACTTCAATGAACTCATCGATTCGACGATCAAAATATTAAAGGGAAAACCGTTTACGCTGTTCCCGGATTTCATGACCGCGGGAGTCGCCGACGTTTCCAATTACAACGACGGCATGCGCGGCGGACGTGTTCGGGTGCGCGCGAAGATCTCGCAGCTTGACAAGAATACGCTCGTCATTACGCAAATCCCGTTTTCGACGAATACATCGACATTAATCGATTCGATCCTGAAAGCCAACGAAAAAGGCAAGATCAAGATCAAGAAAATCGAGGACAATACGGCTGCCGAAGTCGAAATCCTGATTCATTTATTTCCAGGCGTTTCGCCCGACAAGACCATCGACGCGTTGTTCGCGTTCACGGCTTGCGAAACTTCGGTCGCGCCATTGGGATGCGTCATAGAAGATCACAAACCGCGATTCGTCGGCGTGTCTGAAATGCTTCGGGTTTCTACCGCGAGAACAGTCGAACTGCTCAAACGCGAACTCGAAATCCAACTCGACGAACTCGAGGAACAATGGCATTTCCTGTCTCTCGAGCGCATTTTCATCGAGAACCGAATCTACCGTTTGATCGAGGAAGAATCGACTTGGGAAGGCGTGATCCGCGCGATCGACGAAGGCTTGAAGCCGTTTACGAAACACTTGAAACGCGAAGTCACCGAGGAAGATATCGTGCGATTGACCGAAATCCGAATCAAACGCATCTCGAAATTCGACATCGACAAAGCCCAGGAAAAACTCGAAGCTTTGGAAGGCGACATCGAACAAGTGAAGCACGATTTGGATCACATCGTTGATTTTGCGATCGCTTTTTTCCTCCGATTAAAGGAAAAATATGGAAAAGGCCGCGAGCGCCAAACCGAATTACGTTCGTTCGATACGATCGAGGCCACGAAAGTCGTGCTCCGTAACACCAAATTATACGTGAACCGCGAGGAAGGTTTCGTCGGGACAGGATTAAAGAAAGACGAATATGTAGCCGATTGTTCCGACATCGACGACGTGATCGTATTCCTGCGCGACGGAAACATGTATATCGTGAAGGTTGACGAGAAGAAATTCATCGGCAAAGACATCATTCACGTGGCGATTTTCGACAAGAACGACAAGCGCACGATCTATAATATGGTTTACCGAGACGGGAAATCGGGACCGAGTTTCATCAAGCGTTTCAACGTTTCGGGCGTGACGCGAGACAAGGCTTACGACCTGACGCAGGAAAAACCGGGTTCGCAAGTATTGTATTTCTCAGCCAACCCGAATGGGGAAGCCGAAGTGATTACGGTGTTGTTGCGACAAATCGGAACCATCAAAAAGCTAAAATTCGACCTCGATTTCGCCGACATGACGATCAAAGGCAGGAATTCGCGCGGAAATACGGTTTCCAAATATCCGATCAAGAAAATCGAGCTCAAGGAAAAAGGAATCTCAACGCTGTTGCCGCGAAAAATCTGGTTCGACGATACGGTGCAGCGTTTGAATACTGATGGGCGAGGCGAACTCTTGGGTGAATTCCGACCTGCCGATCGATTGCTTGTCGTGTCGTCGACCGGAAAACTCAAAACGATCATTCCCGAACTTTCCACGCATTTCGATCAGGACATGGTCGTGCTCGAAAAATGGATCCCGAACAAACCGATCTCGGCGATTTATTACGATGGCGAAAAGGAACGCTACTACATCAAGCGCTTTTTGGTCGAGAACGAGAACAAGGAAGACATTTTCATTTCAGAACATCCGGGATCGCAACTCGAAATCGTTTCTACCGATTATCGTCCCGTCGCCGAATTGATTTTCACGAAAGTCAAAGGCGTTCAAAAGGAAAACCAGACCGTCGACATAGAAAGTTTCATCACGGTCAAAGGTTTCAAGGCGCAAGGCAACCAGCTAACTGCCGACAAATTAAAGACGGTGAATCTGCTCGAACCATTGCCGTACGATCCGCCCGTCGAGGAAGTTCCTGAACAGGAAATCGATCTTGGCGAAGCGCCCGATTCTGAAATAGACGATGAAGGACAAATAACATTGAGTTTAGAATAAAAATAAAGCCGCTGATTGAAGCGGCTTATTTTTTTAGGATTTTATGGGTTTCGGTTGTCGATCCGTCGACGAGAATCGACAACACGTAAACGCCTGGGGAAAGCCTGTCGAGATTGATTTCCGCGAGATCCGCGTTTGAATATGAGGTCATTATTTCCTGTCCCAAAGCGTTACTCAGCCTAAGCGATCGAGTCTTTCATCGGTCGAACCTCAGGTTGACGATTCCCGAAGTCGGATTCGGATACATCGAGGTTTGTGTTTTATCGGCTTGCGCGTTCGATAACGCATTCAGGCTGTATTTCGCAATGTATCCGTCAGTTTTTTCGCCGAACTGATTTGACGAATCGGCAACAAGCGAAACGGGAGCGGTGTCGGTTCCAAAATTCGCCGAATTACAAAATTGTCCGACCGAAAAAATGGCATCTTCTTTCACTACCAGCCCATATCCGATTGTAGCGGCAGATAATTCACCTTCGCCAATGACCGGCGATGCGAACAGGAAATTCCCGTCGTAATCGAGCGCATTGATATAGGAAGTGAAATGGTCCGAATAAAAAGACGAGATTCCGTCGCCGGGATCAAAATCAACGTTGTTCACGGCATATCCGGTCACGAGAATCTTATTTTGTGCCGCTACGATCTTGTACGGTCGATCGGTCAGCGTTCCGCCCCATTTTTTTGTCCAAAGCAAATTTCCATCGGGCGAAAAACGGCAAACGTTGGTGTCGCGAAATAATCGGGTGATGTGGTCAACAGTTGCCCATCGAAATCAGTCGGCCCGGCGAAGACTCCTGAAACGAAAATGCTTCCGCCCTGATCAATCGCAATCGATGTGAATTGACCGTCCTGACTCGTATTCCCAAAGTGTCGCGTCCAAATATAATGAGCACTTAACTTGACGATAAAAGAATCTCCAAAATTTTGCGCGTACGACGCAACTTGATGCGATCCTGAACCCGGATCGAAATCGACAGTCGAATGAAATCGGCCAACAGCGATTATGTTGCCCGAAGCATCGGTAGTGACATCGGTAATCTCGTTCGGCACCGCGACCCAATCGCCATCGCCTTGAAATATCGAAGACCAGACCACGTTTCCGTTGAAATCGAACTTTGCGAGGAATGGATCGCCAATCTCGGAGGCGTTCAGCGTGTATTGCGGATCATTGGCGTCAAAGGCGACGGTTTGTGAAATATATCCGCCGAGCAGCACGCCGTCGGCAGTTGCATGAACTGTTCGCGTAAAATCGTCCGTGCCCGCCCCGACACTTTTTGCCCAGACAATGTTTCCGTTCGTATCTACTTTGGCGATAAATGCATCGTAACCGCCCGACGAAGTAAAGGTCGAAATCGTGCCTGCAATGTTCATTTGCGCGCTGCCCATAAATTGTCCCGAAACGTATGAATTGCCTTGGGCATCAACCGAAAGATCCGACGGAAAAATGCCGGCGTTGCATCCGATCTGCGTAATCCATAAAGCATCGCCGTTCTCGTCCAGTTTCGAAATGAAAATATCCCCGAGATAATTTTCAGGGTATAACGTTGAAAATGGGTTCACGTCATCGCCTGGATTCAAATCGGCCGTAGTCGCGAACGACCCTAACACGACCAGGTTTCCATCGCCGTCGGTAGCCACGCTTCTGATTTTGTCCTCGTGCGGCCCGCCAACGCGTTTTGCCCATTGGACGGTTTGGGCTTCGAGCGTTGAAAATGCAGTAAATGCGAATAGCAGATAAAGCGCGTACAGTTTTCCCATCGATGAATTTTTCAGTAAAGTAAAGAAATATCGGATAATTTCCTAAAGACTGTAGTTCAGGTTTATACCAACCCTATATTTCGCATCGACGCGTCCGCCCGTCAAATCCTGATTTATCGGTGTCAGGAATTGCAAGCCCGCCGACCATTTCTTCAAACCAGCTTCCAAACCGACTTTCCCGAAAAGTACATTGCCAGACGTTTGCGCAATCCGTTGTCCGTGTTGGTGATTGCTTTGGGAGACTTCACCCGCGAGGCCCATTTGTGGCGAGACTGAAAACGAATCGCGTTCGCGCAACCAGAAAAGCGTTCCCGAGTAATTGAATTGGTCGCCGAAGCGATAATTCTTGTCATTTTCGGTTTTGACGATATAATTCGCCATCGTCTGCCATCCGAATCGCTTGGGCCGGATCGTATGTTCGGCGAGGAACAAATAATCGAAACTTCCTGTTCCGAGCTGGAATCCGGGATTGATGCTGCCGTTGTTGGCTTCGTCGTATTTTCCCGTCGGCAGTTTCACGCCTGCTCCCAATTGGAATGTGTGCACGAAAAAAGTCGAATCGGATTTGGTTTGATACAGTTTGTAAAGTCCGATGACAGTCACATCGCCGATTCCGTTGATGGAATGCGTTCCCGTTTCGGTCTCGCGATTGTTGCTGTGATACGGCACGAGTACGCTGACCTGGGCGTTCTTGAAAATTGGGATTCGGCCCCAGACTTGCATCGAGTTGAACTGCTCGGCATACCAGGGCGAATTAGCATAAAGTCCGTCGCTGCTGTCATAGCGCTGATAAATGTAGCGCACGCCTACGAAATTCGTATTGAGCAACGAGGCGAATCCCATGCTTCCGCCCGTCGCCGAACAGCCGCAGGCATCGCAATCGTCGAGCATTTTTGCGAAACGCTGTTTGTAGATTCGCGACGATATCGTGTCAGTTTCCGAAGCGAAAATCAACGTCGGAAATGACAATAAAAATAACAATAAAGAATATTTCATCAGTACTCTGAAAATTTAGGATTGGTAAGGAATTCCTCGTCTGTCAAGGTTTTAAGGAATGCGATGATTTGTGATTTTTCGGCAGCCGACAATGCGATGCCGAGTGATCCGTTCTGTTGCAGGACCGCATCGAGCGTCGCCGATTGTTGCACGCCCGAATTGTAATGTTCAAGCACGGCATCCAACGTATAGAATCGTCCGTCGTGCATGTATGGCGCTGTTTTTTCGATATTGCGCAAACTCGGCACCCGGAATTTATATTTGTCCGAAGCCAATCCCGTCACGCGTTCGCGCCCGATGTCGTTCAATTGCATATTCACGGCGAGCCCGTTGTTGCGGAACGATTGGTCGGTTTGGAGATCGGTCGCGTGACAAGACGCGCACTTTTGCTGGAAAATAACGTAACCCGCGGCTTCGTCGGTCGAGAAATTCCCACCGGCTTCGTTGCGTCGGAACTTATCGAAGCGGGAATTCGAACTCTGCATGAGCGCGACAAATTGCCCAAGCGCTTTGAGCAGATGTTCCGAATCGATGTCGGCCTCGGGAAACGCGCGTGTAAACATTTTTTTGTACGTCGCGTCGTTGCGCATCATCGCTACGATAGAGGCAAAATTCCCGTGCATCTCGACCTCGCTCGTGATCGGGATGATCGGTTGCAAATCGAGATTATCGGTCGCGCCGTCCCACATGAACGTGTTTTGGAACGCCATGTTTTGGATCGCGGGCGTGTTGCGCAAACCCACCGCATTGTTCACGCCATGGCTCAAACTGTGGCCGTGGTGCGTGAACGCGTGTTGTTGGATGTGGCAGAAACCGCACGAAATCGTGCCGTCGTTCGACAATCGTCCGTCGTAGAAAATCTTTTTTCCGAGCTCGAAACCCGCTTCCGTTGGAGGATTGGCTTCGAAATTATAGGCGAAATCAGGGAAGTTCGATGGTTTTGCAACGTCGATAGGAATCGGGACATATTGGGATTCATCGGGCGAGCAAGATGCCAACCCGATGAAAAATAGCCATAAAAAATGTCGCATCAGTCGTTGTGTACGTGGTTTACCGTGAACATTTGTGAGAGGTTCGCGGTGATCAGCGGCAGGTTTTCTCCGCCCATGATCATCGCGCCCATGCCGCCTTCGTTGTTGTCGGACAAGATGATCTTGTTGTTTCCGTCGATGATTTTCGAGGCGTCGGCGAAAATATGCACTTGTGGCGTGATGTCGGTTCTCACCAAAGCCGAGTTCGTGAATGGGATCGTGACCGAGGTGTAATTGTAATCGGTCCCGGTTTTACCCGTGTGAACCATGAACGGCGTTTCATTCGCGACCGAACCCGACGTGAAATTCCCTTCGAACATCACGAATTTATAACCCGCGCTCCACGACCACATCATGTCCTCGCTGTCGGCCAACGATAGGAAATCGCCTTGTCCGTCGGCGCCCAGCAGCCATTGTTCTTCGTCGACGCCGATGCCGAACGTGATCGAGGCGTAGTCGCCCGCGGGAATATTTTGCAGGTTCAGCGTTTGCGATGCGAGATCGGTTTCATCGACAATGAAATAGCTTTGGCTTTTCGGGTATGTGAAAATTGTCCCGTCGGTGCGCGTAAGTTTAATGTTGCTTACGATGTATTTGAGTTGGTTGATCTTGAGGGTTTCGCCCTGTGAGGTCGTATTCGGCTGCGTGCCTAAAATCAGGTTGTTGGCTCCGTAAACGTTGTCGAATTCGATGTTGATCGCGCCGGTTCCGGTTGCGGGCGACGAATCGTCGGATGAACAGGAAAGCATAAGGCATGCGCTTGCCAATGCGGCAAAAAATGTGTTTGTCGTTTTCATTTTGTGAATTTAGATTTTAATAGGTACAGGGTACAGGGTACAAGGGCGCGAACCAAATTGGATTCGGGCATTGATACTGACCAAAAAGTTACATCTAAACTACAGCGGGAGGATGGAAAGTTACCTGTTCAAACGCAGCGTAATCTGAAGGTTTGAAAAAGAATCGAGACTGTTTTTTGAGCGGTTGAAAAACGTCGGCGATGACGATTTCCTCAGCCGTATTGCAGAAGAGTTCAATAGGAGTGAAGCCTTTTTTGTCGTTTTGGGATGCTGGTTTCTCGCTGTCGGAAGCCTTCGCGAGTTCTTTCATCAAATGGCATTTCCCGTTACATTTAAGTTCGGGTTTCGCCTTGTTCACGCAAAGTACGGTCGCGATGTAATCGTAGTCGATAACGTACTGCACGACCGGGAAAACCGGTTTGAACAGGAAGAAAAACGTCGCTATGACAACCAGATATTTCACTTATGCTTCTTCGTCGGGAGATTGTTTTTTCTTGTTGCGTTTTTCCATTTTCATGTTCAGGACTTCGACTAGAAGCGAGAACGCGATCGCGAAATACAAGTATCCTTTTGGAATGGTGTCGACGGTGTTGCCAAAGAAGGAAGCGTGTGCCAAATGTGCCGATTCAGTGATCAGCATAAACCCGATCAGCACGAGGAACGACAACGCGAGGATTTGTATCGCGGGGTGATTGTTCACGAAATTCCCAACCTGGACCGCGAACTGCATCATGATCAAAACCGAGATCACGACCGCAGTAATCATTATATAAATCGCGCCCTCGACGCCGTTGGTCATTCCCACTGCGGTAAGAATACTGTCGAACGAGAACACGATATCGATCATGATGATCTGGAAAATAACGTTGCTGAATGACTTCGCGGCGCTTTTCTTGACTTCTTTTTCCTCTTCGCCCTTGTGTTCTACCTTTTCGCGGATTTCGACCGTACTTTTATACAAAAGAAACAATCCTCCAAGGAAAAGAATAAGGCTTTGACCGGACACATGGATTTCAAACCAACTCGTCTGGATGTCGAACCATGCCTCTTTCATCGCGATCAGCAACGATATCCCGAACAACATGGCGATCCGCATGAACATCGCCAAAAACATTCCCACTTTCGTCGCTTTTTTGCGTTGTTCCGGCGGCAGTTTACCCGTTGTTATCGAAATGAAAATGATATTATCGATACCCAATACGATTTCTAGAAACGTAAGTGTCAAAAGTGCGATCCAGGCATTCGGATTCAGGAAAACTTCCATTGATTGTGGCTTTTATTTGATTTTTACAGCGGTTCCTTTTTGCGTGATGTCGCTGCCGACAACGCCGTATTCAAAGGTATACGAATTTTTTGACGTGGTCAAGATTTTCATCGCGATGGCTTGCTTTTCGGCCATTGTTTTGGGGTGTAACTTTTGGAGCACGAATTCACAATCGTTTACCCAGCGAACCGTCGCGGTATCGGATTTCCCGTCGTAAAAATCGATTTCCCGATCCTCGGTCCGTTCGAATGTCGTGGTTTTTTTGACGCCGTTTATTTCGGCCGTGAATTCAAACGTTCCCGTCTTGAAATCCTTGCAGTCGCGCTCGACGTCATAACAGGAAGCAAAAGCAAACGGTACTATCAAAAGGAGTTTTTTCATAATTTTCTGGGCAGCTAATCCGGCTGTTCGCGTCAAGCTTTCTTAAAAAAGCGGGATTTGCAACAAACCGCGCCGGGCTTCCTTTGGTCGCCGCCGCGCTTTGGCAAAACCAGGCTTTTTTCTCGAAAGGCTTTCTGTTTCCATCCGGGCTGCTTGGTGTCCCGATGCAAAGTTAGGTATTGGACCGCGTATGAAAAAATCGAAACTTACTTAATTCGCGTGATTTCTTCGTCGGTGAAATGTTTTATCGACTTTTCTTTGGAGAACTTGTCGGCATTGTAGTTTTTCGAGGCGTTCTTCGCGATCGACAGACTTTCCCATGATGATTTTTTGAGCAACTTCGCATAGAACACTATTTGACCCACATGATACGGATAATGCGCCAACTGCCGGTTGATGGCTTCGATGACCGTATGTCCTTCGTTCCTGATGTAAATGATTTGGGAGAGTTGGTCGCTCGAAAGCGCATCGATTGCTTCAAATAAACAGGTCCATCCTTTTTCCCAACTCGCCGTTACTTGTTCTTTCGTCGTCAATACATCTTCGAATTCGGCGTCGCGGCTTCTCCATTCTTTTTCTCCGTCCGACGTCAAAAAATCGGTCCAGCGCGAAAGCATGTTGCCGGAAATATGATTTACGATAACTGAAATGCTGTTCGTATCGTCGTTCAACGCCATGAATAGTTGCTCCGGCTCGAGTTGCTCCATCGCCTTTTCTCCAAGCATCTTATAATATAGAAATTGCTTGTGAACGCTTTCCAGATAAGGATTTTGTCGATTTTTCATGACCGTGTTTGAATTCCGTGATCCTAATTTACGCGAAAATTTCATATTTTCGGATCACAGCAAACGATTACAAACGGAAACAAACGGAAACAAACGGAAACAAATGATTAATCAACGTTTATTCAATTCAATCTGCCGCACCTTTGTCGTGTTGGCTGCGGCCTGTTCCGCATCGGCCCAGAAAGGCGACACGTTCAAGGTATTTTATCTGGGCGGACAATCGAATATGGAAGGCTTCGGATTCAATAAGGACTTGCCTGCAGATTTGAGCCAACCCATGAAGGACGTTTATATTTTTGACGGCAACCGCGGCGGCGACGGTGAACCGGGATTAGGCGTAGGGAAATGGGAGCAATTGCGGCCGGGGCATGGAACGGGATTCGCATCCGATGGAAAAGAGAACAAGCCCTCGGATCGGTTCGGGGTCGAATTGACTTTCGCAAAGCGCATGCGTGAGTTGTACCCGAACGACAAGATCGCGATCATCAAATATGCACGCAACGGTTCGGGATTGGACAGTTTGGCAACCGGCCCGTTCGGTTGTTGGGAGCCCGAATACAAAGCCAAGCCAAACCAGTATGATTTCTTTTTGAAGACGATCGAAGGCGCGAAAGGCGCGAAAGATGTAAACGGAGATGGAAAGGCCGATACGCTCGTTTTTTCAGGCATTTTATGGATGCAGGGCGAAGGCGACGGATCGTTTACCGAGGAAATCGCGATGGAATATTATAAGAACCTAAACCACCTGATCGAGATGATGCGATCGGTTTTCAAGGAAAAGGATTTGCCTGTCGTCGTCGGGAAGATTTCCGATTCGGGAAACAGTGAAAGTGGCATCGTGTTCAAGAACGGCGATCTTGTACGTTATTGCCAGGAGAAATTCGTGCGCGACGATAAGAGAGCCGGAATCGTGAGGAGCACGTCGCGTTATTCATATTCGGATCCGTATCATTACGATAGTGCGGGTTATATTGATTTTGGGAAGAATTTCGCCGACGAGATGGCGAAGTTGTTAAAGAAATAGTCGTTACGTAAAACGTTACATAATAGTACGATCAAACGGGTTTCAATTTATGAGAAAAGTGACGCTGCTGGTAATTTTCTTAATCTTGTCCGCAGGCGCGGGCTTGATATATTGCAAGAAATTTTATAATCGACGGCATGAGCGCGAAATAGCAAATGAAGAAGGTAAAGCCATCCCAAATCAATACAAAAACGGCGACATCATTTTTCAAACATCGACCTCGTCCCAAAGCCGAGCCATACAATTGGCGACGCATTCAAAATATTCGCATTGCGGAATCATATACAATGAAAATGGAACGTATGTATTTGAAGCCGTCCAACCCGTAAAAATGACGCCGTTGTCGGAGTGGATAGCAAGAGGTAAAAATGGGAAGTATGTCGTGAAAAGACTAAAGGATCGCGACCGTTATTTCACGCGCGAGAACATTTCGAAAGTAGCAAGTTTTGGAAAAGCGATGGTCGGAAAATCGTACGACCTGGGCTTTTCATGGTCGGACGAGAAAATATATTGCTCCGAATTGGTCTGGAAAATGTACAAACGCGCTTTCGGGGTCAAAGTAGGAAAACTCGAGAAACTAAAAGACTTCGATTTGTCGCAACCCGCGGTGAAAGCCAAATTAACAGAACGCTACGGCAAAAATATTCCGCTCGACGAAATCGTAATATCGCCCCAATCGATCTTTGAAAGTGAACTGTTGGAAGACGTTATGGCGAACTGATTTATTGCGCATTTTTGTCGCCGTCGAACATACTTTTAATGATCGTATTTATCCCTTTGAACGAAAAGTAAACCGCGCCGAAACACATCGTGATGCCAACCGCCAGGACAAGATAATGCCAAACATTCTGTTGGTTTTGGAACGCATTGTAGATTACCGATGGTCCGATGAAGAACAACGGTAACGCATACACCATAAACTTCATTCCTTTGTTGAGTAAGATTTTGTCGGTCGGCATCGTAAATGGATTTAGGTTGGATTTATAGTTCGAACTTGTTGCGATCGAAACTCTCTACGGCTTTGCGCACGCTTCCGTGTTTAATCAGCATTTCTGAGGCTTCTTCGTACGAAACGGGAATTTCTCCCATAATCATTCGGACGCCGCGATCCACTAGCTTGTCGTTGCTGAGTTGCATATCGACCATTTTATTGCCTTTTACGCGTCCGAGCTGGATCATCGTAGTCGTCGAAATCATGTTAAGCACCAATTTTTGTGCGGTTCCGGCTTTCATGCGCGAACTTCCCGTCACGAATTCAGGCCCGACAACGACCTCGATCGGGAATTTTGCAGTTAGCGCAAGCGGGCTTCCGGCGTTGCACGTGATCGCACCCGTAAGAATATTGTTCTCGTTGCATTTCTCAAGACCGCCGATTACATAAGGTGTTGTTCCCGATGCCGCAATCCCAATTACAGTGTCGTTGCCTGAAATGTTTGCGGCCTGTAAATCGATCCACGCTTGTTTCGCGTCATCCTCGGCATTTTCAACGGCGCGGCGTATCGCTTTGTCGCCACCCGCGATGATGCCGTTCACCAAATCGAACGCGACCCCGAACGTCGGAGGACATTCACTCGCGTCGACAATTCCCAAGCGACCCGACGTTCCCGCGCCGATGTAAAACAAGCGCCCGCCGATTCTCATGCGAGATACGATTTGGGAGACAAGCGCCTCGATTTGCGGCAACGCTTTCTCAACGGCCAACGGAACGGTCTTGTCTTCGTTGTTTATGTTCGCCAACAACTCGTGAAGCGGCATGTGCTCAAGCGAATCGTAGTTCGAGGATTGTTCGGTGGTTTTTTGGAAAGGGTTCAAGGTGCAGGATTGTGAATTGAGTATTTAGGGTCCAAAGTTAAATGACAAATATAACGATTTTGGTTACGTGGACTTCTATCGGCATTGCGGATCGCTTCAACATCAGGCATGCGATCAAATGAGTCAAAACGAAAGTTCAGCCAAAACGCTTAACTTCTCTCAACGATCTTAATTGTTAAAAAAAACAATTGTTTGTAAAGCGACTAAAGAAAACTCGCCAGCAAGATCCCAAGAATGATCACCGTAATCTTCGCGATATTGAATTTATGGTTTTCACTCGCTTCAAAAATGATCGTCGATGAAATATGAAATAGAATCCCGATCACGACCGCAGTAATTTGAGCGTAATATTGGGCAAGAACCGGAAAACTGTCGGATGCCAACGTGCCAAGCGGCGTCATCAGCGCAAACGTGAACATAAATGCGAACACTTTCGGTTTGCTTAGATGCGAATTCAGGAAAAACAGCGTCAAGATAATTGCGATAGGCAAGTGGTGCACGGCGATTCCCCAAGCCAAATCGTGGTGATGTCCGACGGGAAAACCCTCGAGCAACGCATGCAGACACAAACTGATAAACAGCAGCCACGGAATCTGATGCATTTCCAAATGTCCGTGAACGTGTCCGTGTTCTGCACCTTTCGAGAAAAATTCAAGCACGATCTGCAATAAAATCCCTCCCATTATGAAAATTCCGATCGATAAGCCGTGACCGTGATCTTCGCTGTCGTGTAAAGTGGTTTCATATACTTCGGGCAACAGATGTAAAACGGTAAGCGACAATAGGAACGATCCGCTGAAGGCGAGCAACAACTTGAGGTTGGTTTTGTTTCCGGTTTTTAGGAAAAGCGCCACCGCGTAACCGATCAGCACCGAAAGTAAAGGCAACAAATAATTCATTACTTGAATACGAGGATTAGACGTTCGCTATCGGTTTTATGGAATTTGTGCAATTTGTAGTCCCCGAAAATATCGAGCAGGTAGATTCCTGCTTTTTCCATCATCACCTCAAAATCCTCGAGCGTGAGCGCCTGGACTTTCTCGGAAAAACAAAAATCTTCGCCTTTGTCAGTAAACCGGATTTCCTTTATGATGTGGTTGTCCTCTACGAAACGCTTGATGTTGAACGTAATGTCCTCGACGGTTTTCGTTTCCTCGGGAACCAGATTTGCGATCACGTTGCGCACGTTCATGAAATCAATCACCGCGAATCCGAACTCCGACAGACTTTCGTGGATCGCTTTCAAAGTCGTGAAATTGTCGTCGTCGCTTTCAAAATAACCGAAACTCGTGAACAGGTTGAAAATCGCATCGAACTTTTGCCCGAACGGTTCGCGCATGTCGTGTACTTCGAAATGCAGGGTTTCGTTCGCATGTTTCGAGGCTTCGCGTATGCTGTTCTCAGACAAATCGGTTCCAGTGACATCGTAGCCCAGCTGGTTCAGGTAAATCGAGTGTCGGCCCTTGCCACAAGCGAGGTCAAGGATTTTCGCGTCGTCGGGCAAATTCAAGTAGGACGTGATGTTGTCCATGAACAATTGCGCCTCGGTATAATCGCGGTCTTTGTACAAAATGTGGTAGTAAGGCGTGTCAAACCACGAGGCGTACCATTTTTGGGGTTTGTTGCTCACGGCTGCTGGATTTGGCATTTATTGCTGGAGATGAATTCGGTCTTGCAAATTTAGACTATTTTTGCAGCGTTTACCCGATTTAAGCATGGAAAATAATTTTACGATGGTCGCCAAAACCTTCTTCGGATTCGAGGAAATCCTGGCAAAAGAGCTGTTCAGCCTGGGCGCGCAACGCGTAGAGCCCGGCGTTCGCATGGTGAGTTTTACGGGCGACAAGGGTTTTATGTACAAGGCGAACATGGCGTTGCGTACGGCGCTCAAGATCCTGAAACCGATCTATAATTTTCGTGCGACGAACGAGAACGGCTTGTACAAAGGCATTTCAGGCATCGATTGGTCGACGTATTTGAGCGCGAACCAAACATTCGTCATCGACGCGACCGTCCATAGCGATCATTTCAACCATTCCGAATTCGTAGCCCAGAAGTGTAAGGATGCGATCGTCGATCAATTCCGAAACAAAACAGGTGAACGACCGAGTATCGACAAAACACATCCCGATCTGCGCATCAATATCCACATCGCAAAAGACCAATGCACGGTTTCGCTTGATACGTCGGGCGCTTCGTTGCACCATCGCGGTTATCGCACGGCAACGAACATTGCCCCGATAAACGAGGTTCTGGCCGCCGGAATGTTATTGTTGTCAGGCTGGGACGGACGCAGCGATTTCCTCGACCCGATGTGCGGAAGTGGAACTATTTTGGCCGAAGCCGCGCTCATCGCATGCAACATTCCCGCAAACATCAACCGCAAGGAGTTCGCATTCGAGAAATGGAACGACTTCGACGGAGAGCTTTTCGACATGATCGCCAATGCGTTGCTTAAGAAAGTACGGGAATTCCATTACACGATCATTGGTTACGACAAAGCGCCGAGTGCCGTCGCGAAAGCGAAAGACAACATCGCCAACGCGAGCCTCGAAGATTACGTTACGATACACGAAGGCAATTTCTTCGATTCGAAAAAGGAAAATCAGGGTCCGCTTCACATGTTGTTCAATCCGCCGTACGGGGAACGACTCGATATCGACCTCGAGCGTTTTTACCGGGAGATCGGCGACACGCTCAAGAACGGTTACCCGAACACGAATGCGTGGTTCATCACGGCGAACCTCGAGGCCTTGAAATTCGTCGGATTGAAACCCTCGCGCAAGATAAAATTATTCAACGGCAGCCTCGAAGCGCGTTTGGTCAAGTATGAAATGTACGAAGGCAGCCGAAAAGCCAAATTCCAGAATCATGACGCCTAACACGAAAGCGCTTCTTTATAATTTCCTTGGCTTTGCCATTTTGTACATTCCGATTTACTATCTGGTAACGCATTTCACGAATCTCGACGGATGGTTCCGACCGTTGACGAGCGCCGTGATCACGACGATATTGTCGCCCAAATTCCAAGCGGTACGCACCAAGGAAGGCATGAAAGTGTTTATGTCATGGCTGTTCATAAAAGGAATTAAGGAGATTAAATGATTAGAAGATTGTCGGCACAGCACGCACGATCTTTTAATTCTTTAATTTTTCAATCTTTAAATAAAAAAATTATGACAGTCCAAATTTGTTCTTGCGAAGGCTTAAATCCAAAATGCGAAAAATGCTTCGGAAGCGGTTACGTGAATTCGGGAACCAAGAAATCGGCGTCTATCGAGGCTAAGACGAAGGTCGTCGTCCAGAAAAAACCGAAATACGAATCCATGCTTCCCGAAAATCTCACGTCGCTGAACAAGAAGGAAATCGAGAATGTTTTGGTGAAAATCATGGGCGCGCTCGATGTCAAGTCGAAGAAGCAAATGCAACTTTTGAATGCGATTCCGTTCAGTTCGACCACATTCCGACGCGATTTCAAGAACAAGTTCGAAGGTTTGTCGACACTCGAGAATTCGAAGCAATTCATGAGAAGCGAACTCGATCTCGTCGCAAAAGAAATGGCCGCGAAGAAAATCCGAAACGACTTCAAATTCAGTCATTTCCTGTCGGACAAAGAAATTGACGTGACCTCGAACCGACAATTGAAAACCTTGATCCGAGAATACAAAAAACTAAAAGGAAAAAGTGCTTCTTAGCCGCGGCGATGGCTGAAAATTTCAGGATATTAAAAGGATTGCCTGCTTACGGCGACTTGTACGTTTCGATTCCCCAGAACGGATATAAGGAATTTTCCGAGGGTTTCGTCATTGAATTTTTGGCTCAGAACGGACATTGGGTCGGTAATTTTCAATTGGGATCGTCGAATCTCAAATTCGTTGCCCAGCTCGATGAAAATGAAATGCTCGTCATTGCCGATGGGACCGTGTATCTCGTCGATGTAAATTCGAAACGAGAATTGCTTCATTTCGGTTTTCACTACGATCAGGTTCTCCAATACGACCGATTTTTCATTTTAGTGGACGATTATTCGATAGATATCGTCAAGAATTCGAGTGAAATCAAGCGCTTTAAAGATTTAAGTCTTGACGGGATAAGTGGAGTGAAAATCCAAAAAAGAAAGCTCACGGGGATTTCACACGATTTCGATGGCTACGGAAAATCATGCGAAAATCAATTTTCTATCGATCTGGAGACATTTGAATTCAAAAAACACAAACCTAAATGGTGGCGTTTTTGGTGATGTCGGTTTACTTTTTCTTTTTCGCTTTTTTCTTCGCTTCTTTTTCAACGACTTTCACCTGCGATTTGTAGATCGGGATCAGGTAGGAAACCGTGTAATTGAAGCCGACGCCGATTTTCCCGTCATACGTGCGGTTGAATCCCGGAATGTAGAGGTTCGCGAAATTGTTCGGCTCTTTTTCGGAAATCATGTAATTGAGCCTCGCCGAGAATCCGACGTAGATGTTGCTGAACATCTCAGCCTTCAAACCCAAAACGACCTCGGCCCAACTCGCTGAAAGTCCTTTGAATTCCTGACCCGTTACCACGACAATTTCTTCTCCGAAATACGGATTCGGGTTGTAGATCTTATACGAATTCAACGTCTGGCTGAATGATGCCACGCCGTATCGCAATCCGATCGTGATCACGTTGTCCATGTCGAGCCAGTTGTCGTAAAAGTTGTAATCGAACCCGACTTTGAAATATGTGCCTTTCGTGGTGAAATCGAGGCGGTCCTTGTCGTCGGTTTTTTTTTCGCTACCGAGTTCGGCGGCCAGGAAGTATCGGCGCGTCAAACGATAATCGCCCACGAGTTCCAGTCCTTGGTACTTATCGTCGTACAAACCACGCGTGAGCTTATATAAATCCGCTCCGACGCGAAGCCCGTGCCTCGTGAACTTTGGCGCAGCCGTGTCTTTCCTGACCGATACCGTATCTTTTTGGGCAAACGCGCCCGCGCAAAAGAAAAGGCTAAAAATAAATACGGATATGCGTCTCATCTTCTGAATCTATGTTATAGGTATCGACCACAATATTTCTAATCCAAGTTCCCTGGGTTTCGGCGGGCGCATCGTTGAGCAGATATCCGGGCGCCAACGCGGGATCGTTGTTGAGCGTGAATAGCGTCTTGTAACCGCAGGCGCGGGAAACGTACACATCGCGTCGCGCGTAATTGAATTGGATCTTGTCGGTGAAAATCAAAGTAGGATCGGTGCTCAACGAATTCAACGTAAGGTTGAACGTCACCGAATCCTCAAAGGTCTTGAGCGGCAGCAACAACTGGCTCTCACCGTTCACGACTACCGAGGAATCCGAGTCTATCGATTGGAGTTCCAGGTTGGTCACGTTCTTGAGTACCGTCGGTTGGTTGTAATCGTAAAAATCAATCACGATCCGCGGCGTCGTCGGCGTAGTTCCGCTGCAAATGTCGTCGCGCTCGCAATTGGTTTGGGAAAACGCCAGCAAAAGCAAGGCGAAAACGGTCACTATCTTTTTCATGTATAAAATCAGCGTTTTTCCAAAAGTACGACATTTTCTACGTGGTGCGTTTGCGGGAACATATCCACGGGGCGAACTCGGACGACTTTGTAAGCGGCGTCCATTAGTGCAAGGTCGCGAGCCTGTGTCGCCGAATTGCAACTCACGTAAACCACTTTTTCAGGCGCGATTTTCAAGATCTGCTCCACGACATCCTTGTGCATGCCGTCGCGCGGCGGATCGGTGATCAGGACGTCAGGATGTCCGTGCTGCGCTATGAACGCGTCGTTGAACACGGCTTTCATGTCGCCTACGAAGAACTCGCAATTGTCGATATTGTTGCGTTTCGCGTTTTCCTTGGCTTCGATGATTGCCTCGGGCACACTTTCGACTCCGATGACTTTTCTCGCTTTTTTCGACACGAACTGGGCGATCGTTCCCGTTCCCGTGTACAAATCGTAGACGAGTTCATTTCCGGTCAATCCGGCGAAATCACGCGTAATTTTATAAAGTTCGTACGCCTGAGCGGGATTCGTCTGGTAAAAAGATTTAGCGTTTATCGAAAACTTCAAACCTTCCATTTCCTCGAAAATATGGTCGCGGCCTTTGTAAACCACGACATTCTGGTCATACAGCGTATCGTTTTGTTTTTGGTTGACGACGTACAACAACGACGTGATCTGCGGGAAACGTGCCGATACGAAATCGAGCAACAGTTCGCGTTGGGCTTTATTGTCGTCGAAGAATTGAACCAACACCATGACTTCGCCCGTTGAAGCCGTTCGGATCATGAGCGTGCGCAAAAGACCTTCGTGGTTTCTCGGGTCGAAGAACGGCAAATCATTTTCGATCGCGAAATTCCGGATCTCGTTTCGGATGTCGTTGCTCGGATCTTCCTGCAACCAGCATTTGGTGATGTCCAGGATCTTGTCCCACATTTTCGGGATGTGGAAACCAAGTGCGTTGCGGTCATTGAGCTCGGTGGTTGACGCGATCTCGTGGTCGGTAAGCCAACGTGCGTTCGAGAACGAGAATTCCATTTTGTTGCGGTAGAAGAATTGTTCCGCCGATCCCAAAATCGGTTCGAACTCGGGCAATTCGACTTTTCCGATGCGCTGCAAATGGTTGAGTACTTCGTTTTGTTTGTAGTGCAATTGGCGCGAATAATCCATATTCTGCCATTTGCAACCGCCGCAGCTGCCGAAATGTTCGCACACGGGTTCGACTCGAAACTCCGACAGTTCGTGGAATTTCACGGCTTTCCCTTCATAATATGACTTGCGTTTCTTGAAGGTCTGCACATCGATTACGTCGCCCGGAACGACGTTCGGAATAAAAATCACTTTGCCGTCAGGAGCTTTCGCCACCGATACGCCTTTCGCGCCCGCGTCGAGCACTTGTATGTTTTCAAAGATGAGTTTGTCGGTTTTTTTTCTTGCCATGGCGCAAAAGTAATTTAAAACGTTCAAAGTGCATAGTGCAATGTGCAAAGTATTGGATATGGAGTTTGAGGTTTGAGGGTTTCGGGTTTAGAGTTTAGAGTTTGGGTTTCCGTTTCGATTACCGGACTTTTTTCAAACGAGGGAAAGAAAATGTTTCGCGGTGGCTGTTCGTCAATCAAATTCGGTATTTCATTATTGACGACACTAACACTAAACACTAAACCCTAAACCCTAACCCTAAACTCTAAACCCTAAACCCTAAACCCGAAACAAAATTATTAACGATTAATTGTCAATTATCAATTGTCCATTGTCCATTAACCTCGTAACTTTAAATACAATCTAAAAACACACACGATGAAAAGAAATGCAACAGCCGTTTGGCAAGGATCGCTGAAAGAGGGCGCAGGAAAACTTACCACGCAAAGCAAAACGCTCGACAATACGCAATATTCGTTCAAGACACGATTCGAGGATGGCGTCGGCACGAATCCTGAAGAATTGGTCGCCGCGGCACACGCCGGATGTTTTACGATGCAGCTCTCGGCGTTCATCACGGAAGCCGGACATCGCATTGAATTCATTGAGACGCGCTGCGATATTGATTTGCAGGACGGTACGATCGTGAGTTCGGAACTTGAACTGTCGGCCAAAATCGAGGGAATCGATGACGATGAATTCCAGGAACTCGTCACCAAAGCTGAGAAAAATTGCCCGATCTCAAAGCTCTTCAACGCGAAGATTTCGTCGAAGGCGACTTTGGTATAGCAAAAAGCCCTGCGGAAATGCGGGGCTTTTTTTATTCTTTATTTTTATTACTATCTAGTAAGTGACTTCGAAGGAGCCGTTCGTAATGGTCTTTATTTCGCCATCTTCATTTGATACTACGTTCCCTGAAAACGTTCCTTTTATTCGGCGGCCTGCGTTTTCGCTGATGATCGTCGAGAACGAATCGTCTTTCAAGAATTCCTCTCCGTCGTGATGATGCCCAAAATACCAGCTCGCGTCGTTTCCGGTCGCGCCTTCCATGACTACGATGGAAACCGTTTTGGCAGGGTCGTTATTTACGGATCCTGTCATCGTGACGTCGGTGTACGTGAAGTCGCCTTCCGTATATTCGTCGGTGCTGACCGTTAACGTGTTGAAGGTGTAGGCCGTTCCGTCGATGGTTGCTTTGATGTGTCGCCCGACTTGGTCCTTGTCGTCCGACGAACTGCAGGAAACCAATGGCAGTGCGGCAATGAAAAGTAAAAAAGTAATTTTTCTCATAGGAATTGTATTTGTTGTTGTTTGCTCAAATATATCGTATCCGTAAGAAGTTTACAATTCGGTAACGCGGTTTTAACATTCGCTTTTGGATTCGAGTGTCAAAGTTTAACGGTTGGCTTCTCGTAAATTTTGTCGAATATTCATTATTTTTGACCAAAATCGGATGATTTCTCTCCACAAGCAGGAATTCTAAAAAATAATTTAAAAATCAACTTCATGTCGGTTTTAGAAAAAACAAGATCAGAGGCGCTGATGGGTTTGGAAGACCAATACGGTGCGCACAACTATCATCCGCTGCCTGTCGTACTCTCGAAAGGCGAGGGCGTGTATGTTTGGGATGTCGAGGGAAAGCGTTATTATGATTTCCTTTCGGCGTATTCGGCCGTGAACCAAGGGCATTGCCATCCTGCGATTATCAATGCGATGATCGAGCAGGCCAAGACGCTTACGTTGACTTCGCGCGCGTTTTATAATGACAAACTCGGCCCGTACGAAGAATTCCTCACGAACTATTTTGGTTTTGACAAGATGCTTCCGATGAATACAGGAGCCGAAGCCGTCGAGACCGCGTTGAAATTGTGCCGAAAATGGGCGTACGAAGTAAAAGGGATCGCCGAGAAGCAAGCTGAAATCATCGTCTGCGAAGGCAATTTCCACGGACGTACCACGACCATTATTTCTTTTTCGAACGATGAAGGCGCGCGCAAGAACTTCGGTCCTTACACGCCCGGATTCACGAAAATCCCATACGACGATTTGAATGCGCTCGAAAACGCGTTGTCGTCATCTAAAAACGTAGCCGGTTTCCTCGTGGAGCCGATCCAGGGCGAGGCGGGCGTTTACGTGCCGAGCGAAGGTTATCTCGCCAAAGCGAAAGCGCTGTGTGAAAAATATGACGTGCTTTTCATCGCCGATGAAGTGCAGACGGGAATCGCGCGCACCGGGAAATTACTCGCCGTGGACCATGAAAATGTCGTTCCCGATATTTTGGTTTTGGGCAAGGCACTTTCGGGTGGCGTTTATCCGGTTTCGGCAGTCTTGGCAAATAACCCGATCATGAACGTCATAAAGCCTGGCCAGCACGGCTCTACTTTCGGAGGAAACCCGATCGCCGCTGCGGTTGCGATTGCGGCACTCGGAGTCGTTTCAGATGAAAAACTCGCTGAGAACGCCGAATATCTCGGGCAAATTTTCCGCGAGAAGATAGGCGAGTACATCAAGACTTCAAACATCGCGACGTTGGTTCGAGGGAAAGGTTTGCTCAACGCGATCGTCATCAATGATACCGAGGACAGTTCCACGGCCTGGGATATCTGCATGGCGCTGCGTGACAATGGGCTGCTTGCGAAACCGACCCACGGCAATATCATCAGGTTCGCGCCGCCTTTGGTCATGAACGAGGAACAATTGCTTGATTGCGTTTCGATTATCATCAGGACGCTCAGGGAATTCGAGAAATAAAAAAAATCCGCCGATCGGCGGATTTTTTATTGTGCAAAATTATTATTTGTACTGTTCGAGCAGCTGTCTGAGTTGCGTCACATTATCGGCCTGATCGGTTGTCATGCTGTAGATCGTAAGCACCGTTGAGATCACATTCAGCACGATTCCGATTATCGCTAAAATCCTGCCCGTTTTGATATTTGAGTAATTCGAATATAATTCCGGATTCGCCAGATACAAGACGTCGTCCTTTTTGGCTAGTACGAGTGCAATGATTCCGAGCGCTAATCCTATCGGTCCCCAGCAGCAGCAGGTGCAAATAGATAAAATGCCAAGTACGAGTACGGCCGTGGCATTAGGTAGTTTGTTTTGTTCCATCATCGATTGGTTATTGGTGTGACATTTTGTAAATATATGCAATAATCGTAATCACCGCGTTAACGATCGCGAGGCCGATAATAAGTTTGTGGTATTTGTGCGACCGATCCAGGAAGTGCAGTCCGATGAAAACGAAAAGTAAGATTGTCGTGTAGATTGCGGGAAACATATGGAAGGCAGCGACGAATTCCCCGTCGGCGATCAAAACCAAAGCGCGCTGCGTTCCACAACCCGGGCAATCGACGCCGAAAATTTTCTTGTTCAAACATGGAACCATGTATTCTTCCATCGTTTCTATTTTTGACAATATTACGAAAATCAAACTTTCGGAACCTGTTTTAAAAATACAACTCCTTACATTTGTCGTTTACCCCGAACATGAAAAACTGGCTTTTACCATTGGCGATCGTCGCCGTTCTCATCGCGATTTATGAACAAAGCAAGGAGCGACCTAGCGTCTATATCATGTGCGCCGCTGTCGTGGTTTTCATGATGGGCGTAATCAATTTGAGTTCGAAAATAAAAAGTAAAAACGACAAAAATTCTGACGATGATACTGAATAAAGGAGACAAAGTTTCAGTGCTCGACGACGCGTTCGACGGCATTGTCACGGACGTCAAAGGAAATGTCATAACGATAGAAACCACCGATGGTTTTCAGATGACTTATTTTGTCAATGAATTGATTAAGATAAACGTTTCCAATGATTTAAGTAAGCAAATCGGAAGCGTCAATTTCAACTCGATAAAAAAGGATAAAGAGATTCCAAAACCGCGTTCGTTCACGAAAGAGAAGAAAGTGAAAGGTGAAATTCCTCCGCCCGAATTTGATCTGCACATCGAAAAACTCGTCAAAAACTACAAGCATCTTTCGAATTTCGACATCCTCACGATACAGCTCGATACGGCGAAACGCCATCTTGATTTTGCCGTCCGAAATCGAATCCCCAAAATCGTTTTGATACACGGTGTCGGTGAAGGGATTCTAAAATCGGAACTTGATTTTTTGTTGGGCCGATACGACGGAATCGATTTCCGCGACGGCAATTACCAAAAATACGGACAGGGCGCGACAGAAGTATATTTCAAACAGAGCTAAAAAAATCAGCCATGAATCAACGAGTTTCGTCGTATGATCCATGACTGATTTTATGGAGTCAAGCACATTTCTTTGTGCTTTGTCATCGAAATCTAATTCACGATAAGTTCACCGAACTCGTAATCGTCGGCAATCTTGAACGACAGGTTACCCGCCGAATTCTGGAGCCTTACATTCTTAAGTTTTATCGTATGCGTGACGCCGCTTCCAAGCGTAGTCGTGGTTACTTCCACAATGCCACTTACACCAACGACACCGTCCTGGCTGATCCAAGTTTCGGTGGGCGTCAAAGCAGGAAATTCGGTGCAGAAATTAGTTAAGGCAGATAAATCCGTGCCTATTGCATATTCCCTGTACGTCACTCGGTTCATTTCGCCCGAAATAACGCCGGTTTTTGGTGTTCCGAGTATCGTTTCGTCCAAAAGTGCCGGATCGATGTTAATTGTGATCGCAGTCGCGGCCGCAACTTTATACAGCAAATCATAAGGCGACGGGCTCGCTAAATCGCACACTGCGGGCGTTCCTCCGATATTGAGTGTCGGTGCATCGAACGCACTGTCATAATTCCCGAATGCCAATGAATCTCGCCTGATCTGATTGTTCGGCGTCTGGAACGTGATATTTTTAAGTTTTATGGCATGGCGCAGTTTCGAGATGGTCTCACCTCCCGTAAAACCGTCGGCAGTGTTGGGCGTGATGATGGCGGTCGTCGTGATGTAAATCATACCGGCGATCGCATTCCATTCCTCGGTTACGGCAGGCGTAGGTGGTTGTATGGCGTCGCAGATATTGGCAGCGGTGGCATCGCCGTTATACAATCGGTATACGACGCGAATGTTCGTGCCGTCTATTGAAATCGGATCCAATCCCTCGGCTGGAGTCGGAGTGTCGGGCAGAACCGTTTCGAGATTCGGGATCTGCAAAATCAGTATCTCCGGATTGTTGATTTTGTACAAGATGTTGCTCGTCACACCCGTGGCCACGTTCGGACATCGGGCAACGCTCACGTCCTCAAAGTCGAACTCGTCAAAAATAAGGTCGCCATCATCGCAACCGTTGAGCGACAAGCCGATAAGCAAAAGCGCGAATATTCTTTTCATGCAATGGAATTTTGAGCAAAAATAACTGTTTTTGTTTACCACAGGCTATGCAACCCTCGCGATGGGAAAATTTTAACCGTATATTAGTATCTTTGCTTTCCTCTCTAAAAACTTTGCACGTCGCAACATGAAAAAAATACTTCTGCTTACGCTTATTTTTTCGGGCGCATCGATGGACGCCCAAACCCAGCTTTTATCGCCTTCAAAAGATATCAAGCTCGAATTCAGGCTTGTCGATAACGGAAAACCTTCGTATACGCTGCGATATAAAGACAATTCGGTGCTTGAGCAAAGTATGCTGGGGCTCGCGCTCCAGAACAACGAAATGTTGAACGCCGATTTTAAGGTCGTGAAGTTCGAGACGGGATCGGCCAATGAAACGTGGAAGCCCGTGCTTGGCGAGGTCGCGACGATCAGGGATAATTATAACCAATTGACGATCCAATTGCTGCAGACGACCACCGAGCGCAAGATGAATATCGTGTTCAGGCTGTACGACGAAGGTTTGGCGTTCCGATACGAATTTCCCGACCAATATCGATGGAAATATTTTACCGTAACCGGCGAATTTACCGAGTTCAATCTTACGGGCGACCACAAATCGTTTTGGATTCCGGGCGATTTCGACAGCCAGGAATACATTTACACCGAATCGGCCCTTTCGCAAATAAACGGCGACCAAAGTACGATCAGCAACGGAATCGGATTCAAAGGACCGATGGATGCCAACCGCGTCCAGTCGCCATTGATGATGAAAACCAAAGACAATCTGTACCTTAATATCTTCGAGGCGGCGGTGATCAACTATCCCGTGATGCATCTGACGCTCGATAAGAAAACGTTCACGTTCCGCGCCGACCTCGCTCCGAACGCAGGCGGAACTGACGTCGCTTTCCTGCAAACGCCTTGCAAATTGCCGTGGCGAACGGTTTTCGTGACGAACGACGCGCGCAAAATCCTATCGTCGAAGATGACGCTGAATCTAAACGAACCGTCGAAGATCGATGACACATCGTGGATCAAACCGATGAAATATGTCGGGATCTGGTGGGAAATGCACATCGATAAGAGCTCATGGAACTATGGAAAGGTCGACCAGCAAACAGGCGAACTCAAACCAAACGGAATTCACGGTGCAACGACCAAGAATGCCAAACGATATATTGATTTTGCCGCGAAGAACGGCTTTGACGGGGTTTTGATCGAAGGTTGGAACGTCGGTTGGGAAGATTGGTTCGGAAACTGGAAAGAAGAAGTTTTCGATTTCGTGACGCCTTATCCTGATTTCAATGTTCAGGAAGTCACCGATTACGCGAAGTCGAAAAACGTGCAGATCATCATGCACCACGAAACGTCGGGTTCGGTCGCCAACTACGAAAGACGACTCGATCGCGCCTACGATTTCATGGACAAATACGGTTACAAGGCCGTGAAAACGGGTTACGTCGGGCGCATTATCCCAAGGGGCGAATGGCACGACGGCCAAACCATGGTGAATCATTTCAATTGGGTCGTGCAGCGTGCGGCCGAGCGCAAGATCATGGTGAATTCGCACGAATCATCTCGTCCGACGGGCGTTCATCGCACCTGGCCGAATTACGTATCGGCCGAAGCCGCGAGAGGAAACGAGTTCAACGCCTGGAGTACGGGAAATCCACCCATGCACGAAACTATTTTGCCGTTCACGCGTTTGCTTGGCGGACCGATGGATTATACGCCCGGTATTTTCGAGATACAGCGCAGTTATTATGATCCGGCGCGCAAGGAACAGGTTCATACGACGTTAGCGAAACAGCTCGCGCTTTACGTGACGATGTATTCACCTTTGCAGATGGCCGCCGATTTGCCCGAAAATTACGAACGTTATCCCGACGCCTTCCAATTCATAAAAGACGTAGCGGCCGATTGGGACGACACGAGAATCCTTGAGGCCGAACCCGGAGATTACATCACGATTGCGCGCAAGGCGAAAGGCAAGGAAAGTTGGTTCGTTGGCGCAATCACCGACGAAAACGCCCGTAAATCGTCGATCACACTCGATTTTTTGACGCCCGGAAAAAAATACAGGGCGACCGTTTACGAAGACGCGCCTGACGCGACTTGGGACGGAAATCCAAAGGCCTATAAAATCCGCACGATCGATGTCGATTCGAAATCGAAGATCAACCTCTCGCTCGTGACCGGCGGTGGAACAGCTATCAGCATTTTACCTAGATAATTGCGCGATTGAAAAGATTTAGAGATTTAAAGATTCAAAAATTCAAAAATTGAAAACCGTTTACCTAGATAATGCCGCTACCACGCAATTGCGGCCTGAAGTTGTCGCTGAGATGGCCAAAGTGCTCAGCGAAGATTATGGAAATCCGTCGTCGACGCACAGTGTCGGGCGTCATGCGAAAAGCGTGATAGAGTTGTCGCGAAAGTCCATCGCTGCAAATTTGGGTTGTTCTGCCCAGGAAATCATTTTTACGTCGGGCGCGACCGAAGCGAATAATTGGATCATCAGAAGCGCGATCGTCGATTTCAAGGTCGAACGCATCATTACGACCAAGATAGAACATCACGCCGTTTTGGAAACCGTCGAACACTTGGCGCGCGAATTTTCGATTGACGTGCAGTTTTTGAACGTTGATAGTTCGGGCGAGGTAAACATCACGCAATTGGTCAATCTGCTGTCTGAAAATGTTCCGACGCTAGTTTCGTTGATGCACGTGAACAACGAAATCGGCACGATGCTGAATATTGAAAAAGTCGGAAATATCTGCAGGCAATACAATGCGTATTTTCATTCGGATACGGTACAGTCAATCGGCAAGACCGAATTCAATTTAAAGGAACTTCCCGTCGATTTCGCCGTGGCGAGCGCCCATAAATTCCACGGTCCGAAAGGGATCGGTTTCGCGTATATCCGCAAAGGCCTGATCGTGAATCCGATGTTCTTCGGAGGTGAACAGGAGAAAGGAATCCGTCCCGGAACAGAAAGCGTGCACAACATTTCCGGTATGGCGAAAGCGCTTGAACTTTCTTATAGTAATCTCGAAAGTGAAAGGTTGCAAATAACTGGTTTAAAGAATTATGCGGTCTCGTTATTGGAGAAAACTTTCGGTAAGATAAAGATAAACGGAAGCGTCGAAAACGGGTTTTACAACATCCTAAACGTCTGTCTCCCGATGGACGAACAAAAGACAATCATGATTCTTTTTCACCTCGACATGAAAGGAATTGCCTTGTCGAGAGGAAGCGCCTGCCAGTCGGGAAGTGCGAAACCGTCACACGTTTTGGCCGAGATGTTGACCGACGAGGACATTCGGAAACCATCGCTTAGGATTTCGTTCAGCCATTACAATTCGACCGATGACATAGATGCTTTGGTTGAGGCTTTGAAAACCGTTTAAGTTTTGAAATGGTTCGTCATTTTGCTGCTCGGTTTTTCGTCGGCGATTGCTGTTGCCCAAGAAAAACTATCAGTAGAAAAAGGAACGATTTTTTTTACGACAAACCAATCGTATGCGTTTACGAAACTTCGCTCGGCCGACGATCAGGTGACTTTTCTCAATACAGCGACACAATCCGAATTCACGTATTTCAAAAATTCCATTCGAAATATAAAGGACGCTGACGGAAATCTTATTTTCGGGAGTGAACCACCTAAAGTGAATGCCGTAAAACCCGTCGAATGGCTAAACCGAAATTACACGTCTACCGACTACGTCCGCGCTGAAATCGTAACGCGAAATAAAGATACACTAAGGGTGAAAGTCAAGGTTTCCACCAGCACTTTTATCGGCGAAGTGGTCGATGAACGAAGTTTCCACAACATTATCAAACTGACGGAAGATGGCAAAACCGTTCAAAAAATAGTTGCGCGCGACATCAATGTCATGCGTTTTTACGACTTTATGGGAAGCTTGCGCGAATTCATAAACAACGGCGATTATTTGGCGGAACTTTTATACGACGGAAAAATAAAATGGTTGCGGCATTACAGTACTAATCTCAGCATGAACAAGGAATTCGTCGATTCTATGACCAACGAAAAAGGTGAGCGGATCTCAGTCAATTATTTGTTGAACGTTCGAAAAAGCCTTAAAACAATTACGAACTCAAGACCAGAATTGACGAAAATGATCGACGAGATGAAAATTACCGATGACAATATTGGGAAATTGTTGCGCAAATATGATAAATTGAATTAACTATGTCGGCATTCACCTTAATCGATAAGAACAAGCCATGAAAATTCAGAGATGGAGATTTGTTTCCGCTATTTTGTCGGTCGAGTATGAAGCGCGGATGAAAACGGTAACCATCTGACCGAAACGAATTCCTGATTAAAATATAAGATGAGAAGAATTGATTTGTTTTTGATTTTTGTGCTATTCGCGAGTTGCCAGTACGACCCTTTCGCCCATTCGTATTTGACAAAAGAACCCAATGCCGAGGACGTCGTGGGTAGTTATGTCTTTGAGAAACAGACCATCGATCCAAAGTTAAAACTCGTGAGAAAATCGAAAATCACGCTGCTTGCAAATGGGACATACGTCGCGGAAAATTTTCCTACTTTCACAGCAGACAGCGCAGGGAACTATAAGTTTGCCGGCCAAGTTTCATTCGCTGGTAAATGGCGAATCCAAGCTGGCGGCTTTGTCGATTCGGGTTCCGGAAATACAGCTTTTTTTGGATTATTACTAGAAGGCGCACCTGAATCGTTGGCAAATCCAACGATCAAAGGCGACGAAATCCCGGACGGATTGATTTTCGGTTTCGGCGACCCCGATTCCGGCGAAGCGATTGTTTTCTCGAAACGTTGACGGTAATAAAATCCAGAGCGACTTTCGAGACGGTAAGTTTAGCCCGGATAGCAGCGGTTAGCCTTTACCGGAAAATCTCCATTTTTTGCCCGCTTTGACGGCGACCAACGGAAGCAGGATAAAGCGGTCGCAAAAACGGAGATTTTTTGTAAAGCTAGTAGCGTATAGCCGGAACAGCTCCAACTTATTTGACCAAAACCAAGTAATCCCAAGGTTTCATCTCGAAAACATCGTCGCCTTTCAATTCGATTTCCTTGCCACTGAATAGTTCCTTGTATTTTCCTTTTTGGTATTTTGAGTCGAGTTTCACTGAAACCATTTCCTTGCTGTAATTGACGATCGTAACTACGCGATCATCCTCCATGGTGCGAGAAAATGAAATTACTTTATCCATTTTGTCACTGTAAATTCGGATCATGTGACCACCATTGTCACCATTCCAGAGCGCGTGGTTCTTGTGCTTTAGTGCAAAAAGCGTTTTATACATGTCAGCGTACTGCATTTTTGACCAATCGATCGGGTCTTTGTCGAAGAATTTTATGGAGCGTGCAAGCCCGGCTTCCTGACCTCCATAGATCAATGGCATGCCGTTTACGGTAGAACACAAAACCATCGAAGCTTTGAGTGCCGGCCCGAAGTTCAATTCCTGGTTGCCTTCCCATGAATTTTTGTCGTGGTTTTCAGTAAACAACATGCGATAACCACCGTGCGGAAAAGTGCTTTCGTCGTGCGCCATATATTCGACGAGTTGCCCGATTCCTTTGCCGTCTTTGGTTACGGCCGTCATCGCACTCCAAAGCGACCATGAATACGTGGCGTCGAACGCATATTCGTGCAAGTCGCGTGATTCCCACTCACCGAGCATGAAAACCGGTTTTACGGCATCCATTTCAGCGCGCGCATTGTTCCAGAAATCGGTCGGAATGAAACCTGCCGTGTCGCAACGGTAACCGTCGATATTGAAGTCTTTGACCCAATAGACCAAAGCGCTTGTCATATATTTGCGGAGTTCAGGCTTGTCGTAGTCAAAATCTATCACGTCATCCCAGTCGTACCAAGGCGTGGGTTGGAAATTTCCCTCGGGCGTTTTGGAATACCAATCGGGATGATCTTTCGCGAGTGGATTATCCCAGGCCGAATGATTCGCGACCCAATCGATGATCACATACATTCCCATCTCGTGGATCTTGTCGACCAGATGTTTGAAATCTTCTTTGTTCCCGAATTCAGGATTCACGCCGAAATAGTCTTTGACCGAATATTCGCTGCCCAGCGTTCCTTTGCGTTTCTCGACACCGATCGGATGAATCGGCATGAGCCAAATAATGTCGACACCTAAATCCTTGAGCCTAGGCAAATGTGATTCGAATGCTTTGAATGTGCCTTCGGGCGTGAATTGGCGCACGTTTACTTCATAGATCGTGGCGTTTTTGCTCCAATCGGGATGCTTGACTTTCACATATTCGACAGGCTTGTATTTATCATCACCGGTTTTGATATTGTTTTTTACCGATGTTTCGCAACCCGTAAAACACACGATTGCCAGGACTGCCGAAAATTTCAGGAATGATTTCATAAATATGTATTCTAAAATAAATATAATGATTTGCTGATTTTTAACGACCAAACGAAACTAAACTTTTCATAAACACCAAAATCTTCTCGAACCTATTTGCTAACTTTAAGTAAACTCCGATATATGAGAACACACAACTACACTTTTTTCGCGGCAAGGCTTCCGATTGGTTTGTCTTTTTTCGGGCATGGATTGGTGCGTTTGCCCAAACTCGACCAGTTCAGCGAGTGGATGCTCAAGACCATGGAAAAATCGTTTCTTCCGCCTGAACTTGTTTCACCTTTCTGTTATGCTTTGCCCGTTTTGGAATTCCCGATCGGGCTGTTCATCATCATAGGACTCTTTACTAAACAATCGCTCTTCGCGGGTCTTTTCGTGATGTCGATTCTGATTTTCGGGTCGACGACGATAGAGAATTGGGACGCGATCACGGGACAACTCGTGCACGCGGCCTATTTGGGCGTACTCTTGTTTATGGTCGGGCACAATTCTTTTGCGGTCGACAATATGTTTAAGAAGAGCGAATATTCGTGATTTCTGGACGTGCATGTCTTTTGCTTTTTAAGTCGGCGTGATTTGATGGCGTTTAACATGACAAAGGTGAGGCGGATGGTTTCTGGCAGTCGTTGATTAAACGTTTACTTCCGTTTATATCCGATTGTAATCGTTTGTAAACGCTAGCTAACATTTGCGATCAGCGTTTCCATTGTTTATCGTAAATTTGATAAGCGCCAGTCAAAAACTTCGTGCCTTCGTGCCTTCGTGGCGAAAAGTGCAAAGTGCAAAGTGCAAAGTAACAGCAACAAACAATAAAGCGACTGAAAGCCTTCGCGTCTTCGAGTCAAAAATAATAACTCATGAAATACAGGAAACTCGGGCAAACCGACCTAAACCTATCCGTAATAACGTTCGGCGCCTGGGCTGCCGGCGGCTGGATGTGGGGCGGAAATGAAAACAACGACGCAATCAAAGCCATCGAAGCCGCGTTCGACGAAGGCGTGAACGCCATAGACACCGCTCCGATCTACGGACAAGGTTTCAGCGAGGAAATAGTAGGCGAGGCCGTCATGGGATTGCCGCGCGACCAAGTATTTTTGCTTACCAAATTCGGAATGCGCTGGGATTTGGCCAAAGGCGATTTCGCGATGAAGAGCCAAAACAACCAAGGCAAGGACATCGATGTCTACAAATACGCCGGAGCCGAAAGCGTCATTAAGGAATGCGAAGACAGTTTGCGCCGACTCAGGACCGATTATATCGACCTGTATCAAATACATTGGCCCGATTCGACGACTCCGATCGAGGAAACGTTCAAGGCTGTCGACACGTTGATCAAAGATGGGAAGATCCGATACGCGGGCGTTTGCAACTACAGCGCGTCCCAAATGGCCGAAGCCGAAAAGTATGTCAAGCTCGCGTCGAACCAAGTTCCATATTCGATGCTCAGACGCGAAATCGAAAAAGAAACGGTTCCATATTGCGTCGAACATCACAAAGGAATTCTTGCGTACAGCCCGATGGACCGCGGTCTGCTCACCGGGAAAATGAAACCCGGACAGGAATTCAACGAGGGCGACCATCGCAAGAATCTTTGGCAATTCAAAGACGAAAACATAAGACGCACGAATGAATTCCTACAGAAAATCAAACCAATCGCCGACGAAAAAGGCTTGTCGATCGGGCAGCTCGTTTTGCTTTGGACAATCGAACAACCCGGAATCACGATCGCTTTGGCCGGGGCGCGCAACGCCGAACAAGCCGTTCAAAATGCGCGTGCGACGCGAGTTAATTTGACGCAGGAAGAAATTGACAGTATCTCAACGCAGCTCGATACATTGCAGTTAGTTCGTTGATAACAAAAAACAGATATTTACATGGATGTGACAAAAGGATTTAAAATTATTGGGATCTCGACTCGCACGACAAATAAGGATAATCGGTCATCAGAGGACCTTGGCGGCCTTTGGGAAAAATTTTATGCTCGAAATGTTTTTGACAAGATTCCCAATAAAGTCTCTGACGATATTTTCTGTATATATACGGATTACAAAAGCGATTACACCGAAGATTACACAGCGATTCTCGGCGTTCCTGTTTCAACGATAAGCGAAATTCCGGACGGGTTCATCGGCCGCGAATTCGAACCCGAATATTTTACGAAATTCACAGCGAAAGGCGATTTGCCAAACTCGGTCGTAACAATTTGGAGCGAGATATGGAAGGCTGACGAAAGTCTCCAGCGCAAATACACTTATGATTTTGAAGTTTATGGGGAAAAGTCCCAAAAAGGGAAAAATTCTGAAGTGGAAATTTTTATAGCGACACCGCAACCGCATTGATACGCGTCTGTCTGGTGAACGAAATTCGGATTTTAAATTCGCCAACGTAAATCGTACCATGGACATACAAACACAAATTGCCGACTACATCGACGGTCAACCTGCACAAAAAAGTGCAGACTTACAGACGTTGCACGCCGGCATTGTCGAACTTAACCCCAAGGCGGAACTGTGGTTTCTCGACGGTAAAAACGCCGACGGCAAAATCGTTTCCAACCCAAACATCGGGTACGGGCGCTACACGATAACGTACGCCGACGGCACGACCAAAGATTTCTATCAAATCGGATTGAGCGCGAACACAACGGGAATTTCGGTATATATTCTCGGACTCGACGACAAGACGTATCTGTCCGAAACCTACGCCGGAAAACTCGGTAAGGCCAGCGTAACGGGCTATTGCATCAAGTTCAAAAAATTGAGCGACATTGACGTTGACGTTTTGAAGGACGCGATACGGTTTGGATTAAAGTGCTGAAGTGCTTGGTGCTGAAGTGCTGAATCCAGAACTTTAAAGACAAAAAATCCGTCAATTACGACGGATTTCTTTTATATAAAATCGTTCATCTAACGATTCAAGACATTAGCACTCAAGCACCAAGCATTTCAGCACTTCACCACTATAAGTGAATTACTTCACCATAAGCATCAGCCGCTGCTTCCATAACCGCTTCGCTCATCGTCGGATGCGGGTGAACCGACTTGATGATCTCATGGCCCGTAGTTTCAAGTTTGCGCGCCACGACTGCTTCGGCGATCATGTCGGTAACTCCGGCACCGATCATATGGCAACCAAGCCATTCGCCGTATTTCGCGTCGAAAATCACCTTCACGAAACCGTCGGGCGTTCCCGCGGCTTTCGCTTTTCCGGATGCCGTAAACGGGAATTTCCCGATTTTGAGTTCGTATCCTTTTTCCTTCGCTTGCTTTTCAGTCATACCGACCGAAGCGATCTCAGGCGACGCGTATGTACAACCCGGAATGTTTCCGTAATCAATCTTGTCGACATGCAAACCTTTGATTTTCTCGACACACGTAATTCCTTCGGCCGACGCGACGTGCGCCAAAGCCTGGCCCGGAACGACATCGCCGATCGCATAATAACCCGGAATGTTGGTTTGGTACCAGTCATTCACCAAAATTTTATCTCGGTCAGTCGCGATGCCGACTTCTTCCAATCCGATGTTTTCGATGTTGGTCTTGATTCCGACAGCCGAAAGCAACACATCGGCTTCCAAAACCTCTTCGCCTTTAGCCGTTTTTACGAACGCTTTCACACCGGTTCCGGTCGTGTCGATTCTCTCAACCGACGAATTCGTCATTACTTTAATACCGTTTTTCTTAAGCGAACGCTCGAATTGTTTCGAGATATCTTCGTCCTCGACGGGAACGACGTTCGGCATGAATTCCACGATCGTGACATCGGTTCCCATTGAATTGTAAAAGTGCGCGAACTCAACGCCGATCGCACCTGAACCGACTACGATCATCGATTTCGGCTGCTCGGGCAAGTTCATCGCCTGGCGGTAACCGATCACTTTTTTCCCGTCTTGCGGCAGGTTTGGAAGTTCTCTGGAACGCGCTCCGGTCGCGATAATGATATGGTCGGCTGAATATTCGGTAGAAGTTCCGTCTTCGGCCTTGACGTCGACTTTCTTGCCCGGTTTCAATTTCCCGTAGCCTTTAATCACGTCGATCTTATTTTTCTTCATGAGGAAATCAATCCCTTTGCTCATGCCTTCAGCCACGCCACGTGAGCGTTTTACGACCGCGCCGAAATCTTTGTCGAAAGCCGTGATGGTCAATCCGTAGTCAGAAGCGTGTTTCAAATAATCGAAAACCTGTGCCGATTTAAGCAAAGCTTTCGTCGGGATACAGCCCCAGTTCAAGCAAATTCCGCCAAGGTTTTCCTTTTCGATGATCGCGGTCTTGAAACCGAGTTGAGAAGCGCGAATCGCAGCAACGTAGCCGCCCGGGCCGCTTCCTAGAACTATAATGTCGTATTTCATGGTTGTCTTTAAATTTTCGGTTACGAAATTACGGAATTTAGTCGAAAGTCGAAAGTCAAAAAGTCGTAAAGGCGAGGAGTCGGTTAACGATGATATTCGGTTTTTTTGTGAAAGCGATTCCCATTTCTGTAATAGCTTTCGCGACAATTGCCGGATTTTTGTAATCGAGTTTATTTGCTTTGATCGGAACTGGATATTTCGTCTTACTCAAAGCGTCAGCCTCTAAGACTTTTCGACTTTCCACTTTCGACTTTCGACTATTTTTTATTAAGCTTATCCCGCCTTCCGCTCATAGCTTTCACAAAAAAATCAGGTTTTGTAAACGCCTAAAGGAGCTTCCGTCGGTCGCTCTTTATGCGCAACAAAACCTTTATTTTTTTCAGTGAAAGGCTATCCGCTGCAATCGGGGCTAGTCGTCCGATTTACCGCGAACGTTAGTCCTTCGTCATTCGTCTTACCCAAAACGCCTGTCCTTCGTCATTCGTCTTTCATCGTTCGTCTTACACAAAACACCAGTCCTTCGACTTTCGACATTCGACATTCCGACTAAACAAACCGAATCCCAAACTCGCCACAAATCCGCATCACATTCTCAAAATCCGGTGGCCCGACCGGAAGTTCGCTGAGCGACTTGAACATATCCTCAATTCCCGACGGCACGACCGTCACGACCGCTTTCGTTTTGTGGTTTCCGATGCATTTGAACGCGTGCGGCACCTTCCTCGGCAGGAAAATCATATCGCCTTTTTTAAGGATGCGCGTCTCATTCTCAAGCGTGAATTCCATTTCGCCTTCGATGATGTGGAAAATTTCGTCCTCGTTCTCGTGAACGTGCATCGGAATCCCGATTCCGGGTTCGTTGAAATTTTCGATCACGGTGAATTTTCCGTTGGTTTCCTTACCTGAGATTTTAATGGTTTGGGAATCGCCCAAAACGTTCAATTGGTTTCCGTGCCCTGCGCGCACGATCTTGATTGCGGCCACGCCGGCAGCCGCTTCGTCTTGTGAAGTCATGATTTTTGATTTAATGATTGAGTCGGTAAGACTTTGGTATTCTGATTTTGTTACAACATCAAAAATTTGAAGTTAGTTGTAACAAAGCGTTTTAAAAGAGGTCTTATGTCCAATCAATCAAATCATAATCATGTCATTCCTCTCCACGCGTATTGGCGCTTTGTTGTCGTTGGCGATAGCGTTCGCCTTTGTTTTCAATCCATATACGAAGTTTCCGTTTACGATGATTGTCGTGATCGCGGTGGTTTTTTTGATCACGTATTTACAGTACAACAACTTTCGAGTTTTGGGATTAAAAAAGTTTACGTTTAAAGACTTCGCGATCGTGTTGATTCTTTTTGCGTGTATCGAATTGACGATGGATTTTCTCGTGCAGCCCGAATTATCGATCTTGTTCAACGAACCCGCCGATTATTCCGCTTTTTCTTTCCTCGAAGGCAAATCGGCACAATACTTCAAATACTTGGGATTCATGTGGATTAGTGCCGCGATAGGCGAAGAATTGCTGTTTCGCGCTTTTTCGATCTTGCAACTTGAGAAGATTGTCGGGAAAAATCCGTGGATAAATGTTCCAATTTCGGCGTTGTTGTTCGCGCTTCCGCATTACAGCCAAGGCCCGACGGGAATCGCGGTGACGTTCATTTTCGGATTGGCTTTCGCTGCGATCTACGTGAAATGGCGCAACATCTGGATCAACATTCTGGTACACGGATTGGTTGACACGTTCTTTTTGACGTTGGCTTATTTTGGGATGCTTTCTTATTTTGGATAGGTTGGATGGTGCAAGGTTCAGAGTGCAAGATTCGTGTCTCCGGCAGAGAGCATCGACTCAAATGAACAAATGAACAAAAATCAATTGAGCAACTACTGCGGTTCATGGATCTTCCCGATTTTCTTCACCAAAGACACGATCGTAGTCGCAATGATGGCGCCCGAAAATGCCAACGCAATGTCTTTTTGCGCGTCCCAGACGTCGCCTTGCGTTCCTAAATACGCATCGCCTTGTGCTTTGAAGAATACGTCGGCGACTGCCCATTCGATGAGTTCATAGAATCCGCTGATCGACAACGTGATTTCGATGGGTAACATCCAGGCGACCCAAGATGGGAACTTGAACCATTTGAGGAACATTTCGCGCATCGGGTAGGCGAGCAGGAACCCGAAACTGAAGTGGACGATGCGGTCGTAGTGGTTTCTGGGTAAATCCAATGCATCTTTTAGCCAATACCCGAACGGATTTTCGGCATACGTATACTTCGATCCGTACACGTGAAGGCACAAATAAACGCAAACGAGTAAGTAACTCAGGTCGCTGAATTTGTATCGTCGGTACGAGAAAACGAGAAACAGAACGAAGATAAACGTGAGCGTGTTTTCAATAAACCAGTTCGCGACGTCAGTGTTCCCGATGTACGAATTGATCCAGCAGATCGTGAAAAACGTGATAAAGGCTTGAAGCCAGCGGTTTTGTTTGAAGTTGGTTCGGTGATGGGAAATCGCGATCGTAAACGCCATGGATGTTTGTTTATTTCATCAGTTCGGCCTTTTTGGCCTCGTGTGGTGCTAATATAAGAAATTGGTTAACCGTTTGATCGTTTAGCTGGTTAGTTGTATAAAATGTCTGCCGTTTACGATTGGGTTTCTATCTGTGTTAAGACCAACGAGTCTTAAAATGTAACGGATGCCACCAACCAATTAACCGATTAAAGATTAACCAGTTAAACAATTAACCACTTAAACCTCAATTCTTCTCAACCAAAAACTGCGAAAAGTACAAATTCCTGTAAAAACCTTCGCTGCGGTTCAGCAATTCCTGATGCGTGCCTTCCTCGACGATCAAACCCTTGTCCATCACGACAATCTTGCTTGCGTTTACGACGGTCGCCAATCGGTGTGCGATGACGATCGAAGTCCGGCCGCGCGTGATCGTATCGGTGGCGCGCTGGATGAGTTCTTCAGTATAGGTATCGACCGATGACGTCGCTTCGTCCAAGATCAAAATCGCGGGATTGCTTACGTAGGCGCGCAAGAACGCGATCAATTGTCGTTGTCCTGACGACAGCATCACGCCTCGTTCCTTCACGTTATAATCGTATCCGTGCGGCAAACTCATGATGAAATCGTGTACGCCGATTTGTTTGGCGGCATTGACCACGTCGTCGCGCGAAATGTCAGGATTCTGTAACGTGATGTTGTTCAGGATGGTGTCGGCGAAAAGAAAAACGTCCTGCAGCACGATCGCGATCTGCTTGCGCAGCGAATCGAGTTCGTATTCTTTGATGTCGCGTCCATCGACTGAAATACTGCCACTGTCGATTTCGTAGAAACGGTTGAGCAGGTTGATGATTGTCGATTTTCCGGCACCCGTCGAACCTACGATCGCAACCGTATCGCCGGGTTGCACGTTCAAATCGATGCCTTTTATGACTTCTTCTTTTTCAGTATAGCTGAAACGCACGTTCTTGAATTGGATGTCGCCCTTAAAATGGGGCGCTTTGAGATTTCCGGTTTGCTGGACGTCGGTCGTCGAATCCAAAATCTCGAACACGCGATTCGCTGAGATCATACCCATTTGCATCTCGTTGAATTTGTCGGCGATCTGTCGCAACGGGTTGAACAACATGCCGATAAACATCGTGTACGTGACCAGATCCCCGAAACTCGTTTCGCTGTCTCCGCCCAAAATCAGTCGGCTGCCGTACCAAACGACGACACCCAATGTGAATGACGAAATGATGTCGGCGATGGGGAAGAAGATGGAGTTGTACAGAATCGTCTTGATCCACGCGTGTCGGTGTTTGTCGTTGATGTCGCGGAATTTTTCGGCCTCGATATCTTCGCGATTGAAAAGTTGCACGATTTTCATGCCTGTGACGCGTTCCTGGACGAATGTGTTCATGTTCGCGACTTGCGTCCGTACTTCCTCGAACGCGAGTTGCATTTTACGTTGGAATACGCGCGTCACATACACCAAAATCGGCATGGCCAAAATCGGGATCCACGACAATTTCCAGTTCATCACGAACATGATGCCGAGCGCGGCGACCATTTTCATCAAGTCTGAAATGATCATGAACAATCCCTGGCTGAAGATTCTCGCGATTTGTTCGATGTCCGAAACGGAGCGCGTAACCAATTGTCCGACCGGTGCATTGTCGAAATACCGCATCCGGAAACTTAATAAGTGTTTGAACAATTTGTTTCGGATGTCCTTGATGATATCCTGACCGAGCCAATTCGCCCAATAGACGAAATAAAATTGCGACATGACTTCGAGAATGAGCACGATCGCCATCAATACGATATAGTACAAAAGTCCTCGCGGATCGTGTTTGCCGATGTAGTCGTCGACCGTGAATTTGAGTAGATACGGACGCAATGCCGAGAAAACCGAAAGGGAAACCGCGAACGCAATTACGCCGTAAAACCTGGGCTTGTACGGTTTGGTGTATTCTAAAATGCGCTTGAAGAGGCGCGTATCGAATGCTTTTGCTTTCATTCAGGTTTTATGTTTTTTTGTGGTTTTTGTGTAGTTGCTTTGTTTTGAACTTTTTTATTTTTGAACCCTTAAAGGGTTTCAAACCCTTTAAGGGTTGGCATCGGTCATTTTAAATAATCATATTTCACCTCAATGAGATACAAACCTCTCGCCGGCACCGAAAACCCCGCCCGCGAACGGTTCTTACTTTCAATTATCGCCTCGAAATCAGAAAGCGATGTTTTTCCCAAACCGACCTGTATCAACGTTCCGACGATCGCTCGCACCATATTGCGCAAAAAACGATCGGCCGAAATCGTGAAAATCAATCGGTCGCCAATTTGCGTCCATTCGGCGTGCGAGATTTTGCAAATGAACGTATTCACGTCGGTGTTCGTTTTCGAGAAACATTCAAAATCATCGTGCAACAACAATTGTCGCGCGGCCAGATTCATCATTTCGAGGTCGAGCTCGTTTTGATAATAACAACTCAGGTTTTCGAGAAAAACTTCTTTTTTTGTGTGGATGTGATATTCGTATGTGCGTTGCGTTGCGTCGAATCTGGCGTGGGCGTCGTCGGCTACGGGAATTATATCGTGTACCGCGATATCATTCGGTAAAAATGAATTCAGCCGATGAATCAATTTCGGGGTCTCAAAAAAAACATCGGAATCGAAATGCGCAAACATTTTTTTAGCATGAACTCCCGCGTCGGTTCGGCCCGCCCCAACGATTTCAAGATTTTCGCCCAACAATAACGACAAGGCTTTCTGCAAGGTTTCCTGAACGCTTTTGGCATCGGGTTGGGCTTGCCAGCCGTGGTAGTCGGTTCCGTTGTAGGCGAATTGTATGAAGTAACGCAAGGCTTGTAGTTTAAAAACGCCCCGCTTGGAAAACGCCGCGCTTGGGAAACGCCGCGTTGACACGGAGCGAATCGCTGTTGGTTGAAATCGATTTCAAAGATACGCAATTATGGGAAAGCGGAGATTTGGGTTTTGGCAAGGAAATGTTAATTCGGTTGGGTTGATAATTTAATTTTTGACTTGTCGCAGCGATTATCTTTCCGCTTTCGACTGTCCACTTTCAACTTTCGACTTTCAACTTTCGACTTTCGACTTTCGACTATGCCCAAGACGTCGTACTTTTACACCAACAGTTCAAAAATGAAGAAAATACTTTTATTGTCGGATACGCACGGGCATATCGATGACGTAATATTAAAATATGTTTCCCAGGCCGACGAGGTTTGGCATGCGGGCGACATCGGAAATCTAGCGGTGACTGACACGTTGAAAGAACTGAAACCGTTACGAGCGGTTTACGGCAACATCGACGGAGACAAAGCGCGCATGGAATTCCCGTTGCACAATCGGTTCATGTGTGAAAATGTCGACATCTGGATCACGCATATCGGCGGTTATCCCGACAAATACAATCCTGAACTTCGACAGGAACTTAAAGCGAATCCGCCCAAAGTTTTCATCTGCGGACATTCGCACATCTTGAAAGTGATGTTCGACAAGAAGCTCGGGTTGCTGCACCTGAATCCCGGAGCGGCCGGAAAAAGCGGCTTCCATCAGGTCAGGACGATGTTGCGTTTCGTGATCGACGGCGATAACATCCGCGATATGGAAATCGTCGAATTGGGAAAACGCGCCTGACTATTTGAAAATGATCGGCACGTTAAATTGTGCGGTCGTTCCTTGGTTTGGCTTTGATGTTACGGTGAATTTTCCGCCAAGGCCGTTTATTCGCGCCCTGATTTGTGTAAGCCCGAAACCTTCGTTCTCATTTGATTTTCCGGTTTCGAAACCTTTGCCGTTGTCTTCCACGGCAACCGACAACTCCGAGTTCGCGTTCAATGTTATCGTCGCCTTCGTAGCTTGGCTGTGTTTCATGACGTTGTTGAGCAATTCGCTCACGATAAAATAGATCTTCATCTCGAAATCTTCATCGTATCGCTTTATCGAACCGCTGATTTCACAATCGAACACAATGTTTTTATTCGAATTTTTCTCACACAAATCCTGTATCGCGTAGGCTAGTCCGAACTTCGCGAGCAACGTCGGAACGAGTTCATGTGAAAGGTCGCGGACTTTGTCGTGGGCTTCTTTTAGGATATTGCGTGTTTTGACGATTTCATCCGACTTGCTTTCCTGTCCCGATGCGAATGCCGTAAGCTGCAATCCCGCCGACGAAAGCAAGGCGCTGATGTTGTCGTGAAGCACCGAGGCTATTTTTTTGCGCTCAGCTTCCTGTGCGTCCAATGTCGCGGTAAGCAAGCTTTGCTGCATTTTGCTTTGTACGTTCTGCAGTTTGCTTTTTTGTTTGAGCGCAGTGTTTTGATAGAAGAAATAAAATACGATTATCGTAAGCAAGAAAACCGCGACCAGGATTATTTGGACTAACCGGTTTCGTGAATGGTTGCGGGCGAATTGCTCTCTTTCAAGATTTTGTGTTTTCACGAGGTTGGAAATGCGGTAACTGGCCGCGATATCGGCGACTTTTTTGGTGAGTCGTTCATTGTAGTTATAATCGAAGTTATTCGCCGCTTTGTCGGCGTACATGTACGCGTTTTTGTAATCGCCCAAACGAAATAAGATGTCGGCATATGTATAATACGCATATCCGACTTCGATGTTTAAAGTGTCGTTCTTATTTATGCGGAACATCTCATCGTACGTTTTCTTCGCCGACAAATAGTCATCGAGATCGTAGTAATAGCCGGCTTTATTCGTTAGCGTTGTTCGGATGAAATCAGTCGATTTAAGCAATTTTGCGTAATGTTCGCTTGAATCGATATATTTTTTTTCGAGATCGGTGTTTTTAAGCGTCTGGTAATAGACGAAATAATTGTTGTACGCTTTGTAAAGATTGACGGGTGATTCGGTCGTCTTTGCGAAAAGCATGGTTTTTTTTACAAAGAATTCAATACTGTCGCTTTCCATGTCAAAATGCACTTTGAAAAACGATTGGTTGAATGATTCGGCAAGGCTGTCGTGCTTTATTTCTCGGGCTTTCCTGAGAGCCGAACGGAAATATCGCAGCGCCCGATCATTATGCTGCATGCGGGAATATAAGTTTCCGATCTGCCTTAGAATGGTGATCTCATTGCGACTTTGTGCTTGCTTTTGCAGAATTTTGAGCGCGGTAAAAAGATAGTCCAAAGACTTTCCGTTATCACCCAAGCCATAATAAATTTCGGATATTTGAACAGTTCGTTCAGTGTAAAGCTTATATTTTTTCTCAGCCAGCAACGTTTGAACTTGGGGCTCGGCAAGTTTGAGCCCTTTCGCGAAAAGAAGTTCCTCTATATAATAGGCAACCGAATCCACGCCGCTATTCTTTTTCTGGGAGTAGCCGCTCAAAGAAATAACGAAGGCCGCCAGTAAAAGCGGCCATACGGGTTGTCGGTTATTCATTTACGCTGGCAACCGGTTTTTTCAATCGCCTCCCGCCCGTAGTTGGCTGGTCAAACGACACGGTAAGCGAATTGTTTACACACGCATAATTTTCCTGTTCCATTGCAAATACCGTCGAAGGTTGGGTTTCTCCTGGATTAAGGTTAATGGTAATCCAGTAGACGCCCGCGGAACCGCTGCTCGCATAGTTGCAATTCGACGGAATACTGAACGCCATCGTAAAAGTAATATTGTCGGTCGTAGTTAAACCATACGTTCCGAGATAAGGATAGCTTGACATATGTTTGGTGTTAAAGGTTTACTAGGTTGTGTTTGATCGCGTACTTCACGAGCCCGACGGTGGTCTTCGCATCGAGTTTCTTCATGAGGTTTTTGCGATGGCTCTCAACTGTATGCTGGCTTATGAAAAGTTCCTCGCTGATTTGTTTCCCACTGTATTCAAGCGAAATCAATCTAATGATGTCAAGCTCGCGATCGGTAAGGTTCGTAGAAAACGCCGACGTTTGCGTATTGACTTTTGGATTGTTCTTTGCGAATGTGCTGAAGATTTTTTCACTGACGGTCTTGCAGAAATATTCCTCGCCATCGTGTACGACTTTTATCGCCTCGACAATATTTTCACCGGCGCATTGTTTCGTAAGGTAACCCGAAGCGCCGAGTTTCATGACTTCGCGGACCAATTTCAGGTCGTCGTAACTCGAAAGGATTATTATTTTGAATGGAGGTTCTTTGCCCGACAACTCCCGCAACACTTCAAGACCGTCTTTTTCAGGCATGTTGATATCCATTACGAGAATATCGGCCGACTTTTCTAAAGCGTTTTCTATGAGATTCACGCCGTTCAACGAGAATCCGACGACCTCGAATGACGGATTGGTCTTAAGCACGGCAAGCATGCCATCGATGAGCAACTGGTGGTCATCGGCCAGGTAAATCTTGATCTTGGAGTTCATTTGCTTGGAATTGCCTTTCAAATCTAACGTATTTATTTATGCTTTCATATCCCTAAATATGGGGATATTTGGCTTCTCCCTAAATTCAGGGGTTTCATAAAAAAACCCGAACATGATTCGGGTTTTTCTTCGCACTAAAATAAACTAAGTTTCATCGGGTCATCGCAAACGGTCAACAGATTTTACGAGATCTTCATCCTTCTTTATGGCCTTGTTCGCGAGAACAAGAAAAACGATAGATAAGATAGGAAGAAACATCCCAATACCTTTCTCAGACACGGCTGGCGCGTCTCCAGATACAATTAGCGACCGGTATAGGAACAACCCTAACAAAATTAAATTTAATATCATATTCAGTCTGTTGATTACAAACTGCTGTTGTCTTTTTTTGTACGTAAGGATGGACAAAAGCGCAAGCGTTACCGACAACCCGAAAATAATCGTGTATGTCGGGACCTGCATAAAATAAACCGCTACCTCGGCCGTTTCGCTTTTCTCGGTCCATAAAGGGAAAAAGAAAGGCAAGGCACCGCTCACCACAAGTGCGAGTATCAGGTATACAGTCTGGATTCTTTGAAGCATCCTTGATTTTTTAGTGCCACAAAAATAATTTTTCTTTTTGATAATTACTATTGCAAGAAACATTTTTATTCGTAATATTGCATGACATAACCGTAAGTACTTCACACTACGGCACATCTAAAAAGTAACACCACCCATTTTTTACTGCAATCCATCCCAATTTAATCCCATCTTTCATTCATGTTAGATATTTCCCTATTAAAAGACATGAAGCTGCCCCAGCTTCAGGAACTTGCCAAAGAGCGAAAGCTTAAATTCAACGGGGTTAAGAAAGACGCACTTGTTTATCAGATCCTGGATCACGAGGCCGCAAACCCCAAAGAAGCCGCTTCGGAGCCGCAAGGCGAAAAGCAGAAAAGAGCCCGTATAAAAGGCGACAACAGGCCGGAACCCACCGCTGAGAAGCAAACCGAAATGGCTTTCGTACCCGAACCCGTACAGGAAATCGTGCGCGAAGAACAACCTCGCGACAACCAACAGGAAAAGAGAGGCCGCAAGCCGTTCAAGAAAAATTTCGAAAATAGTCCGGGAAAGGTCGCTGCCGACAACCAGCAAGCGCCTCAAGCCGAATACAAACCTCAGGCCGTTTCTGAAGAAGTCGCCACGGCAGCCGAACCGGTACAGGAAAAGCCGCAGCACAGGCAAAATCAGAATCCGAACCAGAATCCGAACCAAAACAACAGGAACCAGAACCAAAACCAAAATGGGAATGGCAATGGAAACCAAAACGGAAACCAAAACGGGAATCACAACCAAAACCAGAACTCAAATAAATTCAAGGACAAGAAAACCACGAATTTCCGTGACGCCGATTATGAATTTGACGGCATCATCGAAAGCGAAGGCGTTCTGGAAATGATGCCTGACGGTTATGGGTTTTTGCGTTCATCCGACTACAATTACCTTGCGTCGCCTGATGATATTTATCTCTCGACTTCGCAGATCCGACTTTTCGGACTCAAAACCGGAGATACCGTAAAAGGAGTCGTGCGTCCGCCAAAAGAAGGAGAGAAGTTCTTCCCGTTAGTGCGTGTTTTGAAAATCAACGGACACGACCCGCAAATCGTGCGTGACCGTATTTCGTTCGAACACCTGACCCCGGTTTTCCCGACCGAGAAATTCAAACTGGCTGAAAAGCAAAGTACCATATCGACACGAATCATCGACCTGTTTTCCCCGATCGGGAAAGGACAGCGCGGTATGATCGTCGCCCAGCCCAAAACGGGTAAGACGATGTTGTTGAAAGACGTAGCGAACGCGATCGCGGCGAATCACCCTGAAGCTTACTTATTGGTGCTGTTGATCGACGAACGTCCTGAAGAAGTTACCGACATGCAACGCAGCGTACGTGGTGAAGTCATCGCCTCTACGTTCGACCGCGAGCCTCAGGAACACGTGAAAATCGCGAACATCGTGCTTGAAAAAGCGAAACGTTTAGTGGAATGTGGTCACGACGTCGTCATCCTTTTGGATTCGATCACGCGTTTGGCGAGAGCTTACAATACCGTTCAGCCTGCATCGGGAAAGGTCCTTTCAGGTGGTGTCGACGCGAACGCTTTGCAGAAACCGAAGCGTTTCTTCGGGGCTGCGCGTAACGTCGAGAATGGCGGATCGCTTAGTATCATCGCAACTGCGCTTACCGAAACAGGTTCGAAAATGGACGAAGTCATCTTCGAGGAATTCAAAGGAACCGGTAACATGGAATTGCAGCTCGACCGCAAGATCGCAAACAAGCGTATTTTCCCTGCGATCGATTTGATGTCCTCGAGCACCCGACGCGACGATTTGCTTCTCGACGAGGCGACGCTCCAAAGAATGTGGATCATGCGCAAATATCTGAGCGACATGAATCCTGTCGAAGCGATGGATTTCATCAACGACCGTTTTAAAAAGACGCGTAATAATGATGAGTTTTTGATTTCGATGAATAATTGATAATTGACAATTGACAATTGTTGTATAGATTAAAAAAAATCCCGGTTCGATTAGGCCGGGATTTTTTTGTGGGTATTCTCTTTATCATTTTAGTGCTGACAATGTATAAAGATTTCCGCAGCCAACTGTTATTGGTTATTTTACCCAAACTTTTAGGAAAACCGAATTGTCGATTATATAAAAATAAAAATCCCAGCAAAACGCCGGGATTTCTTATATATCGAACAATTATCCATTGTCAATTATCCATTGTCAATTATCAATTATCAATTGTCAATTATCCATTGTCAATTAATTCACAATCACTTTCTTAACAATCGATTGCTCGCCCGTAGAAAGCTTAATCAAATAAAATCCGTTCGGAAGGTTCTCTATCGTGAATTCCTGGTTTGAGAATGTCGGATGGTCGATGTGTCGGACAACCTGACCATTTACCGAAATCACCTCGATATCTTGCAGATCGCGGTCGCTGCTGATATTGATGCGATCGTGAGCCGGATTCGGATACACGGTTACCGTAGAAACCCAAGCAAAATCGGCCGTGCCAAGTGATGGCCAACGATTCTGTGCCACAGGCCCGCCCCAGATCAACGTCGCCAAATATGGGTTGTCGATAAACGGGTTGCGATTTCCCTGTCGGTAGGTGTTCGTCGTACTTCCCAAATAGGTATTTCGGTTGTCCTCATAAGGCGAAACCGGATCATCGGCGTTCCATTGCAGGAACAAATCGATCATGTCCTGGTCGCTTTGCACTGAATTTCCGATACCGATTACAGTCGGCAAACATTGGTCGCCATATCGCAAATACATATACATCATCATACGCGCTACGTCGCCTTTCCATTCATCGCCGGGATACCAGCCGCCATTCGACGCGCCCGATGCGACTCCTGAACCTGCGGCATATTTCAAGTTACCGCGTGTGTTGTTTCTCTGTACGTCCGAGGCACGCAAATGGTGAGCGTCGGCACCCGGTCCCGTTTGTCCAAGGTCAGGATTTCCCAATGCTTGGGCATAGGTGTGCTCGCGATTCCATTCGCCGTTGTTTCCTCCGTTGCTGTTCTTGTTGCGCGAGCGGTCGTTCGTCAAATTCGAGTCGGAACCGTTTTCCCACCCGTAGACGAGCAATACGTTATTCGAATTCGATGGATCGAGATCGGTGTTTTTAAGTGCGTCCCAGACCTGCGAATAAGTCAAGTTATTTGTGTGTTTGTTCGTCACAAGCGTCGCCAACGCGTTCTTTAACGTCATTCCCGATTGGGAAGTAAAGTTGAAACTTCCGTAATAAGGCTGAGCGGGCGCTCCATCCTGTGCGAAGGCAAAAAAGTGCAATGCCAACGCTGCCATAGCGTAAATCTTCTTCATTGGGGTAATTTATTGTTTGCGTTCAAGTAATGCCATGTAGAAACCGTCGAAACCCGATTCGGAGGCGAGTATCTTGGAATCCTGCACAAAGGTAAATTTTTTGCCGGTTTCCGATGTTAAGAATTTCTGTATTTGTTCCTGATTTTCAGATGGTAACACCGAACACGTCGCGTACACGAGCTTTCCGCCAGGTTTTACCATTTTTGAATAATTCTCGAGCACTTCGCCTTGTACCTTGCGGATGTTATCGATGAATTCCGGTTGCAATTTCCACTTCGCATCGGGATTGCGTTTCAATACGCCCAATCCGCTGCAAGGCGCGTCGATCAAGACACGGTCGGCTTTTTCATGCAATTTTTTGATGACCTTCGTCGAGTCGATGATGCGGTATTCGATGTTGAACGCGCTGTTTCGTTTTGCGCGCAACTTCAATTGTTTGAGTTTGCTTTCGTACAAGTCCATCGCGATCAATTGCCCTTTGTTTTCCATGAGCGACGCCATGTGAAGCGTTTTTCCTCCGGCTCCGGCGCACGCATCGACGACGCGCATTCCGGGTTGAACGTCGAGGAAAGGCGCGACGAGCTGAGAACTCGCGTCCTGGACTTCGAAAAATCCGTCCTTGAACGCGTCGGTCAGGAATACATTGGCGCGTTCTTTCAATACCAAGGCATCGGGTTGATCTTTAAGGAATTCGGTCTCGATGTTGAGATCCATCAGGATGGCGCGCAATTTTTCACGCGTCGTCTTCAAGGTGTTGACGCGCAATATAACCTTTGCCGGTTCGTTCTGCGCGTGGATTTCCTTGGCCCATTTCTCTTCTCCAAGTTCTTTGACGCCGAGTTCGTCCATCCAATCGGGAATGGATTCCTTGTATTTCCTGATTTTCGAAAGTTCATCGAAACGGCCTTTGATCTTGCGTTCGGGCGTTCCGTCGAGTTGTCGCCAATCGGGGATCGGATAACCGCGCAACACGGCCCAAACTCCGAACATGCGCCAGATGGAGTCGCGGTCGAACGGTTCTTTCACCTGCGCGATTTCGGCGTAAAGCCTTTTCCAGCGTACGATTTCATAAATTGTTTCGGCTACGAACTTGCGGTCGGAACTTCCCCAACGTTTGTCTTTTTTAAGTGCGCGTGCTACGACTTTGTCAGCGTATTCACCCTCGTTAAAAATGGCGTTAAGCGAGTCGATGGTTGTGTAAACCAGGTTTCTGTGTAATCTCATTTATGGAAATTGAGCGGCAAAGGTAGTACAAAAATAATGATTGCTATTGAGCTTAAACAAATGTTTTGCAGATGTTAACACGTGTCGAACGTAACGTAATTGACTGTAACTTAGATGGTGACAAATACAAACACCATGAAAACAAAATTACTCTTGCTGATATCGTTATTTCTGTCGATTAGCACCTTCGCCCAAAACTATCCGGTCGGGCATCTTTCATCGACTTTTACGGACGCTTCGCGCAATAACCGCAGTATTCCCGTTGAAATTTACTACCCGGCGACAACTGCCGGCAACAACGTTCCCGTGGCAACCGATGCGCAATTCGCGACCATCGCTTTCGGCCATGGATTCGTGATGGGTTGGGACGCGTATGAAAACATTTGGCAGACGTTGGTTCCCAATGGTTTCGTGATGGTTTTCCCGAAGACCGAGGGCGGAATAGCTCCATCTCACGCGGAATTCGGAAAAGATCTCGCGTTCTGCATCGCGCGGATGCAATCGCTGAACCAGGACGCTTCGTCAATTTTCTTCAATCGACTTTCCTCGACAAGCGCGTTGATGGGCCACAGTATGGGCGGAGGCGCGGCTTTTATCGGCATGCAGCAAAATACGTCGATCACCGCGCTCGCTGTTTTGGCTCCGGCCGAAACGAATCCGTCGGCGATTACTGCCGCCGCGACTTTGAATGTTCCGGCACTCGTGATCGCGGGTTCGAACGATTGCGTGACACCGCCGTCGACGAATCAATTGCCGATGTATACTTCGCTTGCGAGCGGTTGCAAGACGTACGTGAATATTACGGGCGCGAGCCATTGCCAAATGTCGGATTTCAATTTGCTGTGCCAGATCGGGGAAGCTACGTGTTCGCCGGGTCCAGATATTTCGCGCGATGAGCAACATCAGGTTATCGCGGATTACATCGTGCCGTGGTTGCGTGCGAATTTGAACAACGATTGTCAATCGGGTAGTGCGTTCAATGATCTCATAGAATCCGACGATGCCGTTTCCTTCCTCAGGACGTGTGAACAATGCGAGGAATTGTCGGTCGCCGCAATCGGGGAAAGGAAAATTAAACTGTCGCCGAATCCGGTTTCGGACATGCTCACGGTTGAAATGCAAGGTTCGGGAAACCTGGAGTTGTTCGATTTATTCGGACGCAAGTTGCTATCGGTGCGCATCGAAACGTCGCAACGCCTAAATCTTGACTTTTTGCCGCAGGGAGTTTATGTGTATCGAGTGACTTCAACCTCGGGAAATCAATCGGGAAAAATCGTCAAGAAATAGTTATTCCTTGTTTTTGTAAACTCGTGTAAGAGCAATTTTTTCGGGCGCATGGAGCACGAGCGGGAATTTCTCGACCTTGACAGAACTTGAATCCAAACCGAACGCTTTCTCTTCAGACAAACTGAATTTCTTGAGCGCGAAGTACGTGTTCATGATGACCTTTTCGTCGAATCTCAAATCAGAATCGTTTGAAAGGAACTTCTCTGAAAGTACGAATTTAAAGTCGCCGATGATGCTGTTCCGATTCAAAGATTCATAACGGCTCGTTACGTCGACCTCGCCTTTTTGCACCATGTCGCGGAGCACTTCGCGGAACATCAGGTTGATTTTGGTCGGTTCGCGGAAGCCAAGATTGAAGTCGATCCGGAACAGGTCGTCCTTGATGATTTCAGTTACGCGATATTCGGCGCGATAGGGTTCATTTACGATGTTTACGTGTACGAGCCAGTACAAGTCGGCGCGTTTCGGACGTTTTTGTAGAATCGAAATCATCACTTTTTCTTCGATTTCGTCGGTGCGGCCCGCGTTTGTCATATACACCAGATGCGTCGCGTACTTAGGTATCGACAGATCGACGCTGAGTTCGGCCAATACTTTTTTGTAATCCTCGATCTTGACGAATTTCGTGTAGTTCTTGCTGATTTTCTTGGCCTTGTTCCATGTTGCCATGACGCCGATGAGCAAACAAGTAATCAACACCGAAACGTAACCTCCGTGCGGAAATTTGTCGAGGTTCGCCCAAAGGAAACTGCCTTCTATCAATAGATAAACGGTGATGATAGGCGAAAAAATATACCAGGGAACGCGTTTCAAAATCATGTAGTAATTGAGCAGGATCGTGGTCATGATCATACACAAAACGATGGCCAGACCGTATGCGGCTTCCATGTTTTTCGATTCCTTGAAATGCAATACGATCCCGATGCAACCCCAAAGTAGCAACCAGTTTATCGATGGAATGTAAAGCTGTCCTTTCAATTCCGTAGGATATTTGATTTTTACTTTCGGCCAGAAGCTTAAACGCATCGCTTCATTTATCAATGTGAACGACCCGCTGATAAGCGCCTGTGACGCGATTACGGCCGCCATTGTGGCGATCATGATACCGAAAGGTTTGAACCAGTCGGCCATTATAAGATAAAACGGGTTACCGAATTCGCCGCCGAGCGCTTGAAGCGTCTGTCCTTCGTGTTGGATCAGATATGCGGCTTGTCCGAAATAGTTCAGTACCAGTGCGGTTTTAACGAATATCCAACTGATCCTGATGTTTTTGCGCCCGCAATGTCCCATGTCCGAATATAAAGCCTCGGCACCTGTCGTACAAAGGAATACGAAACCAAGCACGTAGAATCCTTCGGGATGGATTGTCAGTAAATGATAGGCGTAATATGGGTTCAACGCCTTGAATACTTCTATGTTCGAACCGATTTGCAGAACGCCTAAAATGCCGAGCATGCCAAACCAGATCAACATCATCGGAGCAAAAAATTTCCCTACGAGTTTTGTTCCGAACTGCTGTATGGTAAACAGGACGATCAATATCGCGATTACGATGGGAACGGTATTGATTTCAGGATAGAACGTACTCAGACCTTCAACTGCCGATGAGACCGAGATCGGAGGCGTGATGATACCGTCGGCAAGCAATGCGCTACCTCCGATTATGGCGGGAACGATCAGCCATTTGACTTTGGTCCGCCTTACCAGCGCATACAACGCGAAAATTCCACCTTCTCCGTGGTTGTCGGCGCTTAGCGTGATGATGACGTATTTGATCGTGGTTTGTAGTGTGAGCGTCCAGAAGATGCACGAAATCCCACCGAGAACGACATCCCTGTTGATGGCGTGTTCACCGATTATGGCTTTCATTACATAAAGCGGGGAAGTCCCAATGTCGCCGTAAATTATCCCTAAGGTAATCAACAAGCCCGCGAACGTAAGCTTATTGTGAAGGCCGTGATGCTGTGAACTCATGATATCATCAAAACATAAAGCAGCAAAGTTATGACTATTAACGACATTACGCGTTGTAGATGCTTTTTTTTTAATGGGGCGCAAAAAAAGAAGCATCGCTTTGTGTGCGATGCTTCAAGGGAAATATATATGGGGAAATTTGATTTGTGATTAGCGACGTCCGCCACCATCGCCACCACCGCGTTGTCCGCCTCCTTGCGGCGCACTTTGACGTGGTGCTTGAGGCGCGCTTTGACGCTGCATTTGAGGAGCACTCTGTCTTTGCATCTGAGGCTGGCTTTGACGCTGCATCTGCGGAGCGCTTTGTCTTTGCATTTGAGGCGCGCTTTGGCGTTGAACCTGCGGCGTGCTCTGACGTTGTACTTGCGGAGCCGACTGACGCTCGGCGCGTTGTTGCGTCGCCGGACGTGGTGATTCTACGCGACTCGGTGTGTTTCGTTGCGAATTCATCTCACGGTTCGGCGTGGCTGAACGTTGTGCTCCTGTCGAACGGTTCGCATCGCTGCGTGTCGTCGGGTTGTTACGCGTCGGATAATCGCGTGTTCCGGTTTTAGTCGCATCGCTTCTCGTCGCGTTTGTTCTAGGCGATGTCGCCCGAGTCGATCCATTGCGTGTTCCAGTCGATTTTACGTTGTCTCTCGTGGTGCCTGTTCTTGGATTCGATCTCGTCGGATACTCTTTCGAACGAGTTCCACTTTTTGTGGTTTCACGGCTTCCGGTGTTGGCGCCGCGAGTGGTTCCCGCATTACGCGCTCCTCTCGTACCTTCGTTACGGGCAAGCGTTCCGCGGCTGCGGTCGAGTTCGTATCGGTTGGAAACATTCTTGTTTCGTTGTTCGAATGAACGTCCTTGATAACGTTGTGCGTATCCGTTTTCACGTCGTGAGCTGTAAAGTGCTGCTGCGGTGCGGCTTCGTCTCACGTTTACATAGTTGTATTGGTTGTATACGTTTACGTGGACATGGACGTGATTGCGGTAGCGATACACCGGCATCGGGCGCCAAACGTGCCAGTAGCTCGGATAATATCCCCAGTACCAGTTAGATGCGTACGGATGGTAACCGACGCCCCACCAGATCGAAAAGAAAGCAGGTCGCGTCACATAAACAGGTTCGTAGATATAATTCGGACCGTACATAAACGTATCACCGACGACTTGAACCTGGATGTCGTTTCCGCTGCGTTCCACTTCAATCGTGGCTACGTCTTGGTAAACGTCGCGGTCAAGAACGGCTTGGACGACTACGAGGCGCGTATTGCCTTCGGTCGATTCGATTACCCGGAGATAATCGACTTCGTTGTCGCCATTTAAATCTAAGTTGGAGATTTGAAGATCGGGGTCGTTTAGTCGACGCTCGAAATCTTCAAGGTCACGGGAATCACCGAATATCGATGCTACCGCTTTAAGGTCGAGGTTGTCACTTACGTCGTAGTTTGTTGCCGTAACCGTTGTCCGGTCCTGGGCAAATAAACCTGTGGTAAACAAAATACCACATAAGAGCGAGGATATAATTCTAGGTTTCATAATCGTGGTTTTTTACGTTTTTCTAATTTCTTGGAGCCGGAATCCAATTACTGTGCCACGAATTTCTGAAGCGTTTTTGGGATACCGAATTTATTGACTACTTTTAAGTAAAGTTAACCTCGAAACCCATGAAATACCTTACATCATTACTGGTATTATTATATGCGCTGATCCCGAATCCAAGCTACAAATCCAACAAACAATTCTCAAAGGTCGAAGTCGATACGTTGCTTACGGGCGACTTCAGCTGCCGTGCGATTTGGGTCGAAGGCGATCGAATTTATTACGGAGCCGACAAATCGCGTTACGGCTTTTACGACCTCAGTTCCAAAAAACATACTGAAAAGCAATTTTCTCCCGATTCGCTTGAATTCCGAAGCATCGCATTGACGTCAAAAGGTTTCTTCGCGCTCAACGCAGGAAGTCCCGCTTTCTTACTTCGAACCGACAAGCAACTCGAAAACGCAAAGACCGTCCATACCGACGATCACAAGAAAGCATTTTACGACAGCATGCAGTTTTGGAACGCGTCCGAGGGAATCGCCATCGGTGATCCGATCGACGACTGCTTCTCAGTGCTGATCACCCGAAACGGCGGAACATCCTGGAACAAAGTGCTATGCAAAAACCTGCCGAAAATCGAAATGGGCGAGGCGGCATTCGCGGCCAGCAATACGAATGTAACCGTAAAAGGAAACAACGCCTGGATTGTTTCGGGCGGAAAAAAGGCGCGCGTATTCCATTCACCCGACAAAGGAAAAAGCTGGAAGGTTTACGATACGCCGATCATCAGCGGCAAATCCATGACGGGAATCTTCACGGCCGACTTCTACGATTCCAAGATAGGCTTCGTCGCGGGAGGCGATTACGAACGCCAGAACCGAAACCAGGAAAACAAAGCCATTACGTTCGACGGCGGAAAAACCTGGAAACTCATTGCTGAAAACGAGGCGTTCGGATACACGTCGTGCGTGCAGTTCGTTCCCGGCGGAAAAGGCGAGAAGATCGCAAGCGTCGGAGGTTCGGGATTGTATTATTCGTCGGACACAGGAAAAACATGGAAGCAATTGCTCAATGATTATTCGCTCTACACGATCCGATTCCAAAACGACAGCACGGCTTTCGCGGCCGGAAAGGGGAAAATCGTCAGGATTCGGTTCAAGAAAGACGACAAATAAAAAAAAGGAGCTCAATTGGCTCCTTTTTTTATTCCCGTTTTCGGTCGCGATACTGCTTGAGTAATTTCGATTTGAAATCTTCTTCGGCCTTGTTGAGTTTGATTATCTTGACCGGACCGATCACGCCGCGCAGATCGGCGACTAATTTCTTGCGCAGTTGGTGCAGTTCGTCCTCGGTACTTTCCATTTGTGTGAGCAAGGTCGAGGCTTCCTTATCGGTCAGCGATTCGTTCATGCGTTTGCGGTAGGCATCGAGTTTGTCTTTGCGAAGTTCGAATTGTTTGTCCTCGAACGTGTTGTAGATCGGCCAGAATTTTTGGGCTTCGTCTGACGTAAGTTCGAGCGCCTCGGTGATAAACGCGACCTTTACTGATTTAAGTTGTTCCTTTTTCTCTTTCAAACGTCCGCCTTGAGCGAAAATAGCGCAGGAAGCAAACGTGAGCAAAATCGTGAGGATTTGTTTCGTTTTCATATTAGTGAATTTAATCTATGATTATGTTTTCGATGTCCGATGTGGAAAGATAGTCTTCGATCGCTTCGTCGGCGACCGGAATTTCCGTTTTGAGTTCCTCGATGTCTTGGGGTTCGAGCACAGTAAGCAGATCGAATTGATTGATGCCCGATTGATACGCGAGGTAATTTTCTATCGTTGCATCGTCGAGTTCGGTGGGCTGCGATACGCTGTTGAACAACGGGATCAGGAGCGCAAGCAACAAAACGGCGGCTGCGGCGTAAACGGCGACTCTGTATTTTTTGAAAAGGGGAACGACTTTTACTTCCCGCGTTTCAAGTTTCTCGAACATTCGGTCCTCAAAATCGTCGAAATAATTTTCGGGCGCTTTGAATCCCGGCTCGATGCGCGGATGATTTTCTAAATCGAATGGTTTCATGGCTCTAAGATGTTTTTAATGCGCGAGGGTTTAATCGTGCTTTATTGATTCTTCTATTTTTTTGACGGCATGGTGATACGAAGCCTTTAAAGCCCCGACCGACGTGCCGAGTATTTCGGAAATTTCCTCGTATTTAAGTTCCTGGAAATATTTCATCTTGAACACGAGTTGTTGTTTTTCGGGCAAGATCGCCACGGCCTTTTGCAGCTTCAGTGCGATTTCATCTCCGTCGTAATTGACGTCGGCCTGTAAATTGTCGACCATCTTGCTTTGCAACGCTTCGTTTGAAATGCCGCTTTTGCGCGCGCGCTGTTTCAAAAATGTGATCGCTTCGTTCGTCGCGATCCGATAGATCCAAGTGAATAGTTTGCTTTCTCCTTTGAACTTATCGAGATATTGAAAAACTTTGATGAAGGTGTTTTGGAGTACGTCATTCGCGTCGTCGTGATCGATGACGATGCTTCGGACATGATTGTACAAAGGCCGTTTGTAACGCGACATGAGTTCCCGGAACGCCTCGTTTTGCGTCTTTCTATCGAGCAATCTTGCTATGAACTTCTGTTCTTCCAAATTGACAATTTGCGGCTAAGAATCGACCGAGGCGAAAAGGTTTAACGCGAAACGATCATTGAATCGAAAATTCGTCGACGTTTTGGGTTTGCGGCTTTGGCGTCGGAGCGACAGGTCGTCGGATCGGAGCGGGTTTCGGGACTACCGCAGCAGCCGATCGCAACGGAACGTAAACGTGCGTCACCCATTTTGAAGGCTTCTTGATTTCCTCGATTCCCTTGGTAAACACCTCGATGACTTTAATGTTAGGATCGCGTTCGAGTTTGTTCGCGGTCAAATAATCGGTGGCTTTTTTCCAGGCTTCGGCTCGATGCGAATAATCGCCGTTGAGCGTGATCTTTACCGATTTCTTCGCTTCGAAACTTCCGTAAAGTATGTCGCTTTCAGGTGTTGTCCTGATTTCGTTTTTTATAGGGATGCAAACGGAGAATTTCGTGATCCCATTCGTCGTATCGTATGTTTTATAAATAACGAACGGTTTTCCGGCCGTCGCGATATTGTTTTTCTTTACGAAGTGCACGAGTTTCGACAACATGATGCGCATGTTCGACGGAGCGTTCGGAATCGTGCTGTTGATCGTCTGGCTCAAGTATTTCGCGCCGGTCTTTATGACGATTCCGTTTTCGGCGACGCTATACGTGTTAATTTCGTAGTCAAGCGTCCGGTCGAGATTCACGAGACTTTGTTCGTACAAGCTTCCGATCATCTTCGCGATGCCGCCTTTCGTAACCGACTGGATCTTGTACAAAAAGCTCATGCGACCTTTGCTGCGCCACGTGACTTTCGTGCCGCCGACCGTATCCTTGAATTTCCACGAAACATCGGAAGGCGAGCCGTTGAACTCCATTTTTTGCAGGATGCTGTCGTTTTCCTTTACGTAAACGGTTTTGATGTTTCCTTCCCCGTCGGGCGATTTCCATGAAAAAGCACCGCCTTTGCCTGAGGTGATCGCGGGATATTCGAATTTCGATGAAGCGCTGTCACCCGCCCAGGCGCTGAAGTTTTCCCAATTCCTGTAGTCGTTCACGTAATTGAACACTACGGAACGCGGCGATTTTATGACGCGGCTTCTCTCAACCGAATAATTGCCTTTCTGCGTCGCGACGAACACGACCACGGCAACAAACGCCAGGATGATGAGCAGGAAAATATATTTGAGGATCCTCATGGATGGGGCAATCGTTTTAGTTTACGTAAAGTTATGAAATCAAGGTAAGAATCCGGTGACTATAAACGATTAATGCTTAAGGTATATTTTTATGATGAACAAGGCCGCGACGAACAACAAAAATGCGATCAGCACGCGGTAACTTCCTTTGTAGACTTGCTTGTGCAGGCCCGAATCGCGTCGGTACACGAAAATGGCGGCGATGATGAATGCGACCAAAAAAAGCCCCGCGAAAATCCATTGTCCTTGTGAAAACATTGTGTATAAATTTCGTGCAAAGGTAGGCAAACAAGCTTGTATGTTGGGTATTTTGCAATATCAAAAAATCACAAGTCATGCAAAAACAACTCAACGCGGTCAAGGAATTCCACACCGCTTTCGGAATCGGTTTCAGTGAAAGCCAACGAGGCGATCTCGGTGAGAACAAAAACATGTTGCGCTTCAACCTCATGAAGGAAGAAAACGAGGAATATCTCGAAGCCGTGCAAAACGACGATGTCGTGGAGATTGCCGATGCGTTGGGCGACATGCTTTACATCCTGTGCGGAACGATCATCGAACACGGCTTACAGCACAAGATCGAGGAAGTTTTCGACGAGATCCAGCGCAGCAACATGAGTAAACTCGGCGCCGACGGAAAACCGATCTACCGCGAGGACGGAAAAGTCATGAAAGGCCCGAATTATTTCAAGCCCGATTTTTCGAAAATTCTGGGAGCGGAAATGGTTTGATCGGACTAAAAGGGATGAAAATAAACCGCTGTCTGAAACTTTCTCAAAACCGAACAAATCATGAACGAAATTATTTGCCCGCATTGCAACAAGGCTTTTAAAGTCGACGAGGCGGGATTCGCCGATATCTTAAAACAAGTCCGTGACCACCAATTCGAAGAAGAACTTTCGAATCGATTGCAGTTGGCCGAAAATGAAAAAGAAAGTGCGTTGAAACTGGCCGAAGCGACACTCAAGAACGCGTTTCAGGAAAATCTCGCCCGAAAAGAAAATGAAATCGTCGAATTGAAGGCGAGAAACGAAAGCGAAGTCGCGCGAAAAGTTGCCGACAAGGAAATCGAGATCGCCGAACTAAAAGCGAGAACCGAAAGGGAAAACGCCTCACTGCTCGCGCGCAAAGAGCAGGAAATTTCGGAAATGAAGGCGAAGATCGAACACGCTGAAATCGAAAAGAAATTATCGGTCACTGAAGCGATAAAAAGCATCGAAAAGGAGCGCGATAGCCTCGAAAATACGCTCAAGCTCAAAGAAACACAGGCACAGCTTCTCGAGAAGTCGCTGACCGAAAAATTTACCGCCGAACTCAGGACGAAGGACGACATCATAAAATTCAAGGATGAGGAGATTTCACTTCGCAAGGAAATGAAGATGAAACTCTCGACGAAAATGATCGGGGAGACGCTCGAGCAGCATTGCGAATCCGAATTCAACAAACTGCGGTCGACGGGATTCCAAAACGCTTACTTCGAGAAAGACAACGATGCCAGAATGGGCAGCAAAGGCGATTTCATCTACAAGGAAACTGACGGATCCGGAAACGAAATCATCTCGATCATGTTCGAAATGAAGAACGAAGGAGATGAAACCGCGATGAAAAAACGCAACGAGGATTTTCTAAAGGAACTCGACCGCGACCGCAACGAAAAGAAATGCGAATACGCCGTTCTCGTGTCTTTGCTGGAATCGGAGAGCGAATTGTACAATACCGGAATCATCGACATGTCGCACAAATTCCCAAAAATGTATGTCGTGCGGCCGCAATTTTTTATACCGATCATCACGCTGTTACGCAATGCCGCGATGAATTCGATGCAATACAAGGCCGAACTCAACCTGATGAAAAACCAGAACATCGACATCACGAATTTCGAGGAAAAAATCACGAAGTTCAAGGAAGGATTCGCGAAAAATTACCTGTCGGCATCGAGTCATTTCCAGAAGGCGATCGAGGAAATCGACAAATCGATCGCGCGCATGCAGAAAGTTAAGGAAGAACTTACGACGAGTGAGAACCAATTGCGTCTTGCGAATCAAAAAGCCGAAGACCTGACGATCAAAAAACTCACGCATGGTAATCCGACGATGAAGGAGAAATTTGATGGTTTAGGTAGATTGAAAGATTGAAAGATTGAAAGATTGAAAGATTGAAAGATTGAAAAATTGGCAAAATAAAAGTCCCGATTGAGAACCGGGACTTTTATTTATTTATTCTTACTGTTAACCAATTAACTAATTAACTAATTAACTAATTAACCAATTCAACTAAACGCGAACCATCCAGCCAAACGTATCGTCGGCCAAACCGTATTGGATATCAGTCAATTTTTCCTTCAATAAAGAGGCGTAGGATTTGTCGAGTTTCGGTAATTCGTAATAGACGTCGTCATAACTGAAGCCTACGATCGGGTTTACGACGGCTGCGGTTCCGGCTCCGAAAATTTCCTTGAGGCTGCCGTCTTTGGCCGCGTTTACCAATTCATCGACCAACACCGAACGCACTTCAACGTCCAATCCTTCGCGTTTGGCAATGTCGATGAGGCTTTTGCGCGTTACACCGTCGAGGATCCTTTCGCTCGTCGGGGCTGTAAACAATGTATCGTTGATGCGGAAGAACACGTTCATCGTACCTGCTTCTTCCAGTTTGGTATGGGTTGCGTCGTCGGTCCAGATGATTTGCTGGAAACCTTTTTCGTTCGCGAGTTTCGTCGGATAAAATTGGGCCGAATAGTTACCGGCGGCTTTCGCGGCACCGATTCCACCATTTGCGGCACGGCTGAAATGTTGTGCGATGATCACCTTTACTTCGCCCGAATAATACGATTTTGCAGGTGACAGGATCACCATGAAACGGTACTGTGTCGAAGGCGCGGCGACGACTCCGGAACCGATCGCAATCATGAACGGCCTTATGTATAACGTGTTTCCTTTTCCTTTTTTTACCCAGTCGCGCTCGAGGTCAATGAGTTGCTTCAGCCCGTCGATGAAGATGTTTTCAGGAACTTCAGGCATCGCCAAACGCATGGCCGATTTGTTGAAACGGTCGTAATTCTCATCGGGCCTGAACAACCAAACGCTGTCGTCCTCGTGTTTATAGGATTTCATTCCTTCGAAAATCGCCTGGCCGTAGTGGAATACTTTCGCCGACGGATCGATCATAAACGGCTCATAAGGCTTGATGGTTGGCTTTTCCCAGGCGCCGTTGCGGAAATCGCAAATCAGCATGTGGTCCGAAAAAATGTTCCCGAAAACGAGGTTTTCAAAATCTACCGAACTGATTTTAGAAGCGGAAGCCTTAACTACATCGATTTCGTGAGTGGTATTCAAACTCATTTCGCTTTGTTTTAGGCGGATTTAAAGTTTTAGATGCTTGATAATTAACAAGTTGTAAACTCACGTCCGAAGTTGTGCCGACATTATTGTCACCGTCGCTAAATTACTAAAATTCACAACGTACGAAAGCCGACACAAAAATATTTATCAGCGTTTATAAACAAGCATGGGCCGCGAATCGCGCCCGGGAATTTTAACTACCTAAATTGTAGCGCCTTGTTGAAAAATCTGCTTATTTTTGCCACACAAGAAAAAACAATAACAATCATATCATGAAAAAAGTACTATTTCTTTCAGCGGTTCTGGTAGCGTTCGCGGCCTGCAAACAAGAAAGCAAACCGGCGCCTGACCAGCCAACGGAAACCCAAACCGACACGACGAAAGTCGATACTGTCGCGCTTGTAAGCAATCACAACGACAAATTACTCGCTGACAACTACTCGAACGTGGAATCGCGTTTCGAGGTGTTGAGCACGGAATCTCAGGAGCCGAAATATGCATCTTTCGGGAAAAAAATCACCGCCGACAAAGCGCTTACGAACGTGCAGATGCTTAAAAAATACGAATCGTTAAAAACAGGGGATACGATCCAAGTGAAATTCAAATCGACAGTTACGTCCGTTTGCAAGAAAAAAGGTTGCTGGATGAAAATGACGTTGCCCGAGAAAAAAGAAGCGTTCGTGCGTTTCAAGGATTACGAATTTTTCGTGCCTTTGAATGCCGATAATTCACAGGGAATCGTGAGCGGAAAAGCGTTCATCGACGTGGTCACGGTCGCCGAATTGAAACACTACGCGAAAGACGGAGGGAAATCTCAGGCCGAAATCGACAAGATCAAAGAACCTCAGGTCACGTATGCTTTTACTGCTGACGGCGTTTTATTGCAACAATAATGAAGAATCTTTTTTTTGCGTTTGCATGCGCGATGCTGTTAACTGCCTGTAACAAGGAGAAAACGATAGACGGGAACGCATCGGTAGATTCCACGGCGGTCGACTCGTCGGCGTCGGGCAAAAAGTTCGAGATGTACGAAATGTCAGAGATGGCGATGCTCATGGAGCAGATGTATGTCGACAATAACCGGCTCAAGGAACGCATCAAAAGCGGCGATACGATAGGTAAGTTCCCGAATCATTTCCTTAAAATCCACAGCGCCGTGATGACCGATCCCGAGGAAAACGACGCATTTTTCAAGGAGCAGGCCCAAAACTATATCAAGGCCCAAGAACTGATCTACAGCGACCCGAAAAACGCGCAAAAGCATTTCAACGATGGCGTCGACGCCTGCATTTTGTGCCACGAGGTGAAATGCGCCGGGCCGATCGCACGCATCAAGAAGTTATACATCAAATAGTGAAACGCGAGATCATCCGCACGCTCGACGGTTCGACGACGATCCATTTACCCGAATGGGGCGAATCCTATCACTCGAAGCATGGCGCGATCCAGGAAGCGTACCACGTATTCATAAAGAACGGGCTTTCTCTTTTTGAGGGAAAGCCTGTTTCTATTTTGGAAATCGGCTTCGGAACCGGGCTCAATGCATTCATCACGTTTCTGGAGTCCGAAAAACACGATCAGGAAATCGATTATGTCGGGGTCGGTCGAGAAATTAGCGGGTCCGCCCGGAAAACGCGAGATGTTCCGCGCAAATAAAAATTAAGAAAATTTTCACATTTTCTGTCGTTTCGGTAAATTCTTTTCAAGTGTTTCCGCGCATTGTTGAAAATCCCACTGTTAATTAACAAACGTTGCGATAACTGTCAATTGATTTTTTCTTTACATTTGGAAAGAACCAATCAAACCACATTTCCAATCATTAACGTTCAAACACAGTATGAAGAGAACCATGTTTGCTTACACCAAGGAGATTCTTGAGAGAGTCAGTTTTGATCCTTCACTGTTCCGCAAAGAACTGGAAAAAGCATTTAGGATGTTGCTGCCTTACGAGGTAGAGCAATTAAAAGAATGGCTGTTGAATTTCACTCTCGGTAAACCCGAACTAAGGCAATGCCTGATTTATGTAAACAAATAAAACTGAAGGAGCTTAAACGGCTCCTTTTTTTGTGACTAATTACATAATATTTGTAGGATTTAGACTTCAGTTAATCTTAAAAAGTGCATTTTATCGATAAAAAATACACTTTATCGTGTTTTTATAGAGATTTCGTTTGGCTACATCGTTTGAGTTTTTTAGTTTTACCCCAACGTTCTGATATTAAGAAACCCTAAATCTTAAGATATGCCGCGAATGATCTATGATTACACCAAATCTGTTCTTGAAAGGGTAAGTTTTGACCCTTTGTTGTTCGTAAAGGAACTGAGGAAAGCAGTCAAAGTGCTGTTGCCTTACGAACTCGAGATGCTGACGAAATGGCTGGACTACTTCACGAATTCGAAACCCGAACTCAAGCCGTGTCTGGCAATCCTTCAAAAAGAAGCCGCGTAGGCTTCTTTTTTTATTCCTGTTTTTTATTTTGGTTTTTCTTCCGCTCGAATTTTTCGACGTCGCGTTTGGCCCGACGCCCGTAAAATACAGAGAATAGAAATCCTATCGCCAATGCGGTAAGCAACATGAATCCGTTGAGGCTCATCGTCTATTTTTTTGGCAATGGACTGATTATCTCGACGTTCTGGAATACGATCGCACCTTTCACAACTCCGGCTATCGTGGCGCGCAAGGCTTCGATGATGTGGATTTTGAGTTCGGTTTTCGGGAAAATCAAACTGACTTCGCGCGACGGCTTCGGATCCTTGAAGTGATGCAGTTTCGATTTGTCTTTTTCCTTAAGATCGAGCGTGTGCAAATAGGGCAGAAGCGTCGTGCCCAAACCTTCGTCGGCTAGTTTGATCAACGTTTCGAAACTCCCGCTCGCGATCTGGAAATGGCTGCTTTCATTGATGTCCGACCGTTTGCACAAGTTCAATATCCCGTCTCGGAAACAATGCCCGTCCTGCAAAAGCAAGATCTCATCAACATTTAGGTCGGCGACTTCGAGTTCGGTCTTTTCGGCTCCCGCGTGGCTTTCGGGAATATACGCGACGAACGGTTCGTAATACAATACGATTTCTTTGAGCTTTTCTTCTTCGAGCGGCGTCGCGGCTATTGCAGCATCGAGGTGGCCGTTTTTGAGACGCGTGATGATTTCCTCGGTGTTGAGTTCTTCGATGATGAGTTTGATCTTCGGATATTTCTTGATGAAGTTGTTCAGGAACATCGGGAGCAAGGTCGGCATGATCGTCGGGATGATTCCAAGTCGGAATTCGCCTCCGATGAAACCTTTCTGCTGGTCGACGATGTCTTTGATGCGCGTCGATTCGTTTACGATGTTTTTGGCCTGGGTGACGATTTTCTGGCCGATGTCGGTGAGTTGGATCGGTTTCTTGCTTCGGTCGAAAATCAAGACGCCGAGTTCGTCCTCGACCTTTTGGATCTGCATGCTCAGCGTGGGTTGTGTTACGAAGCATTTTTCGGCCGCAAGCGTGAAATTCTTGTGTTCGGCCACGGCTAGGACGTATGTGAGTTGTGTAATTGTCATCAATTGAAATTTGTGATAAAAATAAGAAAACTATAATTTTTAATTATCGATTCCGACAAAAATTCGCAGTAAATTTATTCGAAATAAACACAAAAAAACAGAACTATGAAAACCAATATGTTAGGATTGCCTGTCAAGGAATCTGAGGAAATCGTCGCGCAACTCAACGTGCTGCTCTCGAACTTCCAAGTCTATTACCAAAACCTTCGCGGCGTGCATTGGAATATCCGCGGCAAGCGTTTCTTTGACCTTCACGTGAAATTCGAGGAATTGTACAACGACGCCCAACTCAAGATCGACCTGATCGCCGAGCGCGTCCTGACTATCGGAGGAACGCCTTTGCATACGTTCGACGATTATCTCAAGAACAACAAACTCACCGTCGGGAAAAACATTTCGAATGATGAGAAAGCCGTGCAACTCATCGTGACATCGATTGCCGATTTGCTTAAGATCGAACGTGGAATCCTCGTGAAGTCAGGCGACATCGGCGATGAAGGAACGAACTCGATGATGAGCGACTTCATTTCGGAACAGGAAAAGACGGTTTGGATGATGAACGCTTGGTTGGAGGAAACGCTTTGAGTAGTTGATTTGTTTATGCGTTGTTCGTTGATTCGAAGGATCCGAGACACGGTCGTCTGCGGAAGACAATGATTCAAATTAACACATAACCAAATCAACAAATCGAGCTCTAGTTAAATTTATTCTAAATAAACCCAAATTTCGTTTGCAAAACCAGCCCTGACTGCTATTTTTGCGATATGAGAGCTTTAGTCAGACTGGTACTTCTGGTATTCGTGTTTTTCCTGTCGACGCCCACGATCGTGAGCGTAATCAAGAAATCATGTCCCACGGCCAGCTTTTACAACATGAGCGAGGAAGAACTGGCGCACAAAGAGGTCAAGGCTGAACTCAATTGCCATTTCGCCTACGAATTCCCGATGATCGAGCAAGTCTTGAAACAAGATTCGCCTTTGCATCCCGAACTCAACTACGATCCGCTCGCGGCACGCATCTTCGTTCCGCCACCTGAACAGGTTTAATACTCCGGGAACGGCATCGCGCCGATTTCATATCGTATTAAATCTATAAGGTCATGACAAAAAAAACAAACATTTTTGGCTACCTCAAGTCTGATTTTCCGTCAGGTTTGGTGGTATTTCTAGTGGCGCTTCCCTTATGTCTTGGGATTGCGCTCGCATCAGGCGCACCGCCGCTTTCAGGAATAATTGCGGGAATCGTCGGCGGTATCGTCGTTGGTTTCATGAGTAAATCGCATTTGAGCGTTTCGGGTCCGGCGGCCGGTTTAACGGCGATCGTCGTAACCGCGATCACTGACTTCGGAGCATTCGACATATTTCTCTTAGCGGTGATTACGGCCGGCGTCATCCAACTTATCCTGGGTTTTCTCAAAGCCGGAATGATTTCCAATTACCTACCGAACAACGTGATTGAGGGCATGCTTGCCGGTATCGGATTGATCATTATTTCAAAACAGATTCCGCACGCCTTGGGTTTCGATTCCGATTTTGAAGGAGACGAAGCGTTCAAGGAAATCGGCGGAGCGAATACGTTTTCAACGATCGCCGACGCATTCGGTCACATTCAGCTTGGCGCGGTGATCATTACGCTGGTGTCGCTTGGAATTTTGATCGCCTGGGAAAAAATCGGCGTGCTCAAACGTCTTAAATTATTTCCGGGCGCTTTGGCTGCGGTCTGCGCGGGTATCTTGCTCAACTTGATTTTCATTTCGATGAACAACGGAATGGCGGTCTCAGGCGAGCATTTGGTGACGCTTCCTGTTCCGCAATCATTCTCGGATCTCGCGAACTTCATCGTGATGCCGAATTTCACGGCTTTCAGTACCGAAGTCTTCACGACGGGCGCCATAATTGCGGCAGTAGCTTCAGTGGAAACACTTTTATGTATCGAGGCGGCTGACCGAATGGACGTGCAAAAACGTTACACCGACACGAACCACGAATTGAAAGCACAGGGAATCGGGAACATCATAAGCGGTTTCCTTGGCGGATTGCCGATGACGTCGGTCGTGGTGCGGACTTCGGCCAATGCGAACTCGGGTGCGCGGACAAAGATGTCGACAATAATACATGGTATTCTATTGTTGATCTGCGTATTGTCGATCCCGATGCTGCTCAACAAAATCCCATACGCGACACTCGCCGCCGTTTTGCTCATGGTCGGATATAAATTGGCGAAACCCGCGACTGTCATGCATTTCTGGCATCAGGGAAAATACCAGTTTATCCCGTTCATCGCGACAATGGTCTGCGTGTATTTCACCGATTTGCTCAAAGGAGTCGCCATCGGTCTTGCGATCGCGATCATCTTCATCCTTCGCGGGAATTTGAAGCGCGCCTACAACTTCCGTAAGGAACAATATGCTGACGGGGACGTGATCCACATCGATCTCGCGCAGGAAGTTTCTTTCCTAAACAAAGCCGCGATCAAACAGACGTTGAGCGACATTCCCGAGAAGTCAAAAGTGATCATCGATGCGTCCGATACGGTTTACATCGCGCACGACATTCTTGACATGATCAACGAATTCACGACCACGCGCGCTGTCGACGACAATATCCGCGTGCGATTGAAAGGATTCAAGAAAGCCTATAATTTAGAAAATTCTGAAACCGCGCTCAACAAAGTCAGCCTGCATCACCGCGAAGAAGCGATGAAACGCCAAGCCGACAGGGAGTTGCGTAAAAGCGAGTTTGCCGAGTCGAACGACTGATTTCTCGCGACTTATTTTTAATTTTAAAACAAATATTTTCAAATGGACGATTTTTATAAAAAACTACTGGACAACAACAAGAAATTCGTAGAAGAAACATTGAAGCTGGATCCTGAATATTTTACAGGTTTGGCGAAGGAGCAACATCCGCCGCTTTTGTGGATCGGTTGTTCTGATAGTCGCGTGCCGGCGAATCAGATCACGGGCACGAAACCGGGTGAAGTCTTCGTACACCGCAACATCGCGAACATGGTCCTGCATACCGACATGAACATGTTGAGCGTGCTCGATTACGCGGTGAATGTTCTCAAGGTGAAACACGTGATCGTGTGCGGACATTACGGCTGCGGTGGTATCAAAGCGGCGATGGGCAACCAATCGATCGGAATCATCGACAACTGGATCAGCCATATCAAGGATGTATATCGTTTGAATCGCGAGCGTCTCGATTCTATCGAAAACGAGGAAGAGCGTTTCAATGAATTCGTGGAAACCAACGTGAAGCACCAGGTAATAGACTTGGCCAGGACTTCGATCGTCCAAAATGCTTGGAACAACGGTCAGCAATTGACGTTGCACGGTTGGGTTTACGGATTGAATTCAGGATACGTGACCGACTTGGAGGTTTCCTTGAACTCGGATAAGGATCTCGATGACGTCCACAGATTCCACTTTAAAGTTGGAATATGACATAAAAAAGAAGCCGCTATTTTTTAGCGGCTTTTTTATTCTTCACTGTTTTCGTTGAACGCCGACGGCAGCATCTGCGGAATGAACTTTATAAGTATCGGCAGCAACAAACTTCCGCCCGGCAAAAGGAAAATCGTGAGCGACGGAATCGTCTTGCACACGTCGAGCAATTGCTTTCGGACTTTTTTCTTTTCCTTTTCGTCGAGATCGCGCGTTGTCGATGTGGCGAGCAATTTCATGAGCTCGCCGCTTTGCATGATTTCGCGCACCAAGCGGTTTTTATTGCGTCGGATCAAGATGATCACACTTTCAGTCATGTGATCGTAAAAGTGCTTTACGGGATTCGAATAATTGAAATACGCGATTTCCTTTTTGTAGCTCACTATGAAGTCGTTGACCTGAAAGATGCTTTCATCGACGATTTTCTCAGGAATCGACAGGAAACCCGCGATCGTGTGTATGAAATACGCTTCTTCGTTTTCCATCACGCCGTCGCTCCACATCGCCATTCCGGCCAAGTCAAGCAAATAATACTTTTCAAGCGCGTCCGTGAAATAACCAAGTTGCAGCGATTCCGGATTTTGGACCGTGACGTCGGCGAATTTGCCGTAGCGCAAGGACGTGTCGAACAGCTTGATGAGTAATTTGTCGTACTGGGATTTGCGCGATTTGGTCTGCAACGCGAGCGAGACGACACTTACGATGATTTCTTCGGCCCGCTTCAAATATTTATCGGGAATCGCACCTTGTTCGAGATATTTCTGGTACGCGATCACGTCGACGAAAAGCAACGCATTCGTAACGATGTGCGAGAAATTCTTGCTGATGATGTTGTCATTCGTCTGCACGCGCTCGTCGATGATCTTTTCGAGGTTGTACGACGGAACGTCTTCAGGCAACACTTTCTTGAACAGATTGAAACCTTTCGGATTCATCTCGTCATAGAACGCGATGGTTTCCGATATGAATTTCCGGATGTCGTCGTCCTCGCGGATTTCGACATATAATCGGTATAGGATGATGAGAAGCGCCAACTTGGAGCGTTCCTCGTCGAGCCAACCGTCGGTCTTGATTTTTTGGGAAGTGTAAAACGAAACGACGTGGCCGTATATGAAACCTGTCTTTCGGATCTCGCGGTAAAAAGCTTCCGAAGAACCGGTAGGAATATCTTTCCCGCTTTTTTGTCCCGAGAAAAATTTGTCGATCCAGCCGTGTGCCGAAGGATTGATCATCGAATTCGTTTAGGCTGCGAAATTAGTGTTATTTATTTTGAATTTTGGATTCTGAATGTCGAATTAAGATTTCGTCACAATTCGACATTCAAAACTCAAAATCCCGATACTATTTGATGATGCCGGCGCAAGCCACTCGTCCGCCTGCATTTCCTGTTGGTTGCGTCACGAAATCGTCGGCTTTTTCATGTACGATGAGCCCTTTTCCGATGATGTCTTTTTTCGGGTCGCCGCATCCGATGCACCATTCGGACGTCGTGACCGTAATGGTTCCGTTTCCGTTTTCATCGGCAGGAAAGTTTCCGATATCGCCTTTGTGGTAATCACCGACGCCCCATTTCCCGTGTTTTTTCGCGGTAGGATTCCAGTGTCCGCCCGCCGATTCGGCTTTGGGATCGGAACAATCGGCTTTTTCGTGGATGTGGATCGCGTGGATTCCGGGCGCCAATCCCGTAAGATTTGCAGTGAATCTCACTTCTCCGTTTTTCTCAGTGAACGTCGCTTCGCCTGAAACGCCGCTGTCACTCTTTTGGGCGAGCGCGACTTTTATTGTTTTTGACGGGGAAACCGCCGAATCTTTTTTACCTGAAGATTTACATCCGGCCAACGCGGCGATGCAAAAAATGGAATAGACTATCTTTCTCATGGGAAACGATTTTTAGTGTTTACTCAAATTTAGCGATTTGACCGAGGCTTCGAATTTTGGTTAACACGGCTTTAACGGTTGCCGTCACGCGCGAGCAAAGGTTAATCGTTAACTTTAGGATAAACAATACATATGATCTTGAAATCAGGTTACCCGTTTTGGCTTGTCAAGGATGGGCTTCCGTATAATTTTCCGAAACTCGACAAGGATATCGAAACCGATGTCGTCGTCCTGGGCGGCGGAATTTCGGGCGCTCTCGTGCGATATTATTTGGTCAATACTGGTGTCAAAACGGTTTTGATCGATGCGCGTACGATCGGGCTTGGAAGCACTTGCGCGAGTACGTCGCTGTTGCAATACGAAATCGACACGCCTTTGCACAAGCTGCGCGAAATGGTCGGAAAGGATTTCGCCGACCGTTCGTACCATTTGTGCAACAACGCGATCACGCAACTCGGCAAGATAGCGGCCACACACAAATGCGGCGATTTTGAATTCAAGGACAGCTTGTATTTCGCGGCTTACAAAAAAGACGTTTCCATGATTAAGAAGGAATTCGAAGCGCGAAAAAATGCGGGTTTCAACGTTGAATTTTTGGACGATAATAGGATCCGAAGCGAATTCGGGTTCGATTCGCCCGCGGGAATATTATCGCATCACGGTGCCCAACTCGACGTGTATTTATTTTCGCACGAACTTTTGCAACACAAGAAACAACAGCAGGCCGATATTTACGACCGAACCCGCGTCGTCAAAATAAAGCACCACAAAAATGGCGTCGACCTCGAAACCGAGAACGGCTGCAAGGTGAAGTGCACGAAATTGGTGTACGCGACAGGTTACGAGGTTGTCGACCAGATCGATGAAAATATAGTGGATTTGCTTTCGACGTATGCGATCGTCAGCGAGCAATTCAATGAGAAGACCGAATTCTGGAAACGCAACGCCTTGCTTTGGAACACGACCGATCCCTATTTGTATTTGCGAACGACGCCCGACCGCAGGATTTTGGTCGGAGGTCGCGATGAGGAATTCTCGACGCCCGCGAAACGCGAAAAGCTGCTCAAACGCAAGGCGAAACAGCTTACGAACGATTTCAAAAAATTGTTTCCCGACATCGCTTTTGAAATGGAATTCAGCTGGGCGGGAACGTTCGGCGCGACGAAAGACGGTTTGCCTTACATAGGCGAATATGAGAAACTGCCCAACAGTTATTTCGCGCTCGGATTCGGCGGAAACGGCATCACGTTCAGTTTGGTCGCCGCTGAAATCATCACCGATCTGATGCTTGGAAAGGAAAACAAGGATGCGGAAATCTTCAGGTTCGGGCGATAAAATCCGATAACGAAAACCGTGAAAACTGCAAGACGTTTGGATTGCCTGCGATTTAACTTTACGAAAAAGTCGAGTCATGGCAAAACCATCGGAATTTCCACAGCAAAAACAGAAAAGGCCGGGCAAGGAATCGAACATGGTTCCCGAGCCTGAAATCGTATATCCCGAATACAAGGGCAGCGAAAAACTAAAAGGTAAAATCGCTTTGATAACGGGCGGCGACAGTGGAATCGGGCGCAGCATCGCCGTTTATTTCGCCAAGGAAGGAGCCGATGTCGCGATCGTCTATTTGAACGAAGACGCCGACGCGAACCAAACCAAAGCGATAGTCGAAGCTGAAGGCCGCACGTGCCATCTCATAAAAGGCGACCTTAAAAAAGAGAGTTTCTGCAGATCGGTGATTGAAAAGACAATCTCGAAATTCGGGAAGCTCAATATCTTGGTCAATAATGCGGCCCGGCAATTTCCGCAGACCGAGCTGTCGGACATCACCAAGAAACAACTATCGGAAACTTTTGAAACCAATATTTATCCGTTCTTTTATCTGGTCAAGGAAGCCTTGCTGCATTTGAAATCAGGCGATTGTATCATAAATACGGCCTCGGTCACGGCATATCGTGGCAGTGAACACTTGCTCGATTATTCGAGCACGAAAGGTGCGATCGTCACGTTTACGCGTTCGCTTTCGACGATGCTTGCTGAGAAAGGAATTCGTGTAAATGCCGTCGCGCCGGGCCCGATTTGGACGCCTTTGATCGTTTCAACGTTTGATAAAGTAAGCGATTTTGGGCAGGACACGCCGATGAAAAGGGCAGGACAGCCGTCAGAAGTCGGACCGGCCTATGTGTTTTTGGCGAGTAAGGATGCGAGTTATATTACGGGCCAGGTGATTCATGTGAATGGCGGGGAAATGGTTGGGAGTTGATTTTGGATTTCGGATTTTCAGATTTCAGATTTTCAGATTTCGGATTTCAGATTTCAGATTTTAAGATTTTAAGATTTCAGATTTTCAGATTTCATATTTCATATTTTGAGATTTCAGATTGTCAGATTTTGGACTTTGGAGTTCTGTAAATCTGTAAATCTAACATCTGTAAATCCAACATCTGTCAATCTACCTAAGTTATCCGTCGTTTGTTGATTGATGTCACCCATTCGTCCTTGCGGCATTCGGGGCAGATGTGATGATCGGTCGCGGCGAGTTTTTCAGTGAATCCGCAGAAACTGCACGAATACATTCCGGATGAGAGGATTTGTTTGTGTTTCTCGGCGTAGAGGCTCGGAAGAATCGGCAGACCGTATTTCACGTCTTTGTCTTCATAATAATATATGCTGATTTCACCCGTGACTTCGATGATCGCCTGTTCGATCTGGCCTAAATGGGAAACGCTCTTGGTGCGCATCTCTGAGAAAAATTCATCGTAACCCAACGGCTCTTTGTCGAAGTTCGAGATGGAGAATTTCCCGTCGTCGACGAGGCAAATAGGTTCACCTTCAATGAACTTTTCAATCGCCGAACTTTTGAAGACCAAGTGTGTCGTTATCTTGTAAAGCAACACGATGAGCAGTAAAACGGTTATGGCGTTCAGAATTCCGACATCCTTGTAAAACATCGGGTCGCCCGCCGCCGATCCAAAACCTATGATGATAACCAATTCGAACACCGATAGCTGTTTCACGCCTCGTTTGCCCAAGATGCTCAACGCGAACAAAATGACGAGATACATTAAAAAAGTACGGATGATGATCTCGCCGTGAAAGCCCCAATCTTCACTGCCTTTAAGCATGGTTTCCCAATCGAAACCTTCAGGTTGTTGCTGCATGTTTTTTATGTTTGGATTCCAATCAAATTACGGAAATTATATGACAAATCATCTTGCATCATTATCACATTTTACTATATATTTACGAAAAATACGACCAGACAAATGAAGCTTTACATCAAATATGATATCAACCTGGCCTGCAAGGTCATTCTTCAGGAACAACTCGAGCATTACGGCATCGACTATGAACTCAAGGAATTGGGCGAGGTCGAGATCAAGGGCACGATGACGCCCGATGTGCAGAAGCAACTTGAGGCTTCATTGGAGCGTTACGGTATCCGAATCGTGAGCAACCACAAGAACACGCTCATTGAGAAGACCAAGGATATCATCATTGAAATGATCTACGAAAAAGAGAAGCTTCCGAACACGAACATCTCGACGTATCTGGCCGACCGATTGAACCACAGTTACGGTTATATTTCGAATTTGTTTTCAGAAGTCACATATTCGTCGATCGAAAACTTCATTATCATCCAAAAGATCGAGCGCGCCAAGCAGCTTATCATTGAAGGCGAACTGACACTTACAGAAATTTCGTACCAATTGAACTACAGTAGCGTCGCACACCTTTCGAACCAATTCAAGAAAACCACGGGACTTACCCCGACAGCCTTCCAACGCATCATTAAAAAGAGGGCCGGCGCGCGTTAGCCGATTTAAATTTGACGTACATTTAAGCCACCACACAAACAGAATGACGTTATGAAACCCGGGAAAACCATGATCCTGCTCGCAGACGACGATGAGGACGATCGTCTGTTCTTCAAGGATGCCATCGATTCGCTGAAACTCGATACGGAACTCAAGGTCGCGCACGACGGCGAAAAGCTCATGCACTATCTTGAAGACGAATCGAACGAATTGCCGCACATCCTTTTCTTAGATTTGAATATGCCGTGTAAAAACGGTTTCGAATGCCTTGAATCGATCCGCGGCAGCGAACGGTTGAAACATTTGACCATCGCCATTTATTCGACTTCGGGGTCTGAGGAAGACATCGAGGCCGCTTTCGTGAAAGGCGCGAACGTCTACATCCGCAAGCCGAGTGATTTCAATGCGCTCAAACGCGTGATTTCTGAAGTGCTGAACGTGAATTGGCAGTTTCATACGGGCGGATTGAATAAGGATACGTTTCTTTTTAGTATTTAGTATTGAGTATTGAGTTTTTCGGAATGCGAGAACGTCCGAGATAAAAATGGCATCGTCCCAAATCGAATTTAAAAGCCATCTAATGAAAATAAAAAAGTACGTTTCGCCTTCGTTCGTGTTGACGGTTGTCTTCGTGCTTTCGATATTCACGCTGTTTTTCATCGGCAGCATTTCGTTCAAGCAGATCAGGACGATGTCCGAGACGCAAAAGGCGATCACGCATTCGTTAGACGTTCGCGTGGAACTCGAACGCTTGTTCTCGGAACTCAAGGACGCCGAATCGGCTCATCGGGGTTATCTGCTCACGCACGACGAGCGCTATCTCGAGCCGTATAATTACAGTCACGTCCACATCAATAAATCGTTGCTTTCGATCAAGAAACTCACGCAAAGTAATCAGAAGCGCAAAGCCGAATTCGATACGTTGTACGTGATGATCAACGAACGTTTCCGCGTGTTTCGCGACAACATCAACCAAAGCAAGCGCTTCAGGAACGATTCGCCCGAGTTCAAGGAACAGATCTGGAAGGGAAAACTCGTCATGGATCGCATCCGCCTTCAAATCAACCAAATCGTCGAAAGCGAAAACAAGATTCTCGAAGCCCAGCAAAAAGCGCATGAGGACGAGATTACGTTCACGCCGTTCACCTCGTCGTTCCTCGTCATTTTTTCGATCATCGTTTTCCTGCTCACGTTTCTGAAACTCAAGAACAACGTGAAGCGTATGCGGTTGCTCAACCAATCGCTCAAGCACGTGAACGAGACGTTTGCGTATGCTGAGAACATAGGCGAGATCTGTCATTGGGAATACGATCTGAAGTCAAAGAAACTCACGTTCTCAGACAATCGATTCAAATTGTTGGCCTGCGAAATCGATTCGTTCGAGCCGACAGTAAAGAACTTCCTCAAATTCGTGCATCCGCAAGACCGCAGGCGCGTGAACGATTGTTTCGTGAAGTCGCTGAACCAGACGCCGTTCATCATCCAATACAAAGTAATCCGCGCCGACAGGAAAGGCCGCGTTTTCAGGACGATCAGCAAATTGGTGACTGACAGTTCGGGGCGCGAGACGATAATCGGGATCGATTGCGATATCACGAGCCAACATCGGAACACCGTAAAACTCGAACAGAAGAACAAGGAACTGGCGAGTACGAATTCGGAACTGTCGTCGTTCAACCACATCGTAAGCCACGATCTGCAGGAACCGATGCGCAAGATACAGATGTTCATTTCCCGCATCGACGAAAATGACCTGAAGTTGATTTCCGACAATTCGCGGTCGTATCTGCTGCGTATACAATCGTCGGCGAACCGAGCGCAGAAACTCATCGACGATCTTTTGGTCTATTCGCGCCTGAACCGAAACGAGAAACAGCCTGAGAACACCAATCTCAACGAGCTTCTCGAAAACGCGAAAACCGATCTTGCGCAGGTGATAGAGGAGAAGCACGCGACTTTTTTGTCGGACAAACTCCCGACGATCCGCGTCACGCCTTACCAGATTCAGCAACTCTTCGTGAACCTGATCAGCAATTCAATCAAGTACGCGCGCGAGGATGTGAAACCCGAAATCAACATCACATACCAAATCGTCGACGCGAAGGATGTGGCGAAACTCAAGAAGCAATCGGGTAGGAAATACCATGAGATCGCTTTTTCAGACAACGGCATCGGCTTCGAACCTGAATACGAATCGAAGATTTTCGTGTTGTTTCACCGACTCCATGATAAGGAAAAATATTCGGGAACGGGAATCGGGTTGGCGATCTGTAAGAAAATGGCCGAAAGCCACGACGGTTTTATTTTCGCCGAGGGAAATCCTGGAAGCGGAGCCACGTTTCGATTGTATCTGCCTGTTCTTTAAATCTAAATTTTTCGTTCACTTTTAGGGGCGGATTTTAAGAATCGGCACAAATTATCGGCGCTCCATGTCGTAAAATCTGCAATTCGGGAAATATTATAAGAATTGCAAAATATCCTGTAACGCATATCGGTTTAGGAAATGGCAACTTTGTGAAATACAAACACAAAATCCATTAGTTATGAAAAATTCCTATTTCTTCAGATTATGCGCAGCCTCGATGCTATTGCTTTTAGCTTTTACTCTTTCATTCCAATCTTGCGATAAAAAAGAGAAATCAACCGATACTGAAGAAGTCGCCGAAGAACAAAACGAAGCGAAATTCGACAATGACTCGACAGGTGTTGAGAACGACGCAAAAGAAGACGATTCTGAATTCCTTATGGCAGTTGCCGAAGTCGACATGAAAGAAATCGAACTCGGAAAACTCGCCCAAAAAAGTGCGAACGCCGACGTCAAGGCTTTAGGGACGATGATGGTTACGGCTCACACGGCCACATCTACTGAAGTTGAGTTGCTTGCTACCGCCAAAAATATCAGCCTTCCAAAAGGGTTGACTGAGGACGGAAAAGAAGCCTATAATAAACTCAACGAGAAAAAGGCTGCCGATTTTGACAAAGCCTACGCCGACAAAATGGTCGAAGGTCACGAGAAAACTATCAAGAAGTTCGAGGAATACGTGAAAGAAGGAACCGATGCTGAAATCAAGGCTTGGGCCCAGAAAACGCTTCCCGTCCTGAACACGCATCTTCAACATTCGAAAGAAGTTCAGGCAAAATTGAAATAAATAAACCGAGTACCTAAATAACAAATAGAACTATAAACTAAAAACAACACAGAAACCATGGGAAATTTATTGTACACAATAGCAGTGATCCTGGTGATCATTTGGGCGATCAGCTTTTTAGGAGGCTTTTACTCAGGAGGAATTATCCACATCTTATTGGTAATCGCGGTGATCGTCGTATTGCTTCGCGTTATCCAGGGCAGAAAACCGCTATAACGGAATAACAAACTGAATTTTTAATCATTAAAACCAAATGTCATGAGCAATAAAAATGTATTGATAGGACTTTTCGCAGGTGTGGCCGTTGGCGCTGCGCTAGGAATACTTTTCGCACCTGATAAAGGAAGCGAGACACGCAAGAAAATCAAAGATAAAGGTGCAGACCTTAAAGGTCAGGCAGTCGATAAGTACGGACAGATCGTAGATGCTGCTTCCGAAAAAATCGAAAGCGTGAAATCCAAATTTAACGAACTCACCGGAAAGGCCGAGAAAGCCGTAAACGGTGTCGCAGAACAAACCAATGCCACAGTATAGATAATTGAGTTAATCTGTAGGAAAGAATCGCACATCGCGGTTCTTTTTTTTGTTTAAGGTTTAGGAATTTGCATTCGGTGTAAACTCTAAATTCCAAATTTCAAACAAAAATAACGTCAAAATGAAATAATGTAACAAACCACAAAAATCCTGTAACAAAACGATTGCGAGATTGCCGCATCTTTGTCATGTAGAGCAATCACAACGATTCAAGGGACTACAATAAATGTTTGTTTGGTTTTTGCAGGATGCATATCGTTACTCTCTAAACAATATGCTCATGCAAGTAAAAGCGGCCGCTTCCTCAATGGCCGCTTTTTTAATTTTATAAAGTGCATAGTGCAAAGTACAAAGTGCAAAGTTTGGTCAAGAAGACCCGGCTTTGTACTTTGCACTTTGAACTTTTTACACTCATTTACTCTTCTCCCCAACAAAATAATCACTCTGCAACTTAAACAACACATTAAAAGTCGTCAGTGATCCGTAAATGCGCGTGATATATTGTTGGAGTTCGACCTTCTCGGCATTGTCGAGATTGCTCGCATTGATTTTTTGCTCCATGACGCGAAGGCGGTCGCGCACCATCACGATTTTATTGAAGAACGTGTCGATCGGAACATCTTTGCCCTGGACGCCGTTTTGTCCCGGCTCGAGTTTGAGGTTGCCGCCTTTCCATTTGTCGGCGATGGGAACGGCTTCGGTCGTATCGCTCCAACGTTGCAGGATTTTCTTGAGGGATTTCTCGACATCGACGAAACTTACCGTATCGACTTCGTTTTCGGCTGCGTCGATGACCGTGAATTCATCGTTGAGCGCGATCGTTTCCAAACCGCCTTCGATGAACGTCACCCAATAATCTTTAGAAGAAACATTCGTCACGACACCTTTTCCGTATTCGGGATGATCGATGCGCGAACCAATTCCAAGTAATTTCATAATCAGTTGTTTTTAAAAAGTCCTTAAAAATAAGGAACTCGCGTGGAAATCGTCCGATAATTTCAAACGCTACTTCAAATAATTTGTAAATTTGGATCGACCAACGAAACAAAAAACCATGAGAAAACTGCTTTTTTTCCTTCCGATATTGTTCGTCGTTTCCTGCAAATGCAAACAAAAAGTCCCGACGATCAACGGCAGTTGGACACTCGAATACCTCTCGGCTCCGGGCGCCGACTTCACAAAACTTTATCCGAACGAAAAACCGACTCTCAACGTCGATGTCGTACAGAACCAGGCGTCTGGTAAAAACGGCTGCAATAATTTCTCAGGTGGCGTGAAGGTCGTCGGAAACCTCGTCACATTCGACCAAAACATGATCACGACCAAAATGTTTTGCCCCGGCGATGGCGAACGCATTTTCATGGGCGCATTATTTAAAGCGAACGCCTACACATTCGATTCCGAGGGCAAACTCACATTGCTCAACGACGACATCGCGATCATGCGATTTGCCAAAAAATAAAAACGCCCCGGTTTCCCGAGACGTCTTTGGCCTTAACTTAACTAATTGCTTTAAGCCGAAGCTCTATGCTTTACGCTTTTCTATTTTAAAAATGATATCCGTTCGCTGACACGACATTCTCGGCGATCGTCTCGCGCAACGCGACTACGTTCGGCATATTCGCATATTTCGTGAATCGGCGCAATCCCATCATCATCACGCGCTGTTCGTCTCCTTCGCTGAATGACGCGACGCCTTCTTTTCCTTTCGATCCGACGATGTCAACGGCTTTGTACAAGTATAATTTTGCCATGGCGATCTGGGCTTTCGCGGCTTCTTCTCCGATGGATTTCGCGAGTTTTTCGGTGCGCAAAATCGTCGATTCGGCCACATAGATCTCAATCAACATGTCGGCCGCCGCCATCAAGAGCTGTTGGTGCGAATCCAAATCCGGACCGTACTTCTGGACAGCCGAACCTGCGACCATCAAAAATGCGTTCTTCAGTTTCTTGATGATGTCTTTTTCTTCGCTGAACAATTCCGAATAATCGGGCGTGTTGAAATCGGGAATTCCCATGAGTTCTTCCTGGACTTTCATCGCCGGTCCGAGCAAATCCACGTGGCCTTTCATCGCTTTCTTGATCAACATTCCCACCGAAAGCATTCGGTTGATCTCGTTCGTTCCTTCGTAAATACGTGAAATACGTGCATCTCTCCAAGCCGATTCCATCGGAGTATCTTCAGAAAATCCCATTCCACCGAAGATTTGTATGCCTTCGTCGGCGCAATTCTGAACGTCTTCAGAAACCGCGACTTTAATGATCGAACATTCGATCGCGTATTCCTCGACGCCTTTCAATTCAGCTTCCTGGTGAGACGCTCCGGCGGCTTCGCGAGCGGCGATGCGTGTTTGTATGTCATAAGCGGCGCGATAGGTTGCGCTTTCTCCCGCGTAGCACGAAGTCGCCATTTCGGCCAATTTCGCGCGGATTGCTCCGAACGATGCGATCGGCGTATTGAATTGCACGCGATCGCTTGCATATTTCGCGGCTTCGGTCGTGATTCGGCGTTGTGCGTCGAGACAGGCGGCTCCGAGTTTGATTCGTCCGACGTTCAGCGCATTCATTGCGATCTTAAAGCCGTTTCCGCGTTCCGACAACATATTCTCGACCGGAACTTTCGTTTCATTAAAGAAAACCTGTCGCGTCGAGCTTGCGCGGATGCCAAGTTTGTGTTCTTCTTCCCCGAGCGTGATTCCGTTCGACGGATCATTTTCGATAATGAATCCCGTGATGTTCTTATCGTCGCCGATTCTCGCGAACACGATGAATACCGAACAGAATCCGGCGTTCGAGATCCACATTTTTTGTCCCGTGATCGAATAGTATTTTCCATCGTCGGATAAAACGGCTTTGGTTTTTCCCGAATTCGCATCCGATCCTGCGCCCGGTTCGGTAAGGCAATATGCTCCGAACCATTCGCCTGAAGCGAGTTTCGGTACGTATTTTTGTTTTTGTTCCTCAGTTCCGTATAACGTGATCGGCATGGTCCCGATTCCCGTGTGCGCTCCGAAAGCCGTCGAAAACGAACCCGTCGCGCCTGAGATGTAGTCGCACACCAAAACCGTATCGACGAATCCCATTCCCATTCCGCCGTAGGCCTCGGGAACGGATACGCTTAGGAAGCCCATTTCGCCAGCCTTTCGCATCGTGGCTTCCGTGTAGGCGTAGTCTTTCTTTTCGAATTTTTCTTTGTGCGCCCAAAGTTCCTTGTCGGTGAATTCCTTGACCGAATCGCGCATCATGCGTTGCTCTTCGGAGAAATCTTCGGGTGTGAAGATGTCTTGGGATTGGGTTTCTTTGACGAGGAATTGGCCTCCGCGGGTTACGTCTTTTTCGATTGCTGTTTCCATATTTTTGGTTCGTTTTGGCTTCGCTTCGCTCGGCCTTGGTTAATTTTTTTGCCACGGAGACACGAAGTCACGAAGGCGCAAAGTTTTTTTGGTTTCGTTTGGTGGCTTCGCTTCGCTCGGCCTTGGTTAATTTTTTTTGCCACGAAGACATGAAGTCACGAAGGCGCAAAGTTTTTTTGGTTTCGTTCGGCGGCCTCGCTGCGCTCGGCCTTTTGGTTAATTCTTTTTGCCACGAAGACAGGAAGTCACGAAGGCGCAAAGTTTTTTTTTCTCGTTTGGCGGCCTTGCTTCGCTCGGCCTCGATTAATTTTTTTGCCACGAAGACACGAAGACACGAAGACTCGAAGGCGCAAAGTTCTTTTGTTTCGTTTGGCGGCCTCGCTACGCTCGGCCTTATTTTTTAGGCCACAGATTCACAGATTTCTACTCACTTGCTGCTAAATGATTTAAGCATTTGTATTAATTTTTAAGACTTTTGCTTTTTGAATCGCAAAAGTCGAAAGCGCAGCTTTGAAAAATCCAAATAAAATCTGTGAATCTGTGGCTAACTTTTTTCAGATTTAATTATAACAGAGATAGCTAAATCAAATAATTTCATAAACTCCCGCTGCGCCCTGTCCGGTTCCCACGCACATCGTCACAATTCCGTATTTGTTGCCGCGTTTTTTCATCTCGTCAAACAATTGCACCGACAATTTCGCGCCCGTACAGCCCAGCGGATGCCCGAGTGCGATCGCGCCTCCGTTCACGTTCACGATGTCGGGATTGATGCCGAGTTCGCGAATGACCGCGAGAGATTGTGATGCGAATGCCTCGTTCAACTCGAATAATTCGATGT